>NZ_JAVKLQ010000074.1:0-114887 GCF_031539175.1 Limnohabitans sp. | reverse complement strand
GCTACAGCAACACGGGCTATTTGTACGCCCAACGCTACGCGCTTGATCAAGGTGCTCAAATCCCAAACCACACGGTCGAGGTTGAGAACACGCAATTTGGCTCACAGCCTTCGCCCATGACCGTTGCCATCGATTTGTTGCAGCGTTCGGGCGTGCCCTCTAGCGCATTAGGGTCGGTCAATGATGCGTTGGCTTATGCATCGGGTTTGGGTATTTATGCGTGCCCCGTTTACACCAGCTTGTCGGCATGTGCTGACATGGTGAATGACTTGGCCACCATTGGCAACGTGGGCTTGGTGTCAAGCGAGGGGCTGTTGAAGTTTGTCCCCTACGGTGCATCCAGCGTAGGTTCGTATGTGCCCAACACCACGCCTGCCTACAACCTGAGCGATGATGATTTCATTGCAGACGCAGGTACTGACCCCATCAAAGTCACGCGCAAAAGCGAGGCTGACACTTACAACCACATCAAAGTTCAATACGCCGACGCGAGCCGTGAATACAACACGGCCATCAGCGAGGCCAAGGATGACGAAAGCATTGCGCGCTCGGGCATTCGAACCAAAGACAACATCAGTCTCAACGGCATCACTGATGCGCAAGTCGCACGCTTGGTTGCGCAGCAAATCCTTCAACGTGAAATTGCCTTGCGCAATACCTATGAGTTCACGCTCGGTGCACGCTATGCACGCTTAGAGCCTATGGACTACGTCACGTTGACTGACGCTTACCTTGGCCTCGATAAGTTGGTGGTGCGCATCATCGAGATCGAAGACCAAGATGATGTGTTCTCCATCAAAGCCGAAGATGCGCCCATGGCTGCATTCACCCCAGCTGCCTACGCGTTTCAAAAATCAGCGGGGTTTGTGGGCAACTACAACGCAGCGCCAAAAAATGTAGCGACTCCTGTGTTTTTTCAGTCGCCCATCAAATACACGGGTGGCAGTGGCATCGTTGTGCGCATTGCTGCAACCGGCCCTGATACCACGTGGGGTGGTTGCGTGATTTGGATGAGCGTTGACGGTAACAACTACAGGCAGTTGGGCCAAACCAAATCTCGCACCCGTTATGGTCAGCTCACTGCGCCTCTCGGTGTGTCTGATACCAGCCTGTCGGTGGTCTTGGCAGGTGTCGGTGGTCAGTTGCTTTCTGGCTCTGCGGCTGATGCCGACAGTGGCTCCACCATGTGCTGGGTAGGCACGGGTGGCAAGGGCGAGTACTTGAGCTACCAAACATCCTCGTTGCAGGCCGCCAACACCTACCAATTAAACAGCTTGCGTCGGGCCAAACTCAACAGCACCCCAGCTGCACTGGCTGCGGGGGCGAGCTTTGTTCGTGTGGATAACGACGTGTTTGAAACAGAGCCCTTGCCGAGCGAATGGGTAGGCTCCACCATTTATTTCAAGCTCACATCACTCAACCAATTTGGCAGCAGCATGCAGTCATTGGCTGAGGTGGTGGCTTACCCCTACATGTTGCAGCATGAGTTGCCTAATGCTGTGGGTGGGCTGTCCTTGACCATCACCAGCAACGGGGTGTTGGTGACTTGGAGCAAATCGCTTGATGCCGACTATTTAGACACCGAGTTGCGCAGCGGTCCATCGTGGGATGCAGGCACGTTGATCACCCGTAAGTCCAGCACCTCACATCTTTTGGGCTGGCAATCTTCGGGTGCCACACTCACGATGTGGGCGCGTCACCGTGATGAATCACTCAGTTACAGCGCCACGGCTGCCACGTGCAGCCTGATTATTTCGCCCCCCTCAACTGTCGTCATTGCCCGCTCAGATGTGCAGGTCAATACGGTGGCGCTGGGCTGGAACGATGCCAAAACCAGCCAGCCTATCAAAAGCTACAGCATCTATACCGGCACATCGGGCGCTGCTTTTGCAGACTGTGCGCTTTATGGAAAAGCAGGCGCTGACTCGCGTAGCGATGTGGTGATTTTTAGAAGTGCAGGGGCCAAACGTATTTATTTGGTGGCTGAAGACGTGGCTGGCAACCTCAGCACCCCCGCACCGTTGGATGTGAACGTCACCTTGCCCGTCAACTTTGTGCTGTCGACCGAGTGGGATGAAAACTGGACAGGCACCAAAAACAATGCCTATGTCGATGACGGTGCACTCTACTTGCCCGCGTTCGCTGGCGAAACATGGGACAGCCACTTTTCTTCACGTGGGTGGACCAGCAGCGACGCACAAGTGGCCGCCAGCTACCCCTTGGCTTTTGAGCCTTCTGCGTTGACGGGCAGCTATGTAGAGCTACACGACATTGGCAAATTGATGGCCAGCGTCAAGGTGGGCGTGACGGTACAAAGCGTCACCTTGGTGGGCTCGGTCCTGCCGAGCGTGTTGATCGAGTGGAGTGCAGACGCCAGCACATGGACAGCTGGGCCTGTGGGGGCGACTGAGGTGCAAGTCTCTCAAGTGCGCTACGTGCGCGTGACTTACAGCGTCACCGCCGTTGGGGGTGATGACTTGGTGAGGTTGCAACGCGTGCATGTGGTGGTCAGTAGCGAAGAAAAAAGCGAATTCGCCGCACTCACGCTGGTTAGCAGTGATGCCAATGGCACGGCGTACACCACCACCAAAAACTTTTCCGATGTGGTCACGGCGGTGTTTTCGCCAACACCTACAACACTGGGTGGCACATCGCCCATCGCGAAGTGGAACGTTTACATCGATGACAGCGCCGCACCCACCACGCCCGCCAAGGTGTACGTCATGGCGTGGGACGCAGCCAACAACCGTGTCAGTGGGGCAGGCTCGTTGCAAATTGGCGGCTACTAATTTTTGGAGGATCAATGGCAGACTTAAATGACTTAAACAAACCAGACGGTGCGAGTAACTACTCAACTGAAGTTTGGCAAACCGTGCGTGGCCACGTCGCACGATTGTGGAGTGGCGACTATGCAGGCATGGGCAACTTGGTCGCAGGCATGCGCCGCTGGGTCCGAGTTGGCACCACGGATGCGAAGCTGGTTCAACGTAACTCAGCGGGTGGCGAAGATGTGCTGTTCGACAGTAGCTTAAAAGCCAACGCCTCAGACGTTGCCACGTCACTTGCACAAAAGCCAAAAACCGATGGCACGGGCGCTACGGGCAATTGGCCCATCGACATCGCAGGCAGTGCCGCCAAGCTGGGCGATTTTGCAGCGGCGAGTTATTTGCGCTCAGTCAATGGCGCTGGGCCTGACGCATCGGGCAATGTGGCTGTAAGCGTTGACCAGTCGGGTCGCGTTGCCAAAACCGGCGACACGATGACAGGAACTTTGACGGTTCCTGCGTTGACGATTTCAAGTGCGGCGAACTACCTTAATTTGAATGACACCTCTACTGGTCGTACGCGTTACTTGCATCACAACGAAGACTTGATGGGTTTCTTGGATACCGCTGGTAGTTGGGCTTTGTACGAGAACAACTTGGGCCAAGTTTGGACCAAAAACTACGGGTGGTTGCATGACAAATTTGCAGCTAATAACGATGCGCTACGTACGTTTGCTGGCGGTCAATCGCACTACGACCAAGGTGGAAATACTCCAGGAATGAAACGCCTGTGCACGCGCACAAATGGCTCGCAATTCTGGATTTATGAGAGCAACTCTTCTAACTGCAATTGCAATTGTGATTGCACCTGCGGAGGATAAATCATGATCATCTTACGTTCAAAATTCATTGAAAAAGCAGATGGGTATCAAGCTCCATTGATCATCATTCATAAAGATGATGCGAGTCTGATTGTTGAAAGGATCAATGCTGGTGATGGCGCAGCTTTGCGTTTGTCTGTTGATGACATCCAACCGTGGGAATACAAGTACTTTTATTGGAGCTTTACAAAGGGTGGATTCTTAGAGGCGGACGATTTTGCGAACAGCCGAGACGGTGATGCATTTATGCGGTCGCACCGAGGCTGCCAAGAGGGTCCGATTTTGACTGTTGCTCGTGGCGAAACTGATGAGCTTTTTGTGGTTGTGTCGCAGCCTATGCACACTGATTTGCCATTCAATGTTCATGATAAGTTTGGGTCCAGTACTTCAATCTTGGGTGAGATCATTCCCGGTTTTGTAGACGGTCCTTTTATGCGCTCCGTCATAGCAAAGAACGATTTGATCGCGCGAGTGAATCCCATGAGTATGTTGGCTGAGCAAGAAAAGCAAATAGACCTGCTTTCTATGCTGGTGATCTCATTGGCTGAAAAACAGCCAGAGGACGAACGTCCTGATTGGTTGCCTCAGTTCAAGGCCATGCTTGAGCAATCTTCGTCACTCCAATTCAAGGGCCCAGACAAAGCCATTAAAGGCATTGCTGATCGCAAAGCTCACATTCGCTCGTTGCAAGAGCAGTACTACAAAACTAAGTCAGGCGGTGCGTAATGTCTAGGTTCAATATCCATGTGCTGCGTGACGATGGCACTTCTGCAATCCTGCACTATGACAATCAGACGTCTGCACTGACATGGGCAGATGGCGCTGCTGTTATTCCTGTTGAGGCTGCGGTATTTAAGGGCGCGACAGTGGTTTCTTCAACGCAGTCGGGTCGTAAAGGCACGGTTAAAACATTGAAGATCAGTCTCGGCTTGCTGTGCAACTATGAATGCAGCTACTGTTCGCAAAGGTTTGTTCCGCGTGCCGACCAGACCAACCCGGGTGATGTCGCTTCCTTTTTGGATGCTTTGACCGATGCTTTGATCGAGCCGCCCGAGCGTATTGAGTTTTGGGGAGGAGAGCCGTTGGTTTATTGGAAAACTCTCAAACCTCTGGCGGAGTGCTTACGCGAGCGGTACCCACAGGTTCGATTCAACATCATCACCAATGGCAGCTTGCTTGATGTTGAGAAAAACGACTGGTTAGATCGACTTGGTTTTAGCGTGGGTTTGTCTCACGATGGACCTGGCTACCACGCACGCGGTGCAGACCCGCTAGACGACCCAGAGAAGCGCGCGGCCATCATGGATCTGTGGCATCGGCTTCAGCCACAGGGTCGCATGAGTATCAACGCCATGTTGCATGCGGACAATCGCAGCCGTGCACATATTCAGGCTTGGCTGCAAGAACGCTTTGGCGACGGTGTGGTGGTGGGTGAGGGGTCTTTCATCGACCCGTATGACGATGGTGGCATGGCTTCTACGTTCAAAACTCCCCGCGACCACATTGGTTTTCGGTCCCTCGCATTCAAAGAATTGCGCCTTGGCATGGCATCTAAGTTTTCAATCGCACACAGCAAGATTCAAGATTTTGTGCGCTCAATTAAATCTGCACGACCTGCCTCTGCGCTGGGGCAAAAGTGCGGCATGGACCGTCCCGACAACTTGGCCGTTGACTTGCATGGCAACGTCATCACTTGTCAAAACGTCAGTGCAGCTGCGATTGCACCAAATGACCAGCCTCACAACATTGGCCATATTTCAAATCTGCAAGCAGTCAAGCTAAAAACATCGACTCATTGGAGTGAGCGCGGTGATTGTCCAAGCTGCCCTGTGCTACAGCTTTGCAAAGGCTCCTGCATGTTTCTTGAAGGGGCCCTTTGGGATGCTGGTTGTGATGCCGCGTACTCAGACAACATTCCATTTTTTGCAGCAGCCATCGAATTCATGACAGGTGCGATGCCTGTCTACATCGAGGGAGATTTCCGCAGCGATCGCAAAGATATTTTCGGCATGGTGGATGGCGTGCCATCTGCCAAGGTGGCGCACAAGATCATCCCGATCGCAGTGGCTTGAATTATTAAAACAGAGGAAATAGAACATGGCCGAGCCAACTTCAACAACAGCTGCGGTGGTTACCTATGCCGCCGCTGGTCTATCCGTGCCAATGCTCACAGCATTCGGCGTCCCACTCGGCCTTCGTGCCGATGTGTTGGTCGCTGGATTTTTCGGTGGCCTTGTTGCCATTATCTTGCTCAATAGCGTGCCCAGCGAGGGCGACACCTGGCAGCATCTTGTCGCCACGACGCTTGAGCGAATGTTTGTAGCGATCGCAAGCAGCCTCACCGCTGGTTATCTCACCCCGTTGGCATTGTTGATGGCCAACTTGCCCGATTCGCTTTTGCTGAGCGCAGCGTTTGGTGTCGGGGGCGGTGCACAGCGTGTGTTGCAAATCCTCATCTCTAGACTCGGCGAAGCGCCTGCCGTTGTAGATGGGGGTGCGAAATGAATTCACTCCTTCAGGCTCTGCATTTTGTCGCTGGTTTTGTCGTGCTGGCTGAAGCACTGAACAAGTTAGAGCGCACTAACCCTTGCGTGCGTGGGATGGGTGCTCGCGAGCGGGTGACCGAGTGGCTCAAAGCCCTTGCTTGGTTGCTTTTTGCATTAGGTGCTGGCGGAGCAATAGCCACGCCTGTTCTGCTGCTGTGTGGCGTGCAAAGCGCTAATACGCCGCTGCTTCGACTTGACCACCCCACGCTTGCTGAAACTTCAGTTTTGTTGGGTTTTGCAGTATTGATTGTGCGCACCCGCGTGAAAGAAGGATGACCCGATGACCCCCAATGATTTATCACGCGCCACAGGCGCAAGTCTCGCTCGCGCCGCCGCATGGATGCCACACATCGTGGCGGCCATGGCCGAGTTCGAGATCAACACGCCTGCTCGCACCAGTATGTTCTTGGCGCAAATTGGCCACGAAAGTGGCGGGCTGGTTTACACCACCGAGCTGTGGGGGCCAACGCCCGCGCAGCGTGGCTACGAAGGACGCAAGGACTTAGGCAATACGCAGCCAGGCGACGGGTTGAAGTACCGAGGTCGTGGCTTGATTCAGATCACGGGCCGCATCAACTATGACCACGTGGGGCAAGCGTTTTTGCTCGACTTGTTACAAAACCCAAGTCTGTTGTCAGCCCCTGCGCTGGCCGCACGCAGCGCCGCATGGTATTGGAAAGAGCACGGACTGAATGAGCTGGCCGATGCGGGCGACTTTGAACACATCACCCGGCGAATCAACGGTGGGCTGAATGGCTACAAAGAGCGCATGGCCCTACTGGATGCTGCCAAAGGAGTATTCGCATGACGCTGCAAGGCCGAATCATCACCACATTGGGTGCTCTTATTTTCTTAGCGCTGAGTGCGTGGGCCGCTCATCACTCTGGCTACACCGATGGTTATGCACAGCGCGATCTTGAGTACCACGCGGCTGAAGCTGCTTTGCAACGTGAGGCCCGCGCAACCGAAGCGCGGCAAACAGAAACACTTTTAGGAGCCGTCGATGAACACACAGAAACAACAAACCGCAATCAAGCTGATGCTGTTGCTACTCACGCTGAGCGTGATCGGGTGCGCGACGCCTTCGTCCAGCGCGCTCGCGATTTGCCCACGTCCAGTGCAGATGCCTGCACCGTCGACCGCGCAGCCTACGGAAAGTTACTCGAAGCAGTTGGCCAAGCCATTGACCAACTTACAGAAGACGCTGAACGCATCGCCCTCGATGCAGACGGTCACGCCGCAGATTCGCTGATGTATCAGCGCATAGGGGGCATTGCGCCGCCCTAAAAAAGACGAGGCGACTGGATGGGGTGCGCGAACACCACACCCAGCCGCCAATCCACAGAACGGGCCTGTGAGTCAGCCAAGACCCCGCCACCCTCGAGGGCGGGTGAAGTTTAACAACAAAGAAAGTGCTCACAATGGCATCACCCATCATCCCGTGGATCGGCGGCAAACGCCGCCTAGCAGACCACATCATCCCTCGCTTCCCGCAGCACAGCTGCTATGTCGAGGTTTTCGCAGGAGGCGCAGCGCTCTACTTTTTACGCAATCCTGCGGAGGTGGAGGTAATCAACGACATCAATGGCGACGTGGTCAATCTTTACCGTGTCGTGCAAAACCACCTCGAAGAGTTTGTGCGCCAGTTCAAATGGGCGCTCAGCAGCCGTGAGATATTCAAGTGGACGCAGAGTACGCCCAGCGAAACGCTGACCGACATTCAGCGCGCGGCCCGTTTCTATTACCTGCAGCATCAAGCGTTCGGTGGACGTGTGGATGGGCAATCGTGGGGCACGGCCACCACGGCACCGGCAGTGAATTTGCTGCGCATCGAGGAGTCGCTGAGTGCGGCGCACTTGCGCTTGTCGAGCGCATACATCGAGCGGCTGGATTGGAAAGACTGCATCAAGCGGTACGACCGTCCACACAGCTTCTTCTACCTTGATCCCCCCTATTGGGAGACGGAGGGCTACGGTGTGCCGTTCCCATGGGCTGAGTATGAGACCATGGCCAAGATGATGCGCGAAATCAAAGGCAAGGCCATTTTGAGCATCAACGACCACCCAGACATTCGTCAGTGCTTCGATGGCTTCCACATCCTTGAAGTGCCCATCAAGTACACCGTGGGTGGTGGGCAGGGTGTTGAGCGCATGGAGTTGATCATCAGCAGCTGGGACGTGGATGCGGAGCCTGCTGGCTTGTTCTAAATTGCAAAAGCCCACCATCCTTCGGGGTGGTGGGCTTTTGCGGTTGTTGGCTGAATGGGAATTAATCGTCCCAGCCTTCACGTTGTATGTGTTTCATTTTGATGCCTTTCGTTATTGCTGCTGATTTTGCGCGGGTTGCTTGGACTTTTGAAGGAAGCCGATCACAGCATATCCAATGATCGCAGCCAGTGCGGTGCCTGATAACCAAGGCTTATCTAGATAAGCAAATAGACCGGAAGTACCCATTCCAACGATGATGATGAGAAAAGCCATCCAGTCTCTACGCAAGTTGTCGGCGCGATGAGCTTTCAAAGCTAACTCAATCATTTGTCGTTCAGTTGCTGAATTTTGTTCAAACACGGCCAGTACGCGCTCTGGGGCATCTGGCACCATGGCCTTGTACTTCAGCAAGACCTCTGGATCGAAAATCGTCTGAACTGTTTGCTGATGATGAACAACAGTTTGTTGGTGCGATCGAAGAGCCGCGGCAGCAGGTTTATTTTGCTGCGTTGGTATGGTTTGTTTTTTCCGCACGATTGATTACGCTCAGGTATGCGTCCATCATTTGACGCTGAGTTGATTCGGTTGCTCTTGTCGCCAGCTCGTTTGCCCGAGCGCGTTCGACAAAATGTGCATAGTCATGCATCCTGTTCATTGAAAACAGGCGAGGGATGGCTGCAAGGAGTTCACTCATAGGTGGAATCCTATATCAAAAAACACCGTTTGGGTGGTTAACACAGTCGATTCGGTCTTTTTAAAGTAAATCAGCCAAATCCTTAGCTGTGGGGTTGAAGTACACCATGGCCATCTTGGGGTCTGACCAGCCAAACACCTTGCACAACGTCAACACATCAAAAACGCGGCTCTTGGCCAGTCGTGTTGCCGCCGTATGTCGGGCATCGTGAAAAGTAAATCCGTCCACCTTGGCTGTGGCTTTGGCCCTGCGAAAAAGCGCATCGCGGGTGGACGATGTGAGGCCAAATACCAACGACTCATCAAACCCGCGCTGAAGGTCGATGATGCGACGTGCCGTTTTGGACAGGGGGACATCGCGCCCCTTGCCGGTCTTGCTGGTAGAGAGCACGATGTGCTTTTCTTTGACCTGCGGCCAAGTGAGGGCGGTAATTTCGCCAGAGCGCATGCCCGTGATCAATGCCAACAAGAAGCAGTTGGCCAGCGAGTGGGTGATGCTTTTGGATGGCCCACGCGTCCACTTGGTGGCTCTAAGCACTTTGCGAATTTCGGGGCCTGTAATCACTCTGTCTCGGTGGTCGGGGGCCGCTGGTTTGCGCACGTCTTTGACGGGATTGGTCGTTATCCAGCACCAGTCGCGTCTTGCATGCTCAAAGATAGAGCTAAGCAGCTTGAATTCACGCAGGACTGTGGCAGGTGACACATTGGTCAAGCGCTTATCGCGCCACTCGGTCAGGTCTTTGGTGGTGACTTGGCCAATTTTTGAATTGACAGGCAGGGTGCGCTCAAAGGCTTTGAGGCGGGTGAGTTCCCATACTTCACCTTTATGGGTAGGCGCAACTTCCTCCCCAAACTTGCGCATAGCATCGCCAAGCGTGTAAATTGACTCGGGTGTATCCGCCTTTGCTCGGAGTTCAATTTCGCGTTCAGCTGCCCATTGAGCGGCTTCTCGACGGGTTGGAAATACCTTACTGTCTCTAGTGCCGCGCACGTAGACTTGCGCTCTGTAGCCGCCAGAGTTTTTGGTGATACTTGCCATGGGGAGTTTTGTGGGGAATGAATGGGGAGTAGGTGTCCACATTTTCCACAAAATACCGTTAATTCCTGTTAACGGTGGTACATTTTGAACGGGATTTAACAGTGTTTGTTAAATCCCGTAAGTGTTTTGGTGCCCAGGAAGGGACTCGAACCCCCACGATGTTACTCGCTAGTACCTGAAACTAGTGCGTCTACCAATTCCGCCACCTGGGCATCTCAGGAAAGAGAGTATTGTATCAAAAATTCCGCAGTCGCCAGTTCTTTACTGGAAGAGTTTGAAGGAACCGTATCGGGTCACCGAGATGGTCATGGTTTTGTGCAGCGCGATGACGGCGCACCAGACATTTACCTCCCCCCGAATGAAATGCGTGCCGTGTTGCACCGTGATCGCGTCAAGGCGCGCGTGGTTCGTTTCGATCGCAAAGGTCGACCCGAAGGGCGTGTGGTTGAAATATTGGAGCGTTCCAAGCAACCCATCATTGGCCGATTGCTGCAAGAGAGTGGTGTTTGGTTGGTCGCGCCGGAAGACAAGCGCTACGGCCAAGACGTCTTGATCCATAAAGGCGCCACAGGCAAAGCCATTTCGGGGCAAGTGGTTGTGGTCGAGTTGACTGAACCCCCCAGTTTGTATGGGCAGCCTGTTGGACGTATCAAAGAGGTCTTGGGTGAGGTGGATGACCCCGGCATGGAGATCGAAATTGCCGTTCGCAAATACGGTGTGCCGCATGAATTCTCCGAAGGCTGTTTGGCCTTGGCGCGGGGCTTGCCAGATAAGGTGCGTGCGCAAGACAAAAAGGCGCGCGTTGATTTGACGGACATTGCGTTGGTCACCATCGATGGCGAAGATGCTCGCGATTTTGATGATGCCGTTTATTGCGAACCTGCCAAAGTAGGTAAAACCAAAGGCTGGCGCTTGCTGGTGGCAATCGCTGACGTGAGCCACTACGTAGAGACCGGCAGTGCCATTGACATTGATGCCTATGACCGCGCGACCAGTGTGTACTTTCCGCGTCGCGTGATCCCCATGCTGCCCGAGAAGCTGTCTAACGGCTTGTGCTCGCTCAACCCCGATGTCGAACGCTTGTGCATGGTGTGCGACATGATGATTACCTCGACGGGGGATGTGCAGGCCTACCAGTTTTATCCTGCTGTCATGCACAGTCATGCGCGTTTCACTTACAACGAAGTTGCCGCGATTTTGTCGAACACGCGTGGTCCTGAAGCTGCGAAACGCAAAGAGCGAATTCCAGACTTGTTGAATTTGCACGACGTGTATGGCGCGTTGCTTAAAGCACGTCATGCACGCGGTGCGGTCGACTTTGAAACCACGGAAACACAAATCGTTTGCGACGACAGTGGGCGAATCGAGAAAATCATTCCTCGCACGCGTAACGATGCGCACAAGTTGATCGAAGAAGCCATGCTGGCGGCCAACGTTTGTAGCGCAGACTTTATTTTGCAAAGTAAACACCCAGGCTTGTTCCGGGTGCATGAAGGCCCTACGCCCGAAAAAATCGAAATTTTGCGAGGCTTTCTGAAGGCGTCTGGTGTGAACATGTCGGTGGGCAATGACCCCAAACCGAGTGAGTTCCAAGCGATTGCCGATGCCACCAAAGAGCGGCCCGATGCGCAACAAATCCATGCCATGTTGCTGCGCTCTATGCAGCAAGCCATTTACACGCCCATGAACAATGGGCATTTTGGCTTGGCGTTTGAGGCCTACACGCACTTCACCAGTCCGATTCGTCGCTACCCTGACTTGTTGGTGCATCGCGTCATCAAAGCGATCTTGTTGCAACGTCGTTACCAATTGCCAGCTTTGCCCACACCGGGTGAAGCGCATGCCAAGTTGGCCCGTCGTTTGGCTTCGCGTGTGCGTGAGCCTTCGCAAAAGTTAGAGCAAAAACCCAAGGCCACGGTGGACCAGCAAGCTTGGGAGGCGGCGGGCTTGCATTGCAGTGCGAACGAGCGACGTGCTGACGAGGCCAGTCGCGACGTCGAGGCTTGGTTGAAGTGCAAATACATGCGTGAGCATTTGGGCGAGGAATACGGTGGCGTTGTGACGACGGCGACCAGTTTTGGATTGTTTGTCACGCTAGACGCCATGTACGTCGAGGGCTTGGTGCACATCACCGAGCTGGGTGGCGAATATTTCCGTTTTGACGAGGCGCGCCAAGAGCTGCGCGGTGAGCGTTCGGGCATTCGCTATGCCATTGGTTCACGCGTTCGTGTGCAGGTCAGTCGCGTCGATTTGGATGGTCGAAAGATTGACTTCCGCTTGGTACGTGAAGGTGACGACGTCGCGCTCACGCGGACGCCTAAAGATCGCGGTGCTTCGCGCAGCGGTGGTGGTTTTGAAGGCGCTGCTTCGCCGATTCAGAACTTCAAGTCGGCTGTGAAAAAAGCCTTTACCAAGGTCAGTGGCAAAGCGCGCAAGGGCGAGTCAAAACCGGGTGCTAAAAAAAGCGCGGGTGCCCAAGCGCGTCGTCCTAAAAAGTAACTCAGCGTACTGACGCGGCTAACCACGCCGCGTCAAACGTTGGGCTTTGCGTGCTCCATTTATCCGCCACTGAACCGTGTGTGCATACGGCTTCGCAACTGGCTAAGAACGCGTCATGGCTGTGCGCTAACTTTGCGCCGATCAAACCGGCCAGCACGTCGCCCGTGCCAGCCGTGGCCAAACGCGCATTGCCTGTGGGGTTGATCACCGATGTGTGGCCCGTCTGCGCCACGATGGTGCCAGAGCCTTTGAGCACCACCACGGCTTGGGTTTGTTGGGCCAGTGTTTCGGCGGCTTGCAGTCGATCTGCTTGTACGTGTGCGGCTGAGCAGCCCAGCATTCTTGCCGCTTCTAGTGGGTGAGGTGTCAGCACGGTGGGCAGGCCTTTGGCGGCTCGATTTTTTAACAGCTGTTGAAGCGATGTATCTTGCGCGATGGTGTTCAATGCATCTGCGTCTAAGACCAAGTGTGCCGCTGTGGACAGCACGCGGGGTAAGACACTGCGCACGGCATCGCCCCCTCCGCATCCACACACGAGGGTGGCGCGCTTGCAGTCGAGGTCTACGACCTTGCGGACCATCAAGGCGGGGTGTTGTGCGGCCACTGCAGTGTGGTCTGCGTCATCCAAAAAACCGACCAACACGCGACCTGCGCCGCCATGCAGTGCGGCTAGGCCTGCCAAGATGGCGGCTCCCGTCATCCCTTGGGCTCCGCCGATCACCATCACATCGCCAAAACTGCCTTTGTGGCTGCTGTGTGGGCGCGGGCTTGTTGTTGCGGTGCCAGCTTGAAGCCATGCTGTGGGTTGGGCGGTGTTTTCAATGCCTAAGTTGGCGAACCACACGTCGCCTGCTGCATCGCGGCCATCGGCGGTGAACAGTCCTGGCTTGAGCGTGAGCAGGCTCAAGGTGTGCCGTTGGGCATTGCGAATGGCTGGCCCATTGGGTTTGAGCCATTGGCCGGTGTCGCTCATCAAACCGGAAGGCAGATCAACGCACAAAATAGGAGATTCGCTCGCGTGCATCAACGCCAGCCATTGTGCGATGTGTCCTTCGGGCATACGCTGGCAGCCGATTCCGAGGAGGGCGTCGATGGCCAGATCAAATTGCGTGGGAGGCGTCGCCGCAAACGTGACACCTGCGTCTGTAGCGCGTTGCCAGGCTTGTCGGGCATCTGCGGGCGTCAATTCGGGCGTGCCTAGCCACGTCACGACAGGGCGTTTTCCCCATCGTTTGAGATGAATGGCCGCTTCAAGTCCATCTCCGCCGTTGTTACCAGGGCCACAGGCGATCCATATATTTTGTGCATGTGGCGTTAAGGCCAGTGCCAATTGCGCGGTAGCCAAACCCGCCCTTTGCATGAGTGTGTGGCTCGGTAATTCACCTTGTGCTTGGCGCTCGAGGGCCCGCGTTTGAAGCGTGCTGAACAAGGCGTGTGCTTGTTCGTGGCCAATGCGCTGCACAAGGTTGGGGTGGTTCATCGGGTTCGTCCTAGGCGTTCGATTCCCAGTCCTGCTAAGTCAATCTCTGGTTTTCGTTGGTCGATGCTATCGGCTAACACGCGCGCGCTTCCACAAGCAAGAGCCCAACCGCTGGATCCGTGACCTAAATTCAGCCAGATGCTCGGTACACCACTGGCGCCGACGATGGGCGGCCCATCGGGCAGCATGGGGCGCGCACCTTTCCAAATTTGGACGTTGTCCTGCGTGCGTGCGGCACCTGGAAACCAATCGTCCAGCACTTTGTACAAGGTTTTGATACTGCCTGCGTGGTATTTGTTGGCGTATCCGCCAATTTCGGCGCCGCCCGACACGCGCACACGCTGGCCCAAACGGGAAATCGCTACTTTGTAGCGTTCGTCCATCACGCCACTGCGAGGGGCGTCAAGGGGCTCGCGGACTGCCGCACTCACCGAATAGCCGTGTACGGCAGCCAGTGGAATACGCAATCCGAGCGGCGCGAGCAAGGATGCGCTGGCAAGTCCTGCACACATCACCACGGCATCAAAACGACGTCCCGCATCGTCAGGTGCGAGTCGGATCGTGGTGGGTTGCGAGCGTAGGAGAGGTTGAACGTGCGCATTCAAATGCAACTTGACACCCAAGGCTTCGGCTTCTTGTTTGAGCATCAGCGTGAATTGGCGCGAGTTGCTGACCTCGTCGTCGGCAAAATGAAGCGCTTCCAAAAATGGTGTTTCTGGATTCAGGGCGGGCTCTACGGCGCGTGCTTGCTCGGGTGTGAGTGTTTTCACGCTCAATCCAGCGTCGCGCATAACTTGCAAAGAGGCTTGCGCCATTTTGCGTTCCCGTTCGCCGCGCAGCAGTACCAAAAAACCTTGTGCGCGTTCGTAATCCAAGTTCAAGCGATGCGTGAGCTCTTGTAAGCGCTGCTGGCTGTAGCTGGCAAGGCGGAGCATGTTGCCGCGATTGCGTGCAAAGGTTGCGCCATCGCAGGCTTGTTGCCACTGCCACAACCAACGTAATTCTCGCCATCCGAGATGGCCGATGCGAGCAGGGCCGTGGCGTTGCCACAGATGCGTCAACACGTGCAAAGCCATGCCTGGTTTGGCCCAAGGCGTTGTGTAACTGGGTGACACCACCCCCGCATTGGCAAAGCTGCACAGTTCGGCGGCTGAGCCATTGGACTCAAAAATACTAACTTCGTGGTTTTGATGTGCGAGTTCGTAGGCGGTGGTCACACCGATCACGCCCGCACCGATCACTGCAATTTTCATGAGTTTGTATAGCTGGTGTGCGGCTGTCGTGGGGTGTTGTTCATGTTTGGCTGTGCTAGAATCTTTGGGTTTTTCCGGATAACACCTCTCAGGGTTTGTTCGGAGTAAACATCACTCGCAAACCAGCCCATTCAAGGTGTTGCCGCATGTCTCAAACTCTTGACCTGCGGCGATGAAGGGCTGGATTTTAGACCCAACCTTTGGAGTAAATCTATGTCAGTCACAATGCGCGAAATGCTGGAAGCCGGTGTCCACTTTGGTCACCAAACTCGCTTCTGGAACCCCAAAATGGCCCCGTTCATTTTTGGCCACCGCAACAAAATTCACATCATCAACTTGGAAAAATCGTTGCCGATGTTCCAAGATGCCATCAAGTTCGTGAAGCAGTTGTCTGCGAACCGTGGCACTGTGTTGATGGTCGGTACAAAGCGTCAATCCCGCGAAATCGTCTCCGCCGAAGCGCAGCGCGCTGGCGTGCCTTTCGTTGACCAACGTTGGTTGGGCGGCATGTTGACCAACTTCAAAACCGTCAAGACCTCGATCAAGCGCCTCAAAGACATGAAGATCCAGCAAGAAGCTGGTTTGGATGCGTTGTCTAAGAAAGAACAGTTGATGTTCAAGCGCGAAATGGAAAAACTTGAAAAAGACATCGGCGGCATTCAAGATATGGCTGTGTTGCCTGATGCGATCTTCGTGATCGACGTTGGCTACCACAAGATTGCCATCGCTGAAGCCAAGAAATTGGGCATTCCATTGATCGGCGTGGTGGACTCTAACCACTCACCTGAAGGCATCGACTACATCATCCCAGGTAACGATGACTCTTCTAAGGCTGTGACTTTGTACGCACGCGGTATTGCCGATGCGATCATCGAAGGCCGTGCCAACGCTGTGAACGACGTGGTCAAGGCTGTTGCCGAAGGCGCTGACGAGTTCGTTGAAGTCGCTGCTTAATCGCTAGGCCCAACGTCGAAAAGGGGCTTGTGTAGCCCCTTTTTCACACCTGAAATTTTTGAACTGATACGGAGAATTTAAATGGCTGCTATTACCGCAAGCATGGTCGCTGAATTGCGCGCTAAAACTGACGCTCCCATGATGGAGTGCAAAAAAGCTTTGACTGAAGCCGAAGGCGACATGGCCAAAGCAGAAGAGTTGTTGCGCGTCAAGCTCGGCAGCAAGGCTGGCAAAGCATCGAGCCGCGTGACGGCCGAAGGCGTTGTTGCCAGCTACATCAGCGGCAACACTGGTGCCTTGTTGGAAGTGAACTGCGAAACTGACTTTGTGACCAAGAACGACAGCTTCTTGGCTTTGGCACAAGCTGCCGTTGAGTTGATCGTCAAGCACAACCCCGCTTCCGTGGAAGAAATGGGTGCTCTGCCTTACAGCCAAGAAGGTTTTGGCCCCACGCTGGAAGACGCACGCAAAGGTTTGATCGGCAAGATCGGCGAGAACATGAGCTTCCGTCGCTTCAAGCGTTTCGACGGTGCTAAGAAATTGGCTGCGTACTTGCACGGCACACGCATTGGCGTGATTGTTGAGTTCGAAGGCGACGAAGTGGCCGCCAAAGACGTGGCAATGCACGTCGCTGCCATGAAGCCTGTTTCGTTGACCAGCGCTGATGTGCCTGCTGAGTTGATCGAAAAAGAGCGCTCAGTCGCTGCTGCGAAAGCTGCTGAGTCTGGCAAGCCTGCTGACATCGTCACGAAGATGGTCGAAGGTTCTGTGCAAAAGTACCTCAAAGAGGTGTCTTTGTTCAATCAAACATTCGTCAAGAACGACAAGCAAACTGTTGAGCAGATGCTCAAAGCGGCCAACACCAATGTTTCTTCATTCACCTTGTACGTGGTGGGTGAGGGCATTGAGAAGAAAGTCGACGACTTCGCTGCCGAAGTGGCCGCGCAAGTTGCTGCTGCCAAGCAGTCAGCCTAATCAGACAGGGGGGCGCAGGCTCCCCTTCTGTTATTTATTCCCTACATCAATTCCACCCCATACATCCAGGAGCTTTTCATGACCACACCCCAGCCAGCCCACAAGCGTATTTTGCTCAAGCTGTCAGGGGAGGCCTTGATGGGCGACGATGCATTTGGTATCAACCGCGCCACCATTGTTCGCATCGTCGGCGAAGTGGCTGAGGTGATCAATTTGGGTGTGGAAGTGGCCATCGTGATCGGTGGTGGCAACATTTTCCGCGGTGTCGCGGGCGGTGCGGTCGGTATGGACCGTGCCACAGCCGATTACATGGGCATGTTGGCTACGGTGATGAATTCGTTGGCGTTGGCTGACACCATGAACAAAGCGGGTTTGACGGCTCGCGTGATGTCTGCCATCGCCATTGACCAAGTGGTTGAGCCTTACGTTCGCCCCAAAGCTTTGCAGTACCTCGAAGAGGGCAAAGTTGTGATTTTTGCAGCTGGCACCGGCAATCCCTTCTTCACCACCGACACGGCCGCGGCCTTGCGTGGCGCGGAGATCGGTGCAGAGATGGTGCTCAAAGCCACCAAAGTTGACGGTGTTTACTCTGCCGATCCTAAAAAAGACCCCAACGCGACCCGTTACGAAAAAATCAGTTTCGACGACGCGATTGGCCAAAATCTCGGCATCATGGACGCGACCGCATTTGCGCTGTGTCGCGATCAAAAATTGCCCATCAAAGTGTTCTCGATTTTCAAAAATGGCGCCCTCAAACGCGTGGTGATGGGCGAAGACGAAGGCACTTTGGTGTACGCCTGATTCTGATTCACTGTACGTTTTGACCTTTTCAATGCGTTGCCTCCGGAGCACAACATGACTATCGCTGACATCAAGAAAACAACCGAAACCAAAATGGGTCAATCGATTGCGGCTTTCAGCCACAGTTTGACCAAAATCCGCACAGGCCGACCCAGCCCAGCCTTGCTCGACAACGTGCAAGTTGACTATTACGGCTCCATGGTGCCAATCAGCCAAGTGGCCAACGTGTCCTTGTTGGACGCCCGTACTTTGAGCGTGCAGCCTTGGGAAAAGCCGATGGGCGCCAAGATTGAAAAGGCCATTCGCGACAGCGATTTGGGTTTGAACCCCTCATCTATGGGCGAGTTGATTCGCGTGCCCATGCCTCCGATGTCGGAAGAGCGTCGCAAAGAACTCACCAAAGTGGTTCGCACCGAAGGTGAAAACGCCAAGATTGCCGTGCGTAACTTGCGCCGTGACGCCAACGAGTCTGTGAAGAAATTGGTGAAAGACAAACTCGCTTCTGAAGACGACCAAAAGCGCGCAGAAGCAGACATTCAAAAAACCACTGACAGTCACATTGCTGAGATTGACAAGCTCATCGCCAGCAAAGAGCACGAAATCATGGCGGTCTAAGACCTCATGTTGAAACAACGCGTCATCACCGCCCTTGTGTTGCTGGCGCTTTTGTTGCCAGCCCTGTTTGCATCAACGGCTGAGCCTTTGGCTAGCTTGACCTTAATTTTGATCGCAGCAGGTGCTTGGGAGTGGGGCCGTTTGAATGGGCTGGCCATGCGCGGCGCATTGCGCATGGGTGCTGTTTGTGTCACCTTGTGCTTGTTGGCATGGTCTGCTCGTTGGGCTTATCAGCCTCCTGGGTTGATGTGGCCGATAGCAGGTGCTGCTTGGGTATTGGTGGGCGCTTGGCTTTTGCGAGGCGGCGTCACCCATTGGCCCAACATTTCTCGTATCGTGCGTTGGGTTGCAGGTATTTTTGCCCTGTGTCTGACGTGGCTCGCGATGTACCAAGCCAAAGTGATGGGGGTTAATTTTTTACTCTCTTTGCTGCTTTTGGTCTGGATGGCAGACATTGCTGCTTATTTTTCAGGACGTGCCTTTGGTCGTCGCAAATTGGCGGTGGCCATCAGCCCAGGTAAAAGCTGGGAAGGCGTGTGGGGCGGCATGGTTGGCGTCTTAGCCATGGCCTTCTTTTGGGTTTGGGCCGATACCCAATGGGCGCTCGACAGCCCGAGCCTGTTCACACGATTGCATGGCCGAGGCTGGCCTTTCATGGTGTTGGCAACGCTGTTTTTGGTGGCCATGAGCGTGGTGGGCGATTTGGTGGAGTCTTTGGTCAAGCGCAGTGCAGGCTTCAAAGACAGCAGCCAGTTGTTGCCCGGTCACGGTGGCGTTCTAGACCGCGTCGATGCCTTGTTGCCCACGCTGCCACTTGCGCTCATGCTGGTGCAATCGGTTTGACCGCACATTTGACCTCACACCACGGAGGCGCTATGCCGCAACGCATCACGGTGCTTGGATCGACCGGTTCGATTGGCACCAACACCTTGGACGTGATCGCACGTCATCCCGATCGATTTGAAGTTTTTGCCCTCACAGGGGCAACCCAAGTGGATTTGATGTTGCGTCAGTGTGCGCAATTCAAACCTCGCTTCGCGGTGATGGTGCAGCCCGATGCCGCCAAACAACTGCAAGACCGAGTGCGTGCTGAGGGCTTGAATGTGCAGGTACTCAGTGGTGCGGCTGCGCTGGATGAGGTCTCTGCGCATGCCGAAGTGGATGCCGTCATGGCCGCCATCGTCGGGGCTGCGGGTTTATCGCCTTGCTTGGATGCGGCTCGCAGCGGTAAGCGCTTGTTGTTGGCCAACAAAGAGGCGTTGGTGGTGGGGGCCGAGGTCTTTTTGGACGCGGTGAAAAACGGTGGCGCGACGCTGTTGCCTATCGACAGCGAACACTCCGCTATCTTTCAATCGCTGCCTGAAGATCCGGCCACATGGGATACGCGCGTGGCCAAAATCATCCTCACTGCTTCGGGGGGGCCGTTTCGTACCCGTGAGTTGGCG
Source organism: Limnohabitans sp. (assembly GCF_031539175.1). Lineage (GTDB taxonomy): Bacteria > Pseudomonadota > Gammaproteobacteria > Burkholderiales > Burkholderiaceae_C > Limnohabitans. Next base: position 94,734 of record NZ_JAVKLQ010000074.1, on the reverse strand, counting down.
AGCCTGAAAGACGTCACGCCCGAGCAAGCGTGCGCCCATCCCAATTGGGTCATGGGTCGCAAAATCTCGGTCGACTCTGCGACCATGATGAACAAGGCCTTGGAGGTGATCGAGGCGCGCTATTTGTTTGGCTTACCACCCGAGCGCTTGGAGGTTGTGATTCACCCCCAAAGCATCATTCACTCCATGGTGCAGTACCGCGACAACTCCGTGGTGGCGCAGCTTGGTACACCCGATATGCGTGTGCCGATTGCCTATGGTTTGAGCTGGCCCGAGCGCATGGTTTCTGGCGCAGACGCGCTGGACTTTCACGCCTTGTCCGCCATGACCTTTGAGGCCTTGGACGACCATGGTCATCCCGAGCGTTTTGCGGGCATCCATTTGGCTTGGCATGCGCTGCGTGGGCCGCGTGGCACCACGGCGGTGTTGAATGCTGCGAACGAAATTGCTGTGGCTGCGTTTCTCGATCGTCAAATTCGCTTTGATCAAATTCATCACTTGAATTTGAACTGCCTGTCGCGCATGACCTTCGCGACCCCTCATCACCTTGATGACTTACTCGATTTAGACGCACAAGCTCGTGCCGTGGCACAAGACGAAATACATCGCTTGGCTTTGCCATGACGGTGCTGGCTTTTTTGCTGGGTTTGGGCTTACTCATCACCGTGCATGAGTGGGGCCACTATCGGGTGGCGGTGGCTTGTGGTGTGAAAGTGCTGACCTTCTCGATTGGGTTTGGCAAGCCTTTGCTGCGTTGGAAATCCCGCCGTTCTTACCCAGGTCAAGACACCGAATTCGTCATCAGCCTCATTCCCTTGGGTGGCTACGTCAAGATGTTGGATGCTTCCGAAGAAGCATTGACACCTGCAGACGCTGCGATGGCGCTGGATCGTCAACCTTTGTGGGCGCGTACGGCCATTGTGTCGGCGGGCCCTCTTGCGAATTTGTTGTTGGCACTGGTTTTGTATGCCGCGACTTTTTGGCTTGGGCAATACGAAACCCGTGCGCTGTTGGCCACCCCCATCGCGGGTTCGCCTGCAGATTTGGCAGGTTTGAAAAGTGGTGATTTGGTGTCACGCGTTGGCGTGGATGGCGCGTCTATGCAAGATGTGGTTTCCATGGAGCAATTGCGTTGGTGGCTGATGCAGCAAGATCTCGCGATGTCTGACTTTGTGCTGGAAGTGCAGCCCATAGGCCGCCACACTTCGCACTTGGTGTCCGTGACGGCGAAAGCCGTTGACGAAGGGGCGAACAGCGCCACCACAGCTTTGCAAGATTTGGGTTTGGTCGGGGCGTGGAGTCGTGCAGTTTTAGGCGACTTGCAACCCAACAGCGCGGCGAGGCAAGCCGGTTTGCAGCGTGGCGACGAGGTTGTGCGCATCGATGCCCGCGTGATCGACGACGCCGCAGCGTTGCGCGCCACGGTCCGTGCCAGCGGTCGCGCACAAAACCCGATTGCTGAGCAACTGTGGGAGGTCCAACGTGCGGGGCAGGGTGTGTTACACATCGCAGTGACGCCTGATCGCGTGGCCGACGGCGCTGAATTTATTGGGCGCATTGGCGCTCAAGTTGGCGAAGCACCACAAAAAATTTGGGTTCAATATGGTTTGCTTGATGGTTTGGTTCGTGCTGCGCAGCGAACGTGGGAAGTCTCGCGCCTGACGCTCGACATGATGGGGCGTTTGATCACGGGCCGGGCATCTTTGGATAACCTCAGCGGTCCATTGAGCATGGCCGACTATGCGGGCCGTTCAGCCAGCGTGGGTTTAGGGCCTTACTTGGCCTATTTGGCCTTGCTCAGTGTGAGCCTAGGTGTGTTCAATCTCTTGCCGTTGCCAGTCTTGGATGGTGGGCACCTGTTGTATTATCTTTATGAGGCTTTCACGGGGCATCCCCCCTCGCCACGATGGCTGGAAATCCTGCAAAGTGCAGGCATGGCAGTGCTCATGGCACTGATGGTTTTTTCTCTTTTTAACGACGTAGTTCGCTTAGGCTGGCTGAGTTAAGTCCCCCTACACAACAACGCCAAGGCCCTTGAGTTTTCAGTTCATGACCCATCCACTTCCTCGATTCCGTCGCTCCCCTTTGTCATGTGCTGCAGCACTTGTATTGGGGTCTGCATTGGCCTTCAACGCGTGGGCGGTTGATCCTTTCAAGGTCCGTGACATCCGTGTCGAAGGCTTGCAGCGCATTGAACCAGGTACCGTCTTTGCGTCCATTCCGTTCCGTGTTGGTGACGATTACACCGATGAAAAGGGCGCAGCAGCCATTCGCAGTTTGTTTGCTTTGGGCTTGTTCAAAGACGTGCGCATTGAAGTCAATGGCGATGAATTGGTGCTGATCGTTGAAGAGCGTCCCAACATTGCGGCTGTTGAATTCATTGGCACCAAAGAGTTTGACAAAGACGTGTTGCGCAAAGCGTTGCGTGATATCGGACTGGCTGAGGGCCGTCCGTTTGACAAAGCCTTGGCTGACCGTGCCGAGCAAGAACTCAAGCGCCAGTATGTGAACCGTAGTTTGTATGGCGCTGAAATCATCACCACCATCACGCCGGTGGACCGCAACCGTGTGAACCTGTCGTTCACTGTGGTCGAGGGTGATTTGGCCAAAATCAAAGAAATGCGCATCGTCGGTGCCCAGGCCTTTGGTGAATCCAAATTGTTGGATCAGTTTGACCAAGGTACGGGCAACTGGCTGAGTTGGTACACCAAGTCAGACCGTTACTCACGCACCAAGCTCAATGCAGACCTTGAGACCTTGCGTGCTTGGTACTTGTCGCGTGGCTACTTAGAGTTCCGTGTGGACTCCACGCAAGTGGCTATTTCGCCCAACAAGCAAGACATTTCCATCACCATCAACGTGACCGAGGGTGACCGCTTTGTGGTCTCTGAAGTGGCTTTGGATGGCTACTACTTGGGCAAAGACGACGAGTTCAAGTCTTTGATTGAGATCAAGCCCGGCAAGCCTTACAACGCTGACGACGTGGCGAAAACCACCAGAGCCTTCAACGAGTATTTCGGCAATTTTGGCTTCGCGTTTGCACGTACCGAGGTGCGTCCCGAAATCGACCGCAGCACCAACCGCGTGAAGTTGGTGTTGGTGGCCGACCCGTCGCGTCGCGCTTACGTGCGCCGCATCAACATCGTGGGCAATAACCGCACACGCGACCAGATCGTGCGCCGCGAGTTCCGTCAAATGGAGTCCTCGTGGTACGACGGCGAGCGCATTCGTTTATCGCGTGACCGTATCAACCGCTTGGGTTATTTCAAAGACGTCGAAGTGGACACCCAAGAGGTGGCGGCTTCTCAAGATCAGGTGGATTTGAATGTGAACGTGGTTGAAAAACCAACCGGCATGTTGACCTTGGGTGCGGGTTTCTCCAGTGCCGAAAAAGTCACGTTCTCGTTTGGTATTCAGCAAGACAACGTGTTCGGTAGCGGCCAGAACTTGGGGCTCCAAGTCAGCACGAGCAAGTTCAACCAGTATTACGTGATCAACACGACCGACCCGTATTTCACGGAAGATGGCGTGTCGCGCACCTTTGAGTACTACCACCGCTCGAGCCGGCCTTACGTGGAGCAGGGCGGTGACTACCGACTGGTCACGTCTGGCACAGGCATTCGCTTTGGTGTGCCATTCAGCGAGTTAGACCGTGTTTTTGTGGGGGCCTCGTTAGAGCAAACGCAAATTGTGCCGGGCACCAACTTGCCTGACTCCTATTTGAAATATGCCTACCAGTTTGGTTACACCACGCATACCGTGCCTTTGACGGTGGGCTGGGCGCGGGACAGTCGCGACAGCTATTTGAATCCAACGAGCGGCAAGTTCATCCGTCTGAACAGCGAAACAGGCTTGGCCGGTGATACCCGTTACGCCAAGTTTGGGGCGCAATACCAGCAATATTTCCCGCTGAGCAAGCAATACACCTTCGCTTTCAATGCCGATTTCGGCTTAGGCAAAGGCCTGCAAGGTCAACCCTTCCCCGTGTTTAAAAACTACTACTCGGGCGGTTTGGGTTCGGTGCGTGGTTTTGAGCAAGGCACCTTGGGGCATCGTGACCCGTCCGGTATCGTCAGCGGTGGTGCGAAAAAGGTCACGCTCAATAGCGAGTTTTTGCTGCCATTTCCAGGCGCGGGCAATGACCGCAGCTTGCGTTTGTACGGTTTCTATGACATGGGCAACGTCTTTGGCGAATACGACAAAATTCAGTTAAGCGAGTTGCGTAGCTCTTATGGCGTTGGCCTGAGTTGGGTCTCACCGATGGGGCCTTTGCGTTTTGCCTGGGCACGTCCCGCACGTTCCTTTACAGGCGATAGAATCCAAAGATTGCAATTCCAGATCGGGACATCTTTCTGATGAACACGTTTTTTCGCCACCTTTCTTTGACCTTCGCCTTGGGCTTGGCCGCATTCAGCGTTCAAGCTGAAGAAATTCGCATTGGGTTTATCAATACGGACAGAATCTTCAAAGAGGCCAATACGGCCAAGCAAGCACAAGCCAAGCTGGAGCAAGAGTTCTCCAAGCGCGACAAAGACCTCATCGAGTTCGGTAACAACCTGAAGTCGTCTGCTGAAAAATTCGAACGTGAAGCACCTACGTTGTCTGAGTCACAACGCTTGTCTCGCCAAAAACAATTGGGCGAACAAGACCGCGAGCTGCAGCGTAAGCGTCGCGAGTTCCAAGAAGAGTTGAATGCACGCAAGAACGAAGAGTTCCAACAAGTGCTTGAGCGTGCCAATCGCGTCATCAAGCAAGTGGCTGAAACTGAGAAATTCGACCTCGTTTTGCAAGAGGCCGTTTACATCAACCCCAAGCACGACATCACCGACAAAGTGCTCAAGGTCATCAACGCTGCTAAATAAGTCGCCGTGGCACTGAGTCTCGGCCAAATTGTTGAACGTCTCGGGGGGCGCTTACATGGCAACCCCGAACACCTGATTGAAAAGCTCAGCCCGTTAGACACGGCGCAACCCAACGCTTTCAGTTTTCTCAGCAACCCCCAATACCAAGCACAACTCGTCACCTCTGCGGCGGGTTGCGTTGTGGTGTCTCCCGTGATGGAGTCGGTGGCGTTAGCGCGCGGTGCTTGCATCGTGGCCGACAACCCGTACCACTACTTCGCACGCTTGACGCAACTTTGGCGTCAGCATTTGCCCAAAGACGATGCGCCTTTGGTGCACCCCAGTGCCGTTATTCACCCCAGTGCTACTGTGCATGCAACGGCACGCATTGGTCCTTTGTGCGTGGTGGAGCGGGGAGCCAGCATTGGTGCTGATACGTGGTTGAAATCGGGCATCACTGTGGGCGAAGATTGCCGTATTGGGCAACGCTGCATCATCCATGCTGGTGTGGTGATTGGTGCCGATGGTTTTGGTTTCGCTATGTTTGAAGGCCGCTGGGAAAAAATTGAACAACTGGGTGCCGTTCGCATTGGTGACGATGTAGAAATTGGCGCCAACACCTGCATCGATCGTGGTGCCTTGGACGACACGGTGTTGGAAAACGGCGTCAAACTCGATAACTTGGTGCAAATCGGTCACAACGTGCATGTGGGCGCCAACACCGCGATGGCTGGGTGTGCTGGTGTGGCTGGCAGCGCGCGCATTGGTGCCAATTGCACCGTGGGTGGTGGGGCCGTCGTGCTCGGCCACTTGCAATTGGCCGACGGGGTGCACATTTCTGCAGCCTCGGTGGTCATGCGTTCTATTCGTCAACCCGGCCAATACAGTGGTGTGTTTCCCATCGACGACAATGCGTCATGGGAGAAAAATGCCGCGACCTTGCGTCAGTTGCACCGTTTGCGCGACCGCATCAAATCTCTTGAATCAGCTTTAGAAAGTCAGAAAAAATGAGCATGGACATCCATCAAATCTTGAAGCAATTGCCTCACCGTTACCCATTTCTGTTGGTCGACCGTGTGTTGGAATTGGAAAAAGGCAAAAGCATCAAGGCGCTCAAAAATGTGACCATGAACGAGCCATTTTTCAGTGGCCATTTCCCACACCACCCCGTCATGCCCGGTGTGTTGATTTTGGAAGCCTTGGCACAAGCCGCTGCTTTGCTGGCGTTTGACACCTTGGGTGCCGCACCCGATGACAAAACTGTGTATTACTTCGCTGGCATTGATGGTGCACGGTTCAAGCGCCCCGTCGAGCCAGGCGATCAGTTGACTTTGGAAGTCGAATTGGATCGCATGAAAGCCGGCATCTTCAAATTCAAAGCACGCGCCAAAGTGGGTGATGTCATTGCCACCGAAGCTGAGCTGATGTGCACAATGCGTGCGATTGCCTAATCCGATTAGCCCATACATCAACGATGAGCAACATCCACGCGACCGCATTGGTTGACCCAAAAGCCGAACTCGACAGCTCGGTGCAGGTGGGGCCGTACACCATCATTGGCCCGCATGTGCGTATTGGCGCAGGCACAACGGTTGGCCCGCACTGTGTGATTGAAGGTCACACCACGATTGGTCAAGACAACCGCATTTTTCAGTTCAACTCGTTGGGCGCTATTCCGCAAGACAAAAAGTACGCGGGCGAGCCTTGTGAGTTGATCATTGGCGACCGCAACACCATCCGTGAGTTTTGCACCTTCAACATCGGTTCGCCCGGTGATGCGGGCGTGACGAAAGTTGGCAACGACAACTGGATCATGGCTTACGTGCACTTGGCGCACGACTGCGTGGTGGGCAACCACACCATCTTCGCCAACAGCGCGCAGTTGGCGGGCCATGTGCATGTGGGCGACTGGGTGATTTTGGGCGGCTTTACCGTGGTGCACCAATTTGTGCGCATCGGCGCACACAGTTTTTCGGCCATGCATTCGCTGCTGTTTGCGGACGTGCCGCCTTTTGTCATGTGTCAAGGTCAGCCTGCTGAGCCACGCTCGATGAATTTTGAAGGTTTGCGCCGCCGTGGCTTTTCTGCCGAGCGCATCAGCGCGGTGAAAGCCATGCACAAAGCCTTGTACCGCGATGATTTGACGCTCGACAAAGCCAAAGAGCGCATTGCTGTGTTGGCCCAAGAGAAACCAGAAGCCGCAGCCGATGTGGCCATGATGCTGGATTTCTTAGATCACACATCGCCGCAGCGCGGCATCATTCGCTAAAACGCATGGCTGGGGCTTTGTCTTTCTCGCTGGTCGCAGGCGAGGCTTCGGGTGATTTGCTGGCGGGTTTGCTGCTGGGGGGCATGCGCCAAAAATGGCCTGACATGCGAAGCGCGGGCATCGGTGGTCCCCGCATGGAGGCCCACGGTTTTGAAGCTTGGTGGCCTTACGAGAAGTTAGCGGTGCGCGGCTATGTCGAAGTCCTGCGACATTACCGTGAAATCGTGGGCATTCGTCGCCAGTTACGTGACCGTTTGTTGGCCAATCCACCGAGTGCGTTCATCGGTGTGGATGCCCCAGACTTCAATCTCGACTTAGAACGTGACCTCAAGGGCGCAGGCATTCCTGCCGTGCACTTTGTGTGCCCCTCGATCTGGGCGTGGCGCGCAGATCGGGTGGAAAAAATCCGTCAAAGCGTTGATCATGTGTTGTGCATTTTTCCGTTCGAAGAAGCCTTATTGGCCCAGCACGGCATTGCTGCAACGTATGTTGGCCATCCCTTGGCTCAAACCATTCCCGATCAAGTTGATCGTGCGGCGGCTCGAACCGCACTAGGGCTTCCTCAAGATGCAACAGTGGTGGCCTTATTGCCAGGCAGCCGCAGTTCTGAAATTGAGTATTTGGTGCGTCGCTTTTTGCAAGCTGCGCAACGCATGGCCCAACGTCAGCCGGGCTTGCACTTTGTGTTGCCCGCCATGCCCGCGTTGCGCGCGCGTATCGATGCCATTTTGAAAGAGGTGGGACCTGTGCCGCATCTCATGCTGCTTAACAGCCAGTCTCACGCTGCGTTGGCCGCGTGTGACGTGACGTTGATCGCCAGTGGCACCGCCACGCTGGAGGCGGCGCTTTTCAAGCGTCCCATGGTGATTGCGTACAACATGAACTGGCTCAGTTGGCAAATCATGCAGCGTAAGAAGTTGCAGCCTTGGGTGGGGTTGCCCAATATCTTGAGTCAAGATTTCGTTGTGCCTGAATTGCTACAAGACGCGGCCACTCCCGATGCCATGGCGCAAGAGGTGTTGCAGTGGCTCGATCACCCCGCCGCCATGGCCCATGTTCAACAACGCTTTGCAGTGCTCCATGACAGCCTGCGTTGCGACACCCCCGCACTGGCGGCACATGCGATCGAAAAAGTTCTTGCGCGCTGAACAGGCGCCGTTGATTTGGGACGCCCCTGGCTTAGTGGCTGGCGTCGATGAGGCTGGGCGTGGTCCTTTGGCAGGCCCTGTGGTGGCCGCCGCGGTCATTCTGGATGATCAAAATCCGATTTACGGCTTGGCAGACTCCAAAAAACTGACCCCATTGAAGCGTGAGCGTTTGTACGACGAAATTCGTGCCAAGGCTTTGTGCTGTTGCATCGCCGAAGCTACCGTGGAAGAAATCGACACCTTGAATATTTTGCAGGCCACGATGCTGGCCATGCGCCGCGCGGTGGAGGGGTTGCGTTTGAAGCCGCACAAAGTGTTGGTGGATGGCAATCGTCTGCCCGTGTTGGATGTTTTGGCGGAGGCAATTGTCAAAGGCGACAGCAAAGTGCCTGCCATTTCTGCGGCTTCTATTTTGGCCAAAGTGCACCGTGACCGCTGGTGCATGCAGCTACACGCCGAGTACCCGCTTTACGGCTTTGACAGTCACAAAGGCTATGGCACGGCGGCACATTTATTAGCGCTGCAAACCCACGGTGCGACACCTTGGCATCGGACCACGTTTTCGCCCGTCACCAAAGTTTTGACATGAATTTGATTACCTCACGCGACAACCCCTTGGTGAAAGAGTTGCGCCGTTTGTCGCAAGACAGCTCGGCCTACCGCAAGCTCGGACGTGTGTGGCTAGAGGGTGATCATCTGTGTCGCGCAGCGTTGACGCGTGGCGTTAAACCCGACCATGCGGTGTTTGCCGAGTCTCAATGGGCGACCGCGCCTTTAGAGTGGACGCGGGCGGCCGAGCGCAACACCGTCTTGCCAGATGCCTTGTTTGCAGAAATCAGCAGCCTCGAGTCACCCGCGCGCATGGGCTTTATTTTGACCACGCCCAGCACGCAAGTGGTGCAGCCTAAAGTCGCGACCGTGGTGTTGGACCGTGTGCAAGACGCGGGCAATGTGGGTTCCATTTTGCGCAGTGCCTCAGCGTTTGGGTTTACCCAAATTTTGGCGATCAAGGGGACGGCCGCGTTGTGGTCGCCCAAAGTGTTACGCGCAGGGATGGGGGCGCATTTTGGGTTGCACTTGGTCGAAGGCTTATCGCCAGACGCGTTGCAGGCTTTGGATATTCCGTGGGTGGCAACCAGCTCGCACCAAGGGCCCTTTTTGCACACCTTGTTGGCGCAAGCCCAATTGCCCATGCCTTGTGCATGGCTGATGGGGCATGAAGGGCAGGGCGTATCGCCTGAGTTGGCGCAGCGCGCTGAGTTGGCGGTGCGAATTGCGCAGCCCGGCGGGGAGGAGTCGCTCAATGTGGCCGCCGCTGCTGCCATTTGCTTGCACGCCAGTGCAACCTGTCATTTGGTGGATTAAGTCGGGCAAACACTGGGGAAAACCAGTGCCTCGGATATAATAAGAGGCTTTCCCGCATCAACCTGTACGCCCCAGCCAAAACTAGGCAAATTCCTCGAACAAAGCAGCCAAAGAGAAGCCATTCTCTTGTGAGCGCTGAGGCGTACCCGAACTATTCCGGAGAACCCAGTGCTTTTGTCTCTTCAGGGAACCTTCCCGCCCGCCATTCTGGCGCTCGCAGACGGCACGGTCTTTATCGGCAACTCGATTGGAGCCTCTGGCTCCACCGTCGGCGAAGTGGTGTTCAACACCTCACTCACCGGCTATCAGGAAATCCTCACTGACCCCAGCTACTGCCAGCAGATCGTCACTTTGACGTACCCGCACATCGGTAACTACGGCGTCAACGTGGAAGACATCGAAGCTGACAAAGTCCATGCTGCTGGCTTGATCATCAAAGACTTGCCTTTGGTTGCAAGCAACTTCCGCTCACACCAAACCTTGTCGGCCTATTTGGTCGATGCCGGCACGGTGTCGATTGCCAACATTGACACCCGTCAACTCACGCGCTTGCTGCGCACCAAAGGCGCTCAAAACGGCGCCATCTTGGGCTTGGCTCAAGGTGAGCAAGTGACCCAAGCGATGATTGATCAAGCGGTGGCCGCTGCACAAGCTGCGCCTTCGATGTCGGGCCTCGATTTGGCTCAAAAAGTGACGGTGTCTGAGTCTTACGACTGGACCGAAACAGAGTGGGTGTTGGGGCAAGGCTACGGCACGTTGGCCGCACCTAAATTTCACGTGGTCGCCTACGACTTTGGCGTCAAGAAAAACATCTTGCGTATGTTGGCTGAGCGCGGCTGCCAAGTGACGGTGGTGCCTGCCAAAACATCGGCTGCCGATGTGCTCAAACACAACCCCGACGGCATTTTCTTGTCCAACGGCCCAGGGGACCCGCAGCCTTGTGATTACGCGATTGCCGCAGCCGCAGAGTTGATCGAAACAGGCATTCCCACATTTGGCATCTGCTTGGGGCACCAAATTATGGCCTTGGCCAGTGGTGCGAAGACGTTCAAGATGAAGTTTGGTCACCACGGTGCCAACCATCCGGTGAAAGAACTCGACACAGGCCGTGTGTCCATCACCAGCCAAAACCACGGTTTTGCAGTTGACGAAAAGACCTTGCCTGCCAATTTGCGCGCCACCCATGTGTCGCTGTTTGACGGCACCTTGCAGGGCTTGGCCCGCACAGACAAGCCTGCGTTTTGCTTCCAAGGTCACCCTGAAGCTTCTCCAGGCCCCCACGATATTGCTTACCTCTTTGACCGCTTCATCCACCTGATGGAGGCGAAATAACATGCCAAAGCGCACCGACTTAAAAAGCATTCTCATCATTGGCGCAGGCCCGATCATCATTGGTCAGGCTTGCGAGTTCGATTACTCTGGCGTGCAGGCTTGCAAAGCTTTGCGTGAAGAGGGTTACAAGGTCATTCTGATCAACAGCAACCCTGCCACGATCATGACCGACCCGGCCACGGCCGACGTGACCTACATTGAGCCCATCACCTGGCAAACCGTCGAGAAGATCATTGCCAAAGAGCGTCCCGATGCCATTTTGCCCACCATGGGCGGCCAGACGGCGCTGAACTGCGCCTTGGATCTGTGGCACAACGGTGTGCTCGAAAAGTACAAGGTCGAGCTGATTGGCGCGACACCCGAGGCCATCGACAAAGCTGAAGACCGCCTGAAGTTCAAAGACGCCATGACCAAAATTGGTCTGGGTTCTGCGCGCTCTGGCATTGCCCACAGCATGGAAGAGGCGTGGGATGTGCAAAAGACATTGGGCTTCCCCACAGTCATCCGCCCCAGCTTCACGCTGGGTGGCACGGGTGGTGGCATCGCCTACAACCCCGAAGAGTTTGAAGTCATTTGCAAACGCGGTCTGGAGGCTTCGCCTACAACCGAGCTGTTGATTGAAGAGTCTTTGCTCGGCTGGAAAGAGTACGAGATGGAAGTGGTGCGCGACAAAGCGGACAACTGCATCATCATCTGCTCGATCGAAAACCTAGACCCCATGGGCGTGCACACCGGCGACTCGATCACCGTGGCACCCGCACAAACCTTGACCGACAAGGAATACCAGATCTTGCGCAATGCCTCCTTGGCGGTGCTGCGCGAGATCGGTGTGGACACGGGCGGCTCGAACGTTCAGTTCTCCATCAACCCCAAAGACGGCCGCATGGTCGTCATCGAGATGAACCCACGTGTGTCGCGTTCGTCGGCATTGGCCTCCAAAGCCACGGGGTTCCCGATCGCCAAAGTCGCGGCCAAGTTGGCTGTGGGCTACACACTCGATGAGTTGCGCAACGAAATCACGGGCGGTGCCACTCCCGCATCGTTCGAGCCTTCGATCGACTACGTGGTCACCAAGATCCCACGTTTTGCGTTCGAAAAATTCCCGACAGCCGACAGCCGCCTGACCACCCAGATGAAGTCGGTGGGCGAGGTGATGGCCATGGGCCGCACCTTCCAGGAGTCGTTCCAGAAAGCCCTGCGCGGTCTGGAAGTCGGCGTGGACGGCATGAACGAGAAAACCCAGGACCGCGAAGTGCTCGAAAAAGAACTTGGTGAGCCCGGTCCTGAGCGCATCTGGTATGTGGGCGATGCCTTCGCCATGGGCCTGAGCGTGGACGAGGTGTTTGCCTTGACCAAGATCGATCCTTGGTTCCTGGTGCAGATCGAAGAAATCGTCAAGATCGAGTTGGAACTCGAAACCACAACGCTGGGGGCGATCACCGCCGACGAGCTGCGTGCGCTCAAGAAGAAAGGCTTCTCGGATCGCCGCCTGGCCAAGTTGCTCAAGACGACTGAGCATGTGGTGCGCGCGCGCCGCCATGCTTTGAACATTCGTCCTGTTTACAAACGCGTGGACACCTGTGCGGCTGAGTTCTCGACCGACACCGCTTACATGTACTCGTGCTATGAAGGACATGGCGATACCTTCGGTGTGGGCGCCGCTGAATGCGAAGCCGAACCCACCACCAACAAGAAAATCATGGTCTTGGGTGGCGGCCCCAACCGCATTGGCCAAGGTATTGAGTTCGACTACTGCTGCGTTCACGCCGCCCTCGCCATGCGCGAAGACGGCTATGAAACCATCATGGTCAACTGCAACCCCGAGACCGTGTCGACCGACTACGACACCTCGGACCGTTTGTATTTTGAGCCGGTCACTTTGGAAGACGTGCTCGAAATCGTTGACAAGGAAAAGCCAACGGGCGTCATCGTTCAATACGGTGGTCAAACGCCTTTGAAGTTGGCACTCGATTTGGAAGCGGCTGGCGTGCCCATCATTGGCACCAGCCCTGACATGATCGACGCAGCCGAAGACCGCGAGCGTTTCCAGAAACTGCTGCAAGACCTCGGTCTGCGCCAACCCCCCAACGCCACCGCTCGCACCGAGCCAGAAGCTTTGGAAAAAGCCGCAGCTTTGGGTTACCCCTTGGTCGTGCGCCCCAGTTATGTGCTGGGTGGCCGCGCCATGGAAATCGTGCACGAACAACGTGACTTGGAGCGCTACATGCGCGAAGCGGTCAAGGTGTCGCACGACTCGCCCGTGCTGCTGGACCGTTTCCTGAACGACGCCATCGAGTGCGATGTGGACTGCTTGCGTGACCCCGAAGGCAAAACCTTCATCGGTGGCGTGATGGAACACATCGAACAAGCGGGTGTGCACAGCGGTGACTCGGCTTGCTCTTTGCCGCCTTACTCGCTGTCGGCTGACACTGTGACTGAACTCAAGCGCCAATCGGCTGCGATGGCGGGTGCTTTGAACGTGGTGGGTTTGATGAACGTGCAGTTCGCCATCCAGAACATCGATGGCAAAGACGTCATCTATGTGTTGGAAGTGAACCCCCGCGCTTCACGCACCGTGCCTTATGTTTCTAAAGCCACTGGCATCCAGTTGGCCAAGGTGGCGGCGCGCTGCATGGCGGGCCAGACCTTGGCATCGCAAGGCATCACCAAAGAAGTCACGCCCCCTTATTTCAGCGTGAAAGAAGCGGTGTTCCCGTTTGTGAAATTCCCCGGTGTGGATACCATCCTCGGCCCCGAGATGAAGTCCACCGGCGAAGTCATGGGTGTGGGCAAGACGTTTGGCGAAGCTTTTGTGAAGAGCCAAATGGGCGCCGGTACCAAGCTGCCGCGTGCGACCAAGGCTGACGGCACACCATCAGGCAAGGTCTTTATCTCCGTGAAGAACAACGACAAGCCGCGTGCTATTGAAGTGGCTCGCCAGTTGGTGGCGCAAGGGTTTGCTTTGATTGCGACCAAAGGCACAGCCAGCGCGATCAATGCGGCCGGTGTGGCTTGCGCGACGGTCAACAAGGTCACCGAAGGTCGCCCACACATTGTGGACATGATCAAAAACAACGAAGTGGTGTTGGTCATCAACACGGTGGAAGAGCGTCGCAATGCGATTGCCGATTCACGTCACATTCGTACCTCGGCATTGCTCAACCGTGTGACAACCTTCACAACAATAGCCGGCGCAGAAGCGGCCGTTGAGGGGATGAAGTACATGGATCAGTTGGATGTCATTTCTGTGCAGGAAATGCACGCTCAATTGACGGCTTAATCTGCCAGATTAGAAAAGACCATGGCCACTATTCCTATTACCAAACGCGGTTCAGAGAAGCTCAAAGACGAGTTGCACAAACTCAAAACGGTTGAGCGTCCCGCGGTGATCAATGCCATCGCCGAGGCGCGTGCGCAAGGTGACTTGAGCGAGAACGCTGAATACGATGCAGCCAAAGACCGCCAAGGCTTCATCGAAGGCCGCATTCAAGAAATCGAAGGCAAGCTGTCGGTGGCTCAGATCATTGATCCCTCCGAACTGGATGCGGGCGGACGTGTGGTGTTTGGTGCGACCGTGTCGCTGGAAGATGAAGATTCCGGTGACAAGGTGACATATCAAATCGTGGGTGAAGACGAGGCCGATTTGAAACTCGGCTTGGTCAACATCAGCAGTCCTATCGCGCGAGCTTTGATTGGCAAAGAAGAGGGTGATGTGGCTGAAGTGCAGGCGCCAGGTGGTGTCAAGCACTACGAGATCGTCACGGTTTCGTATATCTGATCGGTAACCCGTGGCGCGCTTGCAAGTCTTTTTCGCAGCGCTGTGGTGGGGCAGTTTGATGGTGATCGGCTTCCTTGTGGTGCCGCTCCTTTTTGTGCATTTGGAAACACCCGCCATCGCGGGACGCATGGCCGCCAAGCTCTTCACCGCGCAAAGTTGGCTGTCTGTGGCGTGTGGTCTGGTGTTGCTTTTAGCGGCCAGACGTGACGCGAGAGACGAACCTTACACGCCTTCAGTTTGGGTTGTGGGTGGCATTTTGTTGGCCTTGCTGCTTGAGTTAGCCGTGGCGCCACACATCGTCGCGCGAGAAAATCTGATGCTGTGGCATAACTTGGGCTCTGCGTTTTATTTGGCGCAATGCGCGTGTGCGGCAAAGGTTTTGTGGCAGTTGAGCGTGTCTAAAGCACAAATCATCGGCACATAAAAAAGAGGGCATCCGTGTGGATGCCCCCGCAGGTCAAGATCGCGAAAGTGGGTTAACCCAAGGTGCGTTTTTTGACAGATATTTTCTTAGGTTTCGCACGCTTCACTTGGCCACCAGAGGTTAAGCGTTGGTTGCCCAGAACGCGAAGTGTTTTGACTTCGGGGCGTTGTCCGCCGCGTTTGCTGTACTTCAGTACTTTCACGTCGCGCGGGCCTGCCATGCGGTCTTCGTCGGCGTCGTCGCGAACTTTGTCTGATTTGGGGCGCCACAAGACAAAAAGCTTGCCGATGTGTTGAATTGGCGCAGCATTCAGTTGGTCTGCCAAAGCGAGGAACATGGCTTCGCGGGCAGGGCGGTCATCGCCGAGCACGCGAATTTTGATGAGGCCGTGGGCATTGAGTGCCATCTCGGCTTCTTTGATAACAGCGGGCGTTAAACCATCGTTGCCGATCATCACGACGGGGTCGAGATGGTGCGCTTCGGCACGGTGAATTTTGCGTTGAGCAGGTGTGAGTTGTATTGCAGACATGGGGGTATTATCCCCGCTCGCTTAAGGGTATGAATTGAAAGCTAAAACTAAAAGCAAAAAGGTCAACAAGTCGTGGTTAAACGACCATGTGAACGACCCTTATGTCAAATTGGCGCAGAAGGAGGGTTTTCGTGCCCGTGCTGCATACAAGCTCAAAGAAATTGACGAGCAACTGAGTCTGATCAAGCCCGGCAACGTGGTGGTCGATTTGGGATGCGCCCCTGGTGCTTGGAGTCAGTACTTGCGTCGCCGCATGTCCCCTGACGGGGCTGCCTCTGGCACGCTCAACGGCACCATCATAGGTTTGGACATCCTGCACATGGAGCCCATTGAAGATGTCACCTTTTTACAGGGCGATTTCCGAGAGACTGAGGTCTTGGCGCAGCTTGAGGCCGCGTTAAAGGGTCGCATTGTTGACGTGGTGGTCTCAGACATGGCGCCCAATTTGTCTGGCATTGAATCATCAGATGCCATGCGCATTGCCCATCTGGTGGAGTTGGCGGTTGAATTTGCTCAAAAACATCTCAAAGATGACGGCGCCTTGGTGGTGAAGCTTTTTCATGGCAGTGGTTACAGCCAATTGACCCAGCTTTTCAAAGACACGTTCAAAGTGGTCAAACCGTTCAAGCCCAAGTCAAGCCGTGACAAGTCGAGTGAAACCTTTTTGATTGGTATGGGCCTCAAGCACCGCAATCTTGCTAATCCTTGAGCCTTGCAGGGCTGAATCGTGCAGGTAAATATTTATCAGCGCTTGAAAAGCCTAAAATCTAGCCCAACTGATACGTCTTGTATCTCTTTTTATTTCGGAGCCCACATTGAACAATCAATGGTTCTCAAAAGTCGCAGTTTGGTTGGTGATCGCCTTGGTGCTGTTCACCGTGTTCAAGCAATTTGAAACACGTCCTGGCGCAGGCAATGGCTATGTGGGCTACTCGGACTTCTTAGAAGAAGTTCGTGCCAAGCGCATCAAAACTGCCACCATCCAAGAGGGTGCGGGCGGCACAGAAATCGTGGCCGTGACCAACGACGAGCGCAAACTGCGCACCACTGCCACCTACTTAGATCGCGGCTTGGTCGGTGATTTGATCGCCAACGGCGTGAAGTTTGACGTCAAGCCCCGCGAAGAAGGCTCACTCTTGATGACCTTATTGGTCAGCTGGGGCCCCATGCTGCTCTTGATTGGTGTGTGGGTGTACTTCATGCGTCAAATGCAAGGCGGCGGTAAAGGTGGGGCGTTTAGCTTTGGCAAAAGCAAAGCGCGCATGCTCGACGAGAACAACAACACCGTGACATTTGCCGATGTGGCGGGTTGCGATGAGGCCAAAGAAGAAGTCAAAGAAGTGGTTGATTTCTTGAAAGACCCTCAAAAATTCCAAAAACTGGGTGGCCGTATTCCACGTGGTTTGTTGTTGGTCGGCCCTCCCGGCACAGGTAAAACCTTGTTGGCCAAGGGCATCGCTGGCGAAGCCAAAGTGCCGTTCTTTAGTATTTCAGGTTCTGACTTCGTCGAAATGTTTGTGGGTGTGGGCGCAGCCCGTGTTCGCGACATGTTTGAAAACGCCAAGAAAAATGCACCTTGCATCATCTTCATTGATGAAATCGATGCAGTGGGTCGTCAACGTGGTGCAGGCTTGGGCGGTGGTAACGACGAACGCGAACAAACACTGAACCAAATGCTGGTTGAGATGGATGGTTTTGAGACCAACCTCGGCGTGATTGTGGTCGCTGCGACCAACCGCCCTGACATTTTGGATGCCGCTTTGTTGCGCCCCGGCCGCTTTGACCGTCAGGTCTACGTGACTTTGCCAGACATCCGCGGTCGCGAACAAATCTTGAACGTGCACATGCGCAAAGTGCCAATTGGCCAAGACGTGAATGCCAGCATCATCGCCCGTGGCACACCCGGCATGAGCGGTGCTGATTTGGCCAACTTGTGCAACGAAGCTGCTTTGATGGCCGCACGCCGCAATGCGCGCGTGGTGGAGATGGTCGACTTCGAAAAAGCCAAAGACAAAATCTTGATGGGCCCTGAGCGCAAGAGCATGGTCATGCCCGAAGAGGAACGTCGCAATACGGCTTATCACGAGTCGGGTCACGCTTTGATTGGCAAGCTGTTGCCCAAGTGCGACCCCGTCCACAAAGTGACGATCATCCCGCGTGGCCGTGCCTTAGGCGTGACCATGAGCTTGCCTGCACAAGACCGCTACAGCTACGACAAAGAATTCATGTTGAACCAAATCAGCATGTTGTTTGGTGGTCGTATTGCCGAAGAAGTGTTCATGAACCAAATGACCACCGGTGCTAGCAATGACTTCGAACGTGCGACCTCCATCGCCCGTGACATGGTGATGCGCTACGGTATGACCCAAGCTTTAGGCCCCATGGTCTATGCTGAAAACGAAGGCGAAGTGTTTTTGGGACGCTCTGTGACCAAAACCACCAATATGTCGGAAGCCACCATGCAAAAGGTGGACATGGAAGTACGCAGCATCATTGACACGCAGTACACCTTGGCGCGTCGCTTGATCGAAGAAAATGCCGACAAGATGCACGCCATGGCCAAAGCTTTGTTGGAGTGGGAAACCATTGACACTGAGCAGTTGGACGACATCATGGCGGGCCGCGAGCCACGTCCACCCAAAGATTGGGCACCCCGCAGCAAGCCACCTTCGGGTGATGGCAGCGGCGGCACACCCGCTGTGCAGACAGAACCGTCTCCTTCGGCTGCTTGAGCTGCTAATTAGGCGAACACGGACACACACAATGACGGGGCGAAAGCCCCGTTTTTCATGGACTTTTCTATGTTTTGGCAAACTTCACGTTTTCGCATTGACCTGACCCAGCCCCAAGTCATGGGCATCGTCAACGTCACGCCTGATTCTTTTTCCGATGGTGGGCGTTATGCACCGTTGGCGCACTGCGAGCAGTTGCTCAAAGATGGCGCCCACATGTTGGACATTGGTGGTGAGTCCACGCGACCCGGTGCTCAACCTGTCTCGCTGGAAGACGAGCTGGCTCGCGTCTTGCCCGTGGTGCGTGAAGCGGTTAGCTTGAATGTGCCTGTGTCCGTCGATACCTACAAACCTCAGGTGATGCAGGCCGTATTGGATGCGGGGGCAGACATCGTCAACGACATTTGGGCCTTGCGTCAGCCTGGGGCTGCCGCTATTGTTGCGGCGCACCCCAGTTGTGGTGTCTGCGTGATGCACATGCATGGCGAGCCTCAGACCATGCAAACCTTGCCCATGAACGGCTCGGTGATTGGCGCTGTCTCTCAATTTTTAAGTGACTGTGCCCGCAATCTGCAGTCACAAGGCGTGGTAGCCACGCGCATCGCGCTGGATCCAGGGGTTGGGTTCGGTAAAACGGTGGCTCAAAACTTTGAGCTGTTGTCGGCTCAGGCGGAGCTGATGGCGCTGGGATACCCATTGTTGGTCGGCTGGTCTCGAAAATCGTCGCTGGGTGCGGTGACGGGCTGCGAAATGGGGGAGCGTTTGGTGCCCAGTGTGGCAGCTGCTTTGCTGGCGGTCGAGCGAGGTGCACGTATCGTTCGGGTGCATGATGTGGCGCAAACGGTTCAAGCGTTGAACGTGTGGCAAGCGGCTCGACTGTGTGTTGGCTAATTCACGGTGCAGCATGAGCTAACAAGCGCATTTGTTTGCGACAATATTTCATCAATTCACGAAGAATAAACAGACATGACACGTAAATACTTTGGCACCGACGGCATTCGTGGAACGGTGGGGCAACCCCCTATTACCCCCGATTTTGTGTTGCGGTTGGCGCATGCGGTCGGTCGCGTGCTCAAACGCACCGAAGAGCATCCGACGGTCTTGATCGGCAAAGACACGCGCATTTCGGGTTACATGCTGGAGTCCGCGCTGGAGTCGGGCTTTAACTCGGCGGGCGTGAACGTGGTGTTGCTTGGCCCTTTGCCAACGCCAGGGGTGGCTTACCTCACGCGTGCACAGCGGGCAAGTTTGGGTGTGGTCATCAGCGCCAGTCACAACCCATTTGCAGACAACGGCATCAAGTTTTTCAGTGCCAAAGGCACGAAGTTAGATGACGCTTGGGAGCTGGCTGTTGAGGCGGCACTTGAAGAACCGCCAGTTTGGGTCGATTCGGCGAACTTGGGCAAAACCCGTCGTTTGGATGACGCTGCGGGTCGCTACATTGAGTTTTGCAAAAGCACGTTTTCCAACGACCTGACGCTCAAAGGCTTGAAGATCGTGGTGGATGCTGCGCATGGCGCGGCGTATCACATCGCACCCAAAGTCTTTCACGAGTTAGGTGCCGAGGTGATTGCGATTGGTTGTAACCCCGATGGTGTCAACATCAACCACGAGGTGGGAGCTACGCATCCAGACGCCTTGGTGCGCTCTGTCAAGGCCAACCACGCGGACTTTGGCGTGGCGTTGGATGGCGATGCCGACCGTTTGCAAATGGTCGATGCGCAAGGCCGTTTGTTCAATGGCGATGAATTGCTGTATTTGATGGCCGATGACCGTCTGGCCAAAGACGAGGTCGTACCAGGTGTGGTGGGTACGCTCATGACCAACATGGCGGTTGAAGTTGCGTTGAAAAAGCGTGGTGTTCAATTCGTACGTGCCAAGGTTGGTGACCGCTATGTGTTGGAAGAGTTGGCCAAACACGGTTGGATTTTGGGGGGCGAGGGTTCTGGTCATCTGTTGGCCTTGGACAAACACACCACCGGCGACGGTTTGATCAGCGCCTTGCAAATTTTGCAAACCTGCGTGCGCAGCGGCCGCACCATGGCCGACTTGCTGAAGGATGTCACGTTGTTCCCCCAGACCTTGATCAACGTGCGTTTACGCCCTGGGCAAGACTGGAAGGCGAACACCCGTTTGCAAGATGAAACCCAAAAAGCCGAGGCTGAGTTGGGCGATACAGGGCGTGTGCTGATTCGTGCGAGTGGCACCGAACCCTTGGTGCGTGTGATGGTCGAGGCGCGTGACGAGGCGCAAGCCAATGCCTGTGCACGTCGTATTGCGGACACCTTGTCCGCATAAGCACGTACACCCCTTTCTATGGTGCGTTCTGGCCGCATACGTTTGGCGTTGGCTGCCTTTGGTTTGAGCCTGAGTCCTCTCTTTGCCCAAGCACAAGACGACGTGGTCAGTTACAAACTCACCACGGGCGTGTATGCCTTGACGGGTGTGGGCTCGCCCAGCCATGGCTTGGATGTGAATCTTCGGCGAGCCACAGACAAGGGTGATCTATGGGTGGCTTGGTATCGCTCTCCTGAGCAAGACGTGTCGCAACCGCGCGTTGGCTGGGACACCACCTATCAAGCTGCTGCGTGGCGCGTGATGCCTTCTGTGCAAGCCGCGTCCAGTGGTTTTTGGGGCGGCAGTCTGTCGCTTGAAACGGGTGAGACTTGGTTTGCTGGTGTCGGTTTAGGCCGCACGAATCTGCGTCCTTATACCAACCTCAACTTCGACCCCAATGACGCTTGGATGGCTTCGGCGGGCTACCGTTGGTCCTCGATTCAGTCGTTGTCATTTCAGGTGGTTCGCGACAACCGTGAAAACCCAGATCAACAACATGTGCATGCGCTTTACCGAACAGGATTGTCCAACGGGCAGCGTTTGACGTTGGATGTGCTGTTCAAGAGTGGCTTGGTCAACGATCAGTTCACACGCCGCACAGGCCTGAGTGTGACTTACGACTGGCCGCAGTTCTTCACCCGCGTGGCTTACGACCCCATCATCAACTTCACGCCACAAACCATGTGGCGCGTGTCAGTCGGCACTCGGTTTTAAGCGCTGGCCTTGTGCGTCGACCACGGCTTCGCCGTCTTCTTTGTTGAAGGCCGCGCGTTGGGCTTGGGGCAAGATGTCGAGCACCGCTTCTGATGGACGACACAAGCGTGTCCCCAACGGGGTCACCACGATGGGACGGTTGATCAAAATGGGGTGTGCCAGCATTTGGTCAATCAGTGCCTCATCGCTCAAGCTGGCGTTGTCCAAATCCAGCTCGCCATAGAGCGCTTCTTTGCGGCGCATCATGTCGCGCACAGGCAGTCCCATCGCTGCGATCAGCGCTTTCAATTCTTCTCGCGTGGGGGGCGTTTCAAGGTAGAGAATGACCTTGGGTTCTTCACCGCTGTTCCGGATCAATGCGAGCGTGTTGCGAGATGTGCCGCACTTGGGGTGGTGATAAATCGTGATAGATGACATGGGTTCTTTTTAAAGAAAAAAATAAATAGATGTGGGTGTGACTCACGCGCGTTCGTACCACTGTTTGCTGCGGTTGACCACTTGCACCACCAGCAGCATCACAGGGACTTCAATTAACACACCGGCCACAGTCGCTAAGGCCGCCCCTGATTCAAAGCCAAACAAGCTGATGGCCGCAGCCACAGCCAATTCAAAGAAATTGGAGGCCCCGATCAAGGCTGAAGGGCCTGCGACGTTGTGTGACTCACCCAATCCACGATTCAGCAAATAAGCCAAACCAGAGTTGAACAACACTTGGATCAAGATGGGCACGGCCAGCAAGGCAATGACCAATGGTTGCTTCAAGATGGCTTGACCTTGAAAGGCAAACAGCAACACCAAGGTCGCCAACAAGGCGGTAATGGACCAGGGCCCAATCATGGCCATGGTCTTTTCAAACTGTGCTTCGCCACGGGCCAATAAAGCTTTGCGCCAGAGTTGTGCCAAGACCACGGGGATGATGATGTAGAGGCCCACTGAGGTCAGCAAGGTGTCCCAAGGTACGGTGATTGCAGACAAGCCCAGCAAAAATGCAACCAGTGGCGCAAAGGCGACCACCATGATGGCGTCATTCAACGCGACTTGCGAGAGGGTGAACAGGGGATGACCGTTGGTGAGTCGGCTCCACACAAACACCATGGCGGTGCAAGGCGCTGCTGCCAGCAAGATCAGGCCTGCGATATAGCTGTCAAGTTGATCTGCGGGTAACCAAGGTGCAAAAAGATAGCGAATGAAAAACCAACCCAGCACCGCCATTGAAAAGGGTTTGACCAGCCAGTTGACAAACAACGTCACGCCAATGCCCTTGATGTGCTGGCGTACTTCATGCAATGCCTTGAAGTCGACTTTGACCAACATCGGAATGATCATGACCCAAATCAGCACGCCCACGGGTAAGTTGACTTGGGCCACCTCCCATTGGCCAATGGCTTGAAATACCTCAGGCATCCATTGTCCCAATGCGATGCCCACGACGATGCACAAAGCCACCCAAGCGGTGAGGTAGCGTTCAAAAAAATTCATACGTTGTCCTCGCTGAGTTGATGCGCTGTGTGTTGGAGCATGGTTTTTTGCAATTTGTCTGCTGGCAGGTCCACCAATATTTGAAGTCGACGGCGAATCATGTGCAGGGTCTGCTTGAACGCTTCTAAGCGATCCGCATCCGTACCTGCCACCGTTGACGGATCGGCATAGCCCCAATGCGCTGTGGCAGGTTGACCAGGCCAGTATGGGCAGACCTCGCCTGCGGCGTTGTCGCAAACAGTGATGACCAAGTCCATGTGCGGGGCGTCTGGTTTGGCAAACTCATCCCAACTTTTGCTGCGCAAACCCTCGGTGGCAATGCCAGCCGACTGCAGCACCTCTAAGCCCAGTGGGTTGGGTTGCTGGTTTTCACGCGGACTGCTGCCCGCTGAAAAGGCTTGGAAATGTGTGCCACTGGCGCCGTGGCCCATGTGATTGAGCAAGGCTTCAGCCAAGATGCTGCGTGCGGAGTTGTGCGTGCACAAAAAGAGAACGTTTAAGGAGTTCATGTTGCGAGTTGGATGGGGTGGAAGGGGCGTTGGTTTAAACGTCTGGCAGCTTCAACAGCAGCCACTTTTGGGCGAGCAACATGCACCCGCTTTGATGTTTGGTTTTTCAGATGGGGGTGTTGCAGACGCTGCGATCGTTGATGCAATCGCATTTGCAGCGTCTGTTGCAGGCGCACAGCACAGGTCCATGGCCAAACATGCGGTGTGCTTGAGACCGGTGGTCAGCGTCAAGGTTTGGCCATCGCTGCTGCCAGAGATCACGGGGTATTGCGACAGCACGCCCGCTTCGTGTTCGATTTCTACGGGTAAATCTAAGGACGGCAAGACATCGCCTGCGATGCGCAAAACATGGGCTAGCTTGATTGTTTCAAGGCGGTGTTGCAGGTCTACAAATACCCAAGTTTGCAGCAGACAGCTCTCGGTCGAGCGCCGTGTACCGCCGCAGTCCATGAAGTTTTTGATCACATGGCCTACTTCAGTGATGTGAAAGTGAGGCGCTACCGCCTCTCCGTTGGGCAACACAATGCGCAGGCTTTGATGCGGGTGCGCTTCAAGCAAACTCAAAAATTGTTCGACGTTCATGGCGTTTCCTTTCAAAAATTAACAACAGGCTTTGGCCGTCTCAGGCACCACCGCACAAGATTGACCTTGGCAGCAGTCTTGGGTGAGGTAGGTGAGCAGTTCGTTCATGCGCGTGAATGCTGCGCGATAAATCAGGTTGCGACCACTGGACTCCACGCTGACAAGACCTGCATGGTTCAGGGCTTTCAGGTGAAATGACAAACCGCTAGGCGCTATGTCAAGTTGCATTGCCAAGGCGCTGGGCGTGAGGCCTTCTGTGCCTGCCATCACCAAGGCGCGAAACGCGCGCAAGCGTTGCACTTGAGCCAACGCACCGAGTGCTTCGACAGCTTGAGTTTCAGAGAGTTGTTTGTCCATACTTCAATAATACTTGAATTATTGAAATAAACGGCTCAAGCTACCTGTTTTAAATCACACATTTGTCACGATTTCGTCACAATCAATCGCTAAAGTAACGTTAGTTTTAACCAACGCAAGGAATCATATGAGCTCCAAACGAACTTTCATCAAATCTGTGGCTGCAGCTGCTATGGCGACATTGGCGATGGGCTCCGCCTTCGCGGCAGACATCACGGGTGCGGGGGCGACCTTCCCATTTCCTATGTACGCCAAGTGGGCTGAAGGCTACAAGGCGGCAACAGGCAATGGTTTGAATTACCAATCCATCGGCTCGTCGGGTGGTATTCGCCAAATCAAAGCCAAGACCGTGACTTTCGGTGCAACCGACGCGCCTATGTCCGGTGAAGACTTGGACAAAGAAGGTTTGGTGCAATTCCCCGCCATCATTGGCGGCACTGTGCCTGTCGCCAATTTGGAAGGCTTTAAGCCCGGGGAGTTGCGTTTGAGCGGCCCCGTATTGGCAGATATGTTCTTGGGCAAGATTGCCAACTGGAACGACCCCAAAATCGCCGCGTTGAATCCCGGTAAGAAGCTGCCCGATCAAACCATCACCGTGGTGCATCGCGCCGATGGTTCAGGCACGACCTTTAACTTCACGGATTACTTGAACGTGGTTAGCAAAGATTGGGCCGAAAAAGTGGGCAAGGGCGCAGCGGTCAAGTGGCCCGCTCCTACATCGGTTGGCGGTAAGGGCAACGAAGGCGTCGCTGCTAACGTGAACCGCGTCAAAGGTGCCTTGGGTTACGTGGAATATGCGTACGTTAAAAAGAACAACATGACCTTTTTGCAGTTGCAAAACGCCGATGGCAAATACGTCAGCCCCGATGACTTGACGTTTGCCGCCGCCGCCGCAGGTGCTGATTGGTTCAGCGTGCCTGGTATGGGTGTGTCCATGGTCAACGCCAAAGGCGCTACCAGCTGGCCCATCAGCACAGCCTCGTTCATCTTGATGTACAAGCAACCCGCTGACAAAGCGGCCGCTGCTGAAGCCATCAAGTTTTTTGATTGGGCCTTTTTAAACGGTAAAAAAATGGCCCAAGATTTGGATTACGTGCCATTACCAGACGTATTGACAACACAAATTCGTGCCAAGGTCTGGACACAAATCCAAAAGTAAATTTGGGTTCTCCGCGATTTCCGTCGATCGCTGGGCGCAGCGTCGACGGATTTCGATTTTTAAGAAAAGCAGAAAGTTGCCATGAGCCTAGAGTCTGTCATGCATTCCAACCATGCGTCGCAAGCGTCGCCCAATCCACTGGTCAATCAGGACATGGTGGCGATTGCGAAAAAACAGCGCTTACAAGATTTTTTCTTTCACCGCGTCACGCAGGCGTTCTCGTTGCTGGTGTTGGTGGCACTGCTGGGCATCATCGTGTCATTGTTTGTGAATGCTTGGCCCACGTTCCAGACCTTTGGGTTTAACTTTCTGTGGCATGTCGAGTGGGACATCATCAACCAAGATTTTGGCGCTGCCATTGCCATTGTGGGCACGCTCGCCAGTGCAAGCATTGCCTTGCTGTTGGCCGTTCCCTTGGCCTTTGGCGTGGCCGTCTTTTTGACAGAAACCTGTCCTGTTTGGTTGCGTCGTCCTTTGGGCACCGCGATTGAGTTGCTGGCGGCCGTACCTTCCATCATTTACGGCATGTTCGGTCTGTTTGTGTTCGCACCGTTGTTTGCAGATTACGTGCAGCTGCCTTTGCAAAAAGTCTTGGGCGGCATGCCTTTGGTGGGCTTTTTGTTTGGGGGCGCGACCAACGGCATGGGTATCTTGGCGGCCGGCATTGTGTTGGCCTTCATGGTGCTGCCGTTTGTTGCTGCTGTGATGCGCGACGTGTTTCAAATCACGCCACCCATCTTGCGTGAATCAGCCTACGGCTTGGGTTGCACAACGTGGGAAGTGGTGCGCAAAGTGGTGTTGCCGTATACCCAAAAGGGCGTCATTGGCGGCATCATGCTCGGGCTGGGCCGCGCTTTGGGCGAGACCATGGCCGTGACCTTTGTGATTGGTAATGCCAACCGCATGCCCACCTCATTGTTTTCTCCTGGCACCTCCATTGCCTCTGTCTTGGCCAATGAGTTTGGCGAAGCCGAAGCACTGCATTTCTCCACCTTGTTCGCGCTGGGCTTCTTGTTGTTTGTCATCACGTTTGTGGTGCTGGCCATGGCCAAAGTCATGATCATGCGCGCTGAAAAAGCCAAAGGTAATTAAAAAAGGTTTCCCATGGACATGAATAAACAGCTTTATATGAAGCGGCGCATGGTCAGCATGCTCGGCTTGGTGTTTTCCATGACCGCGATGTTGGTCGGTCTCGCCGCCTTACTTTGGATTTTGTATGTCTTGTTCTCCAATGGCTTGTCAGCCTTGGATGGCCATTTGTTCACCAGCGACACCCCAGCGCCTGGTACCGAAGGCGGTGGTTTGCGTAATGCCATTGTGGGTAGCTTGATGATTGTGGGTTTGACCGTGTTGGTTGCCACGCCCGTGGGCATCTTGGCTGGCGTTTACCTCACGGAGTTTGGTGACCAAAGCAAAACAGCCGAGCTGACCCGCTTCGTCACAGACATCATGTTGTCTGCGCCGTCCATTGTGTTGGGACTGTTTGTCTATTCCATCGCGGTCGCCACCGTGGGTAACTTTTCGGGCTTTGCGGGTAGCTTGGCTTTGTCACTGATCGCGGTGCCTGTGATCATGCGGACCACAGAAAACATGCTGCGCTTGGTGCCTGGCAGTTTGCGTGAAGCAGCTTTTGCGCTGGGTGCACCGCGCTGGAAAGTCTCCACGTTCATCACTTTGCGTGCAGCAAAAAGCGGTGTGATGACGGGGTTGTTGCTGGCCGTTGCCCGCATCAGTGGCGAGACCGCCCCCTTGCTGTTCACCGCCTTGAATAACCAATTCTTCAGCACCAACATGGGCGCTCCCATGGCCAATTTGCCAGTTGTGATTTTTCAGTTTGCGATGAGTCCCTACGAGAACTGGGTGCGTTTGGCTTGGGCGGGTGCACTCTTGATCACTTTGACGGTGTTGGCACTCAACATCTTGGCCCGCGTGTTCTTCCGCGAAAAAGCAAACGCCTAATTTCATTTGGATTACAAAATGACGGATACCAAACCCGCTATCAAAAACGCACTTGAAGTGCGTGACCTCAATTTTTTCTACGGCAAATTTCAAGGTTTACGCAATGTCACCATGAACATTGCAGAGCGCAAAGTCACAGCATTCATTGGCCCATCGGGCTGTGGCAAGTCGACCTTGCTGCGTACGTTGAACCGCATGTACAGCCTGTATCCAGGTCAGCGCGCGGAAGGTGAGATCAATTTCTATGGTCAAAACATTTTGGATCCCAAGCAAGACTTGAACCTCTTGCGCGCCCGCATCGGCATGGTGTTTCAAAAGCCTACACCGTTCCCGATGACGATTTACGACAACATCGCCTTTGGTGTGCGTTTGTACGAAACCCTCAGCAAGAGTGAGATGGATGAGCGTGTGGAATGGGCGCTGACGAAGGCGGCTCTGTGGAGCGAAGTCAAAGACAAGCTGGGTCAAAACGGACTCTCGCTGTCAGGCGGTCAACAGCAGCGTTTGTGCATCGCGCGCAGCGTGGCGGTGAAACCATCGGTGTTGTTGTTGGATGAACCGACTTCTGCGCTTGATCCGATTTCGACAGGCAAGGTGGAAGAGTTGGTGCATGAGTTGAAGGCCGACTACACCATCGCCATCGTGACGCACAACATGCAACAAGCTGCGCGTTGCAGCGACTACACAGCTTATATGTATTTGGGCGAATTGGTGGAGTTTGGTGAGACCGAACAAATCTTCTTCAAACCCAACAAGACCGCGACTGAAGACTACATCACCGGCCGTTTTGGCTAAAACGAAAGCGAACCATGTCTGATAAACATTTGTCCTCACAGTTTGATGCTGACCTCAACAATATTTCTTCCCATGTGATGGCATTGGGTGGTTTGGTGGAGTCGCAAATTCGCCAAGCCGTCTACGCTTTGTCTCAGTTCAGCCTTGAGGTCGCAGACGATGTGCTGGTGACTGAAAACAAAGTGAACAGCGCGGAAGTCGAAATTGACCGCGAGATCGCGTCCATCATCGGCCGCCGCCAGCCCACAGCGCGCGACTTGCGTTTGTTGATGGCGATGTCTAAAACCACGGCCAACTTAGAGCGTGTGGGCGATGAGGCCGCCAAGATTGCGCGCATGGTCAAGTCCATTGTGGAAAGCAACGCGCCCCGTTCGCTGCCCTCGTCTGATTTGCGTGTGTCAGCCGAGATGGCGTCTGGCTTGTTGCGCAAAGCGCTGGACTCGTTCGCGCGTTTGGACATTCCTATGGCTGTGAGCATCTTGCGCGAAGACAACGACATCGACCAAGAGTTCGATGGCTTTGTGCGCAAGCTCATCACCTACATGATGGAAGACCCACGCACCATTTCGGCGAGCTTGGATTTGTTGTTCATCGCTAAGGCGATTGAACGCATTGGCGATCACGCGAAAAACATTGCTGAGTTTGTCATCTACATCGTCAAAGGTGAAGATGTGCGCCATACCCCATTGGCCGATGTTGAATCGTCCATGGGTTAATTGAGAAATTTTGTAAATGAAGATTGCACGCGTTTTAGTGGTCGAAGATGAGCCGGCGATTGCCGAGTTGATTGGGGTTAATTTGCGTCACCACGGCATGCTCGCCGTGTTGGCCGGTGACGGCGAGGCGGCACAGGCGCACTTAGATGAGGTGTTGCCTGATGTCATTTTGTTGGATTGGATGCTGCCGGGGCAATCGGGCATTCAACTCGCTCGCCGTTGGCGTGCCGATGCGCGCACCAAGACCATCCCAATTTTGATGCTCACCGCCCGCGGTGATGAGCCCGACAAGATTGCAGGCTTGGATGCAGGCGCCGATGACTACATCACCAAACCTTTTTCGACGCAAGAGCTTTTGGCCCGCATCCGCGCGGTTTTGCGTCGCCGCGCACCTGAACAAGCCAGCGATGTGGTGCGTGTGGGTGGTTTGCAATTGGATGGTGCCACGCACCGCGTCAGCTTCAATGACCAAGCGATCAAACTGGGGCCCACCGAATTCAAGTTGCTCAACTATTTGATGCATCACGCCGAGCGCGTTCACAGCCGTAGTCAACTTCTTGACCGCGTTTGGGGCGACCACGTGTTCATCGAAGAACGCACGGTTGACGTGCACGTCAAACGCTTGCGTGAAGCCTTGGGTGAGGCTGGGGTGTTGGTTGAAACTGTGCGCGGCGTGGGGTACCGATTGACGGCACCTCACACCCCTAAAGGTTAAGGCGCTGCTCGTGCTTTGGCGAACATTCAGTTGGTTGGTGGTGCTCTTGGTGGGCGCTGCTTCAGGCGCATTTTGGGGCTTTTACCAAGGCGGAAAAACCGTCGGAATATGGTTGCTCATTGGGGCGTTGTTGGGTGGCGTGCTCTGGTGGGTGATTGACACGTCGCGTGGCTTGCGGGTCGTTGCATGGCTGCGTTCGGGGGACCTTCATCAAGCGCCACAACTTGTGGGCTTGTGGGGCGATGTTGTGGATCGTGCGCGCAGCTTATTGCGTCAGCAAGAGCGTGTGATCGCTTCCAGCGATCAACGCTTGAAAGATTTTTTATCCGCCATCCAAGCATCGCCTAACGGGGTGGTATTGCTGGATGCCCAAAGTCAAATTGAGTGGTGCAACCAAACCGCTGCCCAGCAATTGGGCATTGATGTCGAACGTGACCAAATGCAACGCATTGGTAACTTGATGCGAGATCCCATCTTCACGGCCTACATGGCCGACAGCGATCCAGATGAATCGGTGGTGATTGAAGGGCGTGGTCACCGCATGGATCGTCCTGTGCGCTTGTCTTTGCAGCGTCACCGTTATGGCGAAGGTAAGCAAATGCTGATCACACGCGATGTGACTTTGCTAGAGCAAGCCGAAGCGATGCGTCGTGATTTTGTGGCGAATGTGTCGCACGAAATCCGCACGCCTTTGACGGTGTTGTCTGGCTTTGTCGAAACGCTGCAAACCTTGAGTTTGCCGCCCGATGATCAACAGCGTTATTTGGCGTTGATGTCCACACAAGCACACCGCATGCAAACCTTGGTGGAAGATTTGTTGACCTTGTCGCGCTTGGAGGGCAGTCCTAACCCTAGCGTGCATTCGCAATTGCCTTTGGATCAATTGATGAAGGCTTGCGAACAGGAAGCACTTGGGCTATCGGCGACGATGGCCAATGGTGTGGGCGTACAAACCATTGAATTCTCGGTGGATCCCAGTTTGTCAGAGGCCGTGTTGCTGGGCGAGCCGCGTGAGTTGCAAAGTGCCTTGTCGAACTTGGTCAGCAATGCCGTGCGTTACACCCCTGTAGACGGCACGATTCAAGTCAATGCCTGCCTGAAACCCGATGGCCATTTGCAACTGTCGGTCAAAGACTCAGGCGCAGGCATTGCGGCTGAGCATTTACCTCGTTTGACGGAGCGGTTTTACCGTGTGGATCGCAGTCGCTCGCGGGAGTCGGGCGGCACGGGCTTGGGGCTCGCGATTGTGAAACATGTCATGCAACGCCATGGGGGGAGTTTGGTGGTCACCAGCGTGCTGGGGCAAGGTTCTACCTTCACCTTGGTTTTGCCTGGCACGCGTTGGCGGCTAAGCCCTGCGCGTTAAATTGTCAATGGCGTGAGGTTCGGTCGCGCTGACGGTAGGCCACGCGCCATAAAACGGCCAGCAACAGGGCCGCTGTGAAGCACAAGGCCAAGCTGCTGGTTTGCCAAAATGCCAATGGCGACTGAGGCGTCAGCCATGACACAGCTGCTCGGTCGTCAGGCCAAGCATAGGCGACGACATAACCGCCAGCCAAACCCACACCCCAAAGCAGTACGGTGTAAGTCACCAGCGGTAGCAAAGTGACGCCGTAGCAACGAAGTGCAAAGACACAAAACACTTGAATGGCATCTGCGAAGTGATACAGCACCAGCCATGCCAGCAAGGTGGCGGCTAGTGTGGCCACTGCGGGTGATTGCGTGTAAACGGACGCCAAAGCCGTTCGTTGTGTCCACAGCAACAGCGACAAACTCAGGCACATCAACAACACCAAGCTAAAGCCCGTTCGCAACGCCCGACGTGCTTTGGGGACTTGGTCGGCGCCCAGCCAGTAGCTGATGCGTGCACTGCTGGCAATCGACAGCGCCAGTGGCACCATGTAGAGCACCGCTGCCATGTTGGCCACGATTTGGTGGCTGGCCGATGCCACCACGCCTAGACGGGCAATGAACAACGACATCAAGGTGAATGAGGTGACTTCAACCCCAATGGCCAAGCCACTGGGCAGGCCCAAGCGCAGAAAACGCAGCAACACGGCGCCGTTGGGCGCTTCCATGGGGGCCCAAATCTGGAAGGGTTTGTAAAAATCTTGCGTGCGAAGCAGCCATAGGGCCAAGGCCAGCATCAGGCAGTTGACAGCCAATGTGGCCCATGCGCAGCCAACCAAACCCATAGGCGCGAGCCAGCCGGGAATGCCCAGCACCAACAAGATGGACAGCGGTACTTTGACCGCCAACGCGCCCACCTGAACCCACGTCACCAATTTGGGCTTGCCGAGGCTTTGGTTGAGCGTGCTGTAAAGGCGAAATAGCAGGGAGGCGGGGACACCAAAGGCGACGATGGTGAGGTAGTCTTGCACCTGTGCTTGCAGTTCAAGTGGTACCTGTGTCCAACGTAACAAGGGTCCTGGAAGCAGTAGCGCTCCCATGCCAATCAAAATTGTGATCGCGCACAGGTACAAGGCTTGGCGCAAGGAGCGCCCCACGTCGGCCTGACGTCCAGCGCCGTGCAGCTCGGCCCAGACCGGCAGCAATGCCTGCAGCAAACCCATCAGTGAAATGTGGATGGTGATGTAGGTGGCCGAGGCCACGGACAGTGCGGCCAAAGCGGTGTCGGCAAAATGTCCTGCGACCAAGGTGTCGGTGATGCCAAACGCCATGACGGCGAGTTGACCCACCAACACCGTACCGGCGTGGCGCAAGATGGTGGCGAGTTCAGTACTCACGGCAGGTGACTTTGCAGATCAAGGCTGACGGCGGTGGTACAGCGTGACGTCTTCGTCGTTGTCTGATGGACGTCGGATGGTGCGCACGCGCTGCCACTCGTTCAAGCGAACGACGTGCGCAAGCCCGGGCCGTAAGTCGTTGTCGACCAACAGCCATTCGCAATCGGCGCGTTGTGGCGTCTCGACGTCATCGAGGGGCTGTATGTCAAACCCGCCGTGGTAGTGGAAGGCGGTCATTTGGCCCACGTCCAAACCGTAGCTCATCAAGCAAGCGGGCTTCATGGGTGTTTCTTTGGCCATGACACTTCGGATTTGCTGCACCCAAGGCGCGTAGCTACGCGCGAAATCGAGCAAAGGCAGCCAGAGGGTGAGCAGCAAGAGCCAACACAGGGCTGCGCCGCCTGCGGGCAACACCAAGCTCTTCCAGAGTGCATGCCGATGCTTGCCCACACGCCACACGACCAACCAGGCCCAAGCTGTTGTGGCTAACACCGCCACGCTGAAGGCGATCCAGCCAAAGCTGGGCTCAAAGCCTGGTGCGAGTCGTGCCACGTTCGCAGCCGGTTGTGCGGGCCAGCCGGTTTGCATGGCGATCCACACGACCCAAATGATGAAGGCGCAGCCCGAGAAGAAGAGCAGGGTGAACCAGTCGATGAAGGCCGCCATGCTGCGACGCAGGGTGGGCAGGGCAAATGCAGCCAAGGTGGCCAGCGCGGGCAGGGCCAGCAGCAAGGTGCGGTCCGCAGACAAGGTCAGCATGGCGGTGCTCACGGTCAGGGCGGCGAACCACATGGGCAGTACCAAGTGGCGGCTCCAATGCAGTGAGGTCCATTGACGGCGCCACCGCCAAAGTGTCCAAAGGGCCAAAGGCCAAGCAGGCCAAGTGAACCATGCCAGCAAGCGCAACAGACTGCGCCATTCGGCCCAGTCGTTGTGCAGAGGCATCAAGCGCCAATGCCAAACGTCAAGTGCGGTGGCCAAAGCTGCAACCACGACCCCCATGAGCAATAACCACAACGCATGTTGACGGCCGATTTGAGGCGTGGTGCTTTGACGGTCTAACAAGCACAACAGACCGCTGCCCACCGCCATCAAGACCGCAAAGCTAGGGGCACCACTCAGACACAAACCGAGTAAGCCTATGCTCAGAGCACTCAGGCTGTAGCGCGGGTGATAGGGCAGGGCCGCCACGCCATAAAACGCACAACCCACAAAAGCCAGTTGCGCCAAGATGGGAGAGGCTTCGTGAGAAAGCAATGACAGCCCAAGGCAAGCCATCAATGCCAAGACCGCGCCATCGGCGATGGTGCGCGCATAGTCTTTGGGCTTGGCTTCGCCTCCAAAAGCAAAAGCCACGGGCTGCGCCTGTGGGCTGAGGCCCAAATAATAGGCGCCGTGCCATGTGCTCGCCAGCGTCACGCCTAACAGCAGTGCAAAGGGCATGCGCGAGGCCAAGCCGGCAGACATCCAGCCGGGAGCGATTTGAATGGCCCAAGCGCCCAGCCAATAAGGCAGCAAGGCGTCTAAGTCGGGCGCTTGTCCCCACACCGTGGGGTTGAGCCAGCTGCTTGCGCCTTCAGAGAGGGCCAACATTTGCGCAAATGCTGTGAATTCGTTGCCTTTCCAAGGTTCACGACCAAGTAACCCTGGCAAAACATAGGCGGCACAAAACAGCCATAGCGCCAAACGCGGTAGGCGGCGAACGGCACTTTGGGCAACGATGGCGGGGGTGGGGTCAGTCACAGGCTTGGATGGCTTGAACGCAAAAACAAAAGAAGGGGCTTTAAATGCAAAAAGGCAGCGCCGATAGTCGGGCTGCCTTTTGATAAGTGAGCGCTTGGCTTACTTGGCGACGGTCTTGCCGTACTTGTTGCGGAAGCGCTCGACGCGGCCGCCCATGTTGTCGACAGACTTTTGAGTACCTGTGTAGAAAGGATGTGATTCGCTGGTGGTATCCAGCTTGTACAACGGCAGTTCGCGGCCGTCTTCCATCTTGATCATTTCTTTGGTGTTTGCGCACGAACGTGTCACAAACTTGAACCCGTTGGACATATCCATGAAACAGATTTCACGGTAGTTGGGGTGAATGCCTTCTTTCATCGTCTTCTTCCTTAGCAGCTGCGGTAGCCACGTCGACCTATTTCGGCGCACTTTCCGCAAAACGTGTTATTGTGCCACAACCTTAAGCTGTTCTCATGACCAGCCCAGCAGGCTGAACGCAAAAGGCAGGCTGATTAAGCCCAAAAGTGTGGACAGTGTGACCAAACCCGCGACATACCCCCCGTCGTAGCCCATGCGTGCGGCCAACACATAGCAGGTAGATGCGGTGGGGAGGGCTGAAAACGCCATCAAAACGGTGGTTTGTACGCGATCGAGTTCAAACCATTTGGCTAAACCAAAAGCCACCACAGGTGCTAAAAAGTGTCGAACGCCAAGCAGCGCGACACTGAGTGTTTTGGCTTGAGACAGTTTGCCAAATTGCATGCCAGCCCCCGCCGACATGAGCCCTAAGGCCAATGAAGCCCCGCCAATCCGCTGCACGCTAGGAATTGCCCAGTCGGGCAATTGAAATCCGAGAATATTGGCGATCAAGCCCGACAAGGTCGCAATGATCAACGGATTGCGTACCAACTCGCCGAGAAAGCCTTTTTGCGCATGCTTGGCCATGGGCCAAACGGCTGCCACATTGAACAAAGGCACACAGACGCCGATCAAGACGGCAATCAACAATAGGCCTTGCGGGCCTGCTACGCGATCCGCCAACGCCAGCGCAATGAATGAATTGAAGCGAAAGCCGACTTGTGCACTGCCCGCGTGCAATCGGGCGGAGATATGGCGCCCAATCCATGGCAGATGAGGCAGTGCGTATGAAATACCAATGTTCCAAAACCCTAGCACCAGCCCAGCCATGATCAGATGCGAGGCGGCTTGCATGTCTAGAGGCGAACGCACGATAGAGTGGAACAGCAGAACAGGAAACAGGAAAAAATAAACCAAGCGCTCGACGGGCTCCCACACGCTGCGATCGAGCGCCGTGTAGCGGCATAGGAAATAGCCACACAGGATGAGCGAAAAATCGGGGAAAAGTAACTCTAGGTAATTCACCCAGCAGAGAATAACCGCTGTTCAATTCTTGCCCGTCGTTCTTGCGTATAGGATGCGACTTGAACATGTCATTTTAGATTTCTCATTTTCAAAAAAGGAGTTCGCATATGCAACATCGTCATTGGGTCGCTCTGTCTTTCGCCGCCTGCGCAGGCGCTGCATTTGCGCAGGCTTACCCCACGAAAACGATTCAGTTGCAAGTGCCTTTTGCCCCCGGCGGCACCACCGACATCGTGGCGCGTGTCATCGCAGAGCCTTTGGGCAAGGCCTTGGGCCAAACCGTGGTGGTGGTCAACAAAGCAGGCGGCGGTGGCGTGGTGGGGGCCAACGAAACGGCCAAGGCCATTCCGGATGGTTACTCCTTGGGCATGGCCACGGTGTCGACCACGGCAGCGAACCCCGCGATCAACGCCAAAATTCCTTACAACCCGTTGACCGACTTCACCCCCATCATCAACGTAGCGGCAACCCCCAACATCATTGCCGTGCATCCCACGTTCCCCGCCACGGACTACAAAGGCTTTATCGCGGAGGTCAAACGCTCGCCTGGTAAATATTCGTACTCTTCGTCTGGAACGGGCGGCATTGGCCATTTGCAAATGGAGTTGTACAAAAACTTGAGCCACACCTTTGTGACCCATATTCCTTACCGTGGCGCAGGCCCCGCATTGAATGACACCGTGGCAGGCCAAGTCCCCATGATTTTTGACAACTTGCCTTCGGCTTTGCCTTTCATCAAAGACAACCGTTTGGTACCTATCGTGGTGGCTGCGCCTCAGCGTTTGGCTGTGTTGCCCAATGTGCCCACGTTCAAAGAGGTGGGCTTGGAGCCGGTGAACCGCATGGCTTATTACGGCATTTACGGCCCCAAGGGCATGCCTAAAGAGATCGTCGACAAAATCAATGCGGGCGTGCGCAAAGCATTGGAAGATCCTGCTGTGCGCAAACGCATTGAAGACACGGGCTCTTTGATCGTGGCCAACACGCCGGAGCAATTTGCAGCCCAAATCAAAGCTGAATTTGAGGTCTACAAACGCGTGGTGACTGAGCAAAAGCTGACTTTGGATTGAGCGCTCTTTGGCAGTTGTTGAGACGGCGCAGGCGCAAGCGCCTGATGCCAACATCGATACCTTTGTCGATGCACTTTGGCTAGAAAACGGTTTGGCGACCAACACCTTGGCCGCCTACCGTCGTGATTTGAATTTGCTGTCGGCGTGGCTTCACACCCAAAATACCTCGCTCTTGGCTGCCCGAGAGTTGGATTTGCAGCAGTACTTTGCTGAGCGTCATGCCGAAACCAAAGCCACCAGTGCCAACCGTCGCTTGACGGTGTTCAAGCGGTTCTATCGCTGGGCTTTGCGGGAGCGTTTGCTGGTCGCAGACCCGACGCTGAAACTCTTGACCGCCAAACAGCCCATGCGCTCGCCCAAAACCATGACCGAGTTGCAGGTTGAGCGGCTCTTGACTGCGCCCGATGCGACCAGCCCTTTGGGCCAGCGTGACCGTGCCATGCTGGAACTGCTCTATGCCAGCGGCCTGCGTGTGAGCGAGTTGGTGGGGCTCAAAACTTTGCATGTCAGCTTGAACGATGGTGTGTTGCGCATCATGGGCAAGGGCAGCAAAGAGCGATTGGTGCCGTTTGGTGAAGTGGCGCGGGACGGGTTGCAGCGGTACTTGGCGCAAGGACGCCCCGCTTTGCTGGCCGGTCATCAAACCGACGCTTTGTTTGTCACTTCGCGCGGGGCCCATGCCGGTGAGGCCATGACCCGCGCTATGTTTTGGCAGCTGATCAAGCGCTATGCGCTCAAAGCCGGTATTCAGCAGTCCATTTCTCCGCACACCTTGCGCCACGCCTTTGCGACGCATTTGCTCAACCATGGCGCCGATTTGCGGGCTGTGCAAATGCTGTTGGGGCATGCCGATATTTCCACCACTACGATTTATACGCACATTGCGCGTGAGCGTCTGAAGTCCTTGCACGCGTCACACCACCCACGTGGATGAGCGGTGGACCGTTTCAGCATGGTTTGTGTGTGTGTGGTGGGTTTAACCCAGTAAGTACGCCAGTTCGAGGTCGGTAAAGCCTGCTTTTTTGCGGGCTAACGTGTTGAAGGGTGGTTTGAGCTTGGGTGCGTCGTAGCGCTGAACCAAGTTGCCATACAGCGTCACGGGGTCGAGATCGCGTTGCTCGCACAACCAGTGGTACCAGTGGTTGCCAATGGCGACATGGCCCACTTCGTCGCGCAAGATGATGTCCAAAATCTCCACAGCCCGAATGGCGGCAGGGCTGGCTGCTTTGCGCAGTTTGTCTTGAATGAGGGGCGTGGCATCCAGCCCACGCGCTTCAAGCGTGCGCGGCACCAGCGCCATGCGTGCGAGCACATCGTCTGCTGTTTTTTCGCACATTTGCCACAGACCGTCATGCGCGTCGAAGTCGCCGTATTGGTAGCCCAAGCTTTGCAGATGCGTGTGTAGCAATTCAAAGTGCTGTGATTCTTCAAACGCGACCCTTAGCCAGTCGATGTAATAGGGCTCGGGCATGTCGTTGAAACGCCAAACGGCG
Organism: Limnohabitans sp.; assembly: GCF_031539175.1. Classification (GTDB taxonomy): domain Bacteria; phylum Pseudomonadota; class Gammaproteobacteria; order Burkholderiales; family Burkholderiaceae_C; genus Limnohabitans. The sequence goes on along the minus strand of NZ_JAVKLQ010000074.1, from coordinate 56,579 downwards.
TCGAGCGCCAAGTTGATGGCATTGAATTCAATGTGACACACCGCATGTAACAAGGCCGCCAAGCCTTCGGGGGTAAACGGTTTTCGGGTCGGGACCTGTTGTGCAGGAATCAGCCGAGGCCGTTCAGGGCGACCAGGCAAGGTGTCTGTGGCGCGGGTCTCGGGCCGTGTGTGAACAGATAGCGTCCATGTGCTGTGCTGTTGCCACAGTGCTTGCACCGCTTGTACTTTGTCGTGTGGGTTGCAAATGCAAAGGGCGGTGAGGGCGTGGGAACGATGCTGCATACCTACAATTGTAAAAATTTCAAAACCACACAGGAGACTTTCATGGCCGTTTACCAACTCGATGTGCACACCCCTCAAATTGCTGAGTCTGCTTGGGTGGCCGACAGCGCCCAAGTGATGGGCGAAGTGGAGATGGCGGCTGACAGCAGCGTGTGGTTTTGCAGCGTCTTGCGCGGCGACTCGGCCAAGATCACCATTGGTGAAGGCACCAATGTCCAAGATGGCAGCGTGTTGCATGCCGATGTGGGCATGCCCTTGACGCTGGGCAAACACGTGACCGTGGGGCACATGGTGCAGTTGCACGGGTGTACCGTGGGTGATGAATCCCTCATTGGCATTGGCGCCATCGTGCTGAATGGGGCGAAAATTGGTAAAAACTGTTTGGTGGGTGCGGGCTCTTTGGTGACCGAGGGCAAAGAATTCCCCGATGGCTCCATGATTTTGGGCAGCCCTGCCAAGGTGGTGCGCCAACTCACCCCCGAACAAATTGAAGGTCTGCGCCGCAGCGCGCAGCACTATGTTGAAAACGCTCACCGCTTTAAAGCGGGTTTGAAGAAGATTGCTTGATGTCTGAATTGCATAAATTTCTGTTTGATGGTTTGCCCGTGCGCGGCATGTTGGTGCAGCTGACCGACGTGTGGCAAGAGGTGTTGAAGCGCCGTGAGGCGAATGGGGAGACGGGCGCTTACCCCGAACCTGTGCGTCATCTGCTGGGTGAGATGACGGCTGCGGCCGTGCTGATGCAGTCCAACATCAAGTTCAACGGCGCCTTGGTCATGCAGATTTTTGGCGATGGACCACTCAAGTTGGCCGTGGTCGAGGTGCAACCTAACTTGAGCCTGCGTGCAACCGCCAAGGTGGTGGGCACTTTGGGTGAGGCGAGCACTTTGCCTGAGATGGTCAACGTGAACAACGAAGGTCGTTGCGCCATCACGCTGGACCCGCAAACCAAAATGCCGGGCCAGCAGCCTTACCAAGGCGTGGTGCCTTTGTTTGACGACCAACGCAACAAGCTGAGCAAGTTCAGCGACGTGCTGCAGCACTACATGCTGCAAAGCGAGCAACTCGACACCACCTTGGTGCTGGCCGCCAACGACACCACCGCGGCTGGTTTGCTGATTCAGCGCTTGCCCATCAAAGGGGAAGGCAATTTGGCGGCCAAGGCCAGCATGGAAGACGAAGACGAAATCGGTCGCAACGAAGACTACAACCGCATCGCCATCTTGGCCGGCACCTTGACGCCCGAAGAGTTGCTGACCTTGGATGCCGACACCATCTTGCGTCGCCTGTTTTGGGAAGAGACCTTGGTGCGCTTCGAACCCTTGACGCCAAGTTTTGCCTGCTCTTGCAGCCGTGAACGCGTGAGCAACATGATTCGCAGCTTGGGCGCCGATGAGGCGGAAAGCATCTTGGCTGAGCGGGGCGAGATTGAAGTGGGCTGCGATTTCTGTGGCCAGCAATACCGTTACGACCCGGTCGACGCGGCACACATCTTTGCACCCCCCGTGCAGCAACCGCCTGCGCCGACGTCGCTGCAATAAGTTATTTTTTTGCGAGCAGCTGGCTGAACAGCCGGTGTTCGCAGTCTGCGTCCGCGCAGTTTTCGCAAACGCCCGTCCAACGTATCGGTTCAGGTTGCCGCATATGTGCAGCCAAGGCGTCTAAACCCATGGCCTGTGCGCGTAGCGCTGCGGCATACAGCGCATGCGTGAAGCGTTCAGCCCCTTGGCCATAGACCACTTGAAATGCGGTGTGTTGATGCGCGAGGATTTGTCGCAGCGCTTGATCAGTTCGGTCTTGTGCCACAGACGCCGCTGGCGTCAGGTCAAGCCCACAGAGCAACACAATGTCGTCGGGGGCGAGCTGTTCGGGGGATGGGGCGTCGATCACGGGCAAGTCAATCTGCCGTGCTGTGAAATAGGCACTGAAGGCGTGTGTGAGCTGCGATTTGCCCGTCTGGGGCGCGCCAAGGATGGCGATACGCATGGGGTTAGCGTGCGATTTGCACGAAAATTTCGTTCGGCTTGACCATGCCAATTTCAGAGCGCGCACGCTCTTCGACCATTTCCAGCCCGTCTTTCAAATCATGGAGTTCGGCGCTCAGGCGGTCGTTGGCCAAACGCGATGCCGCATTTTGTTGCTTTTGGTCTTTGAGAACTTGGCGCAAGCGCATCACGTCGGGCACACTGCCGCGACCCAGCCACAGCTGGCCTTGCAGCACGAGCAGCAAGGCCAACAAAATCAAGTGGAGAGGTCGCAGCACAGGTGGGACTTAACGCAGGTTGTAAAACGCAGCGCGGCCTGGGTACACCGCCACGTCGCCCAAGTCTTCTTCGATGCGCAAGAGTTGGTTGTACTTGGCCATGCGGTCAGAACGGCTCATCGAACCGGTTTTGATTTGACCCGCGTTCAAGCCCACAGCGATGTCGGCAATGGTGCTGTCTTCGGTTTCGCCCGAACGGTGGCTGATCACGGCGGTGTAGCCTGCACGCTTGGCCATCTCGATGGCTTCGAACGTTTCGGTCAAGGTGCCGATTTGGTTGATCTTGATGAGGATCGAATTGGCGATGCCTTTGTCAATGCCTTCTTTGAAAATCTTGGTGTTGGTCACGAACAAGTCGTCACCCACGATTTGCACTTTCTTGGCCAAGCGGTCGGTCAACACTTTCCAGCCGTCCCAGTCGTTTTCGGCCATGCCGTCTTCGATGCTGATGATGGGGTACTTGTCGCACCAGGTGGCGAGCATGTCGGTCCACTGTTGGGCTGTCAATTGCAAGCCTTCGCCAGACAAGTGGTACTTGCCGTCTTTGTAGAACTCGCTGGCCGCGCAGTCCAAACCGATAGCGATTTGCTCACCGGCGGTGTAGCCCGCAGCGGCAATCGCGTCCAAGATCATTTGGATCGCGGCTTCGTGGCTGGTGACGTTAGGGGCAAAGCCACCTTCGTCGCCCACAGCAATGCTCATGCCTTTGTCGTGGATGATTTTCTTCAAGGCGTGGAACACTTCAGCACCGTAACGCACAGCTTCGCGGAACGAGGGGGCGCCCACGGGGATGATCATGAACTCTTGCAGGTCCAAGTTGTTGTTGGCGTGTGCGCCGCCGTTGATGACGTTCATCATGGGCACAGGCAATTGGTTGCCATTCATGCCACCGAAGTAACGGTACAAAGGCAAGCCAGACTCTTCAGCCGCAGCACGTGCTACAGCCATCGACACGGCCAACAAAGCGTTGGCGCCCAGGCGGCTCTTGTTGTCGGTGCCGTCGAGGTCGATCAAGGTTTTGTCGAGGAAGGCTTGCTCAGAAGCGTCCAAGCCCAACACGGCTTCGGAAATTTCGGTGTTGATGTGCTCAACCGCTTTCAACACGCCTTTGCCGAGGTAGCGGCTCTTGTCACCGTCGCGCAGCTCAATGGCTTCGCGGCTGCCCGTGGAGGCGCCAGATGGCACAGCGGCACGGCCCATGGTGCCGGATTCCAGCAACACATCACATTCGACGGTGGGGTTGCCGCGGCTGTCCAAAATTTCGCGGGCGACGATATCAACGATTGCGCTCATTTTTCTTCCTAGTTTCAAGTTTAAAAATCAAACACCTTCAACGGCAATCAAGCGCATGATGGCCGCGCCTTCGCGGGCAGCACGTGCTTTGCCGTATTCGGGGGAGTGGTAAAAGGCCTTGGCAGCTTCAAAGCTCTTGAACTTCAAAACCACCACACGCTCAGGAACCCAATCGCCTTCGAGTACTTCCACCTGTCCGCCGCGCACGCAGGGTTCTGCGTCATGCGCTTTGAACGCAGCGGTCGACCACTTGCGGTACTCCTCGTACTGCTCGGGGTTGGTGACGCGAACGTTGGCGATGATGTAACCCGATGGCATGGTGCTTCCTTGTGGATGCGCGTTAAGCGCCGAAGTCGTTTTCGAGAAAGGGGTTCTTCTTGGTCACGGCGTCGAGCTGCACCAAGGTTTCTAGCAAAGCCTTCATCTTGCCCAAGGGCACCGCGTTCGGGCCATCAGACCAAGCCTCTGAGGGGCAAGGGTGTGTTTCCATGAACAAGCCAGCAACACCTGCCGCCACACCGGCGCGGGCCAACACGGGCACCATTTCGCGGGCGCCACCACTGCTGGTGCCTTGACCGCCAGGTTTTTGTACCGAATGGGTCACATCAAACACCACGGGCGCGCCGGACTTGCGCATTTCAGCCAAGCTGGTCATGTCGGCCACGAGGTTGTTGTAGCCAAAGCTCACGCCGCGTTCGCAGGCCAAGAAGTTGTTTTCGGGCAGGCCGGCTTCGCGTGCAGCGTCGCGGGCTTTGTCGATGACGTTCTTCATGTCCCAAGGGGCCAAGAATTGGCCCTTCTTGATGTTCACCGGCTTACCCGATTGCGCCACGGCACGGATGAAGTCGGTTTGGCGGCACAAGAAGGCGGGGGTTTGCAACACATCGACCACGCTGGCCACAGTTTTGACTTGCGAATCGTCATGCACATCGGTGAGGATGGGTAAATGCAATTGGCGGCGCACTTCGTCGAGGATCTTCAAACCTGCATCCATGCCCACACCGCGTTTGGTGTTACCAGACGAGCGGTTGGCTTTGTCGAATGAACCTTTGTAGATCAACGGGATGCCCAAGCTCGTGCAGATTTCTTTGAGCTGGCCGGCCACGTCAATGGACATTTCCAAGCCTTCGATCGAGCAAGTGCCTGCGATCAAAAAGAAAGGTTGGTTCAGGCCAACGTCAAATCCGCAAAGTTTCATGGGGTGTCCTGTGTTGTGAAAGTTAGGCTTTGGCCGAGGCTTTGTGATCCAACGCCGCTTTGACGAAGGCGTTAAACAACGGATGGCCATCCCATGGGGTGGATTTGAACTCGGGGTGGAATTGAACGCCCATGTACCAAGGGTGGACAGTTTGTGGCAATTCAACGATCTCGGTCAATTGCTCGCGCTGGGTCAAAGCCGAAATCACCAAGCCTGCTTTGCGCAGCGTGTCGAGGTAGTTCACGTTGGCTTCGTAGCGGTGGCGGTGACGCTCGGTCACTACATCGCCGTAAATCTTGTGAGCCAAGGTGCCGGGCGCCACGTCTGAGCTTTGCGCTCCCAAGCGCATGGTGCCGCCGAGGTTGGAGCTGGCCGTGCGTGTTTGGATGCTGCCATCCGCATCTTTCCACTCGTTGATGAGGGCGATCACGGGGTTAGGGCCATCGGGCACAAACTCGGTGCTGTTGGCGTCTGTGAGGCCCGCCATGTGGCGGGCGTATTCGATGGTGGCCACTTGCATACCGAGACAGATGCCGAGGTAAGGCACTTTGTTTTCACGGGCGAATTGGGCAGACGAAATCTTGCCTTCCACGCCGCGAATGCCAAAGCCGCCAGGCACCAAGACCGCATCAAATTTGTCGAGCTGGTTGACGTTCTCAGGCGTGATGAATTCAGAGTCGATGTACTCAATCTTCACGCGTGCATGGTTCTTCATGCCGGCGTGGCGCAGTGCTTCGTTGAGTGACTTGTAGCTGTCCGACAGGTCGACGTACTTGCCCACCATGGCGATGGTGACTTCTTCTTTCGGGTTGGCCACTTCGTGGACCAAATCGTCCCAGCGTTGCAAGTTGGCCGGTTGCGCGTTGATGCGCAACTTCTCGCACACCAAGCGGTCCAGACCTTGCTCGTGCAACATGCGTGGCACTTTGTAGATGGTGTCCACGTCCCACATGGAGATGACGCCCCACTCAGGCACGTTGGAGAAGAGGCTGATTTTTTGGCGCTCTTCTTCAGGAATTGGACGGTCAGCACGGCACAGCAGGGCGTCGGCTTGGATGCCGATTTCGCGCAGCTTTTGGGCGGTGTGTTGGGTGGGCTTGGTTTTGAGTTCGCCAGCGGCGGCAATCCAAGGCACATAGCTCAGGTGCACAAACGCGGTGTTGTGTGGGCCGAGTTTCAAGCTCATTTGGCGAGCTGCTTCGAGGAAGGGCAGGGACTCGATGTCGCCCACGGTGCCACCGATTTCAACGATGGCCACATCCACCGCTTCAGGGGTGCCATAGGCTGCACCACGTTTCACGAACTCTTGAATTTCGTTGGTGATGTGTGGGATGACTTGCACCGTTTTGCCTAAGTAGTCACCGCGACGCTCTTTGTCGAGCACGCTTTGGTAAATCTGGCCTGTGGTGAAGTTGTTGGCCTTTTTCATGCGCGTCGTGATGAAGCGCTCGTAGTGGCCCAAATCGAGGTCGGTTTCTGCGCCGTCTTCGGTGACGAACACCTCGCCGTGCTGGAACGGCGACATGGTGCCTGGGTCTACGTTGATGTAGGGGTCCAGCTTGATGAGGGTGACTTTGAGGCCGCGCGATTCGAGGATGGCGGCGAGTGAGGCGGCTGCAATTCCCTTACCAAGGGAAGAGACAACACCGCCAGTGACGAATACAAATTGGGTCATGCCAGATCGGGAGTCTGATCTCCCGGTAGGTGGAAATCGAAATTATAGGCGCTCTGCTACATTGCGAGCCATGTCTGATCTGTCAAATAAGCACATTGTTTTGGGTTTGAGCGGGGGCATCGCCTGCTATAAAGCGGCCGAGCTGTGCCGTGCTTTGGTCAAAGCCGGGGCCACGGTTCAAGTGGTCATGACCGAGGCCGCCGCCCAGTTCATCACCCCTGTCACGCTGCAAGCCTTGTCGAACCGCGCTGTGTATGTTTCGCAGTGGGATGCACGCGAGCCCAACAACATGGCGCACATCAATTTAAGCCGTGAGGCCGATGCCATTCTGGTCGCCCCAGCCAGTGCCGACTTCATGGCCAAACTGCTGCATGGTCGTGCGGACGATTTGCTCAGTCTCATGTGTTTGGCCCGCCCGATCGAACGGGTGCCTTTGATTTTGGCGCCCGCAATGAACCGCGAGATGTGGCAGCACCCCGCGACCCAGCGCAATATGTCCCAGCTCGTCGCGGATGGCGCACATGTGCTGGACGTGGGGCAGGGCGAACAAGCGTGTGGCGAAACGGGCGACGGTCGCATGCTGGAGCCAGAAGAAATTGTGGAAGACCTGATTGCGTTCTTCCAGCCCAAAGTTTTGGCTGGCCAGCATCTGCTCGTCACGGCAGGCCCGACGTATGAGGCGATGGACCCCGTGCGTGGCATCACCAATTTGTCCAGCGGCAAGATGGGCTTTTCCATCGCCCGTGCTGCGCGTGAAGCGGGCGCGGAGGTGACGTTGGTGGCTGGTCCCGTGCATTTGCCTACGCCGCGTGGCGTATGGCGTGTGGATGTGCGCTCTGCCTTGGATATGCAAGCCGCAGTGGCGACGCATGTCGATGCCGCTTCTGTGTTCGTGGCGACCGCCGCTGTGGCGGATTGGCGCGTTGCTGATGTGGCGGGGCAGAAGATTAAAAAAGACGGCTCAGGGCAGTTGCCACAACTGAATTTTGTGGAAAACCCAGACATCCTGGCGGGCGTGGCGCAATCTGCCCGTGCCAAAAATGGTGATTTGTATTGCGTAGGTTTTGCGGCTGAGAGCCATGATTTGCTCCAACACGCCACCGCCAAACGTGAACGCAAAGGTGTGCCGCTGCTAGTGGGCAATATTGGCCCCGCCACTTTTGGTTTAGACGACAACGCCTTGCTCTTGGTAGACGCGCAAGGCGCAAAAGAGTTACCGCATGCCAACAAGCTCACGCTCGCGCGTCAGTTGGTGGCTGAGATCGCGCATCGTTTGACATCTGCGTAACGCTGGCGAATCCCTGCGGCATATTGGCGACTGGTCGCTTTTTAAATTCTCAACATTCTGTTCACTCAAGTCATCATGAAACTCGACGTCAAAATTCTCGACCCCCGCATGGCAGAGCATCTGCCGCAGTACGCCACGCCCGGTAGCGCTGGCTTGGATTTGCGTGCGTGCTTAGACGCGCCCATCACGCTGGAACCCAATGCATGGCAGCTGGTGCCCACGGGCATTGCCATTCATTTGGCTGATCCCGCTTATGCCGCACTCATCTTGCCGCGTTCTGGTTTGGGCCACAAACACGGCATCGTGTTGGGCAACTTGGTGGGCTTGATCGACAGCGATTACCAAGGCCAATTGATGGTCAGCGCTTGGAACCGCAGCACCGTGGCGTTCACGCTAGAACCTATGGAGCGTTTGGCGCAACTCGTCATCGTGCCTGTGGTGCAAGCGCAATTCAATGTGGTGAATGAGTTTGCCGCCGCCAGTGAGCGCGGTGAGGGCGGTTACGGCTCCACGGGTAAAAAGTAACTCAGTGCAGCAAGCCGCCACCTGGCGCTTGGGGTTCGATTTTGAAAAACCCATGTGCCCATGCTGCCGCGTTCTTGCTCTTCTTGCGTGGCTTCGCGTAACGAGGCCACCTGAAGGTGAATGCGAATCGCGATGCCGGCTAGCGGGTGGTTGCCATCTAACACCACATGCTCGGGATAGAGGTCGGTCACCGTGTAGAGCAAGTCTTGCGGTGCGTCGGGGTTGCAGCCTTCAGGCAAGGCATGCCCTTCGACCGTGTGGCCTTCTTCTAATTCTTTAGGAAAGCGCGAACGCGCTTCCAAGAAAACCAAGTTTTCGTCGTAATCGCCAAACGCTTCTTCGGGTTCGAGATGCAGGTCGATTTGTGCGCCCACGTCATGACCGTGCAGGGCTTCTTCGATTTTTTGCAGCAAGTCATCCCCGCCGAGCAAGAACTCAATCGGTTCGTCTAATTCGTCGAGCACCTCGCCTAAGGTGTCTTTCAAGGTCCAAGTTAAGCCGACCACGCAGTGTTGGGTAATTTCCATAGGGCAAAATTGTCGCACGATGAATGTGAACAAACCCCTAACTCTTCTTGGTGGCATCAGCCCAACCGAGTTCATGAACACCTATTGGCAACGCAAGCCGTTGCTGGTGCGCCAAGCTTTTCCCGAATTCAAGGCTTTGTTGAGCCGTCCCGAGTTGTTTGACTTGGCAGAACACGCGGAGGTTGAATCACGCTTGGTGATCGGTGACAACGATGGGCAACGCGCATGGGACATGCAGCGCGGTCCGTTCAAGCGCCGAGCCATTCCCAAGCTCACCGAGCGCGATTGGACTTTGTTGGTGCAAGGCGTGGATCTGCACGATGACCGTGTGGCCGCGTTGATGCAGCAATTTCGGTTTGTGCCTGATGCCCGTTTGGATGACGTGATGATCAGTTACGCCACCGACGGCGGCGGCGTGGGGCCACACTTTGACAGCTACGACGTCTTTTTGTTGCAAGCGCATGGTCAGCGTCGTTGGCGCATTGGTCGCCAAAAAGACTTGTCTTTGGTGCCCGACATGCCCCTGAAGATTTTGGCCAATTTCAAGCCAGAACAAGAATGGGTGCTCAACCCTGGCGACATGTTGTATTTGCCACCGCGCTACGCCCACGATGGCGTGGCAGTCGGGGAATGCATGACCTATTCGGTCGGTTTCAGAACGCCACAAATGGGTGGCTTAGCGCGTGAGCTGCTGATCCGAGTGAGCGAAGAGGCTGAAGATGCCGTCGGTTGTGAACTTTACAAAGACGCCGATCAAGCCGGGGTGACCAAGCCTGCGGCCATTCCAGAAGGTTTGGTCGACTTTGCCAAATCAGCGCTGCAACGCGCGGTCAACGATCCGCTGGCGTTGCCCCGTGCCTTGGGCGAGTTCCTGACCGAGCCCAAAGCCAATGTGTGGTTCGAGGCAGGTTTGCCGCCAAAAAAGCTCAAAACTGTGCATTTAGACAGACGAAGCCGCATGATGTACGACAGTCATCATATTTTTCTCAATGGTGAAAGTTGGCGCGCTGCAGGCAAAGATGCCACATTGATGCGTAAATTAGCGGACGAACGTTGTTTGAACGAAGCATCGCTCGCGACCGCCAGTGCCGATGCTTTGTCTTTGCTCAATGACTGGTGCGACGATGGCTGGCTGCACGCGAATGCGCAGGATGCCCCAAGATGACGCAGAGCTGACGCGCTTTCTGCACCAGCTCAGGATTTACCCCTATAATTGAAGGCTGAGTTAGAAGGGCTCGAGTCCATCAGCTCGGTCATGGTGAAAGCCATGGCAATTTTCGAAAATTGTTTTATCCCCCTCCCTTTAAGGAAAATTGACATGAAAAAATCGCTCCTGTTGGCGACCCTCCTGGCTGCTGCTGCTCTCGTTGCTTGCGGTAAAAAAGAAGCCCCTGCTGTTGAAGCCGCTCCTGCTGCTCCAGTTGCTGCTCCTGCTGCTGAAGCTTCGGCTCCTGCTGCTGACGCATCTGCTGCCGCTCCTGCTGCTGAAGCCGCCAGCAAGTAATTCGTCTTCGGATGAATGCAAAAGCCACCCTCGGGTGGCTTTTTTCATGGGCGATTGAAAATCAAACGTCAATCCATCCGCTGCCACCAATGGGATTTGCCACATCAATGTCTAGTGGCATACAACCCATGACCTCAGACAAACAGGCACGGGCCAGTTCTGGTGTGTTGTTGCGCTCACTCAGGTGGGCGGCGAGTACGTGGTTGAGGGCGCTGTGTTTGATTTGTTGGAGCAAGTCTGCGGCTGCATGGTTGGCCAAATGCCCCCACGCGCCGCCCACGCGCTGTTTGAGAAAGTTGGGGTAGCTTGATCGCTGGAGCATGTCGGGGTCGTGGTTGCTTTCGAGCAATAACGCATGACAGCCTTGTAAGGCCGCGACCACATGCGGTGTCACGTGCCCCAAATCGGTGACCACGCCCAATTGACGATCACCATTGGTGCACCGCAACTGCAAAGGCTCGCGGGCATCGTGGGGCACGGTGAAGGGCGAAATTTGCAATTCCCCGCATACCAAGGTTTGTCCATCACGTACTTCTTTGACCCACGTCTGCAAGGGCAGCCAGTGTGGGTCTTGAATTGCCAGCCAAGTGCCTCGGCTCATCCAGATGGGGGTGTTGTGACGTTTGACCAAGCTGCGCGCACAGCCAATGTGATCGCCGTGCTCGTGGGTGATGAAGATGGCATCTAAGGCTTCAATCCGCGTGCCTGCCTCTTCAAGGCGCGTCTCTAGATCACGCAGGCGCAGGCCGCAGTCAATCAATAAGCGGGTGGTCTGAGCGCCACTCTTGGCCTCGACCAAGGTGGCATTGCCTGAGCTGCCGCTGCCCAGGCTTTTAAAGCGCAGCATGACGCGGGGTCATCTGAGCTAGGTGCTCAGCGCAGATCGTCAGACAACAATTTCAGGATGCGTGCCGCAATGGGCGCATTGCCCGTGGTTTCACCTGTGGCGGTGTGAACGGTCACCTGAGTTTGTGCCTGATTGGATGCGACGCGAATCTGATATTTCACCGGACCCGCTTCAGGCGTCGAGGCACTGAACAACTTGGTGAGGAAGCCTTTTTCCTCTTTTTCCGCCGTATCCACGTAACGCACAAAGTAAATGCCTTTGGCGCGGTCGCGGTCTTCTACGGTGAAGCCTGTGCGGTCCAGTGCCAAGCCCACACGACGCCATGCCACGTCAAACGAATCGGGCAAGGTCAATGTGCTGGTGCCACCGCTGTTGACGATCGCCATGGAGGCCGTTGTGGTTGTTTTGCTGGCCAAGATCGATTTGGTTTGCTCTGCAGAAACACCCAGCTTGACCATCAAGCGGCTCAAAAACTCAGCTTCCAGTTCGGGATCGCTGGGGGTGGCTTGCCACATGGTGCGTGTTTTCGAGGCGTCGGTGTACTCTTCGCTCATGCCGCGGTGGGTCACATAAATTTCAACGCCACCCGCGTTGTTGCGCTCTAAGCGTGTGCGAAATTTGTCGCGCGTACCCGACGAGTACAGCCCGTTGAAAACTTTGCCCAAGGTGCGTCGGATGAAGTCTTGTGGAATCTTGGCGCGGTTTTCAGCCCACTCAGTTTCCAGCAAGCCCAGTTGTTCTTGCTCGACGGTGTAGGTGAAACCGTTTTCTTTCCAAAATGCTTGTGCAATCGGCCACACCGCTTCTGCTGGGCGGTTGACCACGAGCCAGCGCTGGCGGCCATCACGCTCCAAACTCACATCGTTGATTTGTTTGACCGCGGTGGTCGGCAATGCCGCAGCTTGAGGTGCGGACATGTTGCTGGCCAGGACCGAGCCGCCGGGGACGGTATAACGCGTGTCGCGGGCCAGTTGTGTCAAGTCCGGTGGGATGTCCAGCGGCACGATTTTGGCCGTGCCGTCGGATTTGTAGTTCACCTTGTCGGTGTCCATCAGTGAGCTGCATGCGCTCAACAAACCCAAGGCCAACCAGATGACGCCAGTACGCGTCAAAGAAGAGATAAGCGTCACAGCGAAAGCCTTTGTGTGTGTCAAATCAAACCAGCAGCGCGCAGAGCGCCTTCAACCACGGGTTCGTTAGATGGGGTGAGTTCGGTCATGGGCAAACGCAAGGTGGGGCCGCACAGGCCCATGCGTGTCATCGCCCATTTCACGGGAATTGGGTTGGCTTCCACAAACAGGTGCTTGTGCACAGGCATCAGCTTGAACTGAATCTCCATGGCACGTTTGACGTCGCCAGCCATTGCGGCCACGCACAACTCGTGCATCAAGCGCGGCGCCACGTTGGCGGTGACGCTGATATTGCCTTGGCCGCCACAGAGCATCAACGCCACAGCCGTGGGATCGTCACCCGAATAAACCGCAAAGCCTTTGGGCACATCGCGAATCAGCCACTGAGCACGTTCGATGTTGCCGGTGGCTTCTTTCATGCCAACGATGCCTGGCACTTGGGCCAAACGCAACACCGTGTCGTGCGCCATATCGGCCACGCTGCGACCGGGGACGTTGTACAAAATGACGGGCAAATCCACGGCTTCTGCAATGGCTTTGAAGTGTTGGTACTGACCTTCTTGGGTGGGCTTGTTGTAGTAGGGCACCACTTGCAATTGGCAATGTGCGCCTACTTTTTTAGCAAACTTAGCCAGCTCAATCGCTTCGGCTGTTGAGTTGGCGCCGCAGCCCGCCATGATGGGGACATGACGTTCGGTGTGTTTGGCGGCTTGTTCGACCGACACGCGGATGATTTCGCAGTGTTCTTCCACATTCACGGTGGGCGACTCGCCGGTCGTGCCCACGACGCCGATGCAATCGGTGCCTTCTGCAATGTGCCAGTCGATGAGTTTGCGCAGAGTGGGGTAGTCAACGCTGCCGTCTGTGTGCATGGGGGTGGCCAGTGCCACGATGCTGCCGGTGATAGGTGTCATGTCCGCAAGTTCGGTCGGGGTAAAAGGGTCATTCTAGCCAGTGCTTCAACGGGTTTTGCCGAGAGCTTGCCCGTTCATAAGGAGTAACGCGCAGGTCGGGTCGTCTCGTTGACAGGCTTCACAGCCACGATGCGTTGGACAAAACGATCTGGCGCAGTCAGAAAACCTTCTTCAAAGGCCACCACGCGCAGGTCTTTGCACACGTTCAACAGCTCGCCGGGCTGCAGCAAAAAGTCAGGCCGAGAGGGCTTGCCCACGGTTTCGTTGCCCGCCGCAAAGGTTTCGTACAACAACACACCGCCTGCGTCCAAGCTGGCGAGGATGTCGGGCCACAAGGGGCGCCACAAATAGTGGGTCACCACGACTGCACCAAACGTGCGACCTGACAACGGCCAAGGCCCGTTTTCAATGTCGGCACACCAAGTTTCGCCCAATCCAGCCACCGCCGTGATGGCTTCTGCGTTGCGGTCCACGCCGACCACGTCATGGCCCAATTTAGCGAAATGCCGCATGTGGCGACCATGGCCACACGCGATGTCCAACACGGTGGCGTGCGCTGGTACAAGGTGCGACCAGCGCTGTACCCACGCAGAGGGCGCTTCGTTGCCATGAAGAAGAGCGGGAATGGTCATGTGGCTTATCGGTTGAGTGCGGACCACACCATGCGGTCCAGCAATTTGGGGGTGATCAGCTTGAGCCAACGGCTGAGTTTGCCTTGTGCCGTCATCACCACGTCGCGTTGGCGTTTTTGCATGCCCTCAATGATCAGCGCCGCACACGTGGCCACGGGCATGGCCTTGTCTTCTTTGAGTCCGCTCACGCCCGCTTTTTGGCCTTGGGCGTTGAACCCGTTGTGGCGAATTTGGGTGTCCACCACGCCGGGGTAGGCGGTCGTCACGCTGACGCCCGCTGCTTGAACCTCGGTGCGCAGGGCTTCAAAAAAACCTGTCATGGCAAATTTGCTGGCGCTGTAGGCTGTGCGCCCAGGCACCCCCACCAATCCAGCCAGCGACGACACCGCCACCACACGACCGCGGCTTTGCTTGAGGAAAGGCAAGGCCGCGTGCGTGCACCACACACTGCCCCACAGGTTGATGCGCATCACGTTCTCGTACCAAGCGAGGTCATCAAAGCGCACCTCGTCGAGCACGGCATGGGCCGAGATACCTGCGTTGTTGATCAAGGTGTCGATGCCACCAAAGCAGCGCACGGTTTCATCAATGAGCTGCTTGCACTGCACTTTGTTGGACACATCGGTGGGTACCAGCAAGGTGTGTGCGCCATGGGCTTGGCAGAACGCCTCGATTTCGCGCAGCTTTTCGATCCGACGTGCGGCCAGCACCAGATTCACGGCAGGGCCCCATTGTTGGGCCAACTGCTGCGCGATTTCGGCGCCAATTCCGTCAGAAGCCCCGGTGATGATGATGGTTGTCATGTCAGAAACACCCCCACATTTGGTTGGCCAAGGTCAGCAAAAAATCAGGCTGTAAATACAGCGACAGCACCCCCAGCAGCACCAGTGTGCAGGCCAAGCCCGCCAACACGTGCCGCCAAATGGGGTGCTGCGCCATGAAGCTCATGCTGCAACCGCTGCGTGGCCGCGTGCAATGGCGTTTTCACGCACGGGCAGATTGACGAGTGCTGCAAAGACGCCCAGCGCAATCGAGATGTACCAAACCACGTCGTAGCTGCCTGTTTTGTCATACAAGTACCCACCCAACCACACCCCCATGAAGCTGCCAATTTGGTGGCTGAAGAACACAAAGCCGCCCAGCATTGACAAATGCGCCACGCCAAAAATTTGTGCCACCACCGCATTGGTCGGGGGCACGGTGGAGAGCCACAGCAAGCCCATCACGGCGGAGAAGATGTACACGCTCCAAGGCGTGAGTGGCACCAGCAAAAACACAGTGATCGCCACCGATCGCGAAAAGTAAATGAACGCCAAAATTTTGCGCTTAGCCAAGCGTTGGCCCAAACTGCCCGCGATGTACGTGCCAAACACATTGAACAAACCAATCAACGCCAAAGCAATGCTGGCCACTTCAGGCGACAAGCCGTGGTCTTTCAAATAGCTGGGCATGTGCACGCCGATGAACACCACCTGAAAGCCGCACACAAAGTAGCCCGCCATCAGCAACTGAAAGCTGCGGTAGGCAAAGGCCTCACGCAGCGCATGCAAGATCGATTGGTCACGGTGAGGTGTTGCGCCCCCCGCAAACCCAGGCTCGCGCAAGCCATAAGCCAAGGGAATGATCATCAATGTGGCCAAGCCCAGCCAGACCAAGGCCTGTTGCCAACCCAAGGTACTGATCAAAAAGCCTTCGGTGGGCACCATCAAAAACTGACCAAACGAGCCTGCTGCTGCGGCCACGCCCATGGCCCACGAACGCTTTTCGGCGCTCACGTTGCGGCCAATCACGCCATAAATGACCGCGTAAGTGGTGCCCGCTTGGGCAATGCCAATCACCACGCCTGCGGTGGCGGTGAACAGGGCGGGGGTGTCTGAATAGGCCATGCCCGTCAAGCCCAGTGCGTACATCACCGCGCAGGTCACGATCACGCGAAATGCGCCAAAACGGTCGGCCAACATGCCCGAGAAGATGCCTGCAAAGCCCCACGTCAAGTTTTGAATGGCAATCGCCATGGCAAAGTTTTCACGCGTCCAGTTTTGCGCTTGCGTGATGGGTTGCAGCCACAGGCCAAAGCCGTGGCGCACGCCCATCGACAAAGTCACGATGGCGGCGCCGCAGAGCAGCACTTGCCACATGGGTAAAGTTTTGTTGTGTTGAGTCATCCCTCGACTTTAACCAAGCCTGCAAGTCCCTAGGTGTCGCTCTGGCTCACGCTGTCGGTGAAAAGTAGTCAAAGTGACTTGGCTGTTGTTTTATCCAGTTGCGCGTTTTGTTCTGTCTACAATTCGCGCCCATGGCGACCAAGCAAACCAATACCCCTCCCGAATACTCCGAAGGCTCGATTCGCGTCCTCAAAGGACTCGAACCCGTCAAGCAGCGTCCGGGCATGTACACCCGCACCGACAACCCGTTGCACATCATTCAAGAAGTGCTCGACAACGCGGCAGACGAAGCGTTGGCGGGCTACGGTAAAAAAATCAGCGTGACCTTGCACGCCGACGCGTCGATCAGCATCGATGACGACGGACGCGGCATTCCCTTTGGCATGCACCCCGAAGAAAAAGCGCCTGTGATTGAGCTGGTGTTCACCCGCTTGCATGCGGGCGGCAAGTTCGACAAGGGCAAGGGCGGCGCGTACAGCTTCTCGGGCGGTTTGCACGGCGTGGGCGTGAGCGTGACCAACGCCTTGGCCAAACGCATGGAAGCCACCTCACACCGCGAAGGTCAAGTGGCCCGTTTGGTGTTCTCAGGGGGCGATGTGATTGAGCCCTTGGTGACGCGCCCGCAAGCCACTGGCGACCGCAAACAGGGCACGTCGGTGCGCGTGTGGCCGGATGCCAAATACTTTGAGTCGTCGGCCTTGCCGATGAACGAGCTGGTGCATTTGCTGCGCAGCAAAGCCGTGCTCATGCCCGGCGTGAGCGTGACGCTCATCAACGAGAAAACCAAAGAAACACAAAACTGGCTCTACAAAGGCGGCCTGCGCGATTACTTGATGCAGACCTTGCACGGCGAGCCCGTCATTCCTTTGTTTGAGGGCGATGGTTACGCCGACAGCAACCACGACAGCTTCGCCGAAGGCGAGGGCGCAGCATGGGCCGTGGCCTTCACCGAAGACGGCGCCCCCGTGCGCGAGAGCTATGTCAACCTGATTCCGACCAGCGCAGGTGGCACCCACGACAGCGGCTTGCGTGATGGCTTGTTCACCGCGGTGAAAAGCTTCATCGAGTTGCATGCCTTGTTGCCCAAGGGCGTCAAGCTCATGCCCGAAGACGTGTTTGCGCGTGCCAGCTATGTGTTGAGCGCCAAGGTGCTCGACCCACAATTCCAAGGCCAAATTAAAGAGCGCTTGAACTCACGTGACGCCGTGCGTTTGGTGTCGAGCTATGTGCGCCCTACGCTGGAGTTGTGGCTCAACGAGCATGTGGAGTACGGTAAAAAACTGGCCGAACTCGCCATCAAAGCGGCACAAACCCGCCAAAAAGCGGGCCAAAAAGTCGAGAAGCGCAAAGGCTCGGGCGTGGCGGTGTTGCCAGGCAAGCTGACCGACTGCGAAAGCAAAGACATTGCGCACAACGAAGTGTTTTTGGTCGAGGGCGACTCTGCGGGCGGTAGCGCCAAGATGGGCCGCAACAGAGAAAACCAAGCCATCCTGCCCTTGCGGGGCAAGGTGTTGAACACATGGGAAGTCGAGCGCGACCGCTTGTTTGCCAACAACGAAATTCACGACATTTCGGTGGCCGTGGGCGTTGACCCACACGGCCCGAACGACAGCCCCGACATGAGCGGCCTGCGCTACGGCAAGGTGTGCATCTTGTCGGATGCGGACGTGGACGGTTCGCACATCCAAGTGCTGCTGCTCACGCTGTTTTTCCGTCACTTCCCCAAGCTCATCGAAGCTGGCCATGTGTTTGTGGCGCGCCCACCGCTGTTCCGTGTGGACGCGCCTGCGCGTGGCAAAAAGCCAGCCTCGAAGGTGTATGCCTTGGACGAAGGTGAACTCACATCCATCCTCGACAAGTTGCGCAAAGACGGCGTGCGTGAAGGCTCGTGGAGCATCAGCCGCTTCAAAGGCTTGGGCGAAATGAGCGCCGAGCAGCTGTGGGACACCACTCTCAACCCCGACACCCGTCGCCTCATGCCCGTGCAACTGGGCTTGCTGGACTTTGCAACCACCGAAGGTTTGATCACGCAACTCATGGGCAAAGGCGAAGCCGCCGCACGCCGCGAGTTGATGGAACTGCATGGCGATTCGATTGAGATTGACGTATGACCGATTTGTTCACCCCCGAGTTGACCGCTGCCCCCGAGGCCGACGACGACCAAAGCTTGGGCCGCTACGCCCAACGCGCCTACCTTGAATACGCACTCAGCGTGGTCAAAGGCCGCGCCTTGCCTGACGTGTGCGATGGCCAAAAGCCGGTGCAGCGCCGCATCTTGTATTCCATGTCTCGCATGGGCCTTGGCTTCAGCGGCCCCAACAACAACACGGGCGCCAAGCCCGTCAAGTGCGCCCGCGTGGTCGGTGACGTGCTGGGCCGCTACCACCCCCACGGCGACAGCGCTGCCTACGAAGCCCTCGTGCGCATGGCACAAGACTTTGCGCAACGCTACCCGCTGATCGACGGCCAAGGCAACTTTGGTTCACGCGACGGCGACGGCGCAGCGGCCATGCGCTACACCGAAGCCCGCTTGGCCAAAATCACCACGCTGCTTTTGGATGAAATCGACGAAGGCACGGTTGACTTTCAACCCAACTACGACGGCTCCACCGAAGAGCCCAAGCAATTGCCAGCCCGTTTGCCGTTTGCCTTGCTCAACGGCGCAAGCGGCATTGCGGTGGGTATGGCCACCGAAATTCCAAGCCACAACCTGCGCGAAGTGGCTGATGCGTGCGTGGCACTCATCAAGTCGCCCAAACTCAGCGATGAAGAGCTGTTGCAAATCTTGCCCGGCCCCGATTACCCCGGTGGCGGCCAAATCATCAGCAGCGCATCTGACATTGCCGATGCATACCGCACGGGCCGTGGCTCGCTCAAAGTGCGCGCACGTTGGGTGATTGAAGACTTGGCCCGTGGCCAATGGCAATTGGTGGTCAACGAACTGCCACCCGGTGTGAGCAGCCAACGCGTGTTGGAAGAGATTGAAGAGCTCACCAACCCCAAGGTCAAAACAGGCAAGAAGGCGCTCAGCGCCGATCAAACCCAACTCAAAGCCACTGTGCTGGCCGTGTTGGACGTGGTGCGCGATGAGTCAAGCAAAGACGCCCCTGTACGTTTGGTGTTCGAGCCCAAGACCCGCACCATTGAGCAACAAGAACTCATCACCACTTTGCTGGCGCACACCAGCTTAGAAACTTCGTCGTCCATCAACCTCACCATGGTGGGTATTGATGGTCGACCCGTGCCTAAGTCCTTGCGTGACATGTTGACCGAGTGGATTGAATTCCGCTCGGCCACTGTTCTAAGACGCTCGCAGCACCGCCTGAACAAAGTGCTGGACCGCATTCATATCTTGGAAGGCCGCCAGTTGGTGTTGCTCAACATTGACGAGGTGATTGCCATCATCCGTCAGAGCGACGAGCCCAAGCAGGCGCTGATGGAGCGCTTCAAACTCAGCGAGCGACAAGCTGAAGACATCTTAGAAATTCGCCTGCGTCAGCTGGCGCGTTTGGAAGCCATCAAGATTGAGCAAGAGCTCAAAGAGCTGCGCGACGAACAAACCAAGCTCGAAGACATCGTGGGTAACCCCTCGGCGCTGCGCCGCTTGATGGTCAAAGAAATTGAAGCCGACGCCAAGACCTTTGCCGACCCACGCCGCACGCTCATTCAAGAAGAGAAAAAAGCCGTGGCTGAAGTCAAGGTCATTGACGAGCCTGTGACGGTGGTGGTCTCTGAAAAAGGCTGGGTGCGCGCACGCACCGGCCACGGCCACGAAGCCAGCGCCTTTGCCTTCAAGTCGGGCGACGGCTTGTACGGCACGTTCGAGTGCCGCACGGTGGACACCTTCATCGCGTTTGGCTCGAACGGTCGCATCTACTCGGTGCCCGTGTCGGCCTTGCCAGGCGCACGGGGCGACGGCCAACCCGTAACCACGTTGATTGACTTAGAAGCAGGTACTCAGTTGTTGCATTACGTGGCTGGCCCTGCAGGTGCCACGTACTTGCTCAGCAGCTCGGGCGGCTATGGTTTTATGGCCAACATCGAGCACATGATCTCGCGCAATAAAAGCGGCAAAGCCTTCATCACCGTGGGCGAGGGCGAAACCGTGTGCCGCCCATCCCCTGCCAGCGGTGGTTCGGGCGCACAACCTGTGGCACCTGCCACGCATGTCGCTTGCGCCTCAACGGGTGGCCGCTTCTTGACCTTCGAATTGTCTGAACTCAAAGCCATGGAAAAGGGCGGTCGTGGCTTGATGTTGATTGACCTCGAAGCCAAAGACACCCTGGCCGGTGCGGCTGCGTACACACGCAGCGTGCGCATCGAAGGCATTGGCCGAGGCGGCAAAGTGCGCGAAGAAACACTTGAGATTCGCAGCTTGAACAACGCCAAAGCCGCACGCGCCAAAAAGGGCAAAGTGGCTGACTTGGGCTTTAAGCCGAATGCGGTGGTGCGGGTGGAGTAACGCACTTGCTGCGCCAAACCGAAACGGCCCTTGCATGCAAGGGCCGTTTCTATTTCAAAAAATGTTTAGCCTACCCAGTTATTTCTTGACTGCAATCACAACACCGCTCGCCCAATCTAATTGAGTGACATGCCAATCAGGCTTGGCATGCAAAGTTTGTATCAATGCCTCAACTTTTTCGGCGTGGCCTTTGGGCCAGTTCGGTTGCGGCAGCATGTCGTCAATTACATACATGCCTCCAGGTTTGACCAAGGCCAGAGCTTCATCTAACAAGCGGTATTTGCCAGACCATGTGTCTGCAAATACAAAGTCGTAGGCTTGGCCGATCTGTTGGCGTAAAAATTCATCGCCATCAGCACACACCACATGCAGGCGCGAGTCATGGCCGAGGTGGTGTTGCAGGATGTTCAGCAGTGAGGCATCGTTGTCGACCGTGGTGAGGGTTGATGTGGCATCCATGCCGTCTAACAGCCATGCGGTTGAAAGGCCAGTGCCTGAACCCAGTTCTAAAAAACGTCCACCTGTTTTGTTGGCTGCTAATGTGCGCAGCAGCGAGCAGGTTTGCGGCTCTGAGGGCATGGTGAAGCCCGCGGCTTGTGTGTCTGCCCAGAGGGCTTGGATGACTTCAGGAGAATTGTTGCTGTCCATGTACCTTACTTCTGTTAACTAATTTGTGCTCATTGATATTAATGCGGGCCATTTGATTTCTTTTGACTTGCGCTATATACTTTTGCTATATACAGGAGTGCCCCGTGAGCATCACCACCGTTTTCACGAACAACCGAACCCAAGCCGTGCGCTTGCCAGCCGATGTGCGTTTACCCGATGGCGTGAAGAAGGTCGAGGTGCGTGCGCGTGGGGTCGAGCGCGTCATTTCGCCCGTGGGCCAGCGTTGGGATGAGTTTTTTCAACAGGGGCCACAAGCATCTGACGACTTCATGGCCGAGCGTGCCAGCCAAGTGCAGCCCGAGCGCGAGGGGCTGTGATGTTGAAGTATCTGCTGGATACCAACATCGTCATCTATGTCATCAAGCGCCGCCCCATTGAGGTGTTGGGCTTGTTCAACGAACACGCGGGGCGCATGGCCATGTCGGCCATTACATTGTCTGAGCTGTATCACGGGGCCGAGAAGAGCGCCAAGGTGTCGCAAAACCTTGAGGCGATTGAAGAGTTCAGCAGCTTGTTAGAGGTGTTGCCCTACACGGGCAAGGCATCGGCGCATTACGGCTCCATTCGTAGCTCTTTAGAGAAAGCGGGTCAGCCCATTGGGGTGAACGATTTGCACATTGCTGCCCACGCACGCAGCGAGGGCTTGGTGGTGGTGACCAACAATGTGTCAGAGTTTGCTAGGGTGCCGGGCTTGATGTTGGAGAACTGGGTCACCTCTTTGAATTGATGCGTTCCTCAGTTGCCAAACTGCGGCGCTCTCTTTTCCACAAACGCCCGCACAGCCTCATGGTGATCCGTCGTCATGTGCGCAATGGCTTGGTAGCCCGCAGACAGCTCCAGCAACGACTCCAAGGAGCTGCGCTCCCCCTCGCGCAGCAAGCGTTTGGTCATGCGCAGCACGCCGCCGGGGTTGGCCACAATTTTGGCGGCCAGTTTGCGGGCTTCGTCCAGCAAGGTCTCGTGGGCGATCACGCGGGATACCAAGCCACAAGACAAGGCTTCTTGTGCGGTCAAGGCCTCGCCCGTGAACGCCATTTCGCTGGCTTTGGAAATGCCCACCACGCGTGGCAGCAACCAAGCGCCGCCGTCGCCGGGCACGATGCCTACTTTGACAAAACTCTCGGCAAAGGTGGCTTTGTCGGAGGCAATGCGCATGTCGCACATGCAAGTCAGGTCCAAGCCCGCGCCAATGGCTGGCCCGTTGATGGCGGCGATCACGGGCACGTCCAAGTTGTAAAGCGCTTTGGGCAAGCGCTGAATGCCGTTGCGGTATTCCTCGCGGATGGTGTCGGGCGTCAGGCTTTCTTTGAAATAGCGCTGCATGTCTTTGACGTTGCCGCCCGAGCTGAACACGGGACCTGTGCCCGTCAAGATCACACAACGGATGGTGGTGTCCAAGCGAATCGCATCGCACGCGTCGACAAACTCTTGTACGGCCGTGTTGCCTGTGAGCGCATTGCGCGTCTCGGGCTGGTTCATGGTCAAGATCAAGACAGCGCCTTCGCGCTCGGTTTTTAAAAATGAAGTCATCGTGAATTTCCTTTGGGTTTTCAAACGGTCACATCGGTGGCGCTGCGGATCAAGTCGAGCGCCAAGCCGTTGCGGTGATCGACCAATTCAGTGCCCAACACGGTGTGCCAATAAGACTCAGCGCCACCCGATTGACGCCATGCATGCAAGCGGCGGGTAAACAGTTGCAAATCAAACTCGTGGGTAAAGCCGATCGCGCCATGGATGGAATGGCTCAAGCCCGCCACTTCGAGCGCGGCTTCGCTGGTGCGTGCTTTGGCCACAGCCACACGCACACGGTCAGGGCTCGCGGTGTCGCTGGCACAGCCTAACTGGGCCGCCATGTGGGCGGCAAAACTGTGCTCGGCCATGACGCTGAGTTGGTGCTGAATGGCTTGGAACTTGCCAATGGCTTTGCCAAACTGCACGCGGTCGTTGGCGTACTGCAAGGTGTTGTTGAACACGGCCAGCAGCGCGCCAGACAACTGCGCGGCATTGATGCAGCCCAGCAGCAAGCGCACATCTTGGTACTTGGGCACGCGTAAAGCGGCTGCGACCTGTGGGGCTGACCAACGCAAGTCGGTATCGAGCACAAAACTGGCGGGGGAGCTTTGCGCGTGTTGGGTAGACAGCAACCACGTGTGTTGTGCATCGCTGACCAGAACGGCATCGGCCACACGGCCCAGTTGCACGTTGGCACAGACCAAGCTGCCGTCCTCTGCCAATTGGCCTTGCGCGAGCGTGATGCTGCCCTTGGCGGCATTCGCCCATGCTGAATCAACCAGCTCCGTCTCTGACAAACCCGCTTGCGCCAACACACTGCGCGCCATCATGGTTTCGGCCAAAGGCACGGGCACGGTGTAGCGGCCACACATGGCCATCACACCTTGTGCTTCACGCAAGGACAGGCCTGCGCCACCTTGGGCCTCTGCCACCAAAGCGTCGGCAAACCCCGAGCTGTCGAGGTGTGCCCATAGCGCAGCACCATCGCCCGATGCTTCGATTTGGCGCACTACGGCAGGGGTGCATTGGTCATCGAGGAGTTGACGCAAGGCGTCTGAAAAAAGATCGTCCATCACATGTCTTTCAACGGAGGCCTAAGCCGCGCGCGATCATGCCGCGCAAGATGTCACGCGTGCCACCGCGCAGTGAATACGAGGGCGCCACTTGCGTCACGTAGTTGAGGGTTTGCAGCAGCTCTAAGGGGATGTCTTGCGATTCGCGGGAGAACAAGTCGTCGGCAATCGCTGCCGGAATGAGTTGCTCCACGCCGGTGCCCAAGTCTTTCACCAAGGCGGCTTCCACCACGGGGCTTTCGCCGCGTGTCAGCTTTTCGGTGATGGCCACCGACATGGCACGCAAGGGCGTGAGTTGGCTGGCAATTTTTCCGGCCAAGCGCACGGCCTCGGGCGTGCGACCTTGTGGGGTTCGGATGAACGCCAGCCATTGGTCAAACAACACAATGCTCGAGTACAAACGCTCGGGCCCGCTGCGCTCAAAGGCGAGTTCAGCGGTCACTTGTTCCCAGCCTTGGCCCTCGGCGCCAATCAAGGCATCGTCTTTGAGTGGCACGTTGTCGAAGAACACTTCGCAAAAATGGCTGTCGCCCGACAAGTCGGTGATGGGCCGTATGGTCACGCCGGGTAACGACAAATCCACGATCACTTGCGACAAGCCTTTGTGACGGTCTTGTGCGTCACCCGAGGTGCGCACCAAGGCGATCATGTAATGGCAATGGTGGGCGTTGGTGGTCCAAATTTTTTGGCCACTGAGCGACCAGCCCGTGTCGGTTTTGGTGGCGCGTGTCTTCACGCTGGCCAAGTCAGAACCGGAGTTGGGCTCGCTCATGCCAATGCAAAAGAACGACTCGCCTCGACAAATCGGCGGCAGGTAAAACTGCTTTTGGGCTTCGGTGCCGTATTTCAAAATCAGCGGCCCGCTTTGCCGGTCGGCAATCCAGTGCGAGCCCACGGGCGCGCCAAAGTTCAAAAACTCTTCCACCAGCACAAAGCGTGTGAACGCATTGCGCCCACCACCGCCATACGCCTCGGGCAGGGTGATGCCCAACCAACCGCGTCGGCCCAGCTCGCGGCTGAACGCAGGGTCGTAGCCCGACCACGACTTGGCGCGGATGTGCGCAGGCACGTCGCGCATGGCCTCGCTCAAAAAGGCACGCACCTCGGCGCGCAAGGCCTCATCGTCCGCAGGAATGCGGGTGAGGTTCAGTGAATCCAGAGTGCTCATGCCGGTAGGTCTCCCAAAACACCTTGTTGTTGTAATTCGTTCATCGTCTGTTCAGACAACCCCAGCATCTCGCTCAGCACCGCACGCGTGTGCTGGCCCAACTGCGGCGGCGTGGTGCGGTATTGCACGGGGGTGTCCGACATGCGAATGGGGCTGGCCACCAAGGGAATGTCGCCCGCCGCGGGGTGCGGCATGGTGAACTGCAAGCCACGCGATTGCACCTGCGGATCGGCAAACACATCGGCCAAGGTGTTGATCGGGCCACAGGGCACACCCACTTGTTCGAACAAGGCAATCCATTCACGTGTGGTGCGCATGACGGTGGTTTGTCGCATCAACGGAATCAGCACATCTCGGTGAATGACACGTGCTTGGTTGGACACAAAACGTTCGTCCGTGGCCCATTCCGACTTGCCCACGGCATGGCAAAACTTGGCGAATTGGCCGTCGTTGCCAATGGCCAAAATCATGTAGCCATCGGCGGTGGGAAAGTCTTGGTACGGCACGGTGTTGGGATGAGCATTGCCCATGCGCGTGGGCGATTTGCCGCTGTAGAGGTAGTTCATGCCTTGGTTGGCCAAGCAGGCCACGCCCACGTCCAGCAAGGCCAAATCGATGTGTTGCCCGCGTCCTGTTTGTTCGCGTGCGGCCAAGGCGGCCAAGATGGCGGTGCTGGCATAGAGGCCGGTCAAGATGTCGGTCAACGCCACGCCGACTTTCATGGGGCCTTCGCCGGGTTGGCCGTCCGGACGACCGGTGATGCTCATCAAGCCACCCATGCCTTGGATCAAAAAGTCATAGCCCGCACGGTGCGCATACGGGCCAGTTTGTCCAAAGCCGGTGATCGAGCAATAAATCAAACGGGGGTTGATGGCTTGCAGCGAGGCGTAGTCCAAGCCGTAATGCGCCAAGCTGCCGACCTTGAAGTTTTCAATCACGATGTCGCAGCTTTTGACCAACTCCTGCAACAGCTTTTGTCCGGCGGCTTGGGTGAAGTCCACCGCGATGGATTGTTTGTTGCGGTTGGTGCACAGGTAATAGGCCGAGTCGCGTGTGGCCTGGCCGTCTTCATCTTTCAGAAACGGCGGGCCCCACAGCCGCGTGTCGTCACCCGTGCCAGGGCGCTCCACCTTGATCACATGCGCGCCGAGGTCCCCCAAGGTTTGCCCAGCCCACGGACCGGCCAACACGCGCGAGAGGTCGAGCACACGCACATGCGACAACGCGCCTCGCGGCGTGGTGGTGGCATCAGGAACTTGCTGAGCTTGCGATGCGTCAAGTGGTGATGCGCTGTTGACGTTCATTGCTGCTCCACCTTGGCTTTGGTGACGATGCGTTTCCACAACTGAATTTCAGCGTTTTGAAAAGCCCGCATTTCTTCAGCACCACCGCGCATGGTTTCCGCGCCTAACTTTTCATAGAACTCACGGGTCTCAGGCATGGCTTCGATCTTGCCCATGATGGTTGCCAATTTGTCAGTTTCGGCTTTCGGTGTTTTGGCTGACACCATCGCCCCCACCCAGGTGTAGGCGGTGAACCCAGGCAAGCCCGCTTCGATGGCGGTGGGCACGTTGGGTACCGCAGGCACGCGGCGATCGCTGGCCACCGCCAAGGCCCGCAGCTTGCCACCTTTGACCAGCTCGGACGCGCCTGTGATGTCGGCAAATGCCATCTGTACCGTGCCCGAGGCGACGGCGGTCATGGCTTCGGATGCGCCCTTGAAGGGCACATGGAAGAGCTGCACACCCGCCACGTCGTTGAACAACTCCGCCATCAACTGGTAGCCGGCGGAACCCGAGCCGTAGTCCAGCTTGCCGGGTTGTGCTTTGGCGGCCGTCACCACGTCTGAGACGGTTTGGTAGCTCGATTGCGAAGGCACGACCAACAACGCAGGCGCACGCATCATCATCGACAGCGGCGCGAAATCGGTGACAGGGTCATAAGGCAAACTTTTGAACAAAGCCACGTTGACCGCCAAGGTCGAGTTGCTGCCCACAAACACGGTGTAGCCATCGGCCGGTGCGCCCAAGACGTTGCGCACGGCGATGAACCCATTGGCCCCCGGTTTGTTGTCCACCACCACGGTTTGCCCCGTGAGCTCGGTGAACTTTTTGGCGAAATAACGGGCCGAGGTGTCGGTGCCACTGCCCGGTGGAAACGGCACCACAAACTTGACGGGCTTGGAAGGAAAGTCGCTCGCTTGCGCCAAGGCTGAGGTGGCGTGCAAGGCGCCCACCAACGACACACAGGCCGCCACGACGGTTTTGAAAAAGAAAGAACGGTTCATGCGAAGTCTCCTGTCTGTGGGGTCAATCTAAAGATGCGCCGGTCTGTTTGACCACACGGCTCCAACGGTCCAACTCTGATTTGATGTAGTTGCCGTATTCGACGGGCGTTGAGCCCAAGGGCTCCGCACCTTGCACCGCCAACTTGGCACGCACGTCGGGCGAGGCCAGTGCTTTGATGACTTCGGCGTTCAAGCGTTTGATGATCTCGGGCGATGTTTTGGCCGGCACCAACACGCCTTGCCAAGCGCCTACTTCAAAGCCCGGCATGATGGTTTCGCTCAGGGTAGGCACATCGGGCAACACGCTGGTGCGTTTGAGG
Organism: Limnohabitans sp.; assembly: GCF_031539175.1. GTDB lineage: Bacteria > Pseudomonadota > Gammaproteobacteria > Burkholderiales > Burkholderiaceae_C > Limnohabitans. The sequence goes on along the minus strand of NZ_JAVKLQ010000074.1, from coordinate 28,843 downwards.
CTGGTCACCGCCAAGGCCTTGAGGCGCTTTTCTTTGATGAAGGGCAGCGCCGAGTTGATGGTGTCGGTGGTGAACTGGGTTTGTCCTGCCACCAAATCGGTCAAGGCAGGGGCACTGCCTTTGTAGGGGGCGTGCACGGCGGTGAGGCCTTTGTCTTGCAGGATCAAATACGCACCGAGGTGGGTGATGTTGCCGTTACCCGCCGAGCCATAGCTCAATTTGTCGGGGTTGTTTTTGGCGTATTGCACAAACTCTTGCACGGTGTTCACGGGCAGCGAGGGATGCACCGCTAGTACCAACGGAATGACCGCCGTCAACGCCACCGGCGCAAAGTCGGCCCGCACGTCGTAGCTCATTTTTTTATAAAGCGCTGGACTCAAGGCCACGGCTGAGGTGTTGTAGAACAAGGTGTAGCCGTCTGACGGGGCTTTGGTCACCAGCTCAGCCGCGATGTTGCCGTTGGCGCCGGGTTTGTTGTCGACCACCACGGGCTGACCCATTTGCTCGGTGAGCTTTTGCGCCAACACACGCGCCACCAAATCGGTGGGGCCGCCCGGTGGGAAGGCAATCACCAGGCGAATCGGCTTGTCAGGGTAGTTGGCTTGCGCCATCGCGCCGCCAGCGGTGAGGGTGGCCAAGGCCACTGTGGTGGCTAAAACGGTTCGGCGTGTGATGTGCGTCATGGGTGTCTCCTGTTTTTAATGTGTGTGTGGGCTTGGCTGAATGGGGCGCATCACATGGGGCGACCGGCGAGCAATCGCGTGGCGGTGTAGGTCATCACCAACACACCACGTTGGTTGAACACGCGGATGTCCGAGCTGACGACGGCGCGGTTCTTGGTCGATGTGGGGCGAACCCCCGTGACTTCGATGTCGGCGTGGATGGTGTCGCCCACCACCACGGGCGCTAAGATTTTTTGCGTCAACTCCAACATGGCCAAGCCCGTGCCTTGGATCATGGTTTGCAAAATGAAACCTTCAATCAAGGTGTAGGTCAGCGCGCCGGGCACGGGGCGGCCTTGGATGGCGCCGCCTTCGTAGCCTTCTTCAATGAAGATGGCTTCCAGCATGCCTGTGCACGAAATGAAGTTGACCAAGTCGGTTTCAGTGATCGTGCGTTTGAACGTGTCGAACTGCTGGCCAACCGAAATGTCTTGCCAATAAAAGCCTTGGCCTAGGCGTTTGGGTGAGGGGGCTGTCATGTGCGATTCCAAAATGTGCGTTTACAGGCGTGTGGGTTGAAGGACTGAATCAAGGGGCGGGCGCTTTCTGTGTTCCATGCGCTTCATGGGTCTGCACCGCACCGCTGGCCAACCAAGTCGAGACGGTGTCGGCAGACACGCCCGCTTGCGCAAACACATCATGGGTGTGCTCACCCAAGCGCGGTACCGAATTCACGGGGGGACGTTCGCCGTCAAACAACACGGGCACGCCCGGAAAGCGCAAAGCGCCCATGGTGGGGTCATCGAGCTCGGCAAAGAACTGGGTGGCTTGCAAATGCGGATCGGTTTTGAGGTCGGCCAAGGTGTTCATGCGCGCGGCTGGAATTTCCAAGCGCTCACACAAAGCCAACCAATGCGCGGTGTCATGTTGCGCCACGATCTGACCGGTGATTTCATACAAGGCTTCGATGTGCTGCGTGCGTGCGGCCATGCTGGTGAAGCGCACATCGCTCGCCAATTCGGGTTGGTCGACGCCTTGAAAGAACTTCTGCCAGTGCGCGTTGGTGTACGGCATCATGCAGACGTAGCCGTCACTCGTGCGGTAGGGCCTGCGCCAATCGGCCAGCACGCGTGGATAGCCGGGGGCCGACAAGGGTGGCTCAAAGTGTTCGCCATAAAAGTTCTCGACCAAGTTGAAGGCCACCATGGTTTCAAACATAGGCACTTCCACCATGCCGCCCACGCCTGTGGCTTGGCGTTTCATCAAGGCGGCCATGATGGCCATGGCGGCGACCAAGCCGCTGGTTTTGTCGGCCGCGATGCAGGGGAAGTAGCGCGCCACGCCGCTTTGTTGTTCCATCAGTGCAGCGCTGCCAGACAGGCCTTGGATGATGTCGTCATACGCCGGCTTGCCGCCGTAGGGGCCCGACGCTGTGAAACCGTGCAGGCCGGCAAAGACCAGACGCGGAAAGGCCGCCATCAACGCATCGGGCTCCAAGCCGACCGCGCCCAGTTTTTGCGGCCGCATGCTGTGCATGAACACATCAGCGGTGGCAATGAGCTGGCGCAAGGCCGTTGGACCTTCGGGTTTTTTCAGGTCAATCACCACACTTTTTTTGTTGCGGTTCACGCCCAAAAACAAAGCGGACATGCCGTTTTCGTGGCCGGGTCCGGTGTAGCGCGTGGAGTCGCCCTCGGGCGATTCCACCTTGATGACTTCGGCCCCTAAATCTGCCAACCACTGGCTGGCGTAGGGCCCCATCACCACGACGCTGGCGTCGACGATGCGAATGCCTTGAAGCGGCAACTGGCTCATGGGTGGGTCTCCTTGTTGGAATCTGTGGTGAGCCTGAATTTAGTGTGCCGTCATAATTGAGTCCAATATTAATAATTTGCAAACCAATACTCAAACGGTATCAGTGTGAACCTACGGCAACTTCAACAATTCGTCGCGCTGGCCGAGACCGGTAACTTTCACAAAGCCGCTGAGCGCATGCACATGGCACAGCCGCCACTGTCGGTGTCGATCAAAAAACTCGAAGAGGAGCTGGGCGGCCCGCTGTTTCTGCGATTGCCCACGGGGGTGCAATTGACCCTCGCTGGCCAAGCCATGCTGGCCGATGCACGGCAGGCCATATTTCACGCCCAGCAATGCCAGCAAGCGGTGAGTACCGCGCTGCAGGGGGAGGGCGGCGTGCTGCGGGTGGGCTTCATTGGTTCGGCCACGTACTCGTTGCTGCCGCGATTGATTCCGAGCTTCAGGCAGCGTTTTCCAAAAGTGGAGTTGGCACTGGACGAGTCAACCACGGCCAATATCTTGACGCGGCTCGAAGCCAACACGCTGGACTTGGGGCTGGTGCGTTTTCCGGTGCTGCACCCCGGTGACTTTGAGCTCACCCCAGTCGAGAACGATGAGTTTGTGCTCGCTGTGGCGGCTGACAGCCCTTGGCAGAATCAAGAACGTGTGGCTTTGTCGGAGTTCGCACACGAGCCATTCGTGATGTACACCGAGGCCTCGGTGCCCAACTTGTTTGCGGTGGCCATGTTGCGCTGCCAACAATCGGGCTTCACCCCTCGCATTGCCCAAGATGCGGTGCAGGTGCAAACCATCGTCAGTTTGGTCGAAAGTGGTTTGGGCGTGGCGTTGGTGCCAGGCGTGGCTCGGCGTTACAGCAACAACGGCGTACGCTTCTTAAGCTTGTCGGACAACCCTGAAAAACTCAACATTGGCATTGCTTTGGCCACGGTGCGTCAATCGAGCAACCGCTTGGTGGAACGGTTTATTCAGCACGCCAAGACCGAGCACGAGGAACTCAAACGCTGATGGGGTGAGGGTTGAGATGCCAAAAATCATAAAAAAAGCGACTCATCGAGTCGCTTTTTTGTGCCGAACCACAGGCCTTTAAGCTTTGGTTTCTTCTTTGGCTGCGGGCGCAGGTTCCGCTTCTTTCTTGGGTGGGCTGCAGTCGAAGCACACAAACATGGAAGAGCCCAAGATGCGTTTGAACGAGCCGTTGTTGCGGGGTTTGTGAACGCCGCATTTGATGCAGCTCATGGTGTCGCCAGTGCGGCCGAGGCCTTCAAATGGGGAACCGCCCTTTTTTGACTTGTAGCGCAAACCGTCGTTGGAGATTTCTGTTTTTTCTGGGCGTGACATTCGATGGACTTCTCGGGGCAAAGAACGTATTTTCGCAAATTTTCAACCGATCAGACGACCAATGCTCAAAAAGCTCAAAAATCACCTTAAAAAACGTTTTGACAGCTTCAAAACGCTGGGTCCAATGCGCCTTGAGATGGCTTGTCGGTGCTTGGCAAACCACACGTAGGCGGGCTGCAGCAGGGGTTGTAGCCAAGGACGCGACAAAATCCAGGCCAAAAGCGGGAGTTGCGCCAGTTGGTAGGCCATGGCAAACACAGGTACGCCGACCAACACCTCGCCTCGGGCGGTCCGGCCGTGAATTTGGGCCATGGCCAGTTCGCAGGAGATGGCGTGGGCATTGGCGTCAAAGCTGCTGTGCGCCACATCCACAAACCCCAACTTTTCCTCGGCGTTACGGGTTTGCAAAAACTCAATCTCAGCCACGCACAAAGGGCATTGGCCGTCGTAATAGAGCGTGAGTTCGGGTGCGCTGGGCATGACAGGGGCGTTTGGTAAAAGCATCAATAATTGAAGTCAATGAGGCTATCACACGAGGAATTCCCGATGTCTGACACGTTTTCTCACACCACGTCCGAAGCTTGGGTCACGCGCAGCTTGCAACTGGCCCACAGCGAGGCGGCGCAGCATGTGTTCACCCATCTGTTCACGGAGCAAGCCTTGGCGCAAGCCCGTGCGGCCGATGCCGCACGTCAAGCGGGCGGCCCTTTGGGGGCTTTGCATGGCCTGCCCATCACGCTCAAAGACAACTACGACTTGGCAGGGCACACCACGATGGCGGGCACCGTGGTGTGCGAGGGTGAGCCCCCCGCGGCACGCGACGCGGTGGCCGTGACGCGCTTGCGCCAAGCCGGTGCCGTGATTGTGGGTAAAACCAATATGAGCGAGTTCGCGTTCTCAGGCGTGGGCATCAACCCGCACTACGGCACGCCACGCAACCCGTGTGATGCTGTGGTTGCGCGCGTGCCGGGGGGCTCGTCATCGGGTGCTGCGGTGTCGGTGGCTTTGGGGTTGGCGGTGGCAGGTTTGGGCTCAGACACGGGAGGGTCCATCCGCATCCCGGCTGCGTTGTGTGGCTTGGTCGGGTTCAAGAGCACGCAGTCGCGCATTCCTTTGCAAGGGGTGATGGAGTTGTCGCGCACGCTTGATACGGTGGGTGCCATCACCCGCACGGTGCGTGACAGCTTGGTGGTGGAGGGTGTTTTGTCGCAGCAGCCGTTGTTGGCAGAGGCGGCTGATTTGCGCGGTGTGCGTTTTGCGGTGCCACAAACCTTGTTCTTGGATGAACTCGACCCTGCGGTGGCCCAAGCGTTTGCGCGGGCACTGACCCGCATCTCGGCGGCGGGTGCGCAGGTGGTGGAGCTGCCTTTGTCGGCGTTGAGCGACATTGCAGCGCGCAGCCAGCCGGGTGGTTTTTCGCCCGTTGAAGGATTTGCCGCGCACCATGCGCGTTTGGCGCGAGCCCCTGAGCGTATTGACCCGCGTGTGGCGGCGCGCATGGCGTTGGGCGAAGGGGTCAGCGCGGTGGATTATTTGAGCCTGCACAACCGTCGCCACGAATGGATCAGCCACATCGAGGCCGAGCTGCAAGGCTTTGATGCCATGCTCAGCCCGACGGTGGCACTGGTCGCGCCAGAGCTGGCGCCATTGGTGGCAGATGACACCGCATTTTTCAAGGCCAACCGCCTGTTGCTGCGCAATCCGTCGGCGATCAACTATCTGGATGGCTGTGCTTTCAGTCTGCCTTGCCAAGCCGACGGGGAATTACCCGTGGGCTTGATGGTGTCGTCGCTGCGCGGTCATGACGCCCGCTTGGCGGCCATTGCTTTGGCCTTGGAGCCTTTGCTGGCGGCCGCTTAACGTGCGTTTGCTTTGCCTTTACACAGCGGGTCGACACAGCGGTGAATTGGCGGTAGACAATAACGGTCTATAGAGGAGAACGCCCACATGAAGTTCAATCGACGCACCATTGGCCTTGGTTTGGTTTTGATGCTGTGTTTCAGTGCAGCCCAAGCGCATGGTCCCTACCGCGGGGGCGGCTACCGTCACGGCGGTGGTTGGGGTTACGGCGGCTGGTGGGCCCCTGCGCTGGTCGGTGGCGCCATGGTGGGAACGGCTGTGTATTTGTCGCGGCCCTATCCTGATGTACAGCCTTCGACCGTCATCATCACCCATCCACCGGCCGTGGTAGTGACCACGCCTCAGCCTGCCTATGGCATGCAAGCTGGCGGCATGCCCGCACCCGCGGAAGCCTATTACTGCCAAGAAACGCGTCAGTACTACCCTCAGGTGCCCACCTGCGTCAGTCCTTGGTTGGTGGTGACTCCGCGTTGATCTGGGCATCCAGGCTTTTTTGAGTCAGGGTTGCTCGGCTGTCATCCGCGAGCAGGTAAGGCGCGTTGTGAGCGAGACCGCAAGGTCTTTGATCGCAACTTTTGCAAAGTGAGTTCCCCATGAAACGTCTTCCCCAACTCTTGCTGTGTTTGTTGGCATGTGTGAGTGCTGTTCCCGCGATGGCCGATGGCCGTGGTCACGGTGGCTGGCACGGCGGCGGTGGCTATGTGGGCCACTACAACGGGGGGCATCACGGCGGTGGCGGCTATGGCTACCGAGGTGGCTGGGGCAACAATTGGGTGGGGCCCGTGGTGGGCGCAGCCCTGTTGGGCGGCGCCATTTACGCCGCCAGTACGCCCAGCTATGCCGTGCAACCGCAAATCGTGGTGGCTCCTCAGCCCTATGCCGTGGGACCTCGTGTGGCGTACTTTTGCAGCACAGCGCAGGCTTATTACCCCCAAGTGCCCACCTGCCAAGTGCCTTGGCAAGTGGTGAACTATTAAAGCGTCACCATTTCTTTGTGACCTTCGCGGCTGGAGTAGCGCACTTGGCCGCCCATGGTCTCGATTTCAACCCGTGCGCTGCGTTGGCCGTAAACACGGCTCTTGAGCCAGTCCAACTCTTGCTGTCTCTCTTGCGGGCCAGCCACCACACGGCTCCAGCAGCGCAACTCGGCTGACCAACGGTAGCCACGCGCTTTGAGCATGTCCTTGGTTTCAAACGGCGAGTTGATGGCATAGATTTTTTCTTGCGGCTTGTTCAGCGTCTCTAGCAAGGCCAGCATGGCGGTTTGTTGGCTTTGCGGCAGCACCTGATTGAGCAACTCCAGCAAAGCCCAGCAATCGGCTTCGGCACGGTGGGCCTCGTAAAAATAGCCTTGTGTGCCGACCAAATACTCCAGCTTCGCCGAGCCAAACCCTTCATCACGCCAGTTGATGTCGTTGATGCTGCAGGCCCAGTTCAAGTGTTGAAACAGGGGCCAGCGCGCCTCTACAAACGGACGGTCAAATTTGGCATTGTGGGCAATCACCACTTGCACGTCTTTCATGAGTGCGGCCACTTGGGCGTCATCGATGCGTTTGCCTTGCACCATCTCGTCGGTGATGTGGTGCACCGCGGTGGTGGCTGGGGGGATGGCAAAGCCTGGGTCTTCCAGCTCGTCAAACACATTCAGCACTTTGTAGACCACACCGGTTTGCGGATCGAACTCAAACACCAGCATGCCCAGCTCGATCACGCGGTCGTTGGTGGCATCAAGCCCTGTGGTTTCGGTGTCGAGCACCACGCCTTTGCACAGACGTTGACCGGGCAGTGCCTCGTTCATCGTGTGGCGCGGCACCAAGCGGCGCAGCACGCGGTAGTCAGGGTGTTGCTCCAGCTGTTGGGCGAGCTGTTCGAGGGCGTGAGAAGAGAGCGAGTCGGTCATACAAAAAGAATACGGTGAAATGAAAAAAGTTTAAGTGCGATCCGCCTCGGTGGCGTTGCGCTGCGCTGTGGCACGCGAAAAGAACAAGCCCAAGGCCACCACCACCACCGCATCACAAGCCATCACCGCGCTGGATGAAAAGTGGCCCATCAACGCGGCCAACGCCAGCACCCCCAAGGATTGGCCCAGAAACAAAAAGCCCGCAAACAAGGTCACGCCCGTGGCGCGGGCAGTGGGCACCATTTGCGTGGCTTTGGCCTGCATGGTGTTGTGAAACATGGCAAATCCAAAGCCCGCCACAAAACACGCCGGAATGGCCAAGGGCCACCAAGGGGTGAGGGCGATCACGCCAAAGGCCGAGCCCAAAGCCCAGCCGCCGTAGCGGGCCAAGCCCACTTCGCCAAAGCGCCGAATCGTCACTTTGGCGGAGGCCATGTAGGCCATGCCACCCAATCCAAAAAGCGCGGTGGTGGCACCAGCCAAGGTCAAAGAAATGCCATGTGTGTGGTGCAAGTGAGAAGCCGTCACAGCCAACAAGCCAAACACCGTGGCACCTTCCAGTAGCGCCGTGCCCAATAACGTTCGCGCCCACGGGTTGTGCGCGACTTGGGCGAGTTGTTTGAAAAAACCGGCTGGCGCGTGGTCGGCAGGGGGCGTGTGGTCGAGGCGAGCGCTATGGCGCCACAGCAACCACGTGACGGTGCAAAAAAATGCAGCCATTAATGCAAACGCCCAACGCCAGCCCAATGTGTCTGTCAGCAAACCGCCAAACAGCTGGCCAGCGGTGATACCCAGCATGGTGCCCAGCCCCACGCGGGCCAATGTTTCTTGGCGCATTTCGTAGTGCACCATGTCGCCCACCCACGCCATGGTCAGTGGAATGATGGCCGCGGCTGCCAGCGCTGTGACCACCCGCGCCGCAACGAGAAATTGCAAATCACCGCTCAATGCCGACAACACGCATCCCACGGTGCAGACCAAGGTGGCCAGCATCACCACGCGGTACTTGCCCAAACGGTCGCCCACGGGGCCGTAAAACAACTGCATCAAGCCATAAACGATGGCAAACACAGAAATAACTTGAGCCACTTCGCTGATCGGTGCGCTGAATTCGCGCGACAGTTCCGGCAGCATGGGGTCGCAAATGCGCTGCACCGCCATGCTCGAAAACGTGGCCAAGGACAACAGAAAAATCGCCCGACGGGTGGTGGGCGACAGGTCGTGGGAGGGGGGATGTGGGTGAGATTTCAAAGCGCCGCCACTTTACTACGTGCAGCGCTAGGCACGCGTCGCACGGGTGCACGAATTGATGCAACTGTCTATTTGATGAATTTATTATTAAATTAATTAATTCTGTATTTTTGTCATTGCATTGCTAACATTTGCCGATGTTATACAGGCGTGTTTTTTGTGGAATGTTGGGCGCGTGCCTGCTCGGGCTTACTGCGGTGGGTTGCTCGTCCGTCGACGCACCGCTCGTGGCACCCGCGCCCAGCGGGCCTATGGCCGAGGTGCTGGGCGTTTATTTCACACCCCCTGCTGGCGCGGCGGCTGCCATTGTCAAAGCCATCGATGCCAGTGAGCACGAGGTGCTGGTGCAGGCTTACGGGTTCACACACCACGCCATCGCCCAAGCCTTGGTGAGGGCGCAACAGCGCGGGGTGACGGTGCAAGTCTTGTTGGATTTGAAAACAAGCCCATCCAACCGCGATGTGGCCCATCTGCTGCAAGCCGCTCATGTGCCTGTGCGTGAAGACGGTCAGCATGCCATTGCACACAACAAAGTGATGGTGATTGACGAGGCCGTGGTGATTACCGGTAGCTTCAATTTTACCAATTCGGCAGAAACGCGAAATGCCGAGAATGTGTTGATTCTTAAATCCCTGCCTTTGGCGCACACTTACAAGGTCCAATGGGCACAACATTGGGCACATGGGCGAGACTGACGCTTCTCGACCAGATTTAGTCTGCCAGCTCTAAAGACCTTGTTGAGCAAGGCTAATCACTTGTCAATGCTGACATTTTCTTTAGAATTCAACCCATGCTGCACTGCAACAAAAAGCAGCCCAGGTGGGCAAGTTCTGAGCAGTTCTCATCTTTTATTAATTTTGGAGATTCCACATGAACCTGACACCTGAACAAATCATCGCTGCCAACAAAGCCAATTTGGAAACTCTGATGGGTTTGACCAGCAAAGCTTTCTCCGGCGTGGAACAACTCATCGAGTTGAATTTGGCGGCTGCGAAATCTGCTTTGGCTGATTCGCAACAACAAAGCCAAGCTGCTTTGAGCGTGAAAGACGCCCAAGAGTTGTTGGCTTTGCAAGCCAGCCTGTTTCAGCCTTTGGCTGAAAAAGCCGTGGCTTACAACCGCCACTTGTACGAAATCGCAACCGGTTCTGGCTCTGAATTCCAAGGCCATGTCGAAGGCAAAGTGGCTGAAGCTCAAAAAGCTTTCCACGCCATGATCGACAACGCCACCAAAAATGCACCCGCCGGTTCTGAAGCCGCTGTGGCTGCTTTCAAAACGGCTGTTTCCGCTGGCAACAATGCTTTGGAGACCGTTCAAAAAGCGGTGAAACAAGCGACTGAAGTGGCCGAAGCCAACATGAAATCCATCACCGCCACCGCTTTGAACGCTGGCAAAACAGCGGCTAAAAAGCGTTGATCCAACGTTGACTCTTTCAGGTTTTCCAAGACCTTGAAACGGCACCTTCGGGTGCCGTTTTTTTTGGTTCTAATAAGAGCCTGTCGAACAAGGAGTGTCGCTTTGGACAAAGTAGATGGCGTCGTCATAGGCGCGGGGGTCGTGGGCTTGGCCGTTGCACGTGCGTTGACGCAGGCAGCGTCAGACAACGCACGCGATTGGTTGGTGCTCGAAGCCGCCGATGCAATTGGCACAGGAACCAGTTCGCGCAACAGCGAAGTGATCCATGCCGGTATTTATTACCCACAAGGTTCACTCAAAGCGCAGCTGTGTGTGCAAGGTCGGGAGATGTTGTATGCCTATGCGGCCGAACGTGGCATTGGCCACCAGCGCTGCGGCAAGTTGATCGTGGCGACGCACGCCAGTCAAGTGCCGGCCTTGGAGGCCATCGTTCAAAAAGCCCATGCCAATGGCGTGACCGATTTGGTGTTGCTCGACGCCGCAGCGGCCCAAGCGATGGAGCCCGCCTTGTCGTGTGTCGCTGCTGTGCATTCGCCCAGCACAGGCATCGTGGACAGCCACGGTTTGATGCTCACGTTGCAAGGCGATTTTGAAAATGCAGGTGGCATCGTCGCGTTCAATTCGGCGGTAACCCATGGTCTTTGCACACCAGAAGGCATCGTTTTACGCATGGCCGATGGCTCGGAGTTGATGGCGCAAACGGTGGTCAATGCGGCGGGTTTGACCGCGCCTTGGCTGGCGCGCAATTTTCAGGGCTTGGCCGCGCAGCATGTGCCGCAGGCTTACTTTGCCAAGGGCAATTACTTCACGCTCTCGGGCAAATCGCCGTTTTCACGCTTGATTTACCCCGTGCCTGAAGCCGCAGGTTTGGGCGTGCATTTGACCCTCGACTTGGGCGGTCAAGCCAAATTTGGCCCCGATGTGCAGTGGGTCGACCGTCCCGACGACTTGGTGGTGTCGCCCGCGCACGAGCAACTGTTCTACACCGAGGTGCGCAAATATTGGCCAGCCTTGGCTGATGGCGCACTGCAAGCGGGCTATGCCGGCATTCGCCCCAAAATCTCTGGCCCCCAAGAGGCGTCGGCTGACTTTTGCATCCAAGGCCCCGCCGTGCATGGCGTGAAGGGGTTGGTGAATTTGTTCGGCATTGAGTCGCCGGGCTTGACCAGTTCCCTCGCCATTGGCGAGGCTGTGCGACAGGCGCTGCAATAAGGGCGATGTCGGCGATGAACAAACGTCTCTTTCTGGCCGCTTGCCTCACACCTGGGTTGTTTGGGTGTTCGACGGCGCCAAGCAAAGGGGCGTCGACAGCAACGTCATCCAGTTATCCCAATAACCCCGCCAAGCGCCAAGACATCGTCATGCAAGCCATGGCCATGTTGGACCGTGGCTACACCTATGGCGGTAAAAAACTGCACACGGGGTTCGACTGTTCGGGCTTGGTGAGTTTTGTTTACAAAGAGTCAGCAGGCATCCCGCTCAAAGGCAGCGCGGCACAAATGGCCGAGGTGGCGAAACCCATTGAGCCGGCGCAGGCCCACCCCGGCGATTTGGTATTTTTCAACACGCTGGGTAGCGCTTTCTCGCATGTGGGCATCTACATCGGCTCTGGCAAATTTGTGCATGCGGCCAATGAGCGAACAGGTGTGAAAACAGAGCGCTTGAACCATGTGTATTGGTCCAAGCGGTTCGAAGGTTATCGCACCGTTTTTGCTTGATCGCGAATGGCCAGAGCGGCCTCTTTCACCAACGCGGGGCCTTTGTAAATCAGACCGGTGTAGATCTGCACCACGTCCGCACCCGCTTTGATTTTGGCCACGGCATCGTCGCCACTCAAAATGCCGCCTACGCCGATGATGGGGAAGTTGGGGCCCATCGCCGCACGCAGCTGGCGAATCACTTCATTGCTTTTTTCGAACACGGGGGCGCCTGAGAGACCGCCGGTTTCTTCGGCGTGCGCCATGCCTTTGACCGCATCGCGTGCGATGGTGGTGTTGGTGGCAATCACGCCCCACGATGGCGTGCCCTCGTGCACGCAGTGACGCTTCAAGGTGGCTGCAATCACCGCAATTTGATCGCTGTCCAAATCTGGCGCAATTTTGATGAACACCGGCACTTGTTTGTTGTGCTTTTGGGCCAACTCAGCACGGCGCTTGGCGAGTGTGCCGATCAGTGCGTCCAGCGCTTCGTCGCTTTGCAGCTCGCGCAGGTTTTTGGTGTTGGGGCTGGAGATGTTCACCGTCACGTAGTCGGCGTGCGGGTACACACCGTCGAGGCAAATCAGGTAGTCGTCTGCCGCGTTTTCAATGGGGGTGGCAGCGTTCTTGCCGATGTTCAGGCCCAGCAGCATGGGCGTGCCGCCTTGCTGGGTTGCGTTGCTGCGGAACTTCGCCAGCTTCACGTTCGCCAAGAAAGCATCCAAGCCTTCGTTGTTAAAGCCAAGGCGGTTGATCAGGGCATTGGCTTGCGGCAATCGGAACATGCGCGGCTTGGGGTTGCCGGGTTGGCCTTTGGGTGTGACGGTGCCCACTTCGACAAAGCCAAAGCCCATCGCGGCCAAGCCGTCGATGCAGTGCGCGTTTTTGTCCAAACCAGCGGCCAAGCCCACACGGTTAGGGAAGGTCAAGCCAGCCAGTTGCACGGGGTCTTGCACGCGGGTTTGGCAGTAAGCCCAAGCCAGCGGCGTGTTTTGCGTGCGGGCCAGCATGGCCAGCGTGTGCTCATGGGCAGTTTCGGCATCCATGGCAAACAGAAAAGGGCGGGCAAGTGAATAAGGCAACAACGACATGGATAATCTCAAGCTTTGGTCAATCAACCTCGGATTTTCGCCCATGAGCACCCCACAAAACGCAGCCTCCCTGACACAAGATGAATTGAAAACTTTGGTGGGTCAAGCCGCCTTGCAATACGTGGTGCCCGGCGAGGTGGTGGGCGTGGGCACGGGCTCCACGGTGAACAAGTTCATCGATGCGCTGGCCACCATGAAAGACCAAATCAAAGGTGCGGTGTCGAGCTCGGTGGCTTCCACCGAACGCTTGCAAGCCTTGGGCATCCGCGTGTTTGAAGCTGCTGAGGTGGAAAGCCTGTCGGTCTACATCGACGGTGCAGACGAGATCGACCACCAAGGCCACATGGTCAAAGGCGGCGGTGCTGCGTTGACCCGCGAAAAAATTGTGGCCGCACAGTCCAAAAGGTTTGTGTGCATTGCGGATGAGAGCAAATTGGTCGATGCGCTGGGCGCGTTCCCCTTGCCCGTTGAAGTCATCCCCATGGCCACTGCACGCGTGATGCGCCAGTTCGCCGCGATGGGTGGTAGCGCCAAAGTGCGTTTGAAAGATGGCCAGCCATTGGTCACCGACAACGGCCAACACATTGTGGACGTGACGGGCTTGAAAATCAGCGACCCCCTGCAGTTTGAAACCGAGGTCAGCCAATGGCCGGGCGTGGTGACGGTGGGTGTGTTTGCGCATCAAAAAGCGCAGGTCTGTTTGCTGGGCACATCCACCGGCGTGAAAACGCTGAAGTTTTGAAAAGCCTAGGCACGTCGTATCGTGCTTTGGTGCTGGGTGCATCGGGCGCGTTAGGCAGTGCCTTTGTTCAGGCCTTGCAGGCCGACACGGCTTGCGCCCAAGTGGCGGGCTTGTCGCGCAGCTCACAGCCTGCCTTTCGTTTGGAAGACGAAGCCAGCATGGCCGCTGCAGCGGCTGCGCTCGTTGCTGAAGCTCAAGGGCCTTTTCACCTCATCATCGACGCCACGGGTGCGCTGACCATCGATGGGCAGGGGCCAGAAAAACACATGGGCGCGCTCAATGCCTTGCAGCTGGCTCGCGCATTTGAGGTCAACACCATCGGTCCTGCGTTGCTGCTCAAACACTTTGTGCCTTTGTTGGCCACCGAGCAGCGCAGCATTTACGCCAAGCTCTCAGCCCGTGTGGGCAGCATCAGCGATAACCGCAAGGGCGGTTGGTATGCCTACCGTGCCGCGAAGGCGGCGTTGAACATGGTGTTGCAAACGGCCGCCATCGAAGCTGCGCGTAAACGCCCGCAGTTGGTGGTGGCTGCCATGCAGCCGGGCACGGTGGCATCGCGCTTGTCAGCCCCGTTTGTGCCTGCGAAAGACTGCCTCACGCCCGCGCAATCGGCGGCAGGTTTGCTCAGCGCTTTGGATGCCTTACCTGCGCAAGCCGCTGCACATTTCGTCGATTACAAAGCTGAAGCGATTGCTTGGTGATGAAGGGCTAACGCGTTCAGAAATCACGCGCATTTTGAGCAAACAAAAACCCGCCGAAGCGGGTTTTTGTTTGGGCGCAGCAGACGTTACTTCTTACGCGCGGCAATCGCCGCTTCAGCGGTGTTCACCAAGTCAGCACCGATGGTGGCTTTCCACTTGTTGTACACGGGGCGTGTGGCTTTCACAAACTCGTCGCGTTGTGCGGGGGTGAGTTGGGTCACGGTCACGCCCAACGCTTCGATGCCTTTGATGACGGGCTTGTCGGCTTCGATCAAACCTTTGCGGGCAATCGCAATTTCTTGCTGACCAGCGTCCAAAGCTGCTTGACGCACGATGGCTTGGTCAGCCGGTGTCCATGAGTTCCAAATTTCTTTGTTCACCACGAACACGAGCGGGTCAGCCATGTAACCCCAGGTGGTGATGTACTTTTGGCCCACGGTGTGCATTTTGAGCAAGTTGAACAAGAACAAGGGGTTCTCTTGGCCGTCCACCGCGCCGCTGGTGAGGGCCGGTTGTGCGTCAGCCCAGCTCATTTGTGTGGGGTTGGCGCCCAAAGTGCTGAACATGTCCGAGAAGATGGGTGAGCCGACGATGCGAATCTTCATGCCCTTCAAGTCTTCAGGCGACTTGACGGCGCGCTTGGAGTTGGTGAGTTCACGGTAGCCGTTCTCGCCCCATGCCAATGGCACCACGCCAGATTTCTCGAGCGTTTTGAAAATGTGTTGGCCCACTTGGCCTTGGGTGAGCGCGTCTACGGCGGCGTAGTCGGGCATCAAGAAGGGCAGCGAGAACAAGTTGAGTTCTTTCACTTGGGGTGACCAGTTGATGGTCGAGCCCACGGCCATGTCAATCACACCTTGGCGCAAGGCACTGAATTCACGGGTTTGGTCACCTTGAATCAGCGACACGCCTGGGTACATCTTGATGTTGATGCGGCCTTGCGTGCGCTCTTTCACCATGTCGGCCCACAGCTTGCCAGCTTGGCCCCAAGGGGTGGGCACGTTGAGCACCAACGACATGCGGTATTCCGCTTTGTAGGCCTGTTGTGCCGAGGCGGTGCCTGCGAAGGTGCCCATCACGGCGGCAGCGGCCACCAAGCTCAAAAGGGTTCTGCGAAGTTTCATGGTCTCTATCTCCTTATTAAAACGAACTCGAAATCTTGGGCCTATTTGTCAATAGCCCATGTAACGCGGCAGCCACAAAGCCAACTCAGGCCAAGCGATGACCGCCACCATCACCAAAAACATGCCAAACAACATCCAGCCCACCCACGGCACGGTTTCTTCCATGCGCACACCGGCGATGCGGCTAGACACCATCAAGTTCACGGCCAGCGGTGGCGTGAACTGACCCAGCGCAACCTTCAGCGTCAGGATGACGCCAAACCACACAGGGTCCCATTTGTAGAACTGTACGATGGGCCACAGCAGTGGCACAAAAATCAAGAAGATCGACACGCCGTCGAGAAACATGCCCACGGTGATGAGCATCAAAATCAGCAGCGCCAACACGCCGTACTCACCCAACCCTGAGTTGACGATGGCGTTGGTGATGGGGTCAATCACACCGAGGGTGGACAGCGAGAACGCGAAGATGCCCGCGAGCGACACCACCAACAAAATGATGGCCGACAGCTCGCCTGACTCTTGCAGGATGGTGAACAAGTCTTTCACCTTGATCGTGCGGTGAATCACCATGCCCACGAACAAACCATAGAACACCGCCACCACAGCCGCTTCGGTGGGTGTGAACCAACCGGCACGCATGCCGCCTAAAATCAAAATCGGTGCAGCCAAGCCCCAAGTGGCTTCGCGCAAGCTTTGCCAAAACGCTGGGCGTGGCAAGCTGGCTTCGAGCGCGCCCATTTTGTGTTTGCGCGCCATCCACACCGCAGGCACGATGAGGGCGACGCCTGCCAACACGCCAGGAATCATGCCTGCCGCAAACAGCGCAGGCACCGACGCACCGGGGACCAACACCGAATACACGATGAAGGCCACAGACGGGGGAATCAAAATATCAGTCGCTGCGGCCGCGCCCACCACGCTGGCCGAGAACGCGGGTGGATAGCCGGCGCGTGACATGGCCGAAATCATCACCGCGCCCACTGCGGCCGCGTTGGCTGGGCCAGAGCCCGAAATACCGCCCAAGAACATCGCCACCATGATGGCGACCAAGGGCAACATGCCAGGGCCACGGCCGACGATGGCCACGGCAAAGTTCACCAAACGCAAAGCCACGCCGGAACGGTCAAAGATAGACCCGACCAACACAAACATGGGAATGGCCAGCAAGGGGTACTTGCCCAAGCCCGCATAGAAGTTTTGCGGCACAGCCAGCAAACCAAACCACTGCGCATCGGAGTTGGCCAAGGCAATGCAAGCAGCACCCGCCAAACCGAGGGACGCGCCGATGGGCACGCCAGCCAACATCATGGCGAGGAAAGCAACAAAGAGGAGCGTGGGGATCATGCGCGACGCCCCCGACGGATGAAGAGCCCCAAGGCGCGGCCTGCAATGGCCACCGACATGATGGGCAGCCAAATGGTATACCACCACTGCGGAACGCCAATGCCGGGCGAGGTTTCTTCAAAGCGAATGTCGTCCCACACCACGCGCGAACTCAGCACGGCGATGAGCGCAAACAACACAAACACCATGATGGCGCCAAAACGGGCGAGGGCACGTTGTCGCTCAGGCGAGCCACTGTCGGCAAAGTACTCGATGCGAATTTGGCGGTTGCGCGCCACAGACGCAGAGCCCGCCACCAGCGACAACACAATCATCAAGAACACCGAAAACTCTTCGGTCCATGCAAACGACTGGTCGGTGAAGTAGCGCACCAACACGTTGGCAAACGTGATGAGCGAGAGCAAGCCCATCACGATGACTGTGAGCCAGTCTTCAATCTTGAGGGGAACAACGGTGACTTCGTCTTGCGCGGCTGGATCATGGATCTCAACGGGCAAGTGCGTCGGTTCGTGGAGGTGAGACATAGAAAAAGTAAGCGCCTATAGCCAATAACGCAAGGACTTTAGCACGCGCTGTCGCCACATTTTGTGCGCGACGGGCCCGTTAAAACGTGGCCATCCAAGCGGCGGTCATGACCAAGATCGCCGCCATGCCACGGTTGAACCAGCGTCGCCGCAGACCGGTGTGGTTGGGGCCGTTGAGCCAAGCCCGCAACAGTGAGCCGATGAGGGCGTAGGTCAAGTTGCTGGCAAAACCAAAAGCGACCATGGCGGGCAAGAGCCAACTCAAGCGCTGCCACAGGTGTTCGCGACCGGCGAGCCAGCCAGAAACGAGGGTCAAGGCCAGCATCCACGCTTTGATGTTGACGAACTGCAGCATCACGCCTTGCATGAACGTCACGTCTAGCCGTTCCATGTGGGCGTTGGCTAGCGCGCCTGCACGCGCCAATTTGAACGCCAGCCACAGCAAATAAGCGACGCCCACCACTTGGATGCCGATACGTAATGCCGGTTGCGCTTGGATCAACGCGCCCACGCCTGCGGCACACAGGCTGAGCATCAAGCCCCAGCCCACGGGGACTGACACCACAAACGGCAAAGCATGTCGCAGCCCTCGGTTGGCCGCCAAAGCGGTGGAGAGCGTGGTGTTGGGGCCCGGCGTGAAGCTGGTGGCCGTCAGCAACATCAGCAGGGCTGACAGCTCGGCAGCAGACATGGTGCTTAGGCCATGCCTTGGTGGCGCAGCAGCGCGTCGAGTTTGGGTTCGCGGCCACGGAAGGCTTTGAACGATGCCATCGCAGGGCGGCTGCCACCGACTTCCAAAATCGCTTCGCGGTAGCGGCGGCCCGTTTCAATGCTGGGTTCGCCATCGGCACCTGCGGTTTCTTCAAACGCAGCGTAGGCGTCAGCGCTCAGCACCTCGGCCCACTTGTAGCTGTAGTAGCCCGCGGCATAGCCGCCTGCAAAGATGTGGCTGAAGGTGTGCAGCGTGCGGCCCCATGCAGGGCTTTGCAACACGGCCACTTCGGCGCGCACATCGCGCAGCACTTGCATGAAGTCTTGTGCCTTGTCGCCTTCGGTGTGCAAGCGCATATCGACGAGCGAGAACTCAATTTGGCGCAGCGTTTGCAAGCCGCTTTGGAAGTTTTTGGCGGCCAGCATTTTGTCGAACAACGCGCGTGGCAGCGGCTCGCCGGTGTCGACGTGCGCGGTCATGTGGCGCAGCGCGGACCACTCCCAGCAGAAGTTTTCCATGAATTGGCTGGGTAGCTCAACGGCGTCCCATTCCACGCCGCTGATGCCCGACACGTCGCGCTCGTTCACTTGCGTGAGCATGTGGTGCAAGCCATGGCCGCACTCGTGGAAGAGGGTGATGACGTCGTCGTGCGTCAGCAGCGGTGGCTTGTTGCCCACGCTTTCCGCGAAGTTGCACACAAGGTGCGCCACGGGGGTTTGCAATGCACCTGTGTCGGGGCGCAGCCAACGGGCGCGTACATCGTCCATCCAAGCGCCGCCGCGTTTGCCCGAGCGCGCACCGGGGTCGAGGTAGAACTGGCCGACCAGCACCGGTGGCAGGCCACGTCCGCGGGTTTCTTCGGTGTGGCGCTCAATCCGGTAGAACTCCACGGCGGGATGCCACACGGGCGCTTGATCGCGGCGAATGCTCACCTCGAACAAGGTTTCCACAATCTTGAACAAACCAGCCAAGACTTTGGGCGCCGTGAAGTAGGGTTTGACTTCTTGTTCGCTGAAGGCGTAGCGCGCTTCTTTGAGCTTCTCGCCGATGTACGGCCAATCCCAAGGCTGTGGGTCTTGCACGTTCAAGTGTTCGGCCGCGAAGGCGCGCATTTCGGCCACGTCTTTTTCAGCGTAGGGGCGGGCGCGCTGGCCCAAGTCACGCAAAAAGGCCATCACCTCGGCCGGCGACTGGGCCATCTTGGTGGCGAGCGAGACCTCGGCGTAGTTGGCGTAGCCCAACAACTGCGCTTCTTCTTGACGCAGCGCCAAGATTTCTTTCACCCAAGGCGTGTTGTCTTGCTCAGTTTTGCCCGCTTGCACCGCTTCTGATTGGTCGGAGGCGCGTGTGGCGTAGGCGCGGTAGAGTTTTTCTCGCAAGGCCGAGCTGTGGGCGAACTGCATGATGGGCAAGTAGCACGGCATTTTGAGGTTGAGTTTGTGGCCTGCCACGCCGTCTTTTTCGGCTGCGGCGCGTGTGGCGTGCAGCACGTCTTCAGGCACGCCGGCCAATTCGTCAGCCGTGACGATGGCCGACCACTGGTCGGTGGCGTCCAGCACGTTTTCGCTGAATTTTTGGCTCACGTCGGCCATGCGCTCTTGAATGGCTGCAAAGCGTTCTTTGGCGGCGCCGACCAGTTCGGCGCCAGAGAGCACGAAGTTGCGCATGGCATTGTCATGGGCTTGGCGCTGCTCGGCGTTCAAGCTGGCCAACGCAATGGCTTTGTACTTGGCATACAAGCGCTCATCGGCGCCTAAGCGCGTGTAAAACTCGGTCACGCGCGGCAGTGCCTCGGTGTAGGCGGCGCGAAGTTCTGGGGTGTCGGCCACCGAATGCAAATGGCTGATCGCGCCCCAAGCACGGCTCAACTTTTCGGTGGCCACGTCCAGCACCGCGGCAATCGCACGCCACTCGGCAGGGAAGTCGGCGGCGGTGACTTGCTCTAAGGCCGCATCGGCTGCAGGCAAGAGTTGGTCAAGCGCTGGCGCGATGTGTGTGGGTTGGATGACATCGAACAGCGGGTGATCGCTGAAGTCGAGAAGGGGGTTGGCGTGTGTGGTGTTGGATGTCATCGTCTGGACTCGTTAAGCGGGTTGCTTCTCAGATAAGGCACGTTGCGCCGATTCCAAGGTGTTGACCAACAACATGGTGATGGTCATCGGTCCCACGCCGCCTGGCACGGGGGTGATGTAGCCGGCGACTTCTTTCACGCCGTCAAAGTCCACATCGCCGCAGAGCTTGCCTTCATCGTTGCGGTTCATGCCCACGTCCAACACCACGGCGCCGGGTTTGACCATGTCTGCCGTCAGTACATTGCGCTTGCCGACGGCAGCCACGATCACGTCGGCCTGCAGGGTGAGGGTTTTGAGGTTTTGGGTGCGCGAATGCGCCACCGTCACGGTGGCATCTTTTTGCAAAAGCATCAAGGCCATGGGTTTGCCCACAATGTTGCTGCGGCCAATCACCACCGCGTGTTTGCCTTTGAGGTCGTAGCCAATGCTCTCCAACATCTTCATGCAACCGTAGGGCGTGCAAGGCCAGAAACCTGGCATGCCGGTCATGAGCGCACCCGCGCTGGCAATGTGGAAACCGTCCACGTCTTTGGCGGGGCTGATGGCTTCGATCACCTTTTGTGCATCGATGTGCGCAGGCAAGGGCAGTTGCACCAAGATGCCGTGAATGGCGGGGTCGTTGTTGAGGGCTTCCACGCGGGCCAGCAAGTCAGCTTCGGTCATGTTGGCGTCGTACTTTTCGAGCACCGAATGCAAGCCTGCGTCTTCGCACGCTTTCACTTTGTTGCGCACATACACCTGGCTGGCTGGGTTTTCGCCCACCAACACCACGGCCAAACCCGGGGTCAGGCCTTTGGCTTTGAGGGCCGCCGTGTCGGCAGCGACTTGGGCGCGGAGTTGTTTGGAGAGGGCGTTGCCGTCGATGAGTTGTGCAGTCATGGTGTATACAAATGGGGCTTGAAATTGAAAACGCCCGTGATGAACGGGCGTTGGCTTTGGCGCTTGTCGCGGTGAGGTGCTCAGCGCGAACTGTGTGCGGTTTACGCCTTGGGGGCGTTTTGTCCGAGGGCCGTTTTGAGCAGGTCGGCCACGGTGTTGGCGTTGAGCTTTTCCATGATGTTGGCGCGGTGCGCTTCCACGGTTTTGATGCTGATGCCCAAATCGTCGGCGATTTGCTTGTTTAAGCGACCCGCCACGATGCGTTCCAGCACTTGAGCTTCGCGGCCTGTGAGCTTGGCCATCAAAGCGTCGCGGCTGGCCGCTTGTTGCGATTCGGCAAACGACTCGTTGGCTTGGGTCAGCATGCGCTCGACCAAACTCACCAGAGCAGCTTCGTCAAAAGGCTTTTGGATGAAGTCCATCGCGCCTTTTTTCATGGTGTCCACGGCCATGGGCACGTCGCCGTGACCGGTGATGAACACGATGGGCAGGGGGGATTTGCGTTCGACCAGCTTGTCTTGCAGTGCCAAGCCCGTCATGCCACCCATGCGGATGTCCACGATCAAGCAGGCGACTTCACGGGCGTCGTAACGGCTGAGGAAGCTTTCAGCGGAGTCAAAGCAGCGCACGCGGTAATCTTTACCTTCAAGCAACCACTGCAAGGAATCGCGTACAGCCTCGTCGTCGTCGACAACATAGACCGTACCTTTTTTGGGAATCAAACTCATCAAAAAAAACTCCAACCTTATCGGGCGGGTATCCAAAAGGAAAAGCGGCAGCCCGTTATCTCTTTGTCATTGTAAAGGTTCTCAGCTTTGAGTCTGCCTTGGTGCGATTCGACGATGCTGCGGCATAAATTCAAGCCAATCCCCATGCCTTCAGGCTTGGTGGAGTAGAACGCTTCAAACACCCGTTCGATCACTTCAGGCGCGACACCGCGCCCTGTGTCTGTCACGGTGAATTCAATCACGGGTTGACCTTCTTCGCGGCGTGGCAACACCTTCAGTTCGACGGCGCGTTGTTGCATCGGGCGCTCTGCAAAGTCGATGGATTCAGCGGCGTTCTTCATCAAGTTGACAAGTACTTGCTCGATCAAAATCGGGTCCACATTGACGGGCGGCATGCGATCGGCCATCACTTGGGTCAGGCGCACTTGTCGCCTGCGCATCTCAATGCCTGCCAATTCGACGGCTTCACCCACCATGGTCGCGATGTCTGAGGGGGCTCGGTTGGGCTCGCTGCGCTTCACAAAACTGCGGATGCGTTGAATGATTTGGCCTGCCCGCTGCGCTTGATGCGCGGTTTTCTCTAAGGCTTTGAGCAACTCTTCTTCGCTCAGGTTGTTGGCTTTGATGCGCGAAACCATGCCGCTGCAATAGTTGTTGATGGCGGTTAGTGGTTGGTTCAACTCATGCGCCACGCTGGAGGCCATTTCACCCATCGTGATTAGACGGCTGGCGGCTTGGGCCCGCTCGGCCTGCACTTGCGACTGTTCTTCGGCGTTACGGCGTGGGGTGATGTCGGTGGCAATCACCATTTGCGCCAAGCGACCGTCCACCCAGTTCAGATAGCGCGAGCGCACCTCCAGCCATTTGCCCAATTCGGGCACAAAGATTTCAGCGTTTTCACTGCGCACTTCGGTCAGCCCGTCGGTGGGGAAGCCGGCCATGCCATCGTCTTCATCCAAGGCATCGTCGTTGGAGGCTTCTGACGATGTGTCCATTTGCATTTGGCGCAGCAAGCCAGCCTCTGCCACCAAATTCAAGTGCCCCACGGTGTTGGGCGCAAACCATTGGCGGTAGAGCTTGTTGGCAAACAGCAGTTCTTTGCTGCCCAAGGGCGCCACAGACACCGAAGCGTCCAAGCCTTCCAACACGGTGGTGAAGCGGTCGTGTGCGGCGGAAAGCTGTTCTCGAATGCGGTTGGGCTCGGTGATATCGGTCATCGAGGTCATCCAGCCGGTTTGTTGGCCACGGGCATCCACCAAAGGTGACACGTAGAGGCGGGCGTCAAACACCAAGCCGTCTTTGCGCTTGACGCGCACCTGAAAGCCGCTGGACGTGGTGTCGCCTTGCAACTCTTGGTTGAGCTTGAGTTGAAGGCCAGCAATGTCGTCATCGGGCCAATAGGGGAAGGGCGCTTCGCAGCCCACCAACTCGTCTTCACGCCAGCCCGTCATTTGGCAAAACGCCGTGTTCACGTACGTGATGCGGCCTTTCATGTCCATGGCCCGCATGCCGGTCAGGATGGAGTTTTCCATCGCGCGGCGGAAGTTGGTTTCTGCGACGAGGGCTTGTTGGGCTTGCACGCGTCGGCGGGTGTGGCGCCACGTGCCAATCAACATCCACGCCGTCATGGCGCTGAGCACGGCGACCAGCCAAAACACCCCGTTGCCAATCAGACCTTGGGAGGTGCGGTAAGCCTGTGCGTGCAAGGACAAGGCGTAGCCGACGGGCGTGATGGGCACTTCGTAGTCGTTGGTTTTGAGCAACCACGGCAATACCTCGGTAACGCGGGGGCGGGACTTGTTGGCCTGACCCGCCAGCACGTTGTTGTCGGCATCGCGCAAAGACACCGCGTATTTGTTGCTGATTTCGGTCGGCACCGCAAAACGCAGCAAGCCGTCTAGGCTGTATTCAGCCAAGATCACGCCTTCAAATTTGCCGTGGTTGACGATGGGCACTTGGAGTTCAAGTTGAGTCATCGTTTCGGCATTGGCATGTCTGTAAGTGATGGGCTGCGAGTACACCGGTTGCAGCAAGTCACGGCTCAGCTCTAAGGTGGCTTTGGTGGCGCTGTGGTTGAGGTTTTCGCCTTGCCAATGCACCACCGCTGCCCCCACGCTGGCGTAGGTGGCGCGTACGCGGCTTCGTCCGTCTAGCCATGAGAGACCCGTGATTTCAGGGCTTTGGGTCAACAGCGCTTGCGCTTCTGTGGGGAACTCTGCCACGCTGGTTTCACGGTTGGCCACCTCGCGGGCCATGCGCAAAAGCTGCTCTTGCTTGTCGAGCAAACGTAAGCGCAAACGCTGTTGTGCATATTCCACGTCACGGCGTACAGTTTCTTGCTCGCGGTCGATTTCTTCAAATTTCAAATACCAAAACGCAGTCGTGATGGCGGCCAAAAACAACACCACCGCTGCCAGCGGCGCCATGAAGGCGTAACGGTCTTGGCGGCTCGGTGTTTGTTGGCGCCACCAAGTGTTCCAGCGGATGGCCAAAGGTTTGACAAATGTGAAGGGGTGTGGCTTTCGCATGGTGTCTAGTTTAGAGGCGGCTTTTTTGCCAATTTGGTAAAAACCCTAAATGAATTTCATAATAAGAAATGGAGTGGCGCTATTTGAAATTTGCAAAAAATGTGAGAAACTTCTGCCTGGAGTCAAAAGCCAATACACGTGCCACATATAGGAGACAAGCATGTCAGCACAACCGACAGATCTGCGCACATTCGTCACAAACGATGCAGACACCCAAGAAACCCGTGAATGGATGGACGCTTTGTCGGCCGTCATCAATGCCGAGGGCCCTGAGCGCGCCCACTTTTTGTTGGAGCAACTGCTCGAACACGCGCGCGAGAGCAGCATCGACATGCCGTTCTCTGCCAACACTGGCTATGTGAACACGATCGAACCCGATCAAGAAGCCCATTGCCCTGGCAACATCGAAATTGAAGAACGCCTGCGCGCCTACATGCGTTGGAACGCGATGGCGATGGTGGTCAAAGCCAACCGCCACAACCCAGAAGACGGTGGCGACTTGGGCGGCCACATTGGCTCGTTCGCATCTTTGGCCCACATGTTTGGTGCGGGCTTTAACCATTTCTGGCATGCCGAGAGCGAAAACCACGGCGGCGACTGCTTGTACATCCAAGGTCACGTGTCGCCCGGCGTTTATGCCCGTGCCTACCTGGAAGGCCGCTTGACCGAAGAGCAGTTGCTCAACTTCCGTCAAGAAGTCGATGGCAAAGGCCTGTCCAGTTACCCACACCCCAAACTCATGCCTGAGTTCTGGCAGTTCCCCACCGTGTCAATGGGCTTGGGCCCCTTGATGGCCATTTACCAAGCGCGCTTCTTGAAGTACTTGCACGCACGCGGCATTGCCAACACCGAAAACCGCAAGGTCTGGGTGTTCTGCGGCGACGGCGAGATGGACGAGGTTGAATCCTTGGGCGCTATCGGTTTGGCGGCTCGCGAAAAACTCGACAACTTGATCTTCGTGGTCAACTGCAACTTGCAACGTTTGGACGGCCCCGTGCGTGGCAACGGCAAGATCGTGCAAGAGTTAGAGGGCGAATTCCGTGGCTCAGGCTGGAACGTCATCAAGCTCTTGTGGGGCAGCGAGTGGGACAAGCTCTTGGCCCGCGACAAAGACGGCGCCTTGCGCAAGATCATGATGGAAACCTTGGACGGCGACTTCCAAGCGTTCAAAGCCAACGACGGCGCCTATGTGCGCAAGCATTTCTTCGGTCGCGATCCACGCACGCTCGAAATGGTCTCGCACATGAGCGACGACGAAATTTGGAACTTGAAGCGCGGCGGCCACGACCCACAAAAGGTCTACGCCGCTTACGACGCTGCGGTGAAGCACAAAGACCAACCCACGGTGTTGTTGATCAAAACCGTCAAAGGTTTTGGCATGGGCAAGGCCGGTGAAGGCAAGAACAACGTTCACCAAACCAAGAAGCTCACGGATGAAGACATCAAGTACATGCGTGACCGCTTCAACATTCCTGTGCCTGACAGCGAATTGGCCAACGTGCCGTTCTACAAGCCTGCGGATGACACCCCAGAAATGCAATACCTGCACGAGCGCCGCAAGGCCTTGGGCGGCTACTTGCCACACCGTCGCACGAAAGCGGAAGAGCACTTCACCGTGCCTGCGTTGGACATCTTCAAATCGGTGATGGAGCCTACGGCCGAAGGCCGTGAAATTTCGACCACCCAAGCCTACGTGCGCTTCCTCACGCAACTCTTGCGCGACCAAGCCTTGGGCCCACGCGTGGTGCCCATTTTGGTGGACGAGGCCCGTACCTTTGGTATGGAAGGTTTGTTCCGTCAAATCGGTATTTACAACCCCGCGGGTCAAAACTACACACCGGTCGACAAAGACCAAGTGATGTACTACCGCGAAGACAAAGCCGGTCAAATCTTGCAAGAAGGCATCAACGAAGCCGGCGGCATGTCGAGCTGGATTGCGGCAGCCACCAGCTACTCCACCAGCAACCGCATCATGGTGCCGTTCTACGTGTACTACTCGATGTTCGGCTTCCAGCGCATTGGCGACTTGGCTTGGGCGGCGGGCGATATGCAAGCACGCGGCTTCTTGTTGGGCGGCACCTCAGGCCGTACCACTTTGAACGGCGAAGGCTTGCAGCACGAAGACGGTCACAGCCACATCATGGCCAACACCATCCCGAACTGCGTGTCTTATGACCCCACCTTCGCACACGAAGTCGGCGTCATCTTGCACCACGGTTTGAAGCGCATGGTCGAGAAGCAAGACAACGTCTTCTACTACCTGACTTTGTTGAATGAAAACTACGCCATGCCTGGCCTCAAAGCCGGCACCGAAGAGCAAATCATCAAAGGCATGTACTTGCTGCAACAAGGTGAGGGTGACAAGAAGTCACCTCGCGTGAACTTGTTGGGCTCGGGCACCATCTTGCGCGAGTCCATCGCCGCACGCGACTTGCTCGCCAAAGACTGGGGCATCGCTGCCAACGTGTGGAGCTGCCCAAGCTTTAACGAGCTGACCCGCGACGGCCAAGACGCTGAGCGTTACAACCTGTTGCACCCCACCGACGCACCCAAAGTGCCGTTTGTGACTGCCCAGTTGGACCCTTACGTCGGCCCCGTGGTCGCCTCGACTGACTACATGAAAGCCTATGCTGAACAGATTCGTCCGTTCATCCCCAAAGGCCGTACTTACAAAGTGTTGGGCACCGACGGTTTCGGTCGTTCAGACTTCCGCAGCAAGCTGCGTGAGCACTTTGAAATCAACCGCCACTACATCGTGATTGCGGCACTCAAAGCCCTCAGCGAAGAAGGCACCGTGCCCGTGGCACAAGTGGCTGAAGCCATCAAAAAGTACGGCATCAAAGTCGACAAGATCAACCCGCTGTACGCTTAATCTGGGAGACACAACATGGCATTGCTAGAAGTAAAAGTCCCGGACATCGGGGATTTCGATGAAGTGACCGTCATTGAGTTGATGGTCAAAGTGGGCGACACCGTGAAAGCGGACCAGTCCCTGATCACCGTCGAATCAGACAAAGCCTCGATGGAAATTCCATCGAGCACAGCCGGCGTGGTCAAAGAACTGCGCGTGAACTTGGGTGACAAGGTCAAAGAAGGCTCTGTGGTGTTGGTGGTGGAAGCCGCGGGCGTCGCCGCAGCCCCTGCGGCTGCCAGCGCGTCTGCCCCTGCAGTTGCCGCACCTGTGGCCGCTGCACCTGCCCCTGTGGCCGCGGCCCCAGCTGCCGCCGCATCGGGCCCCATTGAAATTCGCGTGCCAGACATTGGTGATTTCAAAGACGTGGCTGTCATTGAGGTGATGGTCAAGCCTGGCGACACCATCAAGGTCGAGCAATCGTTGATCACGGTGGAGTCCGACAAAGCGTCGATGGAAATTCCGTCGTCACATGCCGGCGTGCTCAAAGATCTCAAAGTCAAAGTGGGCGACACCGTCAACATTGGCGATTTGTTGGCCATTTTGGAAGGCGCGGTGTCTGCTGGCGCTGCTGCCGTGGCTGCACCTGCCGCCGCTGCGGTTGCCGCTGTTGCTTCGGCACCGGCTGCTGTGGCTGCACCTACGGCGGTTGCTGCCGCAGTGGCTGCTGTGGCCGCACCTGCCCATGCGCCAGGTGCGTCGACGCTGGGGTTGCCCCACGCATCGCCTTCGGTGCGCAAGTTCGCCCGCGAACTCGGTGTGCCTTTGGACGAAGTCAAAGGCAATGGCCCCAAGGGGCGCATTACCCAAGACGACGTGCAAACCTTCACCAAGGCCGTCATGTCGGGTGCTGCCCAAACCAAAGCGCAAGCGGCCAAAGCCCCTGCGGCTTCGGGTGGTGATGGTGCAGCCTTGGGCCTCATCCCTTGGCCAAAGGTCGACTTCGCCAAGTTCGGCCCCATCGAGCGCAAAGAAATGGGCCGCATCAAGAAGATCAGCGGTGCGAATTTGTTGCGCAACGCCATCATGATTCCAGCCGTCACTAACCACGACGATGCTGACATCACCGACCTCGAAGCCTTCCGCGTCTCGACCAACAAAGAGAACGAAAAGTCGGGCGTCAAAGTCACGATGCTGGCGTTCTTGATCAAGGCTTGCGTGGCTGCGCTCAAGAAATACCCCGAGTTCAACAGCTCGCTAGATAGTTCGAATGGTGGCGACGCGCTGGTCTACAAAAACTACTGGCACATCGGCTTTGCCGCTGACACGCCCAATGGCTTGATGGTTCCGGTCATCCGCGATTGCGACAAAAAAGGCGTGTTGCAAATCAGCCAAGAAATGGGCGAGCTGGCCAAGAAAGCCCGCGACGGCAAACTCGGCCCCGCAGAAATGACAGGCGCTACTTTCACCATCTCTAGCCTCGGCGGCATTGGTGGCAAGTACTTCACGCCCATCATCAACGCGCCCGAAGTGGCCATCCTCGGTGTGTGCAAGAGCACCATGGAACCCGTGTGGAACGGCAAAGAATTTGTGCCACGTTTG
>NZ_JAVKLQ010000073.1:0-23328 GCF_031539175.1 Limnohabitans sp. | reverse complement strand
TCCATCATGGGCGCCACAGACGTGCGCCAAAACGAGGCATCGGGGAAATTCATGCTGCGATTATCCCGCCCTCGCCTTCGCGAACTTGGGCACAATGACACGTGAATTCAAAACAACTCATTTCTGGGATTGAACAATGAATGCGTCAACCTTTTGGTGGATGGCAACTGGGGCCTTGGTGATCGCCGAGTTACTCAGTGGCACCTTTTATTTGCTGATGTTGTCGTTGGGAGCGGCAGCCGCGGCATTGGCAGCGCATGCGGGGCTTGAGATGACCGCACAAGTCATCACGGCAGCACTGGTGGGTGGTGCGGGCGTGGTGCTGTGGAACCTCAAAAGCAAACACCCTCCCACAGGCGCCGATGCCGCCGATACCCACATCCATCTCGACATTGGCGCCACAGTGGATGTCCAAGCTTGGGATGCCCAAGGTATGACCCATGTCAAACACCGAGGCGCGCAGTGGGAGGCCACCAGCCACAGCGTCACCCACACGCCCGGCCTGCACCGGATTGTGGAGATCACAGGCAGCCGCTTGGTGCTTGAAAAAATTTAAAGCTTGTTTTTGAAAAAGGTCCTGCTATGGAAATCGCCCTGCTCCTTCTTGTCATTGCTGTCTTGTTCATCGTCAAGACGGTGAAAGTCGTGCCTCAACAAAACGCTTGGGTGGTCGAGCGCTTGGGTAAATACCATGCCAGCCTCACCCCGGGTCTAAACTTTGTGGTGCCGTTCATTGACAACGTCATTCAAAAGCACAGCCTGAAAGAAATTCCCTTGGATGTGCCCAGCCAGATTTGCATCACGCGTGACAACACGCAGTTACAAGTCGACGGCATTTTGTATTTCCAAGTGACCGATCCGCGTTTGGCCAGCTACGGCTCGTCGAACTACATCATGGCGGTCACACAGTTGGCACAAACCAGTTTGCGCAGCGTGATTGGCAAACTCGAACTCGACAAAACCTTTGAAGAGCGCGACATCATCAACGCCCAAGTGGTGGCCGCCATCGACGAAGCGGCGCTGAACTGGGGCGTGAAGGTGCTGCGCTACGAAATCAAAGACCTCACGCCGCCCAAAGAAATCTTGCACGCGATGCAGTCGCAAATCACGGCAGAGCGTGAAAAGCGCGCCTTGATTGCGGCCTCCGAAGGTCGTCGCCAAGAGCAAATCAACATCGCCACAGGCGAGCGCGAGGCCTTCATTGCGCGCTCTGAAGGCGAGAAACAAGCCGCCATCAACAAAGCGCAAGGCGAAGCCGCCTCCATCACGGCCGTGGCCGATGCCACCGCCCAAGCGATTGAGCGCATTGCAGCGGCCATTCGCCAACCCGGCGGCGAGCAAGCGGTACAACTCAAAGTGGCCGAGCAAGCGGTGCAGGCCTATGGCAAGGTGGCGTCTGACGCCAAGACCACACTCATCGTGCCCAGCAACATGACCGAAGTGTCTGGCCTGATTGCCTCCGCCATGCAAATGGTCAAGCTCGACAAATAAACGGTTCAACCCGGCGTGAAAAAGCCCGCTTGATAGCGGGCTTTTTCATGGGTGCCACACAGGCTTAGCCCATGTGCAAACCACCGTTCACGGCGAAGTCAGCGCCGGTGGTGTAACCACCATCTTCGCTGGCCATCCACGCAATGATGGACGCGATTTCGCTGGGCTTACCCAAACGTTTGACGGGCACGGTCGCCACAATCTTTTCCAACACGTCAGGACGGATGGCGTTGACCATGTCGGTGCCGATGTAGCCAGGCGACACGGTGTTGACCGTCACGCCCTTGGTGGCCAGCTCTTGGGCCAAAGCCATCGAGAAACCGTGCATACCGGCTTTGGCAGCCGAGTAGTTGGTTTGACCCGCTTGACCTTTTTCGCCGTTCACCGACGAAATGTTGATGATGCGGCCCCAGCCGCGCTCGACCATGTCGGGCACGACTTGTTTGGTCACATTGAACATGGAGTCGAGGTTGGTGCTCATGACCGCGCTCCAGTCTTCGCGGGTCATCTTCAAGAACATGCGGTCCTTGGTGATACCGGCGTTGTTGACCAACACGTCGATGGGGCCATGCTCAGCTTTGGCTTTGGCGAAAGCTTCGACGGTGGAGTCCCAATCGCCAACGTTGCCGACCGATGCGTAGAACGTGTAGCCCAACGCTTTTTGCTCATCCAGCCATTTGTTGAAATCACGCGTTGGGCCGCAGCCTGCGATCACTTTGAAGCCTTCTTTGTGCAGGCGCTGGCAAATCGCGGTTCCGATGCCGCCCATACCACCTGTGACGTACGCTACTTTTTGGCTCATTTTTTGTCTCCTTAGTTATGAGTGATGTGAAAAATTCAGTTCAAGGGGTCGAATGTTTAAGCGCGTTCCAACGCCAACGACACGCCCATGCCGCCGCCAATACACAGCGCGGCCAAGCCTTTTTTGGCATTGCTGCGCTGCATTTCGTGCAGCAAAGTCACCAAAATGCGGCAGCCGGATGCACCAATGGGGTGACCAATGGCAATCGCACCACCGTTGACGTTGACTTTGGCGGGGTCGATATCGAGGGCTCGGTTCACGGCACAGGCTTGTGCGGCGAAGGCTTCGTTGAGTTCGAACAAGTCCACGTCCGACGCTTTCCAGCCAGCGCGTTGCAAGGCTTTTTGCGAGGCAGACACAGGCCCCATGCCCATCAAGGCAGGGTCCAAGCCGCTGGTACCGAAAGCCGCGATGCGCGCCAGAGGCGTCAGGCCCAAGGCGGCGGCTTTTTTAGCCGTCATCACCACCACCGCCGCTGCGCCGTCGTTGATGCCAGAGGCGTTACCAGCCGTGACAGAACCGGCTTTGTCAAACGCGGGGCGCAAACCGGCCAAGGCTTCGGCGTTGGTTTTTTTGTTGATGTATTCGTCGGTGTTGAACATCACAGGGTCACCCTTGCGCTGAGGAATGCCGACCGAGACGATCTCGTCGGCAAACTTGCCAGCGTCTTGCGCCGCAGATGCTTTTTGCTGGCTGGCCAGCGCCAAGGCGTCTTGCATATCGCGGGTGATGCCGTGGGCTTTGGCCACGTTTTCAGCGGTGATGCCCATGTGGTATTGGTTGTACACATCCCACAAACCGTCCACGATCATGGTGTCGATCATGTTCCAGTTGCCCA
This sequence comes from Limnohabitans sp., assembly GCF_031539175.1. Classification (GTDB taxonomy): domain Bacteria; phylum Pseudomonadota; class Gammaproteobacteria; order Burkholderiales; family Burkholderiaceae_C; genus Limnohabitans. Next base: position 20,197 of record NZ_JAVKLQ010000073.1, on the reverse strand, counting down.
TGCGTTGGCCATCACGCGACCCCAACAGCACGTGGCCTGAAGCACTCATGTTTTCTTGGCCACCGGCCACCACGATCTCGCTGTCGCCATAGGCCACCGCTTGTGCGGCCAACATCACCGCCTTGAGACCGGAGCCGCACACGGCATTGATGGTCAAAGCAGGAACGGCGTTAGGAATGCCAGATTTCATCAAGGCTTGGCGTGCGGGGTTTTGACCTGCACCAGCGGCCAGCACTTGACCCATGATCACTTCACCCACCAATGCGGGGTCAAGCTTGGCACGCGCCAAAGCTTCACGAATGACGATAGAGCCCAACTCGGTGGCTGCAATTTTGGCGAGCGATCCACCAAACTTACCCACAGCGGTGCGAGCGGCTGAAACGATGACGATGTCTTCCATGGAGGTCTCCAGTTGTTTTAAAAAATCAGGGAATTAGTTGCTGGCGCGCTCTTTGACATAACGGCCAGGTGCGTTCTCAATCGCTTTGTATTTGCCTTTGCCATAGGTTTTAGGCGAAGCAATTTGCTTGCCAGCATGTGCTTTGAGCCAATCCGCCCAGTCAGGCCACCAGCTGCCCGCATGCTCTTTGGCTTTGGTGATCCATTGCTGTGCGTCTTTCGGAAACGTGGTCTCGCTGCCCGTCCAGTAGCAACGCTTCTTCGCGGCGGGTGGGTTGATCACCCCCGCGATGTGGCCTGACGCGCCCATGACAAAACGCTTCTTGCCGGGGAACACTTGGGTGCTGGCATAAGAGCCGCCAATCGGCACGATGTGGTCTTCACGCGAGCCGTAGATGTAGACGGGAATGTCCACCTTGCGGTAATCGATGGTGGTGCCACACACCTTCGCGGTGCCGGGCTTGATGAGGTTGTTTTCAAGGTACGTGTTGCGCAAATACCAAGCGTACATGGGGCCGGGCAAGTTGGTCGCGTCACTGTTCCAGTAGAGCAAATCAAACGGAGGGGGCGTTTCGCCTTTGAGGTAGTTGCCCACCACGTAGTTCCACACCAAATCGTTAGGGCGCAAGAAGCTGAAGGTCGACGCCATGTCTTTGCCCTTCATCAAGCCGCCGTTGGCGAACTGGCCTTCGCGGTATTTGACGAAGGCTTCATCGATGAAGACATCCAACACACCGGTGTCGCTGAAATCAATCAATGTCGTGAGGAAGGTGGCGCTGGCCACGGGCTTTTTGCCGCGTGCGGCCAACACGGCCAACGCGTTCGACAAAATGGTGCCGCCCACACAAAAGCCCAAAGCGTTGATTTGTTTGGCACCGCCGATTTCTTGGGTCACTTCAATGGCTTTGATGGCCACGTCTTCCACATAGTCATCCCAGGTGGTGTGCTGCAAGGACTCGCCTGGGTTGCGCCAGCTCACCACGAAGGTGCGATGGCCTTGGCTAACGGCATAGCGGATCAACGAGTTTTCAGGTTGCAAATCGAGGATGTAAAACTTATTGATGCAGGGAGGAATCAACAAGAACGGACGCTCGTACACCTTGGCGGTCAGTGGCTTGTATTCGAGAAGTTGGAAGAACTCGTTTTCAAACACCACTTTGCCTTCGGTGGTGGCCACGTTTTTGCCCACCTCAAACAAGCTCTCGTCCGTCATCGACACATGGCCTTGCTGCATGTCATGCAACAGGTTTTGAATGCCTTTGGAAATACTTTCGCCCTTGGTCTCAATCGCCTTTTGCTGCGCATCGGCATTGAAAGCCAAAAAGTTACTGGGCGCCGAAGCTGCGGCCCATTGCTCGACAGCAAATTGAATGCGCGCCTTGGTCTTGGCATCGGTGTCTGCGACCTCGGTCAATGCCATCATCGTGCGGGTATTGAGCAAATAGGCAGCCGCCGCAAATGAGGCCATGGGGTTGTGCTGCCACGCCTCAGCGGAGAAGCGCCGGTCTTTGACCACAGGGTTGCCATGCAAACTCTGGTTCCACAGCGCGGTGGCATCGTTGATGTATTGCTTTTGCAAGGCCTCGAGCTTCTCGGGTGGAAAGCTCAAACTTGGGGCCGTCCCCTCACCTGCACCTAGCGTTTGAAACGACGCCAGGGCTTTGGCCCAGCTGTCACTCAAGCTTTTCAGGGCCGAATTCTGATCCATCACCAGTCTCCCATACAGTCACATCTGTTTTATTAACTGTCACCAGTATGTCAGTGAAATACCTTCGAATTTCTGACAGATATCAAACTCAAGAGAAAACCCCTAGATGTATTTAGTTCTGATTGCTTGGATGTACGTGGCCTTGATGATGGCTGTGGCCGAAGCCACCAGCCCCGTCGGCACCGTGCTCGGTGCCATCGTCACGTTTGTGTTGTACGGCGCAGTACCCATGGGCGTCGTGGGCTACATCATGGGCTCGCCTGCACGCAAACGCGCCATCAAAGCGAAAGAAATGGCTGAGCGCGAAGCCCAAGATTAAATTTCGGCGTGTCGCCAGATACAGACCGCAAATCGCCCCGTCTTGCCATCGCGTCGGTAAGAAAAAAATTGTGATGCCTGCGTCACGGTGCACCAAGCGGGTGTGCTGTCATTGCCCGCAACTGTTTGAACGCCCAAGGCCTGCACGCGCAAACGTGCCAAGCCCGCCAAATCAGCCAGCCACTTGTCCGTGTTGAGGGGATGTGGTTTGAAACATGCCACCGCGCTAGACGACTGAGCCACGAACGCCTCACGCACCTCAGGCCCCACCTCAAACGCCTCGGGACCAATGCAAGGGCCCAACCAAACGCGCAACGCAGCTGGCTCCACCGCATGCGACCCAGATACGGCAGCACACATTGCGCGCACCGTTTGCTCGATCACCCCAGCGGCCAACCCACGCCACCCCGCATGCGCGGCAGCGAGGACACGCCCGCCCTCATCAGTGAACAGCAGTGGCAAGCAATCGGCCACCATGATGGTGCAAGCCACCTCTGCGTGGCTGGTGACACAAGCATCCGCAACGGTGCCCTGTGGGGTGTCCTCGCCAAGCACAACAACCTGCGTGCCATGCACTTGTTGCAAAAAAATCGGGACTGCGCCGCCCAAACGGGCTTTTAAACGTTGGCGGTTCTCAGCCACATGCGCAGGATCATCTTGAACGTGGTCGCCTAAATTGAAGCTCTCAAACGGAGCGGGAGACACCCCGCCCTCGCGCGTCGTGCACAGGGCATGAACGCCTGCAGGCAACCATGCGTTCAAGGAGCGATGCAGAACATCAGAGCCCGGCACATTGGCAGAAGAGATAAGTCGCGACATGGCGTTGAGGATATCGCGAACACGACTCTCGAGCGCGATGGAGGGCGGTAGACTTGAAGCCCATTTCAACTTGCTGCACCACCATGATTCTCGAACTCGCCGACATCCGTATCCAGCCCGGCCAACAAGCTGCATTTGACGAAGCCATTCAGCGTGGCGTGGAGACCGTGATCTCCAAAGCCAAAGGCTTTGAAGGCTACAAAATCAACCGAGGCATTGAGTCGCCAGAGCGCTACGTGCTGCAAATTTTCTGGGCCACGCTCGAAAACCACACCGTGGACTTTCGTGAATCCGCAGCCTTTGCCGAATGGCGCGCCATCGTGGGCCCGTTCTTCGCCCAGGCACCGGTCGTCGAGCACTTCACCTTGGTGGCCAAGTCTTCCGACTGATTCACACACCCAACCCGCGAGACCCCATCCATGAGCTACTTGTTCACACCCCCTCCTTTGGCATCTGTGCCTGTTGTTGGCAAAACCGAACGTTTTCCGGTGCACCGCATTTACTGCGTGGGCCGCAACTACGAAGAACACGCCAAAGAAATGGGCTTCACCGGTCGTGAACCGCCCTTCTTCTTTTTGAAGCCCACAGACTCTTTGGTGGTGGTCAATGCAGGCGAAACCGGCGTCATGCCCTACCCCAGTTTGACCAAAAATCTGCATCACGAGATTGAATTGGTGGTCGCGATTGGCAAAGGTGGCAAAAACATCAAGGCCGCCGATGCACTGAACCACATCTATGGCTACGCCGTGGGCTTGGACATGACGCGCCGCGACTTGCAAGGCGAGATGAAAAAGCAAGGCCGCCCTTGGTGCATTGGGAAAGGCTTTGACCTCAGCGCACCGATTGGCCCCATCACCCCCGCCGAACAAGCTGGCGACGTGATGAACGCTGAGATTTATGTGCAAGTCAACGGTCAAGACCGCCAACGCAGCAACATCAGCCAATTGATTTGGAACGTGGCAGAAACCATTGAGCACTTGTCTGCCGCATGGGAACTGCAACCCGGCGACTTGATCTACACCGGCACCCCAGAAGGTGTGAATGCGGTGGTGTCCGGTGACACGATGGTGGGCGCTGTGGCGGGGCTGGGCGAACTCACCGTTCGCGTGGCTTAACAACACCAAGCTCATGCTGCATCGCCCTCAGATTCAACATTGCAAAGCCTGCGGCAGTGCGGTCATTTACCGCCTGCCCGATGACGGCGACACGCGCGAACGCGCTGTATGCACCGCGTGCCACACCGTCCATTACGAAAATCCACTCAACGTGGTGGGCACGGTACCCGTGTGGGGCGACAAAGTGCTGCTGTGCAAACGCAACATTGAGCCTCGCTTTGGCAAATGGACCTTGCCTGCGGGCTTCATGGAGCTGGGCGAAACCGTGGCACAAGGCGCTGCGCGCGAGACCGTCGAAGAAGCGGGCGCGCAGTTTGAAATGCAAGACTTGTTCACCTTGATGAACGTCACGCGCGTGGGTCAAGTGCATTTTTTCTACCGCGCCCAACTCACCAGCGACCAGTTCGACCCAGGTCACGAAACCATCGAAGCGCGTTTGTTTGCTGAACACGAAGTGCCTTGGGACGAGATCGCCTTTCGTACCGTCAAAGAAACCTTGCAGCATTACTTCGCCGATGCCAAGACCGGCAAATTTGGTGTACACCACGTTGACATCACCTGAACCCACGTGCCGGTGGGTTTTCCCTTAATTAACCGACCGCTCGGTCGGATTAATATGAACACGTAAATTTTCCAACGGAGACCATGAGATGACCCACGTATTTAAGCGCGCAGCCATTGCCGCCGCCATTTTGAGCGCCGGTGTTGCCGCCCATGCTGAAACCATCACCTTGAAAGTGCACCACTTTTTAGGCCCCACATCGATTCAGCACACCAAAATGCTGCGTACATGGTGTGACAACATCGCCCGTGACTCCAAAGATCGCTTGCAGTGTCAAATTTATCCAGCCATGCAAATGGGTGGCACCCCCCCTCAATTGTTTGACCAAGCCCGTGATGGCGTGGCTGACGTGGTGTGGACACTGCCTGGCTACACAGCAGGCCGTTTTCCAAAAATGGAAGTGTTCGAGCTGCCCTTCATGATGACCAATGCCGAGGCCACCAGCCGCGCCACTTGGGACTATTACGAGAAGTTTGCCAAAGACGAGTTCAAAGACGTCAAGGTGTTGGCGATGCACGTTCATGGCCCTGGAAACATCTTCACCGCTAAAAAGCAAATCAAGACGATGGCCGACATCAAAGGCTTGAAATTGCGTGGTCCAACCCGCTTGACCACCAAGCTCTTAGCGAGCATGGGTGCGACGCCTGTGGGTATGCCCGTGCCTGCTGTGCCCGATGCATTGTCAAAAGGCGTGATCGACGGTGCTGTGATTCCTTACGAAGTCGCTCAAACACTCAAGATCGAAGAACTGGCCCGCTACACCGCAGAGACCGACCGTTCGGAAAACGCCCTCTACACGACTGTGTTTGTGGTGCCCATGAACAAGGCCAAGTATGAGTCTTTGCCTGCTGACTTGAAGAAAGTCATCGACAAAAACTCTGGTCGCGAACTGTCTGCGTTCTTGGGCAAAACCCAAGCGGATAACGACATTCCCGGCAAAGCCAAAATGGTCGCAGGGGGTCACACCATCACCGTCATCCCTAAGACTGAGTTGGACAACTGGAAGCGTGCATCGGCCAGTCTGAGCAACGAGTGGATCGCGGACATGGACAAGAAAGGTGCCAACGGCGCTGAACTGGTTCACGAAGCACAAGCCTTGATCGCCAAATACACCAAGTGATCTGACTTGAACACGCCTCAAACGTCACCCGTTTGAGGCATCAAAAAAGGAGGCCTAGGCCTCCTTTTTTACGTCTGCTTAAAGCCTCTGAAGGCTGATTAGGTAATCAAAGCCACCAGCCACAGACACACGCCGGGGAAGAACAAAATCAGCAAGGTGCGCACGGTATCGCTGACCAAGAAAGGCATCACACCGCGGTAGCTCTCGGCAATCGGCACATCTTTGGCCATGCCGTTGACCACATAGACATTCAAGCCCACAGGTGGCGCCAAAAGCCCGAACTCGACCACCATCAGCACCAAGATGCCGAACCAGATCGCCACGGACTCTTTGGGCATACCAAAGTCCAAGCCCATCACGATGGGGAAGAAAATTGGGATCGTCAGCAAGATCATGGACAACTCATCCATCACCGCACCTAACAACACGTAGAACACCAAAATGCCAGCAATCACGCACAACGGTGTCCAGCCTAAATTCAAAATCAAGGCGGACAACTGCGTCGACGCTTGCGACAAGGCCAATGCACCATTCATCAAGTCCGCACCAATGAAGATCAAAAAGATCATCGCTGAACTATCAGCCGTTGCGTAGAAGCACTGCTTGAACTTGGCCCAAGTGATCTCGCCTTTGAACAACGACGCCACAAAGGTACTGGCAGCACCGACAGCAGCACCTTCGGTGGGCGTGAACATACCGGTGTAGATGCCACCAAAGACAATCACAAAAATTGCCATGATGGGTGCAACGCCTTTGATGGACGCCAAAGTAACGCCTGAAGACTCGTCGTTCACTTCAGGCGCATGACCTGGTACCAAACGAACATAAATAGCAATGGCTGCCATGTAGCCCAACATCGCAATGATGCCTGGCACCATGGCTGCAGCAAACAACTTCGCAATGTTTTGCTCTGTCAAAATCGCATAAATAACCAGCGGCACAGATGGGGGAATCAAGATACCCAAGGTTCCAGAAGCGGCCAAGGTGCCGGTGGCCAAGCGCCCCGAGTAACCGTGACGCTTCATCTCTGGCAAGGCGACGCCTGTGATGGTGGCAGCGGTGGCCACCGATGAACCGCAAATCGCGCCGAATGCGGCACACGCCAGCACAGCGGCCATGGCCAAGCCACCTTTGAAGCGCCCCATCACGCCGGCCGCAAAATCAAACAAGGCTTTACTGATGCCACCTTGCGTCGCAAAGTGCCCCATCAAAATAAACAACGGAATGACCGATAAGTCGTAACTGGCAAAGCGCGCAAAGGCTTGGTTGTTCAAAAAATTAGCAAATGGCATCCAACCGGTTTGCAACACATAACCAAAACCGCCCGCTAAAAACATGGAAACGGCAATCGGCACGCGCACGGCCATCAAGACCAGCATGATGCCAAAGATGGCACCGACAATTTCAAAACTACTCATGCTGACTCTCCCAACTCGTCATCAAAGCCCATAAACACTTGACCCAAAGCGATCAGGCTGGTCAACACAAAAGGTGGCACCATCGCGGCAAACACGATCCACTCTGGAAAGCCCAAAATCATCGTGCCTGAATTGGAAGCGTAGGCGCTCATGCCGCCAAGCGCCGTGCGCCATGCCAAAAGGGCAAAGCACAACGACAGCAGCAAGGCCCCAAAACGGTCCATCACTTCATTGCTAGCGTTTGAGCATTTGGCAGTGAAAAAATCCACAATGATGTTGCCGCGCTTGGCTTGACACCAAGGCATAAACAGACCGATGGCGGCCCCCGTGGCTGCCCCCGAAAGCTCAAAATCTCCCAGCAAAGCAGAGCCCAAAAACTCACGCCCCACAATGCTGTAGCAGGTCATCAGGGTGATGAAAGTCAATAAAACACCTGCGAGGATGGCAAACACCCGCGCTAAGAAAACCATGAAGTGCATAAAAGCGTCTCTTCGTTGTTATAAAACATAATCAGTTTACTCACGAAGTTTGTGAAACCACGCTCGAAAACACTAGGGTTTATGCGGAGGATCTTCGCGTTACTTCAACCCGACCAAGGCCGGCTCGGTCCACCCACCACCTAAAACTTTATAAAGGGTGACCACGCTTTGCAGTTGCTGCGCCTGCGTTTGCAAGGCCGCTTGCTGCGCCGCAAATAAAGACCGGCGGGCGTCGAGCACGTCAAAGGCATTGGCCAAACCTTGGCGGTCACGCAATGCCATCAAGGCCATGCGCGATTCTTCAGCCGCCAAGATGGCCTTTTGGGCACGCAGTTGCTCATCGAAAGTGGTCCTGGCGGACAGCGCATCGGCCACTTCGCGGAAAGCGGTTTGAATGACTTTCTCGTATTGCGCCACGGCCATATCGCGCCCCACTTTGGCCACATCGAGATTGGCTTGGTTGCGACCGCCGTCAAAAATGGGCAGCAACACTTGCGGGGTGAACGTCCAACCACGCGAGCCGACGTTGAAAAGTTGCCCCAAATCATTGCCCACAATGCCGGCACTTCCCGTGAGCGTGATGCGTGGGAAAAAGGCAGCTCGGGCTGCGCCAATGTTGGCATGCTGCGCGATCAACAGCTGTTCGGCTTGGCGGACATCGGGTCTGCGAATCAGCAAATCAGACGGCAACCCCGAGGGCACTTCGGCCACAAAACTGCTCGCCGTCAACGGCAAGCCTGCCGGTAAGTCAGCGGGCAACGCTTGACCAACCAGCAACATCAAAGCGTTCTCGTCTTGTGCCCGTTGGCGCTGAAGTTGCGCCTGCGCCACTTTGGCGGCTTCGAGTAAAGACTGCGCTTGGTTGAGGTCCAGCCGAGAGGCCGAGTCATGCTCAAACTTCAGCTGCGTCAGATGCAAAGACATTTCCCGCGTGGCCAAGGTGGCCTCGACCAAGCGCAGCAACGCGTCGTCGGTGATCAAACTCAGGTACGTGTTGGCAACCGAGCTGACCAATGCAATCTGCACAGACCGACGCGCTTCTTGACTCGCGAGCCATTGCGCTTGCCCAGCCTGACTCAAGGCACGGACACGGCCAAACACATCGAGCTCAAATGCGGTCAAGGGCGCCACACTCAATCCAGCGCTGTACGTGCTGCTGATGCCGGTGGTTGTGGTGCTTCGCGCCCCCGTGACGCCCGCGTTGATGGTGGGCAATTCATCGGCACGACGCAATTGCCACTGCGCGCGGGTCTGCTCCATGTTGAGCATGGCCATGCGCAAATCGCGGTTGTTCTCCAAGGCCAAGGCGATCAATCGCTTCAGGCGCTCATCCTTGAACACATCTTGCCAAGGCATGTCAGACGCCGCCAGCGCGGTGCCCTGCCCGACCGAACTTGTCGCGCCTGGGTACTGCGCAGGCACAGGAGCCGCTGGGCGCTCGTAGGTTGGAATCAAACTGCAAGCACTCAGCAGGCCTGCGGCCACACAGGCCCCACTGAGGAGGCGCAGCGTGCGCACAGGGAACCGCTTGATTGACGCTTGAGCGAAAGAGAAAAAGAGGGCTTTATTCATGGCGATCTGCCTCGCGCTGGTGATCATGGGCCAGATCAAACTGGTGCTGCCGTTCACTCCCCTTAAAGAAAGTACGAACCACCACAAAGAAAATGGGAACGAAGACCAAGGCCAACAACGTGCCAATCACGCTGCCACCAATCACCCCTGTGCCAATGGCCCGCTGACTGGCCGAGCCCGCACCCGTCGCGACAAAAAGGGGCAACACACCGAGCACGAAAGCAAGCGAGGTCATCACGATCGGCCTGAAACGCAGATGCACCGCTTGCAAGGCGGCCTCCACCACGGTTTTACCTTGGGCCTGAAGGTCTTTCGCAAACTCAATGATCAAAATCGCGTTCTTGGCCGACAGACCAATGATGGTGATCAAGCCCACTTGGAAGTACACATCGTTGGCATAGCCGCGCAGCACCGTGGCCAGCAGCACGCCCAAGACGCCCAAGGGCACAACCAAAATGACGGCCAACGGAATGGACCAACTTTCGTACAAGGCCGCGAGACACAAGAACACCGCCAGAATCGCGAAGCCATACAAGACCAAGGCTTGGGAGCCTGCCAACATTTCTTCACGCGACTGCCCCGTCCATTCAAACGCAAAGCCTTCGGGCAATTGGGTCATGAGGCGCTCCATCTCGGCCATGGCCGCACCGGAGCTGTAGCCAGGTGCGGCGGATCCCCCAATGCGCATGGCGGGATAGCCGTTGTAGCGCACGGTTTGCATGGCCCCTTTGACCCAGCGGACCTTGGCAAACGCCGACAACGGAACCGATTTACCTTGGGCGTTGGGCGCATTCATTTGAAGAATGTCTTCAGGCTGCATGCGTGATGTGGCATCGGCTTGCACGATCACCCGCTGCAAGCGTCCTTGGTTGGGGAAGTCGTTGATGTAGGCCGACCCCAACGCGGTCGAAATCACGGTGTTGATGGCGTCAAAACTCACACCCAAGGCATTGGCTTTGTCGCGGTCGATGTCGATTTGCAGTTGCGGCGCGTCTTCCAATCCGTCAGGGCGAACTTGGGTCAACACAGGGCTCTTGGAGGCCAAACCCATCAGTTGATTGCGTGCGGCCACCAACGCATCGTGGCCCTTGCCGCCTCGGTCTTGCAAACGGAAGGTGAAGCCCGAAGCTGTGCCCAACTCGGGAATGGGCGGCGGGCTCAACGGGAAAATAAAGGCATCCCGAATGCCCATCAACGCGCCAAATGCACGTCCCGCCAACGCTTGGGCCGAATGTTCTGGCCCAGAGCGCTCGCTCCAGTCTTTGAGCGTCACAAAGGCCAAAGCCGCGTTTTGGCCCTGCCCCGAAAAGCTAAAGCCCAACACGCTCACCATGCTTTCAACCTCAGGCTGCTTGAGGATGAAGCCTTCGACTTGCTGCATCACCGACAGTGTGCGCAGCTGCGTAGCACCTGGGGGCAATTGCACGTTGACCAACAAATTGCCTTGGTCTTCGCTGGGCAAGAAAGACGTGGGCAGGCGCATGTAGAGCACCGTCACCGCGCCGATGATGGCGACATACACGATCAAGTAACGCGCAGCACGTTGCAGCATGCGTGCCACCAAGCCTTCGTAGTGGTGCGCCGTGCTCGCAAAACCGCGATTGAAGCGCCCGAAAAATCCGCTCTTGGCATGCGCATGTCCTGCTTGCACAGGCTTGAGCAAGGTGGCGCATAAAGCGGGTGTCAGCGACAGGGCTAAGAAAGCTGAAAAGCCGATGGAGCTGACCATGACCGCTGAGAACTGGCGGTAAATATTGCCCACCGAACCTTTGAAGAAAGCCAACGGCACAAACACAGCAATCAGCACCACGGTGATACCAATGATGGCACCTGAAATTTGCCCCATGGCTTTGCGCGTGGCTTCGAGCGGCGGCAGCCCTTCCTCGTTCATGATGCGCTCGACGTTTTCCACCACCACAATGGCGTCGTCCACCACGATGCCGATGACCAAGACCATGCCAAACATCGTCAACACGTTGATCGAGAAACCCAGCGTTTGCAACAACGCAAAGGTGCCCATCAGCGCCACCGGCACCACGATGGTCGGGATCACGGTGTAGCGGAAGTTCTGCAAGAACAAAAACATCACCAAGAACACCAACACCACGGCTTCGACCAAGGTTTCGGCCACTTGCAAAATAGAAATCTTCACAAAGCGTGAGCTGTCGTAAGGAATCGACCAATGCACACCTTTGGGAAAGTAGCGCTCCAACTCAGCCATGCGCGTGCGTACCGCTTTGGCAGCAGCCATCGCGTTGCCGGTCGGCGAGAGTTGCACGCCAATGCCTGCGGCAGGGTTGCCATTCAAACGCGCCGAAGTGGCATAAGTTTGAGCGCCCAACTCAATGCGGGTCACGTCTTTCAGGCGCACCGTAGAACCATCCACGCCGGCGCGCAACACGATTTGGCCAAACTGCGCCACCGAACTCAGCTGCCCATCGACCAACACGGTCGCGGCGATCGATTGCCCTGTGAGGTTGGGCAGATCGCCAATTGCGCCGGAAGACACCTGCGCGTTTTGCTGTCGGATGGCTGCGTTCACGTCGGCAGCAGAAAGGTTATAGCCATTGAGCTTGGCTGGGTCGATCCAAATGCGCATGGCCCGCTCGGTGCCAAACAACTGAGCTTGGCCAATACCGGGCAAACGCTGAATTTCGGGCAACACGTTGCGCGAGGCGTAGTCCCCCAACGCGATGATGTCAAAGTCAGGGTTGTCTGACGACAGCATGGTGAAGAGCAAAAAGTTGGAGCGTGCTTTTTCAACACGCACCCCCTGCTGCGTGACGGCAGCAGGCAAACGTGGTGTCGCGCGCGATAAGCGGTTTTGCACATCGACCTGCGCCAAATCGGGATTGGTCCCGGGCTCGAAGCTGATGGTGATGGTGCCCGTGCCATTGGCCTGTGCCACAGACTCCATGTAGATCATGCCGGGCGAGCCGTTCATCTCGCGCTCGATGACGCTGAAAACGCTGTCTTCCAAGATCTGCGCCGAGGCGCCTGGGTAACCCGCCGTAATCACGATCGACGGTGGCGCCACTGGGGGGTATTGAGAGATCGGCAACTGCGTGATCGACACAGCGCCCATCACCAAAATGAACAAGGCAATCACCCAAGCAAAGATGGGGCGATAGATAAAAAATCGGGCCATGGTGTGAGCCCCTTATTTGCGTGAAGCGGCAGGCGCTGAAGCAGATGGTGCGGGGGCCGATGCTGCAGTGGCCGCTGGCTCGGCGCCTGATGGCGTCCACGGCACAGGTTTGACTGGCATGCCAGGGACCATCATTTTCTGGAAACCATCCACAATGACTTGCTCACCTTTTTGCAAGCCACTCAAAATGACCCATTGGTTGTTTTGCTCGCCCCCCACGGTGACCGGACGCGGTGCTGGCTTGCCATCCGCATCCACCACCAAGACGGTGTCCCCTTGCCCCGTGCGCGTGACCGCTTGCTGGGGCAACAAAATACCTGACGGCAGCTCGGCCTGCGACAAGCGCACACGCACATACTGGCCGGGCAACAGCAGCCCATCCGAATTGGGCACCTCGGCGCGCAAGGTGATCTGGCCAGACGTTGCATCAACGGTCAGGTCGGCAAACAGCAGCTTGCCTGAACGCGGCAACTCACTGCCATCCTCTAAAATCACCCGCACGGGCACGGAGCCATCGCTTTTGCTGCGCATCTGCTTGGCGGCGATCGCCTTGCGCAAGCGCAACACATCCGCACTGGACTGGGTGAAGTTGACATAGACCGTGTCGGTCTGTTGAATGACCGCCAGAGCCGTGGCTTCGTTTTGACTGACCAATGCACCTTCTGTGACCAGCGACTGGCCAATGCGGCCAGAAATGGGGGCTCGGACGGTGGCGTAGTCCAAGTTGATGTCGGCGGACGTCGCGGCAGCGCGTGCCGCAGCCAGATCAGCAGCGGCCTGCTTTTGGTTCGTCACCAAAGTCGCAAAGTCTTGTTTGCTGATGGCATTTTCTTGAACCAGTGGCTGGTTACGCGTGACCAGCGCGCTGGCTTGGTCCAAATTGGCCTGGGCTTTGGCCACACTGGCTTGGGCACTGTCGGCGGTGGCGCGGTAAGGCGCAGCATCGATCTCGTACAAAACCTGCCCTGCCTTGACTTCGCTGCCTTCGCGGAACAAACGCTTCAACACCACCCCGTTCACACGGGCGCGCACTTGCGCCACCCGCACGGGACTGACACGGCCCGGTAATTCGGTTTGCAATGCCACCACTTGGTCTGCCACCGTCACCACGCCCACCGCGGGGGGCGGCGGTGTCTTGCCTGGTCCTGACATCGATTCACCATCTTTTGCGCCACAGGCCGCCAAAGATAAAACAGCAGCAGCAACGGCCCAATGCAAAAGACCGACATGAGATGAACGACTCAATGCATGCGAAGAACAAACAAAGCGGGGAGTTGACATGGAGGGGTTTCTTAAATTTAAGTGCGCCTGCCACAGGGCACTAAAGGAACAGATCAAGTGTGTGAAAACACACATATCATTCTTGCACGAGCACTGGGTCGCATCAAATGACATTGAATGATTTGTGCGTAGGTCCAGAAAAGACAAAAGGGTTAGTAGCTTGACGCTACTAACCCTTGTCATTTTTGGTCGGTGTGAAAGGATTCGAACCTTCGACCCCTTGCACCCCATGCAAGTGCGCTACCAGGCTGCGCCACACACCGAATCAGAGAAAAATTATAACGCGAGTCAGAGAGGCTCTGCGAGCATTTCACGAATTTGTGCAAGTTCTTTGCGAAGAATTTGCAAGGTATCGTCACCCAACCCAACGGCCAACAGCGGTGACGTGTCCGAATAAGAGGTATCGACGACCAAATGCGCCTCCAACCCCTCGTCATCGGCCAAATCCACATCAATCAAAGAATCGCTGTCTAAACGGCGGCGATCACGCTCGACCTGCACCAACTCTTGCAACTTGTTGCGTGCGCCGCTGATGGTGAACCCTTGGTCATACAACAGATCACGAATGCGGCGAATCATCAACACCTCATGGTGTTGGTAATAACGACGGTTGCCACGGCGCTTCATTGGACGGAGTTGCGTGAACTCCTGCTCCCAATAGCGCAGCACGTGTGGCTTGACGCCACACAACTCACTCACTTCACCAATGGTGAAGTAGCGTTTTGCTGGAATGGGGGGGAGGGTTTTCTCCATGAAATCAGTGGCTTGTAAATGGGAGCGTAGAGGTTACACGAAGATAGGCACGCGAATCATAGGGCATTGCGCTTAGGCAATAAATAAGAGGCCCTGTCAGGCCTCTTTTGTCTTCATGCATCAACTTTAGAAGGTGTGTCGCCTTGGATTTGTTCTTTCAGCTTGTGGCTGGCATGAAATGTCACGGCCCTTCTGGCCTCAATCGGGATCGCTTCGCCGGTACGGGGATTGCGACCGGGCCTCGGTGCTTTGGTGCGAATTTGAAAATTCCCAAAACTGGAAATCTTCACATCCGTGCCTTCGACCAAGCTCTTCGCGATCAGATCGAAAAAAGCGTCAATCATGTCTTTGGACTCGCGCTTGTTGAGACCGATTTGTTCAAACAACAAATCGGCCAACTGCGCTTTGGTCAACGCAGGAGTTTCTAGGCTCTCGAAAGAAATTTCCATAGGGTTTGACTTTAAAGCGCGTGCATCAAGCACGTAAGCGCGCTGCAACTTGCGTGGTCAATTGATCCAGCACAGCTTTCACCACACCTTCAATTTGAGCCTCGTTCAAGGTCGCTTCATCGCTGTTGAGCGTCAAACGCACGGCCAGACTTTTCTCGTCCAAAGCCATCGCGGCGTTGTCCGCTTTAGGGCGATACACATCAAAGAGCACTGCTGCACGCAGCAAGCCTTGCGTGGGTGCGGCATGCACCGCAGCCATCAATTGGGCGTGCGTGACGCTGTCTTTGACGATCACAGCAATGTCACGCTCGACGTTCGAAAATTTGGCCACGCCGGTGGACTTGGGCACGGCTCGTTGCAACACCGCATCGAGCAAAAGTTCAAACATCACCGGAGCTTGTGCCAAGTCCCAGCTTTGACGCCAACGTGGGTGTAACTCACCAACATGGCCCACGGCTTGACCGTTCACCCACACCTTGGCGCAGCGGCCGGGGTGCATAGCGGGATGTTCTGCCGCTTCAAACTGCGGCACAGCAGGAGCCAACAGGGCTTCGACATCCGCTTTCACATCGAAGAAGTCTGCGGCCTGTTCTTTGGTGCCCCATTGCAAAGGTGCTGCGCTGCCAAAGGCAATGCCTGCCACGTGCATGGGCTGATCGAACCCTTGCACGGTGGTGTCGGTGTTTTGCACGGAAGCATCTTTGTGGAACACGCGGCCCAACTCAAATACGCGCACGCGTGAAGCTTTGCGGTCCACGTTGAACTTCACCACGTTGAGCAAAGAGCCCAACAAGGTGGAGCGCATCACGCTCATTTGGCTGGCGATGGGGTTGAGCAATTTGATGGGGTTGGCATTGCCTGCCAACTCGTGTTCCCAACGCTCATCCACAAAGCTGTAGTTGATGGTTTCTTGGTAACCCAAAGCCGCCAACTGATGGCGCAAAGCGTGTGGGCTGCGCTGCGCTTCTTGGCAAGCGCTGGCGGTGATGGGGGCCAAAGGTGGTGTGGTGGGCAGGTTGTTGTAACCCACCATGCGCGCCACTTCTTCGATCAGGTCTTCTTCGATTTGCAAATCGAAACGGAACGATGGGGGCTGCACGGTGACAGTGCCGCCACCGGAGGTGGCATCACCATGCTCTTCGGTCACAGGCAAGCCCAAACCGCGCAACGCATCCGCCACGCGTTGTTGGGTCAGCGGCATACCAATGACCTTCTCTGCACGTGCCACGCGCAGCGTGACAGGTTTGGCCACAGGCATGTTGACGCGTTGGTCGTCGATCGGGCCCACTGTTGTATTGGGCGTGCCGCAAATGTCGATCACCAACTGGGTGATGCGCTCGATGTGCTCCACCGTCAGCTCGGGGTCGACACCACGTTCAAAGCGGTGGCCAGCATCGGTGCTGAAGTTGAAACGGCGTGAGCGGCCTGCAATGGCTGACGGCCACCAGAAGGCGGCTTCGATGTAAATGTTTTGCGTATCGTCGCTCACCGCCGTGGTGTCGCCGCCCATGATGCCGGCGAGTGACTCAACTTGATGCGCGTCAGCGATGACACCCACTTTGTCATCCACGGTCACGGTGTTGCCGTTCAAAAGCTTGAGCTGCTCACCCGCTTTGCCCCAACGCACATCCAAGCCACCTTGAATTTTGTCGAGATCAAAAATGTGCGAAGGACGGCCCAGCTCAAACATCACGTAGTTAGAGATGTCGACCAAGGGGCTCACGCTACGTTGGCCGCAACGGGCCAAGTGGTTCACCATCCATGCAGGTGTTTGCGCTTGGGTGTTCACACCGCGCACCACGCGGCCAGAGAAACGGCCGCACAAATCGGGGGCACTGATTTTCACAGACAAGGTGTCGGCATTAGTCGCAGCAACGGCTGGGAATACGGGCGACTTCAACGGTGCGCCAGTGAGTGCAGACACTTCGCGAGCAATACCGTACACGCTCAAGCAATGCGCCAAGTTGGGCGTGAGCTTCAGCGTCATCAAGGTGTCGTCAAGGTTCAAGTACTCGCGGATGTTTTGCCCCAACGGTGCATCGGCTGGCAACTCAAGCAAACCGCCGTTGTCGTCCGCAATTTTGAGTTCTTTGGCGGAACACAACATACCTTGGCTTTCCACGCCACGCAGCTTGCCCACTTTGATTTTGAAAGGTTTACCGTCTTCACCGGGTGGCAACTCTGCGCCCACAGTGGCGCATGGAATCTTGATGCCGACGCGTGCATTGGGTGCACCGCACACGATGTTGAGCAACGCGCCCTGCCCCACGTCCACTTGGCAAATGCGCAAGCGGTCAGCGTCTGGGTGCTGCACGGCTTCTTTGATTTCACCGACAACGATGCCTGTGAAAGGCGGTGCAACGGGCTGGAGTTCTTCCACTTCCAAACCGGCCATCGTCAATGTGTCGGCCAGCTCTTGGGTAGTGAGGGATGGGTTGCAGAATTCGCGCAACCAGGATTCGGGGAATTGCATGATGAATCTCGTGTGTGCGTGAAGTTATTGGAACTGGCTCAAAAAGCGAATGTCGCCATCGAAGAACAAGCGCAAGTCGTTCACGCCGTAACGCAACATGGTGAAACGGTCCATGCCCATGCCAAAGGCAAAGCCAATGAAGCGCTCAGGGTCCAGGCCCATGTTGCGCACCACGTTCGGGTGCACTTGGCCTGAGCCACCCACTTCAAGCCAACGGCCCGCCAAAGCGCCGCTCTGGAACTGGATGTCAATCTCAGCGCTGGGTTCTGTGAATGGGAAAAAGCTGGGACGGAAGCACAGCACCAAATCGTCGCTCTCAAAGTAGGTGCGACAGAAATCGGTGATGACCACTTTGAGGTCTTTGAAGCTCACGTTCTCGCCAATCCACAAGCCTTCGCATTGGTGGAACATGGGTGAGTGCGTGGCATCGCTGTCCACACGGTACGTGCGGCCTGGCGCGATGACGCGAATTTCGGGCATGCCTTGACCGGCATCCAAACGCGCTTGGTAGCGCTTGACGTGTTGCACCGCATGGCGCACTTGCATGGGGCTGGTGTGCGTGCGCAGCAAGTTGGGCGCTTCGGCACTGCCACCCTCCACATAGAAGGTGTCGTGCATGGAGCGTGCGGGATGGTCTTCAGGCGTGTTGAGCGCGGTGAAGTTGAACCAGTCTGTTTCGATCTCTGGGCCTTGGGCCACTTCAAAACCCATCGAGCCAAAAATGGCTTCGACGCGCTCAAGCGTGATCGTGACGGGGTGCAAACCGCCAGCCATGCGGGCGCGGCCGGGCAAGGTCACATCCAAGGCTTCGGCTTTGAGTTGGGTCTCGAGTTCGGCATCGGCCAAGGCTTGGCGGCGTGCGGTGAGCGCGGCTTCAATCGCTTGCTTGGCCACGTTGATGGCGGCACCTGTCGATTTCTTTTCTTCGACGCTCAATGCGGCCATGCCCTTCATCATCTCGGTGATGCGGCCTGACTTGCCCAAGAACTGGGCCTTGGCGTTTTCAAGATCAGCCGGTGTGGTGCTTTGTGCAAACAGGGCCTGGGCACTGGCGACCAGAGAATCCAACTCGTTCATAACTTTGATGATTCCAATTTTCCCCTCATCATGAAAGTTATTTCATTGAAAAATTCGGGGAGCGGAGAAAACAAAAAAGGGATTGAAGCTGTGTAGCCCCAACCCCTTTACTCGTGGGTGGTTAACCCTTGGCTATCAAGCGGCCAATTTGGCTTTGACTTGATTCACGATGCTGGTGAAAGCAGCCATGTCGTGAACGGCCAAGTCGGCCAACATCTTGCGGTCGATTTCGATCGCTGCCTTTTTGAGGCCGTTGGCAAATTGGCTGTATGTCAGACCGCATTGACGTGCGGCAGCATTGATACGAGCGATCCACAGCTGACGGAACACGCGCTTTTTAGTGCGGCGATCGCGGTAAGCATATTGACCGGCCTTCATCACCGCTTGTTTAGCGATGCGGAAGACGTTACCGCGGCGACCGCGGAAACCTTTGGCTAAAGCCAGAACTTTTTTGTGACGGGCACGGGCCGTAACACCACGTTTAACGCGAGGCATATTTTTTCTCCTTGTTCGTCAGTTAATTACAGGCCGCACTTGGGCAGCATTTGCGCCATGTGACCCATGTTGGTCTCATGCACATTCACTGCACCACGCAAGTGACGCTTGTTCTTGGTCGTCTTCTTGGTCAAGATGTGACGTTTGAAGGCTTGACCGCGTTTAACGGTACCGCCTGGACGAACGCGGAAGCGCTTTTTAGCGCTGCTTTTGGTCTTCATTTTGGGCATTTAGATGCTCCTTTAATTTGTGCTCGCGAGGCGCCTACGCAGGGTGCGTAGTCTTGTAAGCCCCGAGACACTAATCTGCGTCGCCTTTTATGCAGACGCTGCCGGAGCAGCTTCTGCAGCAGGTTTGGCGGCGCCACCTGATTTCTTCTTACCGGGCGCGATCATCATGATCATCTGACGCCCTTCGAGTTTGGGGAACTGCTCAACAACGATCAGGTCCGCCAACTCATCACGGATGCGCTGCAACAGCGCCATACCGATTTCTTGATGCGTGATCTCGCGGCCACGAAAGCGCAGCGTGATCTTGCATTTGTCACCATCATCTAAGAAGCGCTTGATGTTGCGCATCTTGATGTTGTAGTCACCATCATCGGTACCGGGACGGAACTTGATTTCCTTGACCTCGATGACCTTTTGCTTGGACTTCGCTTCGGCAGCCTTCTTTTGCTCTTGGTACTTGAACTTACCGTAATCCATCAAACGGCACACCGGCGGCACAGCCGTGGCGGCAATTTCAACCAAGTCAACGTCGATCTCACCGGCCATGCGCAAGGCATCAGCCAAGCTCACGATACCGAGAGGTTCGTTGTCAGGACCTGAAAGGCGGACTTCCGGGACCATGATTTCCCGGTTAAGGCGGTGTTTGCGTTCCTCGCGCTGGCGGCGGTCGCGAAATTCTGTAGCGATGGTGACTATCCTTAAAAATCAAAAACAAACCGACACACGTGTGCGACGCACAACTCTTGGCAATTCCTAAATGAAATTAGCTTTTGAGAGAGAT
>NZ_JAVKLQ010000072.1:0-54752 GCF_031539175.1 Limnohabitans sp. | reverse complement strand
ATCGTTCTTCTCGGCTGAGGTGCTTGTACATTGGGCAATTTCGATTTGGCGGTTAAAGCGGCCATGATGCTCTCGCATCCTCAGCCACCTATAACCAGTTCATCTTTGTTGCACTTCGTCCTTGAATCCGCCACATTTAAAAATCAAGGGCTTGCACGCTTGTTTGTTATCTTTTTGGATCTAGCGACGACGTTTTTTCTGGCCCTCAAGTTAAGCCAGTCCGAAGTCTTTAAAGTTGATTAAAGTTGATTTTTCGGCTGCTTGATGCATAATCCAGCCCCTATGCAAAAAGTTATCCACAGCGAAAACATCAAGCAGGCGTTGCAAGTGCGGGGGTGGAAGCAAAAAGATTTGGCCACTGCCCTTTGCGTAACGGCGCAGTCAGTCACCAACTGGCTCAGGGGTTCAGACTTTCCACGCCCCGACAAACTGCTCAAGCTCGCAACCACTTTGCAAATGGGTTTTGCAGATTTGGTCAAGCTCGAAGCCACAGGCCAGCCCGTGGTGGCTTTCCGCAAAAAGGCGGGTGCCAAAACAACCGATGGCCATATCAGCAAAGCCATGGTCATGGGCGAGTTGCTAAAAGCACTTGTGCCTTTCTTGCCAGAGCTGCCCGTATTGCGCTTGCAGCTGCAACAGCCAAGCACCGATTACGAGCAGCTGCACACATTGGCTAGCCAAGTGCGCCAGCGTTTAGGCTTGGGCGAGCAAGCTGCAATTTCATACAAAGATTTGCTGAGTGAGTTTGACAACAACGGCGCAGTTGTGGCTCCAGTGTTGTGGGGACAAAAGCAAAACCACAAAAATGCGCTGCACATCCTGCTGCCGCAAGAACGGGTGACCTTCATCTTCCTCAACTTAGACACACACCAAGAAGATTTCAAGTTTTGGATGGCGCACGAACTGGCGCATGTGTACACGCCAGAGCTTGCAGGTAAGAACGAGGGCGAAGATTTTGCCGATGCGTTTGCAGGTGCATTGCTGTTTCCCAAAGCCGTGGCGCAAAAAACGTATGAAGAGGCCAGCACGGGTAACAAGACAGTCGAGAAAAAACTGTTAGAGGCGCAAGCACAGGCGTATGGCATTTCTCTTTACAGTGTGTTTTTCGAAGTCAATCGCTACGCCAAATCGCAAGGGCTCACGTTGCTAAAACACACAGATGCACAAATTCACGCCATACGCACCATGCAGCGTAGTGGCACTGTGAGCGAGTCATTGTTTGCACCCATACCCGCCGAGCCAAGTGCTTATGTGGCAGCTGTGAAGAACGTGTTTAGAAGTTCGTTCTTTGAATCGCTGCAACGCATGATTAAAAGCAAGCAGACTGGGCCCGGCTATATCCAGCAGGTGATGGACATACCCATGCAAGACGCGATAGCACTGCATGGAGAGTTGAGCCGTTGACAACGCTGGTCCTGCTCGATACCAACACATATTTACGACTCGCCAAGCGGGTGCGTCCTTTTGTGGGGCTTAAATTCGGGCAGGTGCCATATTTGCTGGCCATTCATAAAGTGACCGAGGACGAGGTGCATCGTAGCGCGCACCTCAAGTTTAAAAACCCGTGGTTTGATGGCCCAGAGTTTGCCGAGGAGCGTTTGGCCAAGCAAGTGCGCTTGACCAAAGATGAAAAGGCTCAGATTGACGCCGCGCAAAGCGTGCTGATGGGCTGGGTGCAAATGGATGTGAGCAGGTTCACGTCGTTTGGCCGATCACCGCCAGGCTATGCCGATTGTTGGTTGCTAGCGTTTGGACAGGTCAGGCCTGCTGTTGTGGTGACAGATGACTTGGGCATGCACGAGCTGGCCAGCGACTTCAAAGACATCAAGGTTTGGCATGGATACGAGCTTTTGGCCAAACTTAAAACGGCCAAGGCGGTGGACGACGCGTTGATTCGAGACATTTACGAAGCACTCGAAGCCAACGGCGATATGACCAAAACTTGGGAAGATGCGAAATACAAGGTTTTCAAGAAAATCTTCGGTCCAGCCCCTGCTGCGTGAGCGGTTAAAATCTGAGCTTCCCCAAGGAGCGTTGCAGCTTTACCCCACCTTTTGAGGTGCGCGCGTGAAGTCAGGCTTGGGGCCGAATTTTTAGCAACGACGCTCACCTGACAATTTGCACCCAGGTGAGTACCCCCATGAATTCCACTGCAGTTCCCCCCATGAAGCTGTCTGGCCTTGAGCCAGTCTCCATCGGCGAGGGCAGTTTGTTTGTCAACGTTGGCGAGCGCACCAACGTCACCGGCTCCAAAGCCTTTGCGCGCATGATTTTGAACGGCGAGTACGAGCAAGCCTTGGCCGTGGCACGTCAGCAGGTGGAAAACGGCGCGCAGGTGATTGACGTCAACATGGACGAAGCCATGTTGGACAGCCAAGCCGCCATGGTGCGATTCCTCAACCTGATGGCGGGTGAGCCCGACATTGCACGCGTGCCAGTGATGGTGGACTCGTCCAAGTGGTCGGTCATCGAGGCGGGTTTGCGTTGCATCCAAGGCAAAGGCATCGTCAACTCCATCAGCATGAAAGAAGGTTTGGACGAGTTCAAGCGCCAAGCCAAGCTGGTCAAGCGCTATGGCGCGGCCGCGGTGGTGATGGCGTTTGACGAAAAAGGCCAAGCCGACACCTACGCCCGCAAGATTGAAATATGCGAACGCGCTTACCGCGTGTTGGTGGACGAAGTAGGTTTTCCGCCCGAAGACATCATCTTCGACCCCAACATCTTCGCCATTGCCACCGGCATTGAAGAGCACGACAACTACGCGGTGGATTTCATCGAAGCCACGCGTTGGATCAAACAAAACTTGCCTGGCGCAAAGGTGAGCGGTGGTGTATCGAATGTGAGCTTTTCATTCCGCGGCAACGACCCTGTGCGCGAAGCCATTCACACCGTGTTTTTGTACCACGCCATCAAAGCCGGTATGGACATGGGCATCGTCAACGCGGGCATGGTGGGCGTGTATGACGACCTAGAGCCCACGCTGCGCGAGCGTGTGGAAGACGTGGTGCTGAATCGCACACCTCAATACAAAGAAGGCGAAGCGCACCTGACCCCAGGCGAGCGCCTGATTGAGGTGGCCGAGAGTGCCAAAGGCGCAGCCAAAGATGACAGCCAAAAACTCGCCTGGCGCGGCACTCCTGATGCGCCCGTGACGGTGGCGCAGCGCCTGAGCCACGCGCTGGTCCACGGCATCACCGACTTCATCACCGCGGATACCGAAGAGGCCTATCGCGAAATTTTGGCCAAGGGTGGTCGCCCGCTGCACGTGATTGAAGGTCCCTTGATGGACGGCATGAACGTGGTGGGTGATCTGTTTGGCCAAGGCAAGATGTTCTTGCCGCAAGTGGTGAAGTCAGCGCGCGTTATGAAGCAAGCGGTGGCGCACCTCGTGCCTTACATCGAAGAAGAAAAACGCTTGCAAGCCGAAGCGGGCCAAGACGTGAAAGCCAAGGGCAAGATGGTCATTGCCACGGTCAAAGGCGACGTGCACGACATTGGCAAAAACATCGTCACCGTGGTTTTGCAGTGCAACAACTACGAGGTGGTGAACATGGGCGTGATGGTGCCTTGCCATGAAATTTTGGCCAAGGCCAAAGAAGAGGGCGCAGACATCATTGGCCTCTCAGGCCTTATCACGCCATCGTTGGAAGAAATGCAATACGTGGCCAGCGAGATGGAGAAAGACCCGTATTTCCGCGATCGCCAAATGCCGTTGCTGATTGGTGGCGCCACCTGCAGCCGCGTGCACACTGCCGTGAAGATTGCCCCCAACTACAGCGGCCCCGTGGTTTATGTGCCCGATGCCTCGCGCAGCGTGAGCGTGGCGCAAGGTTTGTTGTCGGACCAAGCCGCCAAATACATTGCCGAGCTGAACGCCGATTACGCCAAGGTGCGCGAGCAGCACGCCAACAAAAAGCAAACCCCGTTGGTCACGCTGGCGCAAGCGCGAGCCAACGCCACGACCATCAGCTGGGACAACTACAAACCCGCTAAGCCAAAGTTCATTGGTCGCCGCGTGTTCAAAAACTTTGACTTGGCCGAGCTAGAGAAATACATCGACTGGGCCCCGTTCTTCCAAACGTGGGATTTGGCAGGCCCCTTCCCCGCCATCTTGGACGATGCCGTGGTCGGCGTGGAAGCCAAGAAGGTGTACGCCGACGGTCAAGCGATGCTGAAAAAAATCATCGCCAACCGCTGGCTCACTGCCAACGCGGTGGTGGGCTTGTACCCCGCGCAGCGCGTGGGTGACGACATTGTTTTGTACGCCGACGAAACTCGCCAACAACAAGTGATGACGTGGCACGGGTTGCGTCAACAGACTGTGAAACCCAACAACAACCCCAACCGTTGCTTGGCTGACTTCGTGGCTGATCAAACACAAGCCGCCGACTATGTTGGCTTGTTTGCTGTCACAGCTGGCTTGGGCGCAGAGAAGCAAGAAAAGCGTTTCATCGACGCACACGACGACTACTCTGCGATTTTGTTCAAAGCCTTGGCCGACCGTTTGGCCGAAGCCTTTGCCGAGTGCATGCACTACCGCGTGCGCACCGACTTGTGGGGCTACGCCGCAGACGAGGCCTTGAGCAACGAAGACCTCATCAAAGAAAAATACCAAGGCATTCGCCCTGCGCCCGGCTACCCCGCCTGTCCCGACCACAGTGCAAAGCTTGATATGTTTGCCCTGCTGCAGTGCGACGACATCGACATGGGCCTGACCAGCAGCTTGGCCATGACACCTGCTGCGAGCGTGAGTGGTTTTTACTTGGCCCACCCACAGGCCAAGTACTTCAACGTCGGCCGCATTGGCGAAGACCAAGTGCAAGACTTGGCGCAACGCCAAGGCGTGGCGGTGAAAGATTTAGAGCGCTTGTTGGCCCCTAATTTGTAATCCTTACCATCGCAAAAGCCAGCGCCCTAGCAAGGCGCCTATTGCGGGCATCAGGGCCATGCCAAGCATGTAGCCCAGCGTTTCAAAGGGGCCAGATGTCACGCTGGCATGCAGCGAATACAAGAGTGCAGACAAAGCACCCGCCATGAACCCTGC
This sequence comes from Limnohabitans sp., assembly GCF_031539175.1. GTDB lineage: Bacteria > Pseudomonadota > Gammaproteobacteria > Burkholderiales > Burkholderiaceae_C > Limnohabitans. The sequence continues at coordinate 49,708 of NZ_JAVKLQ010000072.1, read as the reverse complement.
GCTGGCGCCTGCCCAAGCTGGACGCGTGGGCGCCATGTCACGTAAGGTCCACAGCAGCGCAGCCAACCACGGCACGGCCAGCGCCGAAATGCTGGCGCCTGCACGCCATACGGCTTGCCACGCTTGCGCCACGCCGGCCCAGCCGTGATCGACCCCAGCCAGCATCCACGGTGAGGCTTGGGCCAGCAGGTCTTGCTCTTCGGGGCTGCCAGGCGCGAAAGGCGAAATCGTCACCGCCAACAAGCCCGTCAGCGATGCGCCCGCGCTCCATGCCATTGGGCCCGCCGACTCGCCGGGTCGCGCCAAATGCAACACCATGGACCATGCGCTGGCGCACAACCAAAGCATCAGCCCCAGCTTGACCCAAAACACGGGCGTGTCCAGCAGCGACACGATGCGCAAATCGATGCCCCAAAACCCCACCAACAGCGCGACACTGACCAAACTGGCCAGCAGCAGCGCGTGGGTGAACATCAGGTGGATGCGAACGGGGGCGACCGACTGGCTGTCGGCGACCAGTTGGGCAATGAGATCGTCGGTTTTCAAAATACCCCTCCATAGAGTTTGGCCAGCGCTTTCAAACCGCGGTGAATGTTCACTTTCACGGCTGATTCGGATTGCCCCGTCAGCAGGGCCGCTTCTGCCACCGAGTGGCCTTCGAGCTTGGTGTGCTCGATCGGAAGGCGTTGTTTATCAGGCAATTGGCTGAGCATGTGCGTCAAATGAGCTTTGGACGCATCGGCGTCTTCGGTGCTGACCATCCAAAGTTGGTCATGCCAATCGTCAATCGAGTCGTTTTTGTCGTCATGTCTTGCTTGGGCGCGAAGGTGGTCGATCAACTTGTAGCGGGCGATGGCATAAATCCACGCCGTTAACGGTTGCTTTGGATCGTAAGTATGACGCTTTTGATGTATTGATAACAATATTTCTTGTACTAAATCTTCCACATCTTCGGGTTTATCCAGTAATCGACGCCTTAAAAATACCCGTAAGTGCCCGCTCAAGCGCGTCAGGACCGCTTGGTAGCTGGTTGCATCACCCGCCAGCGCATCCAACCAAGCGGCATGCAGGTCCGCTTCAATAATTTGGAGTCGCGCATTCATAATTGTTTAGTATTAGGGGTTTGAATTACAAAGATTGTGATTTACGTTTTCTTTCGTAACGAAAGTGGCCTTCGCGTCGAATTTAGTCACTCAGGCCCATTTATCGGCTACCCCTTGCTACAAAACGAGCTATGAACAATCACAGAATCACAGGCGCCGGCTTGGCATTAAAGCCTACGCCGATCGCTGCCAACACCTTTGACACGACTTGGCAGGCTGATTTAGCCTTGCCCGCTCCAGATCAACTTGAATTTGTCGAGATTGCTGCGGAGCAATGGCTCGGCTTGGGCGGCATTTGGGGGCAGCGTTTGCAAGAAGCTACCGAGCGCTGGCCCAGTGTCTGTTTGAGCGGTAGCCTTTCTTTGGGCGGGCCAGGTCGCTTGGACATGCAAGTTGTCAAGCAGCTTGGCGCGTTCATGCACAAACACCAAATGACCATGCTTTCTGAAGCGTTGGGTTGGAGCGATGACGACACCCCGTTGTTCACCTGTTTGCCCATTCCAGCGACACAAGACGCGTTGCAATGGACGGCAGATCGCATCACGCAAGTGCAAGATGCCTTGGGCTTGCCTGTGGGGATTCGTAACGTGTCTCACCATGCTGTACCGCCCATGTCAGCGATGAATGAGGCTGAATTTATCCATGAATTGGTGAATAAAACGGGTTGCAACGTGCATTTGGACATCACAGCTTTGGCTGAAAACAGCCATCGATTTGGATTTGATGCTTTGGCGTTTTTGAAGGCTTTGCCCATGAAACGTGTGAACTACGTGCGTTTGGGTGGTTCAGATGCTGCGTCTACCGATGCGCCATTGAACCAAGTGGCATGGCGGCTGTTGCCCGCAGTCTTATCGCATGTGCATCCTGCCGTGCCGGTGTGTGTGGACGATTTGGCGCAACTCAAGCGCTGGTCCGATTGCGCCCTGAAGACGCCTACAAAGGCCTTGGTATGTTGAACGATTTCCGTGAATTTCAGTTCACCTTCGCCCGTCACCTGCGTGATCCACACACGGCACCTTTGCCGCGTGGCGTATCGGCTGAACAAGCCGCCGCGTATGAACGTGCCATGTTCAAGAACTTATGCGATGTGCTAAATCCCGCTTTTCCCATGACCCGTGGTCTGTTGGGGGAGTGGGCATGGCGCGCCACCGTACGCTACTTTTTGCGTGACGCACCTGCACAAACCCCTTGGCCCCGCATCGTGCTGCGTGAGTTTGCGCGTTATTTGCGCGAAAGTCCCGTGACGCGTGATTTGCCTGCTTGGCTCAACGATGTGTCGCATTTTGAGTGGCTCAAAGGCGCGGTGGCGACGTCTGCGTTGGTTTTGCCAGAAGCAGGTGTCGAGGTGGATGTCACGGCCGATTTGATGACACACATCGTGGTGATGAACCCCACCTATGTGGAGGTGTCGTACGACTGGCCTGTAGACATCATCGATTTGGACCACCGACCTGATGAAATGCAAACTACGTATGTGTCGGTGTTGCGTGATGTCAGCGGCGCGGTACAAGTGGTGCCTAGCAATGTGTTTCGTGCGCAGTTGTTGGCCTTGTTCAATGACGGCATAACGGGCAGCCAGGCTTTTCAGGCCATGGCCGCTTGGTTGCAACATCCGAACCCCGAAGACCTCTTGAGCTACGGACCCGATTTGCTGGCGCAGTACCAACGCGAAGGCGTGATTTTGGGCGGGAAGATAGCGGCTTGATCAGCCTTTCAAACACTCGCTCATTTTGGCTTTGCGTTCATCGCCTTTGAGGCCTTTGGCTTCGGCGTTGCAGGTTTTCATTTTGGACTGCTGAGTGCCATGCTTGTCTGCATCGTTGGGCGTGGCTTTGGTGCTGAGGCACTCTTTCATGAAGGCTTTGCGGTCGTCACCTTTTTTGCCCTCGGCTTGTTGGTGGCACTGGCTCATTTTGTTTTTGCGTGGGGCTTTCTCTTCGTTGGCATGCGCGAAGCCGAGCATCAACGAGACGCTCAGCGTGGTCAAGATCAAAAATTTAGACATGGCAGCTCCTAGGTAGATGTGGAACACAAGCGCTGTGCTGGATGCACAACGCGTGTTCATTTTTAAAACCTGCCTGCCCTTCAGGTTCAAGCCCCGCACACATAAATGGAAGCAGCAGCTTGTGTTCAGCGACTGACCAAGACACGTCTGTATTGCACGGCCTCTGCCACATGGGCCACTTGGACGTGTGTGGCATCCGCCAAATCGGCAATGGTTCGTGCCACCCGCAAGGCGCGATGTGTGCTGCGACCGGACCAACCCAGCTTGTTGGCGGCATTTTGTAAAAACTGTCCAGCCGCCACTTCTAAGTGCACATGTTCGTCGAGAGCTTGGCCCACCAGTGCTTGATTGGGCGTGCCTTGACGCGCGAGTGCTTTCGCATGGGCGGTGGCGCTACGTGCCCGAACAGCAGAGGTTGACTCACCGGGGCCCGTTTGCATCAACACATCGGGTGCCAGCGTGGGCACTTCGACTTGTAGATCAATGCGGTCTAGCAGTGGGCCGCTGAGTTTGCCTTGGTAGCGCGCCACTTGGTCGGGCGTGCAGCGACACGCTTTGAGCGTCGACCCCAAGTACCCACAGGGACAGGGGTTCATGGCGGCGATGAGTTGAAACTTGGCTGGAAAGCGCGCTTGTCGTGCCGCACGTGAAATCGTGATGTGTCCATTCTCTAGAGGCTCACGCAAAGCCTCTAGGGCGCTGCGGTTGACCTCGGCCAATTCGTCCAAGAACAGCACACCGTGGTGCGCCAGTGAAATCTCGCCGGGGCGTGGCGGCGTGCCCCCGCCCACCAGCGCGACCGACGTGGCCGTGTGATGGGGGCTGCGTGTGGGGCGTTGCATCCATTGGTTCAGCTCAAAGCGTCCTGCCAGACTGGCGATGGCTGCACTTTCTAGTGCTTCATCGAGGGTCATTGGCGGGAGTAGGTCTGCAAAGCGTTGCGCTAACATCGATTTGCCGGTGCCGGGTGGGCCCACCAGTAACAAAGAGTGGCCACCTGCGGCGGCTATTTCTAGGGCGCGTCGAGGTGCGGCTTGCCCTTTCACATCAGACAGGTCGGAGCCTCGGATGGGCGCAGCGGTGGGGGTTAAGGGTGAGGCAATGCGGCACCAGCCGCCAGCGTCGGTGACAGCTGGTACGGCGCTGCTCAGCCCCGCTTTGGCAAAGTGCGCCACCACATCGCTCAAATGCTGCGCCCGGTACACCTCGGCGGTGGGTACCAAGGCCGCTTCTTCCGCGCTGCCCGGCGGCAAGACCAAGCGTGTTCGCTGCCCTGCGCTATGCAAGGCCAGCCCCATGGCCAAGGCCCCGCGTACCGGACGCAACTCGCCCGACAACGACAACTCCCCTGCGAATTCATGCAGCCCCAGCGCTGCTTCGTCGAGCTGACCGTGCGCCGCCAAGATGCCTAAGGCGATGGGCAAGTCAAATCGACCGGAATCTTTGGGCAGATCGGCAGGCGCAAGGTTAACGGTGATGCGTTTGTTGCTGGGAAAGTCCAAACCCGCGTTTTGAATGGCGCAGCGCACCCGTTCACGCGCCTCTTTCACTTCGGTATCGGCCAAACCCACCAAACTGAAGCTGGGTAAGCCGTTCGCTAAATGCACCTCAACGGTCACGGCAGGGGCTTGTAAACCCAAAAGTGCGCGGCTGTGAATCAAGGCGAGGGCCATAAAACTTCGCTTTCTGATGATTTATCCCCATTCAGGGGCGATTTGTGGGCATTGATGCACCAGTTGTGTGCATCAAAATGAGGCGTCGTCCAGACTACTGCATCACTTTGGGTCTTGGGGCGGGTGTTGAGGGCACTTTTGTGGACTTCTGCGCTGGCACGGACCCTGCTAAGTCAGTACATCCCTTTTTAATTTTTCAATGGAGAACACGATGAAACTCAAGTCCAAATTGCTCTTAGCCCTGTTGGCTACTTCTGCTGCTGCTTTCGCTCAAACCGCACCTGCTGCACCTGAGTCGACACTGGGCTACAACGTGGGTGTGGCTTCTGAGTACCGTTACCGCGGTATTGCCCAGACTAAGGGTGACCCTGCTTTGCAAGGCGGCGTTGACTATGCCAATACCAACGGTTTCTACGCTGGTGCTTGGGGTTCAACCATCAAGTGGATCAAAGAAGCTGGTACCGATGTCAAAGGTCCTGTTGAGTTGGACATCTACGGTGGCTACAAATTCGAAGCGGCTGGTTTGGCTTACGACGTTGGCTACTTGCGCTACGAGTACGTGGGCAACACGTATAACAAGATTGCTGGCAACGTTAACGCCAACACCGACGAAGCTTATGGTGCTGTGACTGCAGGTCCTGCTACCCTCAAGTACTCCTATGCTTTCTCTGACTTATTCGGTACGGCCAACTCCAAAGGCAGCACTTACTGGGACTTGAGCGCCACGTTCGATCTGGGCGAAGGTTACTCGCTGGTGCCTCATGCGGGTCGCCAAGTGATCAAAAACTCTGCCAACAGCTACACCGATATTGCTTTGACTTTGAACAAAGACTTGGGTGATGGTTTGGCAGCCAGCGCAGCCTTCATCAGCACCAACGCCAAAAACAACGCTTATTACAGCGCCAACAACTCAAGCTACAACACAGCCAAAAACGCTTTGGTGTTGGGCGTGAAATACAGCTTCTAAGCCCCAAGCGCAACGTCTTCTATTGGAGCAACCATGAAACTCATCACCGCCATCATCAAACCCTTCAAGTTGGACGAGGTCCGCGAGGCCTTGTCGCAAATTGGGGTGCAGGGCATCACCGTTACTGAAGTCAAAGGCTTTGGTCGTCAAAAAGGTCACACCGAGTTGTATCGCGGTGCTGAGTACGTGGTTGACTTCTTGCCTAAGGTCAAGATCGAAGCTGCGGTTGACGCCGAGCATGTCGACCGTGCCATCGAAGCCATCGAGGGCGCAGCCCGCACCGGCAAGATCGGCGACGGCAAGATTTTTGTTTATGACCTCGAACAAGTGGTTCGCATCCGCACCGGTGAAACCGGTCCGGAAGCCCTCTGATCGCAGCGCCCCCATCGTCCTTTCGAAAGAAGATCCATCATGAAAAAACTGCTCGCTTCCCTAGCCCTAGGCTTGGGTCTGCTGTTCGGCGGCTCAGCCGTCATGGCGCAGACCGCTGCCCCTGCGGCACCTGTCGCTGAAGCCAAAGTGGCTGCCCCCGCAGCCGCTGCTGAAGCCCCCGCTGCTGCCGCACCTGTTGCCGTCCCTAACAAGGGCGACACCGCTTGGATGACCATCTCCACCATCTTGGTGATCTTGATGACCATCCCTGGTCTGGCCTTGTTCTACGGCGGTTTGGTCCGCAGCAAGAACATGCTCTCCGTTTTGATGCAAGTCTTTGTGGTCACCGCGCTGATTTACGTCTTGTGGGTCATCTACGGCTACTCGTTCACCTTCACCGGCGGTTCACCGTTCATTGGTGGCATGGACAAGCTGTTCTTCAAAGGCATCACGCCTGACTCCATTGCTGCCACGTTCAGCAAAGGCGTTGTGATTCCTGAGTTGACTTTCGCCGCTTTCCAAGCCACGTTCGCTGCCATCACGTGCACCTTGATCGTGGGTGCATTCGCTGAACGCGCTCGCTTCTCTGCTGTTTTGTTGTTCTGCGCCTTGTGGTTCACGTTCAGCTACATGCCTGTGGCTCACATGGTTTGGTACTGGGACGGCCCAGATGCGATCACCGACGCTGCTTCCCTTGACGCTGTGACGGCCGCTGCTGGCTGGTTGTGGGCCAAAGGTGCGCTCGACTTCGCAGGCGGTACCGTGGTGCACATCAACGCTGCTGTGGCAGGTTTGGTCGGCGCTTACGTGATCGGCAAACGCACTGGCTACGGCAAAGAATCGATGGCGCCTCACAGCTTGACATTGACCATGGTGGGCGCTGCCTTGCTGTGGGTGGGTTGGTTCGGCTTCAACGCTGGCTCTAATCTCGAAGCCAACGGCGTCACTGCACTGGCCTTCATGAACACCTTGGTCGCTACCGCTGCCGCTACCCTGAGCTGGATCGCCGGCGAAGGCCTCTCCAAAGGCAAAGCCTCGATGTTGGGCGCTGCATCCGGTGCTGTCGCTGGTTTGGTGGCCATCACCCCAGCATGCGGATTCGTGGGCCCCATGGGTGCCATCGTGATCGGCTTGTTGGCAGGTTTCATCTGCTTGTGGGGCGTGAATGGTCTCAAGCGCATGCTGGGTGCTGACGATTCCTTGGACGTCTTCGGTGTCCACGGCGTGGGCGGTATCTTGGGTGCTTTGTTGACCGGCGTGTTTGCTGCGCCTTCTCTGGGCGGCACTGGCGTGTTTGACTATGTCACCAACGCTGTGAACCCTGAGTACTCGATCTCTGGCCAAGTTTGGATTCAATTCCAAGCAATCGCCACCACCATCGTGTGGTCGGCTGTGGTCTCCTTCATCGCTTACAAGTTGGTTGATCTGGTGATCGGTCTGCGTGTGACGGAAGAAGAAGAGCGCGAAGGCTTGGACATCAGCTCACACGGCGAAACTGCCTACCACCGTTAAAAATCAAGGTTTATTTCAAGTTTTCCTTGGACTTTCAGCCCGCCTCACGGCGGGCTTTTTTTCGTCTGTGGGATTTGCCAGGGCAGTGCAAGACCTCACATGCGCAGCGTTTTTTGACGGGGTTGTTCAAAAAATTCAAAGCCTGCACCAACCCCAGCGGCTAACATGTTCGCCATGCAAGATACCGCGCAACAGACCCTCCAAGATTTCACCGATCGCATTCTTCAAGCCAGCCAAACTGGCCAGCCTCTGCGCTTGCGCGGTGGCGGTACCAAGGACTTTTTAGGTCAGTCTCTGCAAGGCGATGTGCTGGACACCCGCGCTTACAGCGGCATCTTGAGTTACGAGCCAAGTGAGCTGGTCATCACCGTGCGCTGCGGCACGCCCTTGGCTGAGGTGGAAGCTGCCTTGGCAGAAAAAGGTCAGAGCTTTGCCTTCGAACCACCGCACTTCGGTGCGGGTGCGACGATTGGTGGCATGGTCGCTGCGGGTTTGAGTGGCCCCGCCCGTGCCAGCGTGGGCACCGTGCGTGACTTCGTGTTGGGCGCGCGCGTGATCAATGGCAAAGGTGAGCACCTCACTTTCGGCGGCCAGGTGATGAAAAACGTGGCTGGCTACGACGTGTCGCGTTTGCTCGCGGGCAGCTGGGGCCAGTTGGGCCTCATCACCGAAGTGTCTTTGAAGGTGTTGCCTGTGTTCCCCGGTGAGGCCACGTTGGTGTGCGCCGGTGTGAGCCAAGCACAAGCGCTGAAACTGATCAACCAATGGGGCGGTCAGCCGCTGCCTTTGAACGCCAGCGCTTGGGTGCACGACACCACCGCATCGCCAGCGCAAGACTTTTTCTTCGTGCGCCTGCGCGGTGCCATCGCAGCGGTGGATGCTGCGGTGGTCAAGATGCGTGCCGAGGTGCAAGCTTTGGGCGCACAGGTCACGCGCATGGACAGCGCACAAGTCACCGCCGACTGGAAAGCCAGCGGCGAGCAAACCTTGGACTTTTTCAAAGCGCCCACCGAGCACGATTGCTTGTGGCGCTTGAGCGTGGCGCAAACCGCCCCTGTGTTGGACGTGCGTGTCAATGGCGTACCGTGCGCGCAATACGTCGAGTGGCATGGCGCACAGCGTTGGTTGTGGGCGCCTGCGTCTGCTGTTGCGCAAGTGCGCGAAGCGGCGGTCAAGGCAGGCGGTCACGCCACCTTGTTCCGCACCAGCACGGCCAGCCGCCAAACTTCGGGCGATGTGGACAAGCAAGCGGGCGTCTACACCCCGCTCAACGCCGTGCAGCAACGCATTCAAAACGAACTCAAAAAGCAGTTTGACCCAGCGGGCATCTTCAACCCCGGTCGCGCTTAAACCACAGCTTCACATTCAAAGTCCCACATGCAAACCAACCTGGCCCCCCAATATGTCGGCACGCCCGAGGGCGAAGCAGCCGAAGCCATCTTGCGCAAGTGCGTGCACTGCGGTTTTTGCACCGCCACATGCCCCACCTACCAACTCTTGGGCGATGAGTTAGATGGCCCACGCGGGCGCATCTATTTGATGAAGCAAGTGTTTGAAGGCGCCACGCCCACGCGCAAGACGCAGCAGCATTTAGACCGCTGCCTCACCTGTCGCAACTGCGAAAGCACATGCCCCAGCGGCGTGCAATACGGCCACTTGGTGGACGTGGGCCGCAAGGTGGTCGATGCCCAAGTGCCACGTCCGATGGGCGAGCGCCTGTTGCGCTGGGCCTTGAAAGAAGGCTTGCCCTCGCCGCTGTTTGCCCCTGCCATGAAGCTGGGCCAAGCGGTGCGCGGTGTTTTGCCTGCCAAACTCAAAGCCAAAGTGCCCGCGCCACAAGCGGCTGGCGCTTGGCCGACTCAAACGCACACCCGAAAAGTGCTGATGTTGGCCGGCTGCGTGCAGCCCGCCATGATGCCCAATGTCAACACCGCCACCGCACGTGTCTTGAATGCAGCGGGCATTCAAACCGTTGTGGCCCCTAAAGCGGGCTGCTGCGGCGCTGTGAAATTCCACTTGAACGACCAAGACGGCGGTATGGCGCACATGCGCGCCAACATCGACGCATGGTGGCCCTATGTGGAACAAGGTGTTGAGGCCATCGTGATGAACGCCTCAGGCTGTGGCGTGATGGTCAAAGACTACGGCCATGTATTGAAAGACGATGCCGTCTATGCCGCCAAAGCCAAGCGCATCAGCGAACTCACCCAAGACCTGAGCGAGTTGTTGCCATCGCTGGTGCCCGTGCTCAAACCCAAACTCAATGCCGCAGCCTTGGCCAACGCAGGCATGCAAGCCTTCCACCCACCCTGTACCTTGCAGCACGGCCAGCAGCTCAAAGGCGGCGTTGAAAAGCATTTGGCTGACTTGGGTTTTGCCATTCAAGTCGCCAACACCGAAGCGCACTTGTGTTGCGGTTCGGCGGGTACTTACAGTGTGCTCAACCCCGAAATCAGCACCACCTTGCGCGACCGCAAATTGGGCCACTTAGATGCGCTGCAACCCAAAGCGATTCTGAGTGCCAACGTGGGCTGCATCACCCATTTGCAAAGTGGCACCGATGTGCCGGTGAAGCATTGGGTGGAGGTGTTGGACGCCGCGTTGAACTGATGGCCTGTTGCGCGGGGCTTCGCGCCCCGCGTTTATAGGGCGGCTGCCAAAGCCGCCTCAATATCACCCGCCAGTTTGGCTGGTGCATCCATCGACGCGTAGCGTTTGATCACTTGCCCGTCTTTGCCCACCAAGAACTTGGTGAAGTTCCATTTGATGCCTTCGCTGCCCAGCAGGCCTGGCGCTTCTGACTTGAGCCACTTGAACAGTGGGTGTGCGCTGTCGCCATTCACATCCACTTTTTCCATCATCGTGAAGCTCACGCCGTAGTTCTTTTGGCAAAACGCGCCAATCTCGGCGTTGCTGCCTGGGTCTTGCGCGCCAAATTGGTTGCACGGAAAGCCCATCACCACCAAGCCTTGGGGGCCGTAGGTGGTGTGCAGCGCCTCTAGCCCTTCAAATTGCGGCGTGAAGCCGCAGGCACTGGCCGTGTTGACGATGAGCAAAACCTGGCCTTGCAGGTCGGCCAAGGCCAAAGGTGTGCCATCAATGCGGGTGGCGGTGAAGTCGGTCAAAGCGGTCATACGGCGATCCTTTTCAAAGCAAATTCAAAGCACGATGCGGCATCTGGCCGCGGCGCATCACTCGGTGGGTTGGGTGTGGGCTTGCGAGGCCAACAAAGCGGCCAGCACAATCATGCCGCCACCCAGCCCCAAGCGCCATGTCAGCACCGATGCCCCTGCTGCGACAGAGGACACGCTGGCAAACACCACCTCCGACATCATCAGCATGGCGGTGGTGTGTGCGCTCAAACGGGCGGCACCGTATTGCAAGGCGAAGTTGGACACCAAAAATGCCACGCTCAAGCCCAGTACCCACGGGGCCCATTGCAGCAGGTGGGTCACGGGCATGGCGATCGCAGGGATGATGCTTGTCACCGTGGCCAAGCTGGCGCAAGCCACAGCCATCAAGGCGCCACCGCCAAACATGGCGACCATGCGTGTCGCATCGGGGGTGTGTTGCAAGCGCAGCAACAAAATATTGGTCAGCGCGAAGCACATGCCCGCCAAAAGGGCCAGCACGTCAGGCAAGTCTTGTGGAATAGGCCAGGGGGTGTCGGGGGTTTTGAGCACCAGCACCACGCCCAGCAATGCCAAACCCATGCGAACTAAGGCGCCACGGGTGGGACGTTCTTTGAGCAGCCACCACGCCAGCAACAGCGCCCAAGTGGGCATCAAATAAAACAACAACACCACGCGCACCACGTCGCCGGTGGTCACGGCCCAGTTGAAGCCCACATTGGTCAGGCCCGAGGCTGCCATCAGCCACAGGAGTTCGGGGTTGGTTTTGAGGTGTCGCCAAGCGTGGGGATAGGCCACCATGAGGCCCAGCCAAGCCACGGCAAAAACGGCGGCTGTGGCCCACAACGGGTGCAACCCTTGCGCTTGCAGCTCTCGAAAAGGCCACCAAGACAGGCCCCACACCAAGGCGTTGAGCACCAAGCCCAGCGCAGGCAGCAAGGGCTTGTTCACCTTAGCCGTGCAGGTCGTCGTTGCGGGCGATGTGCATCAATCGCGCGAGTTCTTCACGATGGTGCACATGGTTGTGGGCATGCCAGAGTTTGATCAGCCACATCACATAGCCCACCAGCACCCCAAAGGCGGTGATGGCACCAAATGCGCTCAAGCCGATGCTGGTGGAGAACGTGTAAAGACCCCCTAAGCCCAAGATGCACAGCTGTTCGTTGAGGTTTTGCACGGCGATGGAGCGACCCGCACCCATCAGGTTGTGGCCACGGTGTTGCAACAACGCGTTCATCGGCACGACCAAGAAACCGCCCAATCCGCCTAAAACGATCAAGAAAGGCACGGCCAGCCAGAGGTTGTCGATGAAGTTCATGCCCACCACAAACACGCCCATCGCGATGCCCAAAGGCATCAAACGGGTGGCGTGGTCGAGCTTCATCTTCATGGAGGCGACCACCGCGCCGACGGCGGTGCCAATGGCCACGACACCCACCAAACTGGATGCTTGGGTGGTGCTGTAGCCCAAAGCCGCAGCGCTCCATGCGAGCACGATGTAGCGCAAGTTGCCGCTCACGCCCCAGAACAAAGTGGTCGTCGCCAGCGAAATTTGGCCCAGTTTGTCTTGCCACAGTCGCTTGTTGCAGTCCCAAAAATCGGGCACCAAGGCCAACAGGTTGTGCGCCATGCTTTTGTCGGGGTCGGCTTGCATGGGGGTCAACGTGGCGCCCGTGTTGGGAATGCGCGTGTTGAACCAAGCGGCCAAGGCATACAAGGGCACCAGCAAACAGATGGCGGCTTCGGCGGAAGAGTCAACGCCCGTTGTCACAAAAGGCAGGTCAAACGACAGCAACCATGTGGAGAGGTTGTGGCCCACCAGTTGGCCACCCAACAACACCCCCAAGATGATGGACGCGATGGTTAAGCCCTCAATCCAACCGTTGGCTTTGACCAACTGAGAGGAGGGGAGTAACTCGGTCAAGATCCCGTATTTGGCGGGTGAATATGCGGCGGCGCCCAAGCCCACCACGGCATACGCCGCCAAGGGGTGCACGCCCACCAACATCAACAAACACCCCACCACTTTGATGGAGTTGCTCATCAGCATCACTTGTCCTTTGGGCCGTGAGTCGGCAAAGGCGCCTACAAACGGGGCCAAGATCACATAGAACAAGGCAAACATAGGCACCAGCGCAGCGCGTTGCCACTCGGCCGCACCGTCTGACTTGAGTAATTCGACGGCTGTCACAAACAGTGCGTTGTCGGCCAACGAACTGAAAAACTGAGCCGACATGATGGTGTAAAAACCGCGCTTCATGGGGGGAGTGGAGCAAGACGCGCACGTTGATGTGCGGAGTAGCGTTGCCGTGACTTCTTTCTAGTGATAACGGTCAAGGTTATATCACGCGGGTGCCACAATATTGCCCATGCCCCGCCCGATTCAAGCCCATGTTCACACCGACGCATTGCGTCACAACCTGCAGCGCATGCATGCGGCAGCGCCCGATGCACGCCTGTGGGCCGTGGTCAAAGCCAATGCCTATGGCCACGGCATTGAGCGGGTGTTTGAGGGCTTGCGTGCGGCCGATGGCTTCGCCCTGCTCGACCTCGACGAAGCGCAACGCCTGCGGGCCTTGGGCTGGCGCGGTCCCATCCTTTTGTTAGAGGGGGTGTTTGACCCCCGTGACCTAGAGCTGTGCTCGCGTCTGGACCTGTGGCACACCGTGCATTGCGATGCGCAGATTGACATGCTGAGCCGTCACAAAACCCAAGTGCCGCACCGGGTATTTCTCAAAATGAACAGCGGTATGAACCGTTTGGGATTTACCCCTGTGCGTTTCCGGTCCGCATGGACGCGCTTGAACCTGTTGCCCCAAGTTGACGAAATCTCGCTCGTCACCCATTTCAGCGACGCCGATGGCCCCAAAGGCTTGGCCGAGCAAATGGCCGTGTTTGCACGTACCACCCAAGATTTGCCCGGCGAACGCAGCACATGCAACAGTGCCGCTCTGTTGCGCCACGCCAGCGATGCGGCAGTGGCGGCTGACTGGGTGCGCCCCGGTATTGCGCTGTATGGCAGTTCGCCCGACTTCCCCGAGCACGACATCGCCCATTGGGACTTGCAACCCACGCTCACCTTGAGCAGTCGCATCATCGCGGTGCAGCAGTTGCAAGCGGGCGACGCGGTGGGCTATGGCTCCACGTTCAAAGCAGACGCTGATTTGCGTTTGGGCGTGGTGGCGTGTGGCTACGCCGATGGTTACCCGCGCCACTGCCCAACTGGCACGCCCGTGTTGGTCAACGGTGTGCGCACCCGTACCTTGGGCCGCGTCAGCATGGACATGATTGCGGTGGATTTGACCCCGTGCCCTGACGCCGACTTTGGCAGCGAAGTCACCCTCTGGGGGCGCGCTGCCAACGGGACCGTGTTGCCGATTGATGAGGTGGCGCAAGCGGCGGGCACCGTTGGCTACGAACTGATGTGTGCTGTCTCTGCCCGCGTGGGCTTTGTTTCTGACATTGAGTCGAAAGCCTGAAACCATGAGCCAACATCTGCCCCTGCGTCATGGGTTGTTGGCGCTTGCTGTGGTGGCGGTGTGGGGCAGCAACTTTGTGGTCATCAAAAACGCCTTGGCCGATTTGCCGCCTTTGTTGTTTGCGGCGCTGCGGTTTTCTTTGGCCTTCGTGCCCGCCGCTTTCTTTTTACCCAAACCGAACGTGCCGTGGCGCAACTTGGCCGCCTATGGCTTGCTGATTGGCTTGGTGCAGTTTGGTTCGCTCTACATGGCCATCAACGGTCATATCGCGCCAGGCTTGGCGTCGCTGGTGGTGCAAACGCAGGTGTTCTTCACCATTGGCTTGGCCATGTATGTGGCCAAAGAGCGCTTGCGCCGTTTCCAGTGGGTGGCCTTGACGCTGGCCGTGTCAGGCATCACCGTCATTGGGGCCCACACCGACGCCAGCACCACCGTCCTCGGCTTGGGCCTCGTGCTGCTTGCCGCCTTAGGCTGGTCGGTCGGCAACATGGTGGGCAAACAAGCCGGCCAAGTGAACATGCTGGCTTATGTGGTGTGGTCCAGCGGCTTTGCCGTGCTGCCCTTGTTCGCCTTGTCGTGGTTAGTAGAAGGTGCCCCCGCCATGCAAGCCGGACTCGCCCGCGCCACGTGGGGCACATGGTTGGCCGTGGCTTGGCAGTCGTTTGGCAATACCCTGTTTGGCTATGCCGCCTGGGGTTGGTTGCTCGCCCGTCACCCCGCCTCCACCATCACCCCCATGGCCTTGCTCGTCCCCGTGTTCGGCATGGGTGCCTCAGCCCTGTTGCTAGCCGAACCCTTGCCCGCATGGAAACTCATGGCCGCAGGTTTGGTCATGACTGGGCTGGCGCTGAACGTGTTATGGCCGCATTGGCAGGCACGCCAACATCGCAGCTAAGGGGTGCAGTCGGCGCTCGATGCAGCGACGTGAAGAGCGAAGCGAAGGAGCTGCAGCGAGCGCCGGCTGCGCCCCTTTGCGGGGCTAAAGTCAGCGCAAACAATCAAGCAGCCGGATAAAGCCCCAGCTCCTGCGCCTGCAACCGCGCCAATCCCAGCAACGCATCGGTGAAAGGCGTCGCCACCCCCACGATTTGCCCCAACTCGCGCACCGCACCGACCAAGGCATCCAACTCCACCGCACGCTTGGCCTCCACGTCTTGCAGCATCGAGGTTTTGAACGCGCCCAGCTTGCGCGTGACCGCGTGGCGATCTTCGGGTTGTTGATCGATCGGAATGCCGATTGCTGCGCCAATCGCTTTGGCCTCCAGCATCACCTGTGAGATGAAGCCGCGCACCAGCGGGTCGTTCAAAATTTTGTCGGTGGTCGCGCCGGTGAGGGCGCTGACGGGGTTGACCGTCATGTTGCCCCACAGCTTGTACCAGGTGTCCTTTTGAATATGCGGCGACAGCGTGGCGTCAAAGCCTGCGTTTAGCAGCAAGGCATGCAGCGCTTGCACACGTTCTGTCACCACGCCCGAAGGCTCGCCCACGATCAGACCGTTGCCAAAGTGATGCTGCACTTCTGCAGGACCGCGCAGAGAGCAGCTCGCATGCACCACACAGCCGATGAGGTGCTGCGCGGGAATGGCTTGTGCGATGCGCCCTTGGGGGTCCACGCTGGCCAGTGGCGTGTTGGCGTGCGCGCCCCCAAAGCCTTGCAAGAACCACCACGGCACGCCGTTCATGGCGGTCAGCACCACGGTGTGCGGACCGATCAGCGGGGCAATGTGTTGCGTGATCTCGGCCAATGCGGGGGCTTTGACGGCAATCACCACGAGGTCTTGCACGCCCAAATCGGCAGGCTGTGCGCTGGTTTTTACAGACGCGCAGAGGGGTGTTGCTGGCGCTGCCGCAGCGCTGACGCCCGCGCCAGAAGCCATGTGCAAGCGCAGCCCGTGCTGCTGCAACGCTTCTAGCGTTGCACCACGCGCCACCACCGAGAGTTCCACGCCAGGCTGTTGCGCCAGTCGCGCGCCGATCCAGCCGCCAATCGCGCCTGCGCCGTAAATACAAACTTTGGAAAACGTCATTGTTGGTAGCTCGTATCGATGCGGTTGACTTGGCGCACGAGGGCGTCAAACACATCCACGCCCGCACCACCGTGTTGGTTGTCGAACTGCAGGGAGTCGCGGGTGCATTTGGCTGCCACGGGTTCGGGCACCGCGATGGGTGCGCCCATGCTCAAGGTCGCCAGTTGAATCTCGCAGGCGCGTTGCAGGGTCCACAAAATGGCGAAGGTCTCGGGCACGGTGCTGCCCCATGCCAACAGGCCGTGGTTGCGCAAGATCACCGCTTGTTTGCGGCCAATGCTTTGCAGCACGCGTGGCCCTTCGTCGGCGTGGATGGTGATGCCCTCGAAGTCGTGGTACGCCACCATGTCGTGCAGCTGCGCCGAGTAAAAGTTGCTTTGCGACAAACCGCCTTGCAAACACGCCACCGCCACACCTGCGGTGGTGTGGGTGTGCATCACGCAGTGCGCGCCTTCCAGCCCCGCGTGCAAGGTGGCGTGCACCACAAAGCCCGCTGGGTTGATGCGGTGGGTGGAGCCGTCGAGCACCTCGCCTTTGAGGTTGATCTTCACCAAGTTGCTGGCGGTCACCTCGCTGTAGTGCAAGCCAAAGGGGTTGATCAAAAACTGTTTCTCATCGCCGCTCACGCTGTGCGGCACGCGCACCGTGATGTGGTTGTAGATCATCTCGGTCCAGCCCTGCATGGCGAAGATGCGGTAGCAGGCCGCGAGCTGCACGCGGGCAGCCCACTCGTCAGGGTGAAAGCGTTGTTGTGACATGGCTTTAGTAAACCCGGCCTTTGTCGTTGGCAGGGTTGGCGGTGGGCAAGCTGTCCTTGAATTTGGCGGCGAGTGCCGAGGTTTGACGCGCCAAGATCACCGCGTCCACACCCACGGCGACAAACAAAGCGCCGAGTGACAGGTAGTGACGGGCCAAGGTCTCGTCGCCCATCAAGATGCCGGGGGCTTTGCCCGCTTTGCGGATGCGTGCAATCGCGTCTTCAATGGCAGCCTGCACTTCGGGGTGCATGGGGTTGCCGATGTGGCCCATGGAGGCTGACAAATCGGCGGGGCCGATGAACACGCCGTCCACACCTTCGGTGGCAGCGATGGCGTCGAGGTTGTTCAGCGCTTCACGCGTTTCGGCTTGCACCAGCACGCACACCTGCGCATTGGCTTCTTTGCCGTAGTTGGGGTAGCGACCCCAGCGTGCAGCGCGTGTGCCCGCCATGCCGCGGATGCCGCCGTTGCCGTCGTCTTGGGGGTAGCGACAGGCTTTGACGATGGCGGCGGCTTGCTCAGCCGTGTCCACCATGGGCACCAACACGGTGGGCGCGCCAATGTCCAAGATTTGTTTCAGCAAGGCGGGGTGGTCGTGGGGCACGCGCACCACGGGGTTGGCGCCGGGGTAGGCGGCCACGGTTTGCAATTGCGCGAGTAAGGTGGTCAGGTCGTTGGGGCCGTGCTCGCCGTCGAGCACCAGCCAATCAAAGCCAGCGCCCGCGCAAATCTCGGCGGCGACCGCGTTGCCTAAGCCCATCCATAAACCGATTTGGGCTTGCTTGTTGTGAAGGGCTTGTTTGAAGGCGTTGACAGGTGTTTGCATGGTGTGGCCGTGTGAATGAAAGTGGGGTTGAAGAGGGTGTGAATGGGCGAGAAAGGTGTGAACGTTGGCTTCATACAAAGCGAAATTGCAAGCAGCCCAAGGGACCGTAGTCTGCCTCAAAGAGGTCGCCGACTTTGGCACCCACGGGACGCGTGAACGAGCCTGCCAACACCACTTCACCCGCTTGCAGGTGTTCGCCCCAAGGCGCGAGTTTGTTGGCCAGCCATGCCACGCCAATGGCGGGGTCGCCTTGCACGCCTGCGGCCAGGCCGGTTTCTTCCACCACGCCGTTTTGGCGCAGCACCGCGCCGCACCATGGCAGGTTGGTGGTGTTGGGATCCACATGGGCACCGCCCAGCACGATGCCTGCGTTGGCAGCGTTGTCGCTGATGGTGTCGAACACTTTGCGCATCACCTTGGTGTGGCGGTCGAACTGCTCAATGCGTGAGTCGATGATTTCGATCGCGGGCGTCACGTAGTCGGTGGCGGCGAGCACTTGCGCCACGGTGACGTTCGGGCCGCGCAGTTCGTGTTTGAGCACAAACGCCAGCTCTACCTCAACGCGGGGGGCGATGAAATTCTTCACCGGAATGTCCAGCATTTGGCCCGGCGTGCAGGTGAAGCGCATGTGCTCCAGCAAGGTGCCGTAGTCGGGCTCGTCGATCTGGCTGGCCTGCTGCATGGCCCGGCTGGTCAGGCCAATTTTGTGGCCCATCACGGTGTGGCCTTCCGCCAGTTTGAGCGCCATCCAAGCGCGGTTGATGCGGTAGCCGTCTTCGATGGTCATGCCAGGAAAACGCTTGGAAAAGTGCTCAATCTGCACGCCCGACTTTTCGGACTGGTTCAACTCTGCCGCGAGTTGTTGGATCAAGGAGTCATCAAACATGGGGGGGGGAGCCTTTGCAAAGGAGGAATCAGGACTTGTTGAACAGGGGGTGCAGGTTGCTGTGTTTGCTGTCGAACACCTCGGTGCCCACGTCCACTTGGAAGGTGATGCCGATGTGGCGTTTGCCAAACACCTCGGCCAAGTGCGCATGGGCGACCTCGGTCAGCGTTTGGCCCGCGCGTTGCAGCGTGGCCTCGGTGCGCCCTCGGCCCACGCGCAGGTTGAGGTACACAAACGCGTAGTCGCTGGAGTCGCCCGAGCCGTTGGGGCCGCTGTGTGGGTTGTCGTTGAACTGCGCGGCTTTGCGCCCTGCTGCACCGCCATCGGCCACGGCGTAGTGTGCGGCGGGGTAGGCCAGCACGCGTGTGCCACCCGTGGGAAACACGGGTTTGTTGGCTTCGTCTTTGACGGTGAGCATGGCGTCGGCCAAGCGACGACACAGCAGGCCCATGTCGGTTTCGCGGTCGAGTTGACCGGTGTAGAGGATGACCAAGTGAGGCATGAATTTAAAGGCGGTTGACCGCTTGAAAACCTTGGGCCGCGCTGGCTTGCGCCGCCGGAATGTGTTCACCGTTTTGTGGCGTGATCGGAAACACGGCATTGAGTTGGCCTGTGCCTGATGCGCCAAAGTACGGGGTGATGATTTCGGCCGGTGCGTCGTAGCCCTTCCAACCCAAAGCACCCAACAGCATGGCCGTGTCATGCATGAAGCCTTCGCCGTGGCCTTTGCTGGCGTACTCGGGCAGCATGTCGCAAAAGGTGGCCCAGTCGCCGCGCTCCCAAATTTCTAAAACGCGACGGTCGAGCTGCTCTAAAAACGGGCTCCATACTTTGAAGGCAAATTCAGGCGCCAAGCCGTTTTGCGCAAAGCGGTGGCTCAAGGAGCCGCTGGCCAAGAACGCTACCGTGCCGTCGTAATGCTGCTCCACGGCTTGACGCATGGCCCAGCCCAAGCGGGCGCTGTCGTTCAAGTAATGCGCTTGGCACAAGGCCGACACCGACACCACTTTGAAGTGCTGGTCGGCGTTCATGTAGCGCAGCGGCACCAGCGTGCCGTATTCGGGGGCGAGCGTGGTGGCGTCGTGCGCCAAGGTGTCCACGCCAAAGTCGTTGCAGGTTTTCGCCAGCAATTTGCCCAACTCAGGGTTGCCCGGCGATTCGTAGCCAAGGTTGCTGATGAAGTGCGGCAGCTCGTTGCTGGTGTACGTGCCTTTGAAGTGGGGCGCGCAGTTGATGTGGTAACTCGCGTTCACCAGCCAATGCGTGTCAAACACCACCAGCGTGTCCACGCCGAGTTCGCGGCAGCGGCGGCTGATTTCGTGGTGGCCGTCAATCGCGTCTTGGCGTGACTCAAAGCGCGGCCCCGGCAATTCGCTGAGGTACATCGACGGAACGTGTGTGATTTTGGCGGCGAGTGCAACGTGGCCCATGGCTTAGCCCTCTGAGGTGATGTTGGCCTGTCGGATGACTTGCGCGTATTTGTCGATCTCGCTGCGAATGAACGCCGCGAAGCGCTCGGGCGTGTTGGCCAGCGAGGTCATGCCGCCGTCTTGAATGGCTTGCACCAAGGCGGGTGATTGCAAAGCTTTGTTGATGGTTTGGTTGAGCCGTGTCACCACGTCTTCAGGCAAGCCGCTGCGTGTCATCAGGCCAAACCACGAGTTCGATTCGCAGGCCGCGCCTTGCTCGGTCAAGGTGGGCAGATCGGGCGCCAGCGGTGAACGCTTGGCGGTGGCCATGCCGACGCCGACCAACTTACCGGCTTGAATTTGGTGGCGAAACTCGGGCCAGTTGCCAAACATCAGCGTGACTTGGCCGCCCATCAAATCGTTCATCGCGGGCGCTTGGCCTTTGTAGGGCACATGGATCAAATCGAGACCGGTTTTGCTGGCCAGCATGGCGCCCGCCAAGTGCGCAGAGGTGCCGTTGCCAAACGAGGCATAGCTCAGCTTGCCCGGGTTCTTTTTGGCCAACGCGATCACGTCGTTCAAGTTTTTGATGCCGCTGTTGGGGTGCGTGGCCAACACATGGTCGGCCACAGCCAGCAAGCCCACGGGACGCAAATCGCGCAAGCCGTCGTAGGGCAAGTTTTTGGCCAAGGTTTGGTTGACGCAAAAGCTATTGGCAATGCACACCAGCGTGTGACCATCGGCGCTGGCTTTGGCGGCGGCGTCCACACCAATGACGGTGCCTGCGCCGGGTTTGTTCTCGACCACCACGGGCTGGCCGAGCAGCTTGGTCATCTCGGTGGCCATGAGTCGGCTCAGCACGTCGGTGGTGCCGCCCGCAGGAAAGGGCACGATCAGGCGCAAGGGCTTGCTGGGCCATGCTGTGGTTTGGGCGGCAGAGGGCAAGGCCACGGCGCTCGCTGCGAGCAGGAGTTGCCTTCTTGAAAAGCCCTCCCCGCATGCAGAGGCTTGGAGGCGCGGCATTTCGTGACCTTCACATGTGTTTGGTTTCATGCCGTTCCCCAGTGCGGAATGTGGTGGTCGCCCAAGCTGACGGCCACGTTCTTGGGTTCACAAAACACCTCGTAGCTCCATGTGCCGCCTTCGCGGCCCGTGCCGCTGGCCTTGGTGCCGCCGAAAGGTTGGCGCAGGTCGCGCACGTTTTGGCTGTTCACAAAGCACATGCCCGCCTCGACAGCGGCGGCCACGCGGTGGGCTTTGCCGATGTTTTCGGTCCACACATAGCTGCTCAAGCCGTAGGCGATGTCGTTGGCCAATTCAATCGCGTGGGCTTCGTCTTTGAACGGAATCAAGCAGGCGACGGGGCCGAAGATTTCGTCTTGTGCGATCTTCATGCGGTTGTCCACATCGGCAAACACGGTGGGCCACACGAAGTTGCCGTTTTTCACGCGGGCGGACAACTCGGGCGCGTAGCTCGGGCGGTCCAAGCCGCCGCACAGCAAGGTGGCGCCTTCTTTGGGGCCGAGTTCGATGTAGCTTTTTACCTTGGCCAAATGCGCTTTAGAGATCATGGGGCCGACGATGGTTTTTTCGTCCAACGGATCGCCCACGGTGATGCGTTTGGCGCGTTCGGTGAACTTGGCCACGAAGTCGGCGTAGATGCTTTGTTGCACCAAGATGCGGCTGCCCGCGGTGCAGCGTTCGCCGTTGTTGCTGAAGATCATGAAGATGGCGGCGTCTAAGGCGCGGTCCAAGTCTGCGTCTTCAAAAATCACGAAGGGCGATTTGCCGCCCAGCTCCATGCTGAATTTTTTCAGGCCTGCGGTTTTGACAATGCGGTTGCCCGTGGCCGTGGAGCCGGTGAACGAAATGGCGCGCACATCGGGGTGTGCCACCAGCGGCTCGCCCGTGTCTTGCCCGTAGCCGTGCACGAGGTTGAGCACGCCCGCGGGAATGCCCGCTTCCAGCGCCAAGTCGCCTAAGCGGGCGGCGCTGAGGGGCGACAGCTCGCTCATCTTGAGCACGGCGGTGTTGCCAAAGGCCAAGCAGGGAGCGACTTTCCATGTGGCGGTCATGAACGGCACGTTCCATGGGCTGATCAGCGCACACACGCCCACGGGGTGGAACAGGGTGTAGTTCAGGTGCGTGGGGGTGGGGTAGGTGTGGCCGTCCACGCGGGTGCACATCTCGGCGAAGTACTGAAAGTTATCGCCGGCACGGGGAATGAGTTGCTTGCCTGTTTGCGAGATGGTTTGGCCGCAGTCGTTGGTCTCGGTTTGGGCGATGTCGGGCACATGCTTGGCAATCAAGTCGCCGAGTTTGCGCATCAGCTTGGCACGTTCGGGTGCGGGGGTGTTGGCCCATTTCGGGAACGCCGCTTTGGCCGCGGCCACCGCTGCGTTGACTTCATCCGTGCCGCCCGCGGCCACATTGGCCAGCACCTCTTGGGTGGCGGGGTTGATGGTCTCAAACGTTTTGCCGCGGCTGACGTGTTGGCCGTTGATGAGGTGTTGGATGTGTGACATGGCGGTGTGTCCGTGTTGGTGTGTTTCAGGGGCGTAGGGTCGCGAGCGTGATGGTGTTCGTCAACGCGCCAATGCCTTCAATCTCGGTGACGATCACGTCACCGGGTTGGCAGTCCACGATGCCGTCGGGGGTGCCAGTCAAGATGACGTCGCCGGGGTTCAGCGTCATGAAGCGGCTGAAGTAAGCGATCAAGGTGGGCACGTCAAAGATCATGTCGCGGGTGTTGCCGCTTTGTGTCACTTTGCCGTTGACGGTGGTTTGCAGGGCCAAGTTCATGGGGTCGCCGTATTGGGCATGCACGTAGGCGGCGTCGACCAACCAAGGGCCGATGGGGGTGCAGGTGTCGCGGTTTTTCACGCGCAGGTTGGGGCGGTACCAGTTTTCTAAATAGTCGCGGATGGCGTAGTCATTGGCCACGGTGTAGCCGCGCACGTAGTCGTAGGCGTCTTCTTTTTTCACGTGGCGTGCGGTGCGCCCGATGACCACTGCCAACTCGCATTCGTAGTGCATGTAGGCCACGTCAGCGGGGCGCACAGTGAGTTGTTGATGACCGATGAACGACGCTTCGCCTTTGACAAACGCCAAGGGCTCTTTGGGAGGCTCTTTGAAAGCCAGTTCTTTGGCGTGGTCGGCGTAGTTCAGCCCCAAGGCAATGACGGTGCGAGGGCGTGCAAGGGGCGCCAAAGGCGGCAGCCATTGCACTTGGTCATAGGTGACCAAGCGGCCATCGGCCAGCAGCAGTTGGCCGTCTTGTTCGGTGGCGTCGAAGGTGTGGCCTTCAAAGCGCACACGGGCAAAGCGGGTGGTGAGGTGTGGGGTGGGGTGTGTCATACCGGCATCTCCAAAGCGGGGGCTGCCACCAAGGTGTGGCGCAAAACGCCCAAGCTGGGTAGGTTGAGCGCCTGAATGTCGATCACGTCGCCCACGCGGGCTTGAGGGCGGTGGCCTGCTTCGGGGCCATCGTGACAAATATCGAGGCCGAGCATCAGCACGTCACCGGCTTGCAGGGTCATGAAGTTGTTCACGTCAGCCAGCAAGTCGGGCAGCAGACGACGCATGTCGGCGAGGTGCACGGTTTGTCGCACCACGCCATTGATGCGGACTTCGAGTTGCAAGGCATTGGGGGGCGCCACATCGCTGGCGGGCACCAACGTGGGGCCGACGCCCAAAAAGCCGTCCAAGCATTTGTATTTGACGGGCGGGCGGTAAAAGCCTTGGGCGTCGACGCTGTGCGGGATGGACACATCGTTGAGCAACACAAAGCCGCGTAGATGTGGGGTGCCTTCTGTGTTGGGCAACCCCATCACCACGCCCACTGTGGCGCCCACTTCGACGTTGGGCACGTCAGCGGGCACGGGGATGTTGCTGTCGTTGATGGACCACGTGTTGGCGGTTTTGATATACAGCACGGGCGCGACGGGCGGGGCTTTGTATGGGGCTTCGTTCATGTGCGCGCTGGCGCTTTGCCATTCGGCGTTGGCGTTCAGCAGCACACCGTAGACGGTGCCGTGAATGGGGAGTTCGTGAGTGGTCATAGGCTTGACAAGGGGTTATTCGGTGGTTGAGGCAATGGCGGCGCTACTGGTGGCTTCGAGCGCGATGACGCCGTCGAGCAGTTCATACAGGGCTTGCAGCCTGGCTTTGCCCAAGTGCTGCTCCATCCATTGGTAGTGCGCCTCAATGGTGGTGGAAAGGGTGGCAACACGCGCCAGCCCGAGTTGGGTGGCTTGCACCACGGTGCGACGCTGGTCGTGGGTGGCGCGTGCGCGTTGAATCAGTCCGTCGCGCTCCATGCGGGTCAGCACCCCGCTCAGGCTGGGGCCGATGATGAACGCTTCGCGGGCAATACAGCCCGTCTCGACCCCCGTGCCGCCATTGCCATGGTCTTCGCCCAGCACCCGCAACACGCGCCACTGCTGGTCGCTCAAACCTTGATCGCGCAGGCTGGGGCGGGTGTGCGTCATCACCGCCTCTCGGGCTTGAAGCAAGAGGCGAGGCAAATTACGGTGAACAAAAGGGGTCTTGGCGCTCATTTATTTAACATGTTAAATGGTTAAGCCGTCACAGTTTTTGGGGTTTACCCTTTTAAGTGGCACGTCGTCGGTGTGTAACTATTAGGTTAAATGAATATTTAAGTATTCATATATTTAATAAAAAGGTTTACAATATCGCTCTTTTTGACGTTTTGGATACGCCACCTATTGGGTGCATGGGCTTTGCCGCGTAGACCGCCACACCCATGAAAAATCTGAGTATCAAGCTCCAGTTGTCATTGACCGCCCTGGCCATGGGATTTGTGCTCCTGTTGGCGCAACTGGGGCTTCAGTTTTATGTGTTGCGCAGCGATATTGTTCAACGCATTGAAAAGCATGAGTTCGCACAACTGACCGAGTTTGCGTCTCACTTGGACGACAAGCTCCAAGAGAGCATGAGCATGTTGTCGACGGTCGCGTTGAACGCGCCGGTCAAAGACATGAGCGATTTGGTCAAGTTGGAAAGTTTTTTGCAACGTGAACATGCGTTGCTGACGGTGTTTGATGACCTCTATGTGTTTGACGCCAGCGGTGTTTTGTTGGTCGATTGGCCCATGAAGCCCGGGCGTCGAACGCTGGACATGTCTTCGCGTGACTACATCAAGGGTGTCATCGACACCCGCGAGGCCGTGATTTCCAGCCCCATTTTGGGCAAAGCGACCAAGCAACCGATTGTGGTTGTAGCTGCCCCCATCTTTGACCAAAACAACCAGTTGGTCGGCATCATGGGCGGGGTGTTGAACTTGTTCAAAGCCAATTTGTTGGGTGCCATTGCCAATCAGAGAAACGGCAAAGACGGCTATTACTACTTGGTCACAAAAGATCGCATCCGTATTTCGCACCCTGACCCCAGTTTGATTTTGAAAGTCATTCCGCCCGGCAGTGTCAACCGGCCACTTGAGAACGCATTTGCGGGTTTTGAGGGCACGCAAGAGGGCACAACGGCGCGTGGGCTGAAGGGCTTGTTTACCTTCAAGCAACTCGAAACCACGGGCTGGATCATGGCATCGGTCATCCCGTCAGCCGAGGCGTTTGCACCCATCAACGAGTTGTACGTCAAGATGGCTTTGGTCACGTTCTTGTTGATGCTGACCTTGGCGCCTTTGATGTGGGGCGTGATTTCTCGTTTGATCTTGCCATTGGGGCAGCTTGCCAAAGCCATGTTTGACACGGCCACGCGCATGCGTGAAGGCGAAATGGTGGCGCCTATTCCCGAAGTTGGCGGTAAAGAAATCAAGTCGGTGGTGAATGCTTTCAATGAGTTTGTCGATGCCCGAATTCATGCCGAAAGCGAGCTGTTGTTGGCCCGCGATGCCGCGCAAGCGGCCAACACGTCTAAGGGGCATTTCTTGGCCAATATGAGCCATGAAATTCGCACGCCCATGAATGGCATCTTGGGCATGACCGAGCTGTGCTTGCAAACCCAAATGACGGCGGAGCAACGCAGCTATTTAGAAATGGTGTCGCTGTCGGCCAATTCTTTGCTTGCGGTGATCAACGATATTTTGGATTTTTCCAAAATTGAAGCGCAAAAACTCCACTTAGATCCGCATGAGTTTTCACTGCATGCCTTGCTGCGCCAAGCCACGCGAACCTTGTCGCTGCGAGCGACTGAAAAAGAGTTGGAGTTGTTGTGTGATTTGGCGCCCGATGTGCCCGACCAAGTGGTGGGCGATCCTTTGCGCTTGCAACAAATCATCACCAATTTGCTGGGCAACGCCATCAAATTCACGGCCAAGGGCGAAATCATGCTCAAGGTGGCCTGTATGAAAAATCCACCGAATGACGAAGGTGTTTGGTTGGAAATTCAGATCAAAGACACGGGCATCGGCATTCCAAACGACAAGCAAGCCCTGATTTTTGATGTGTTCACGCAAGCCGATTCGAGTACCGCTCGCCGTTTTGGAGGCTCGGGCTTGGGCCTAGCCATCAGCCGCAATTTGGTGCAACTCATGGGCGGTGACATTTCGGTGGCCAGCAAGTTGGGGCAAGGCAGCAACTTCAGTTTCAACATCCAATTGCAACGCGTCAGCAGCGCACAGTCTCAACAACATCGGGTGCCTGCGGATTTGGCTGGGCAGATGGTTTTGGTGGTCGATGACAACGCCAGCAGCCGTTTGGTGCTGACGAAGCGTCTGACGTGTGCGGGCATGCATGCCGTGGCGTGCGACAGCGCGTCACATGCTTTGCACAGTCCGCAACTGGCTCAAGCGCGGTTTGTGATGATTGATGTGAACATGCCCGATATCGACGGCTACGCGTTTGCCGCCCAACTGCGCCAGACGCGAACGTCTGAGCAGCTGCAGATCATCATGTTGGGTTCTTTGAGTGAGCAGCTGGGGCAAGACGAGTTGGATCGGTTGGACATCCAAGGCTTTTTGGTCAAGCCGGTGGATTCGCAAGAGCTGGTGGCGGTGCTGAGTCAGTCCAACGCGCTGTGTAACGGCCCTGAGGCGACGCCTGCGTCTACGTCGGCCGGTACGTCAGATGAGACGGTGCCTGTGCAAACCAAGCGTGTCTTGCTGGCAGAAGACACGCCGATCAACCAAACCTTGCAAACCATTTTGCTCAACCGCATGGGCTATGAAGTCACCATCGCCAACAACGGATTGGAGGCTGTTGAGGCGTATCGAGGGGGTGAGTTCGATTTGATTTTGATGGACATTCAAATGCCCGAAATGGGCGGGTTGGAGGCCGCGCAGATCATTCGTGATTTGGAGGTGGGGCATCAAAAACCACGCACGGCCATCATTGCCGTGACCGCCAATGCGCTCAAAGGTGACCGCGAGCACTACATCGCTTCGGGTGTCGACGGGTATGTGTCTAAGCCGATTTCGTTTGATGCGCTCAAATTCGAAATTGACGGGGTGATGGCGGCGACGCCGGCCAAGACTTCCGCCGAAGTGCCCGCCTAAGCCGCGCAGACACCGTTGTTTCTGGACCTCGTTTTGGCGAACGAGGCGCGTGGCAATCAGGCACACTTGAGTCCTTATGGCCAAAGAAAAAACACATTACATCTGCACCGAGTGTGGCGGTACCAGTCCGAAATGGCTGGGCAAATGCCCCAGTTGCACCGCTTGGAACACCTTGGTCGAGAGCGTGGTGGATGCCACCGGCCCCACCAAAAACCGTTACGCGGGCATGGCCGCACTCGCACCCAGCGCCGAAGTGGCCACGCTGTCCGACATTGAGGCCGCCGAAGTGCCCCGCACGCCTACAGGTCAAGAAGAGCTGGACCGCGTTTTAGGTGGCGGCATGGTCGAAGGCGGTGTGGTGCTGATTGGCGGCGACCCGGGCATTGGTAAATCCACCTTGTTGTTGCAGGCGATGGATGGCTTGCAGCGCAGCGGCATGCGCACCTTGTATGTGACGGGCGAAGAGTCGGCTGCGCAAGTGGCCCTGCGCTCGCGTCGTTTGGGGTTGGACCACAGCCAAGTGCAGGTGCTGGCTGAAACCTTGCTCGAAAAAGTATTGGCTACGGTGGACAAACTGCAGCCATCGATTGTGGTGATGGACTCCATCCAAACCGTGTATTCCGACCAACTCACCAGCGCCCCCGGTTCGGTGGCGCAGGTGCGCGAATGCGCGGCGCATTTGACGCGCATGGCCAAGTCGACCGGTACCGCCGTGGTGTTGGTGGGCCACGTCACCAAAGAGGGCGCGTTGGCGGGGCCGCGCGTGTTGGAGCACATGGTCGACACCGTGTTGTACTTTGAAGGCGACACACACTCCACTTACCGCTTGGTGCGCGCGATCAAAAACCGTTTTGGGGCGGTCAACGAGATTGGCGTCTTCGCCATGACAGAAAAGGGCCTGAAGGGCGTCACCAACCCCAGCGCCATCTTTTTGAGCCAACACACCGAGCCGGTGCCCGGCAGTTGTGTGCTGGTCACACTCGAAGGCACGCGACCGATGCTGGTGGAGATTCAAGCCCTGGTCGACAGCGGTGGCCCTTCGCCGCGGCGTTTGAGCGTGGGTTTGGACCGCGACCGTTTGGCCATGTTGTTGGCCGTGTTGCACCGCCACGCGGGCGTGGCGTGCATGGACCAAGACGTGTTTGTCAACGCTGTAGGTGGCGTGCGCATCAGCGAGCCAGCGGCTGATTTGGCCGTTTTGCTGGCGATTCAAAGCAGTTTGCGTGGCAAACCGTTGCCGCAAGGTTTCATTGCGTTTGGCGAAGTCGGGTTGGCGGGCGAAGTGCGCCCTGCACCACGCGGGCAAGAGCGCCTGAAAGAAGCCGCCAAACTGGGTTTTACCGTGGCCTTGATCCCCAAAGCCAATGCACCCAAAAAACCGATTGAGGGCATGACCGTGCATGCGGTCGAGCGCGTGGACGAAGCCATCCACTTGGTGCGCTCGTTGAGCTAAGGCGACAGCGTCATACGTAGAAGCCGGGGCGTTGATGCCTCTGAGCCTGAGACAATTCAAACCATGAAGAACTATCAAAAATTTCTCGTGCCCATCGGCGCTGTGGGGCTCACCGCTTGGGCGTGGCAAACCAGTGGCTGGATAGGCGTGTTCATGGTGTTCACGGGCGGCGTGATGTGGTTGCTGATGTATTTCACCCGTTTGGTGCAAATTTTGAAGCGAGCGAACAACCGCCCCATTGGTTTTGTGGACAGCGCGGTCATGCTCAACGCCAAGCTCAAGCCTGGCATGAGCCTGATGCACATCGTGGCCATGACGCGTGCTTTGGGCCAGCTCGAGACCGAAAAAGATGCCCAACCTGAAATTTTCAGCTGGCGCGATGGCAGCCAATCGGTGGTGCGGTGCACCTTGGTGAGCGGCAAGCTGCAAAGCTGGACGCTGGATCGCCCGTTCCAAGCCGAAGATGTCGAGCCCACCACGGTGGCCGCCAACGATTGACCGTCAGCCAAACCCCTTGGCTGGCTCGCTAAAATGAGCGATCAGCCAAATTGGCGACCCCACTTACAAGTCCAAAGGAAACCCCATGAGCGTCGTGATTCCCTCTTCCATGTCTGACCGTGACGGCAAAATCTGGATGGACGGCCAGATGGTCGACTGGCGCGATGCCAAGATCCACGTCTTGAGCCACACCCTGCACTACGGTTGCGGTGCCTTCGAAGGCGTGCGCGCTTACAAAACCGAGCAAGGCACGGCGATCTTCCGTTTGCAAGAGCACACCGACCGCCTGTTCAACAGCGCCAAGATCTTGCGCATGGCCATTCCCTTCACCAAAGACCAGGTCAACGAAGCCCAACGCGCTGTCGTGCGTGAGAACAATCTAGAAAGCGGTTACATCCGCCCCCTGACTTGGATTGGCGACAAAAAGCTGGGCGTCAGCCCCAAAGGCAACACCATCCACTTGATGGTCGCTGCATGGACTTGGGGTGCCTACCTCGGTGAAGAAGGCATGAAGCGCGGCATCCGCGTCAAGACTTCGAGCTACACCCGCCATCACGTCAACATCACCATGACGCAAGCCAAGGCGGTCAGCAACTACACCAACTCCATCTTGGCCAACATGGAAGTGACCGACGAAGGTTACGACGAAGCCTTGTTGCTCGACACCTCAGGCTTTGTGTCTGAAGGTGCTGGCGAAAACATCTTTGTGGTCAAAGACGGCGTGATCTACACCCCTGACTTGTCGGCTGGCGCTTTGAACGGCATCACCCGCAACACCGTGTTCCACATCGCCAAAGATTTGGGCCTCGAGATTGTGCAAAAGCGCATCACCCGCGACGAGGTGTACATCGCTGACGAAGCGTTCTTCACCGGTACCGCCGCTGAAGTGACCCCAATTCGTGAACTCGACCGCATCCAATTGGGTGAAGGCAGCCGCGGCCCGATCACTGAAAAAATTCAAACGGCGTTCTTTGACATCGTCAACGGCCGCAATCCGAAGTACGCCCATTGGTTGACCCAGGTCTAAGCGGCCAAGTCTCAGCTTTCGCAGGAACAAAAATGAGCCACACAGTTGAACTCTTAGCCAGCGACCTCAATGGTCAAGGCGGCGTGTTTTGCCCCAACCCCAAAGCTGACATGAAGCTTTGGAATAGCCACCCCAAGGTTTACTTGGATGTGGCCTCAACCGGCGAAGCCAAGTGCCCTTATTGCGGCACCGTGTACAAACTCAAAGCCGGCGAACACGTTGGCGGGCACCATTAAAAAAGCACTGGCCAAAAACGCGCTGATCATCGCGCCCCAATGGATTGGGGATGCCGTGATGACAGAGCCTTTGCTGCGCCGCTTGGCCGCGCGCGGTGAGCGCCTCACCGTCGCTGCGCTGCCTTGGATTGCACCGGTCTACCGCGCTATGCCAGGCGTGGCCGAGGTGATCGAGATGCCGTTCAAACACGGCGGTTTGCAGCTCAAAGGCCGTTGGAAGCTGGCCCGCCAGCTGCGCGGTCGCTTTGAGGCGGCCTATGTTTGCCCCAATTCGCTCAAAAGTGCGCTGATTCCTTGGTTGGCAGGCATTCCCAGGCGCATGGGTTACACCGGTGAAATGCGCTTTGGTTTGTTGACCGATCGACTCGACAACCCCCAACTCGAAGAGCGTCCTCCGATGGTGGAGTGGTACGCCGCGCTGAGTTTGATGGGCCAGACCTATGCTGAGCCTGAGCTGCCCATGAAGTTGACGGGCGACCTGCGCCCCGTCCTCAAAATGCCGCCGCAGTTGATGGACCAAGCGCTGGAAGAGTTGAGCCGCATCCCTAGCTTGCCCGTGTTGGCGCGCAACAGCTATGTGGTGTTTGCACCGGGTGCGGAGTACGGGCCTGCCAAGCGTTGGCCTGCCAAACACTTTGCCGAATTGGCGATCAAAATTGATCGCCCCGTGTTGGTGTTGGGTTCCGCCAAAGAGCACGACATTGCCGAAGAGATCACCCGCATTGCCAACGCGCAGCAGCCGGGCCATTGCCACAACTTGGCGGGCAATACCAATTTGGTGCAAGCGTTTGCCTTGATTGCCAACGCGCACCGTGTGGTCAGCAACGACTCCGGTTTGATGCATGTGGCCGCCGCCTTTGGTGTGCCACAGGTGGCGGTGTACGGTTCGTCCAGTCCCGAACACACCCCGCCTTTGAACGACCGCGCACGCGTGGTGTGGCTGCGTGTCGACCCCAATTACCAGCCCCCGTTGGCTTGCGCACCTTGCTATGAGCGCACCTGCCCGTTGGGCCACATGCGTTGCTTGGAAGACGTCTCGGCCGAGCGCGTTTACAAGCTGCTTTGAGTCGCGCGGCTTAGGCCGGCAGCATCACCACAAAGTTGGCCCCGCCGCCTGCGCGGTCTTCGCAAGTCACATCCCCGCCGTGGCGTTGCACGATGGACCTGACCAATGACAGGCCCAAACCCACGCCGCCTTCGCGTTCGCTGGCGCCGGGCAAGCGGTAAAACGGTTCAAAAATGCGTTCACGCAAATCCACCGGCACGCCGGGGCCGCGGTCGGCCACATTCAATCGCAGCCAAGATTTGCCGTCACGCGTGACGCGCGTCAGTCCGACTTGAATGTCGGAGGTGCCGTAGCGTCGTGCGTTTTCTAGCAAGTTGCGCAGCATGCGGCGCAGCAGTTTGGCCACCCCTGGCACGCTCAGGCTTTGCGGGTGCTCGCCCAAATCCAACGTGGCGTTGAAGCGGGCGCATTCTTCGCTCGCCAACCCAGTGAGGTCGACTTGTTCGATGGTGCCCACGTCCACTTCTTTGGCGTCGAGGCGGCTGGCGAGCAAGATTTCGTCAATCAACTGATCGAGCTCGCCCACGCTGCGCGAGATTTCGGCCTTCATGGCGGGTGAGGGCGTGTCGCCCATCAGCTCGAGGCCCATGCGGATGCGGGTGAGTGGCGAGCGCAGCTCATGCGAGGCATTGGCCAGCAACGATTTGTGCGACGTGACCAATTGCTCCACTTGTGCCGCCGCATGGTTGAAGCGCTGGGCGAGGTAGCTCACTTCGTCGTTGCCTTCTTCCGCCACGCGTGCCGATAAGTTACCCGTGCCCCATTGCTCGACGCCCTTTTGCAAATGCTCCAAGCGCCGCGTGAGTCGACGCACGATCGGGTAGGTGCCCAGCGCCACGGCCAAGCCCACGAGGCCGAGCGTCCAGAAAAAACCATAAGGCGGACGGCTCCAAAAGCTGCGCGGTGGGCGTGGCAAATGGATGTGCATCAATTCCCCGTTGTGCATGCGCACCATGAACTCAGGCCCTGTGCCAAAGTGCCCTGGAGGATGCGGCATATCGGGTGGTGGCAAGGGCGGGGCTTCTAGTGGCAGGCCATCAGGCGGGCGAAGCCGTGCTTGGCCTTGACCGACCAAGTCGCCTGCGACGTTGCGCACCACCACTTCGCGCAAAGGCGGTTCGGCCGTCATGCGCATGATCCAACCCGCCAGTAGGGTGAGCATGGCAACGGCCAACACCACGGCAAACCAAAGGCGAACGTACAAAGGCAGGCGCAGCGCACGATTTGACGTGGACGAAGAGGGCATAGGTTCAGTCTTGTTGTTTGGCAAAGACGTAGCCCACGCCGCGTACGGTCAAGATACGTTTGGGGGCTTTGGCGTCGTCTTCAATGGCGGCGCGGATGCGGCCCATGTGCACGTCGATGGAGCGGTCGAAAGCTTCGAGTTCACGGCCCCGAACCGCCTCCATGATTTGATCGCGGGTGAGCACACGCCCCGCGCGTTCGGCCAACACCCACAGCAAGTCAAATTGGTAAGACGTGAGTTCGCAGGCTTGGCCTTGCACGGTGACCAAGCGCGCATCGCGGTCCAGCTCCAGCGAGCCGAACTTGAGCTGTTGGTGCGCCGAGGCGGGCGCACCGCCTGCTGACTCGTTGGGCCCGTGGCGACGCAGCACCGCACGGATTCGGGCCAGCAACTCTCGCGGTTCAAAGGGCTTGGGCAGGTAGTCGTCCGCGCCGATTTCTAGGCCAACGATGCGGTCCATCGGGTCGCCTTTGGCGGTCAACATCAGCACTGGTGTTTGTGCCAAATGGCCGGGCAGGCCACGGATGCGGCGGCAGACTTCCAAGCCGTCGATGTCGGGCAGCATCAAGTCGAGCAGCACCAGAGAAATGGGGGGGCTTTGGTTGCCGGCTTCTTGCAGCAGACGCAGCCCCGCCAAACCGTTGGCGGCATGCTGCACGTCAAAGCCGGACTGCCGCAGGTATTCGCCCACCATGTGGGCCAAGCGGTGGTCGTCTTCAATCAATAAAAGTGTGTTCATGGTCCTTTGATCATGCGGTGCGAACCAGAGCCCGAACTTATCTGTTTCGTAAAGACGGCGTAAACGCTGTCAATCATCCTTGGCATGAAGGCGCTCTTGGATGGGCAATATCCGCGACGCCAGCCACACCAGCAGCAACACGGGTGCGCCTAGCCAAGCCGTGCTGGTGAAAAAGGCGGCATAGCCGTGTGCGTCCACATACACGCCTGAAAACCCTGCCAGCCATTTGGGCGCAAGCAGCATCATGGAGCTGAACAAGGCGTATTGCGTGGCCGAGTAATTGACGTTGGTCAGGCTCGACAAATAGGCAATGAATGCCGCCGAGGCAATGCCGCTGGCCAAGTTGTCGGCAGAAATGACCCAAACCAAGGCCGTCAAATCATGGCCGCGTGTGGCCAACCACGCGAACAGCAGGTTGGTCAGCGCGCTCAACACCGCGCCAAGCATCAGGATGCGCATCACCCCTAAACGCATGGACAGCACGCCACCGATGAAGGCACCCAGCAGCGTCATGACCACGCCAAACACTTTGGTCACGGCGGCCACTTCGTCTTTGGTGTAACCCATGTCCACGTAAAACGGGTTGGCCATGATGCCCATCACCACGTCGCTGATGCGGTAGATGGCGATCAGCCCCAAGATGATGGCGGCTTGCCAGCGGTAGCGATCGATGAAGTCGGCAAACGGCGCCACCAAGGCACTTTGCAACCACTCGCGGGCGTTGCGTGCGGGCGCCATAGGCTGTTGTGCCGGTTCGGGCGACAGCAGTACCGTCAACACGCCCAAGCTCATGGAAGCCGCCATTGTCAAATACGCGGCTTGCCATGCTGCGTGTTGGTAGGCCGTGTTGGCCTCAGGGCCGGTGGCAGCGCGGGCGGCGATCCACAACACACCCGCACCCGCCCAAATCATGGCAAGGCGGTAGCCGGTTTGGTAGGTGGCAGCGAGCGCGGCTTGGTGCTGAGCATCGGCAGATTCGATGCGAAATGCATCGAGCGCAATGTCTTGCGTGGCTGAGCCAACAGCCACCAGCAAGGCGCACCACACCACGGGTTCGAGCGCTTGTTGTGGGTCCAGCAACGCCATGCCCACCAAGCCACTCACCACCAGCGCCTGTGCCAACAGCAACCAGCTGCGGCGTCGACCCAGCCAATGCGTGAGCAACGGCAGTGGCAAGCGGTCGACCAAGGGCGACCACACCCATTTGAAACCGTAGGCCAAACCGACCCAACTTAAAAAACCAATGGTGCTGCGGTCAATGCCAGCTTCGCGCAGTCTGAAACTGAGCGTTCCCAAAACCAACAAAAGTGGCAAACCTGCCGAAAACCCCAAACACAACATGCGCCAAGACGCAGGTTCCAAATACACCTTGAACGCGGCCAACCAACTGGGCGTTTGCGGTGTGGATTTATCGGTTGACGTCGTGTCAGCGGGCTGACTTGTTGTATCGTTCATGTCTCTATTTTCAGGCTTTCAAGCAGAGACTTTTCATGCTCACCAAACGTGCGTTTCTTTATGGTTGTGTTGGCTGTGCCTGTGGCCTCGGTTCGGGCGCCCTGTTGGCGCGTGATGGCGTGGAGGTGGGCAAAGAATCGGCGTTTGCCAGCTTGGTGCCTGCGGGAGAGGTGGAGCAATCGGCGCGTCAACAATATGGTCAGATGTTGAAAGAAGCGGCCAGCAAAAATGCGCTCGGCCCCGATGACCACCCCCAAGTGCAGCGCTTGCGCCGCATTGCCAAAGAGCTGATTCCGCACAGTTACGAATGGAACCCCCGCGCCCGCGAGTGGAAGTGGGAAGTGAACTTGATCGGCTCGAACCAGATCAACGCGTTTTGCATGCCCGGCGGCAAGATCGCGTTCTACACCGGCATCTTGAACCAACTCAAACTCACGGACGATGAAGTCGCGATGGTGATGGGCCATGAAATTGCCCACGCTTTGCGTGAGCACGCCCGCGAGCGTATGGGCAAGGCCACTGCCACCAATGGCTTGGCGGCGATTGGCAGCACGGTGGCGTCGGTGTTTTTTGGCGTCAATCCGCAACTCACCGATTTGGTGGCCAAGCAAGGTGCCGGTCTGCTGAATCTGAAGTTCAGCCGCGACGATGAAACCGAGGCCGATTTGGTGGGTATGGAGTTGGCGGCTCGCGCAGGGTTTGACCCCCGTTCGGGCGTGACCTTGTGGCAAAAAATGAGCGATGCCAACAAAGGTGCGCCGCCTCAGTGGCTCAGCACCCACCCATCGGGCAATTCACGAATTCAAGAAATTCAGGCCAACTTGCCCAAGGTCTTGCCACTGTACGAACGCGGTAAAAACGGGCAGTGACGAATGCACGTTGGGTTCAGAGCAGCCCCGACGCGATGTTGATGGTCAGCGCGACGAGCGTGGTGTTAAAGAAAAACGCCAATACGCAGTGCACCAAGCCAATGCGCCTTAAATTGCGGCTGCTGAAGCCCACATCCGCGGTTTGACCCGAGGTGCCAATGACGCAGGCCACGTACAAGAAATCGCCATAGTCCGGCGCATGCCCGCCGGGGAATTCCAGTCCGCCAGCGATGTTGTCGTGATGGGCCATGTAGTACTCGTGTGCGTAGTGCAACGCAAACATCACTTGCGTGAACGACCACGTGGTGAACACCGTGAGCGCCACCAACACCATGTGAGCCAGTTTCGATTCGCCATACAGTTGCCTCGCCAATGACAGCTCGGCCACGATGCCCGCCAAAGAAAACAAGGCAGCCAAGATCACGAGGCAGAGCACCAAAAACCGGCCGTTGTTTTGTTTGAGCGCTCGGCTTCGCATGCGCTCATGCGTGGCGGCAAACATCATGTGTGCGACCAGCAGCAAATACAGCAGGGTGCCTAAATTCCAAGCCACGATGGCGCGTGTGATTTCAGGCAAATCCCACTGTGTCGGCAGTAGCGCGTAGCTGCCCAAGCCCATCGCAATGGCGATCAAAAATCGAGGACGAACCAGAAAGGCGTGGGCGATGGCTGGCAGTCGCATCATGCGGCTTTCAGGTCCCACCCACGTACGGGTTGCTGCGACGCTCGCGTCCGAAGGTGCTTTCAGGGCCGTGGCCAGGAATGAAGACCGTGTCGTCTCCCATCGGCCAGAGGCGCTGGGTGATGCTGTTGATCAAATCGTCGTGGTTGCCTTGTGGAAAGTCTGTCCGGCCAATGCTGCCTGCGAAGAGCACATCGCCCACAAAGGCGCGTTTGATTTCGGGTGAGTAAAACACCACATGGCCGGGCGTGTGGCCGGGGCAGTGGCGCACCTGCAGCGTGTGTTTGCTCAACGTGACGGTGTCGCCGTCTTGTAACCAACGTGTGGGTGTGAACGCGCGTGAGGGCGGGAAGCCATAGTTCGCGGCGGCTTGCGCCAAGCCATCAATCCAAAATTGATCGCCCGAGTGCGGGCCGACGATGGGCAGTTTCAGGTGCTCGGCTAAGTCGGCCGTGCCGCCCGCATGGTCGATGTGCGCATGGGTGATCCAGATTTGTTCGAGTGTGACGCCCAGTTGCTTGCACGCGCCGAGCAGCAGTTCTAAGTCGCCGCCGGGGTCGATGATGGCGCCTTTCATCGTCTCATCGTCCCAGACGATGGAGCAGTTTTGTTGGAAGGGCGTGACAGGAACGGTTTCGTAGTGCAGCATGAGGAAGGCTTCAGTCGAGATTGAAACGTTGATTGAGTACAACGGTTGATAGGGATTGAACTTTGTGGTCCAGCAAAGGGCTGTGCATCAGCAGCGCGGATGCTGAGGATTTACCGTAACCCACGATGACATCGATGTTTTTGTCGGGTTCGATGAGCATGCCGACTTGACGGTTGCTGTACAGCAACCCAGAGGATGTCGCCGTATACGGCGTGTATCCAGAGAGGGGGGCTTGATTGGCATTCACCCCGTAGTATTTTTGAATATACGGTTGACTCGCCCAGCTTCGGGAGACGTCGGCAAACACATTGACGCGGTGGATCAAGGGCAGACCGAGCGTGAGGCCCCATTGCCCCAATGCACCTTGTGATTCGCGCAAGGCACTTCCGTAATTGGCATAAAGGGTGACCGCGTCTTTGATGGGTTGCCATTCTCCCCATACATAGGCCATACCCGCCCCCGCCACGTTACCCATGCCTGCATAACGCGCATCGGCAGACGCCTTGCGACCCATCATGTAATTGAGCGAAACACCTGATTTAACTTGGTCCTCGCGTACCAACCATACGCCCACACCGTTTTGGATGCTGGCAAATCCTGTGGCGTTTTCGTAGACCACGTTCAGTGTTGGGTCGTTTTTGTAGTTGATGAGAACGCCGTTGATCAAGGATTGGTTCGTTCGGGTGAACCCATAGGTTGCTTCGAATTTGTCGGGCTGTCGCGCTACATCGGCGTCGCTGTTGGCCGAGATGAGCAAGCAAATCGATGCAACAAGCCAAGCCTGTTTAACCATAGGTTGCCTCTTTCGCCAGGCGCACAATCTTGAGCGGTTTGTTCATGAAGAGGTTGCTCTCTACGATGACGGCATGTGTTGTGTGGGCGGGGTCGTGTGAAAAACGCAGTGATAGTTTTTGGGGCGATGGCGCATGGCTCGCGTCGAGCGCGGCTTGCAATGGCGCTGCATCATCAGGGTGTACCAAGGTTTGCCATTCATCTTGGGCCAGCAGGTATGTTGGGCTGTGGGCCAGCGCAAGAAACAGTGGCTCAAGCCGGACGTTGGCCGCCCCATACTTGAGCAGCACGATTTCATCGAAGCTGGTCAAAATCCCTTCAAGAATGGCCCATGATTGATTTTGTTTTTTAGCAAAATACAAACGATCGTTTTCGCGCTGCAATGAAATCTTGTGCCGTGATTTCATGATTTTCACGACCATGTTGCGCGAATAGGCGGTGCGTTGCAGTTGTTCAATCACGTAAATTGCAATCACAGCCACCGAGGCGAATGTGAAAAACTGAATCAGGTCAGTTGTCGAGATGGGGCCAAACTGAACGTAGGGTCGAATGAAGAAATAATTGCCAACCAGCACGCTGATCAAAACGCCGATCAGCGCCAGTTGGTAGCCAAAAAAGTAGGCAATGAAGAGGCATGCTACGATGAAAAAATGGAACGGCGCATAAGGCTCGATATAGGAATGCAGCAGCATTCGTGCGACGAACGCCATGCCTAAAAGCAGCAGGGAATACACCGCTGATTGCGTGAGCGAATAACTGACCCAAGATTTGGAATTTTTAATACGCATGAGTGATTCACTGAAGCTGCAAGAAGACATCAACCTCGTTGCGGGTGATCATTGCGTGTTGATGTTACATGGCTTGGGTGCCAGTCCTTTAGAACTGGCGCGGCTTGCCAAAGACCTGCACGGTGAAGGCTTTTCTGTTTTCGCGCCAAACATCCCTAACTACAGCTTTGGTTCAGAGTGTGGCACTTGGGGGCAATGGATTGAGCATGTACAAGACGTACTTTGGGCGTTACAAAAGAAATACAAAACTGTTTCTGTCGTAGGTTTGTCGATGGGCGCGACCTTGGCCATGGTGATTGCTCAACGCGAGCAGGTCACATGCTTGGTGCTGCTGTCGACGGCGCTGGCTTACGATGGATGGGCCATTCCTTGGTACAGCTTTTTGTTGAACTTTTCCAGATGGGTGCCGTTCGCCAGTCGTTATCGTTATGCCGAGGCTGAGCCATTTGGTGTGAAAAATCCAGAGATGCGTGCCATGATCAAACGCGCTTTGGCGAAGGACCACATTTCCGAAGTGGGGGCTGATGCGCTGTCTTTTGGCTATGTGTCACAGGGCAAACTTCTGATCAAAGAAGCCCGAGCGCAGGTGCGGTCTGTTGATTGCCCCGTGCTCTTTATTCACGCCGCAGACGACGAGACCGTGCACATGCGCAATGCCGAATGGGCCTATGACAGCGTCTCATCCAAGGAGAAAGAGTTCGTTTGTCTGGGTGATAGCTACCACATGATTACCGTAGACAACGAACGCGAAACCGTCAATCAGGAGACGATTCGATTTTTAAAAAAAGCGGTGAACCTCTCAACCGATGAGCCGGCATTTGATGTTGCAACGGTTCAGTCGGCAGAATTGCGCCGTGCATTGCGCAAACGATGACAAGAGGCCTCACGGCCATCTTGTTGTTCTGCTGTGAATTAAAGAAATGCCATGGCTGTTTGGTAGAACGCAAAGCTCACCAGCCACGCCATCACCAAGGGCCACGCCAGCGATAGGGCCGTGAATTTCAGGCTTTTCGTTTCGTTGCGAATGGTTGCAATGGCGGACACGCAGGGTGTGTAGATCAAAACAAACAGCATGAAGCTGTAGGCCTGAATCCACGTGATGTGCTCTGTGATGGCGTGCACCAAGGCCGTACCCTCTTGGCCGTAAATGATGGCCAAGGCACCAATGACGATTTCTTTGGCGATGAATCCAAACAGCAGTGCAATCGTCAACTCGGCGTTGATGCCAATCGGGCGAAGCAGGGGCTGCAGGAAATGCCCCATTTGTCCGGCCCATGAGTCAAGGCTACCGGGTTCAACGCCTTGGGGGAAGTTGGTCAGAATCCAAATCATCACCACGCCCAGCACGATGAAGCGCGTGGCACGGTGCAAAAAGTGTCTCACTTCTTGCCAGCCAGAGATCGCCATCTGACGAACCGTTGGGAAGCGATAAGGGGGCATTTCGAGCACGAAAGCGTCGTTGTTCACATACGCCCGCTTGAACACGAGCGAGGTCACGATGGCCATCAAGATGCTCATGATGTAGAGCGAAAACAGCACCCAAGGTGCTTGCTCTGCGGTGAAGAGTGCGGCAATGAAGAACACAAAAACCTGCATCCTCGCCGAGCACAAAGAAAACGGAATGGTCAGCATGGTCAAGTACCGCAGACCTCTTGAGCGAATCACGCGCGTGCCCATCAACGCGGGGACGTTGCAGCCAAAGCCCATGAGCAGCATGACAAAGCTGCGCCCATCCAAGCCGAACTTGGCCATCAGCGCATCCATTAAGAATGCTGCACGCGATAAATACCCCGTGTCTTCCACAATGCCCATGAACAAAAAGAACAGCACGATGAGCGGCACAAAGCTCGCGACGGTGCCCAGACCGTTGTAGACGCCGTCCAACAGCAAACCGTGAAGCACCAAGGGCAAGTG
This sequence comes from Limnohabitans sp., assembly GCF_031539175.1. Classification (GTDB taxonomy): domain Bacteria; phylum Pseudomonadota; class Gammaproteobacteria; order Burkholderiales; family Burkholderiaceae_C; genus Limnohabitans. The sequence goes on along the minus strand of NZ_JAVKLQ010000072.1, from coordinate 8,672 downwards.
CGCGCTCAAAGGCTCAAGTGCGACGGCCCGAAATTCTGTCAACAGCCATGTGGTGCCGTCCTGCAGAGGCTTGCCAATCGCAAAGACGCCTTGAAACAGCAACAACATGACTGCAAAAAACAGTGGGAGTCCCAGCACGGGGTGAAGCAGCACCTTGTCCAAGCGCTCGGTCAACGCGTTCGACGCTTGTGCTGGGACGCTGATGGCGGCTTGAAACGCAGCTTCGATGTTGGCCAGCGACGGGGTTTTCAAGAGCGCTTGGTCCGCGCTCAATGCTTGACGCATGGCGGGTTGCAGTCGTTCCATGCCTTGGCCATATTTCGCCGAAAGCAAGTGAATGGGGATTTGAAGTTGTCGACTCAGCGTGTCGACATCCACCGTGATGCCCATGGCGCTGGCCTCATCCACCATGTTCATCACCACAAGCACGGGAATACCTTTGGCGATGACTTGGCTGAGAAGGTTCAACTGACGCTCGTACTGCGAGGTGTTCAGTACAAAGATGATGAGGTCGGTTTTTTGGGTGTCCAAAAAGGTGGTGACCACTTTTTCGTCATCCGAGAAACCATGCAGGTCGTAAATACCCGGCAAATCCACCAACTGAACCACTTGATCGCCCAAGATCAAACGCGCATTGAGCAGCTCCACCGTCAGTCCTGGCCAGTTGCCCACTTTGGCATGTGCGCCTGTCAGTCGGTTGAAGAGGGTGGACTTGCCCGTGTTGGGCATGCCCAGTAATGCAATGCGTTTCATGTGGCGAGGGCTTTAAACAGGCGCTAAAAGAGAGGACGCAAGGCAAATGCAGCTGGCTTCTTTCAGCCGAAGGATCAACTCGCTTGTCCCGACGCGCAGGTGAATCGGGCCTCCAAACTTGGCTCTGCGAAGCACCCTCACATGCGAGCCCTCTTTCAGTCCCAAGGCGAAGAAGCGCTTTTTCAGCTCAGTGTCGACATTGATGGCCATGACGCTTCCTGACTCGCCACAGGAGAGTTTCTCCAGCGTTAAAGGACGCTGGTTTTCAGTGGAACGTGCTGCGGCAGATGAGGACATGGTGAAAATTTTAAGCGAACAATGCAAATAGGAATGATTTGCATTTAGAATTTATTTTAATCCAATCCTAAAAAACATTCCAAACACCATGTTCAGGCCTCGTCTATTCGCGTTGTTGATCTGTTCAACATTCCTTGCTTCTTGCGGAGGTGGTGGCGCCTCTACTTCGGGTTCGGCCGAGGCCATGAGTGGTGCAGCTCAGTTGGGCCAGTTGATCTTTAAAGACAAAAGCTTATCGGCTTCGGGTGTCATGGCGTGTGAAACCTGCCATGACCCGCGCATTGGCCACGCGTCCCCCTTTGACACGGCGGTGGCACCTGGGGGCTCGACAACCGCGTTGACAGAGCATGGGCTCAGAACGCCGCCTGCGATCAACTATCTCAAATTCAACGATGCATTCAAATTCGATGCCGAGGGCAAAGCGTCAGGCGGATTTTTTTGGGATGGCCGCGCCAACTCATTGGCCGAACAAGCCAAAGGCCCCTTTTTAAGTGGCGCTGAGATGGCCAATGGCACGCCTACGGCGGTCATCGACAAACTGCGCAACGCCACCTATGTTGAGCAATTCAAAAGGGTGTTTGGGGCCAACATTCTGAACGATGCAAACGCTGCTTTTGAGCGTGTGGCCTATGCGCTTGAGCGCTATCAAATTGAAGATGCAGACTTCGCGCCCTTCACCAGCAAGTTTGATGCGGTGAACCAAGGCAAGGCCACGTTCACCCCTGAAGAGTTGAGAGGTTTGACTTGGTTTAACCGCGCCGACAAAGGCAACTGTGCTGCTTGCCATCCCAGCACGAAGCCAGACAACGCACCTGCAGCCTTGTTCACCGATTTCTCGTATGACAACCTTGGATTGCCGCGCAATGCGGACATTCCGGCCAACTCCGATGCTGGTTTCTATGACAAGGGCTTGTGCGGTCCCGTGCGAACAGATTTGTCACAACGCACCCCACTGTGCGGGGCATTCAAGGTACCGAGCTTGCGCAACGTGGCACAACGCAAACGGTTCTTTCACAACGGCAAGTTCAACAACCTCACGGATGTTGTGCAGTTCTATGTCACGCGCGATACGAACCCGACGGCTTGGTATCCCTTGGATCCGCTCAATGTGTTGGTCTACAACGATTTGCCCGCTTTGGAACGCGTCAACGTGAATGTGACCGAAGGCCCCTACAACCGCAAGGGCCAAACGCCAGCGCTCAATGCGCAAGAAATAAATGATTTGATCGCCTTCCTCAGAACGCTGAGTGATGGTTACATGAATTGAAAAAGGACCTTGCCATGAAATTCAAAACAACCCTCGTCGCCACCGCTGTGATGTTGGCCTGCCAAGTGGGCCATGCGCAAACAGCACAAGAAGTCGCAGCTGAAATGCGTCAAATGCGTGAAGAATTGCGCCAACTTCGTGCCGAGCTGGATGGCTTGAAAAAGCAAAAGAATGATGCAACGGCGTCCGCCATTGCTGCACCGGTGCCGAGTTCGGCAAATGTCGAAGGCATCACAGCCGTTAAAGCGAGCGGGACTAACGACGTCGCGTCCAATCGCAACCGAGAGACGGAGTTGCCCGTGAATGCGGTGAACTTGTTTGGTTATGGCGAGCTGAATTTCACACGTCCTAGAAACAACATCGCCGCCTCAGAAGCCACAGCGCGCCGTGCCGTGCTGGGTTTTGGTTACAGGTTCAACGATCGCACACGCTTTGCGGCGGAGTTGGAAGTTGAAAACGCGGTGGTCTCTGCGGGTGACAAAGGTGAAGTGGCGTTTGAACAACTCTATGTGGAGCATGATTTCAGCGAGAGGCTGTCCGCCAAAATGGGCTTGTTCTTGTTGCCCATCGGCTACATGAACGAAACCCACGAGCCCACCCGTTATTACGGCGTCACCCGCAACTTGGTGGAAACAGCCATCATTCCCTCGACGTGGCGTGAGTTGGGTGTTGGATTTCGAGGCACACAAGACTCCGGTTTACGTTGGGATGCAGGCGTTGTCACGAGCTTTGATTTGAACAAATGGCCAACGGAGAGCGCAGAAACCAAAGCGTCTCCATTGGGCGCTATCCACCAAGAAGGACAACTGGCCAAAGCCGCATCGCTGGCCTATTACGGTGCTTTGAACTTTGATGGCATTCCTGGTGTCAATTTCGGTGGCAGTCTTTTCCAAGGCGGCATTGGACAAAAACAGGCCACCATTGCGTCGCCAAACGCATCGGTCACGTTGGCGGAGTTGCACACCAAGTGGCAGGTGGGGTCGTGGGATCTCTCCGCGCTCGCTGCGCAAGGTCGGTTCCATGATGTCAGTGCCTTCAATGCGTCGGGAAATGGTGCCAGCAACCCTGTTCCAGATCAATTTCGCGGCTGGTATGCCCAAGCTGCTTACCGTTTGTGGCGCAGTGGCGATTACAGCTTGGTGCCCTTCGCGCGCTATGAGCGTGTGAACACTGCCGTGGGCTTCTCTGGCGTCTTCCCAGGGCAGGTCTACAGCAATGGGCCTGAGAACAAGGTGGTGACCGTTGGCGCTAGCTACTATTTGCACCCTCAGGTGGTCGTCAAAATGGACGTTCAGAAATACCAAGACAACAGTGCCTTGGACCGCTTCAACATGGGCTTAGGTTTCCATTATTGAGATGAAAAATATGCAGATTGCCAACCGTCGACAAGCCTTGCAAAAAATGGGTGCCGTTGGTTTGGGGGCCACCTCGTTGATGGGCGGTCTCGCTTTTGCGACGGTTTTCATGGAGATAGAGCAAGCGCAAAAAGTGCTGCAGCCTAATGCGGATGCTTTTCAAGCATGGCCTTTGACATGGGATGAAGCCAAGCTCAATGCGATCGCGAAGGCCAGTGACACCCGGGTTCCCAGAGGTTTTCAACCCAAATGTTGGCGTGCCGTTCAAAACGACAAGACCTTAGGCTGGGTGATTGCCGACCGTGTGGTTGGTAAATACGACTTGATCGATTACGCCGCAGGCTTTGATGCCGAGGGTACGGCCTTGGGCATCGAGATTTTGGCGTACCGTGAATCACACGGTGCTGAGGTGCGGCAAACCGCGTGGCGCAAACAATTCGTCGGCAAAAAAGGTCCCGGTACGATGCGATTTGCGGATGACATACGCAACATTTCAGGAGCCACGCTTTCTTGTCAGCATGTCACGGAAGGCATGCAACGTGTGAGCGCCTTGGCCCTGATGCTGGCGAGTGGAAAGTAGGGCGCGCATGCAGATTGCGCGGGCTCGCCCACTGCTGGGGACTGTGGTTTCCATTCATGCGCACAGTTGTGCGGATCATCGTGAAGTTGTCGAGCATGTCATGGCGCAGGCGTTTTCTACCATGGCCCACATCGGTCGCGTGATGAGCGCCCACGAGGCCAGCTCTGATTTAGGAAGAATCTCAGCAGCTCGTGCCGGTGATGTACTCACGCTCGATGCACACACGGTGCATGTGCTTCGTGCGGCGCAATACTGGACACGCGTGACGGGGGGCACCTTCAATCCATGCCGTGCTGCGCAGGACTTGTCTCGTCGAGCTTTGAGACCTGGTATGACCGGTGACGCCACGGGCCGCTTGAGCGACATCCAGATACTTTCTGAGACCGAGGTCCGACTGGCTTGTCCTGTCAAATTAGATTTTGGAGGCATCGCCAAGGGTTATGCCGTTGACTGTGCTGTGGACGTTTTGCTGGCGCAGGGGGTGCGTGATGCCTTGGTGAATGCGGGGGGCGATATGCGTGCCATCGGTCAGCGAAAATGGCCGGTGGATGTGCGGCATGCGCAACAGACCTTGAGGGATGTTCGGCTGAGTCGGCATCGGTACTTGGCACAGCAAGCCATGGCGACATCGGTCGCTGGCAAACTGAACCCAGAGTTTGTTGGGTCTAGAACCCATTGCCCGCCACAGTGGCAAAGTGTGACAGTTCAAGCCGATACATGCATGGCCGCAGACGTGTTGACGAAGTGGGCCCTGCAATCGAGTTTGTTGTGCCCAAGTTTGCGGCAGGTGTTGCGCTTGAACGGTGGACGAATGTGGAGAACCCAATGAAAAAAACAAAAAATTTAGCAGGTTGGGGGCGCCCGACCTTTGGGTTGATGACGGCTGTTTGCACGCTGTTGTGGAGCACGGGTGTGGTGATGTTTGTGCTCCCCGTTTCTGAGTTGATGGACATGACCCCCTTTCAAGCCTCGATACGTCACGCCTCGGGCGTCGTGCACGGCGTGGCCACTTGGTGGTTTTGTGTCATGTGTGGCCGCGGTGTGTGGCCGCATTTGCGCGTGATGTGGCACAAACGCGCTGAAAAAACCAAATGGATATTGGGACAGGCTAATTTTGTCTTGCTGGGGTGGCTGGCGCTGAGTGGTTTGCTTTTGCTGTACGGCACTTCGGACCTGCATGAAACCTTGTCACCCCTGCATTTTTGGATAGGCGCTGCCGTTCCATTGATTTTCTTGGCCCACACATGGCGAAGGTTCGTCCCGACAGTGGGCGTTAAAAATGGATGAATGAATTGGCCGTGGACACGTCTGCCCTTGCTTTGCGTGAGCCTGTCTGGCTGTTGGGTCTGTCAAAAAGAGAAACTCAGCGCTGTCGTGCCACACGTCGAATGGCTTGGCACCAAAGTCATATTGCGTGATGTCACCAACATCACAACTGACCTGTTGTGCTTGTGGCCCAAGTCGATGCCGTGTGCCTCAACCTTTAGGCGTCAAGCCAATCGCGCCTAGAGTAAATCACATGCTAATAAATCAATGTCTCTTGCGAGAAGGGGAGCGTGACCGTGAACGTGGTGCCTGTCTCTGAGCCGGTTTCAAAATTGATCGTGCCGTGGTGAGATTCCACAATGGTTCGGCTGAGCCATAAACCGACACCCATGCCTTCGTCTTTGTTGGTACGCAGCAATTCAAAAATTGATTCGACGATCTCGGGGGCAATGCCTGAGCCGTTGTCTGTCACGCTCAGGCGTGCTTGCGTGTCGTTTAATTGCGTGCGCACGGTGATGCATTTTTGTTTTGCAAAATTGGGAGCAAATGCATCCGCCGCATTGGTGATGAGGTTGAGAAACACCTGTTGCAGTTGAGATTTATCAGCTGTGATGCGCACCGCTTCTGGATGCAATTCAACTTTCAAGGCGATGTTTTGATGGGTCAGTCTAGATTTGCAGATCAGCAACACCTCGTTCACCAACTCGTTCATGTCGAACGTCGTCACAGATTTGCGACCATTGCCAAACATGTTGCGCAACGTTTTGATGATGGTCGCAGCGCGTTGGTTGTCCTTGAACAAGTCACTCATCGCCTCTTTGATTGCATGGTCTGAATTGGCAGATGTTTGGCTGCTCAAAAAGGCTGAGTCAATCAACTCTGCATTGAGTTGCATCGCCGTGAGCGGCTGGTTCAGCTCATGCGCCAAGCTAGCGACCAAGGCGCCCATGCCCGCCGTTTTATTGAAAATGGCCAGCTGCCGAATGATTTCTTCTCGCTCTTGCAGCAGCTTCTGCAATTCAACGCTGGTTCTCCGGATGGACTCAGCCCGCTCATTGGTGACCGCCAATTCATGCGTCATCGCAAGTTTTTGACGCTCTGCAATTTCTAAAAAGATTCGCAAAAACGCAATGTTGCTCAAAGTAATGGCGGTGAACTGGCCCGCGACCATGACCCCTTGGTCCCAACTGGGCGCATAAATATCATGCATGTCGCCAATCAGGGCAACGCCAAAGGTGCGTGTGGCTAGTGTGACCGTGAAACTCAGGCCTGCCCACATCAACAATTTAGAGCCGAACGACGCTTGACGTTGATTCAGCTTTTGACCGATGCGGAAATAGTCAAAGCACAACACGGCGTAAAAGCCGTTGAACAAAAGTAAGGCTTCCCACTCGGCTTGGTGAAAATAAATCAGATAACAAAAGACGAAAAAGTAAGCTGTGTTTGCCAAGGTGTACGTGTGAAACGCTTTGCTTTGTGAGGCTGGCAACAAGTACATGCGCAGCGCCACCATGCGCCCCCAGTTGCCCAACAGCATCAAGAGTTGTGCGACATAAAAAAACATAACTTCTGGCACGCTGCCTCGCATGGCCAGCAGGATCACGGCAACGCCACTGATCAAGCCAGAGGCGCACCACAGTTTGACTTGGAAGCTTCGGTACTCCAGCAGCGCGAGCCAAATGGCGCCGTGCAGCATCAAATACACGAAGCAGATCATGAAGATGGTGGTTTGTGTATCGAGTTGCATGCGCGGCGAGTTGTTAAGTTAAATCTGTGTCTGCAACGAGTCATGCAAGGCGACAAATCGTTAACTCAAATGGTTGTTTTGTTGCGTATTTTATTAGATTAAACGTCACAAATATTTTAAGTGCTACTTAAGGTTGAGTTTATGTATGTATCAGCAAGTCATTGTCCAAATGAAATGGAGAAAGTTTGCGTAACGTGAAATAGCATTCACACGTCATGCGTTCTAGTCTCTCGCGATCCAATATTTCGGTGGTGCCACGGTTACTTTGAACGATTTCCAAATCATTCATGCTCAGGAACGCCAAACTGACAGCCTCTCGTCTGACGCCAATGGAAGAGGCTAAAAAAGCATGGGTGACAGGAATCGAATTCATTTCAAACTTATCTGAATTGGTCAAAAGCCACCGCGCCAGACGTTGATTGACGCTGTGAAACTTGTTGCAAACCGCATTTTGTGAAAGCTGATTCAAAAGATATTGGTTGGCACGCATCCAAACATCAAAAATTGCACCTCCAAGCAGTCGTTCGTAGTCTCTTTCTGGCAATGATTCAAATAGTCGATTCGATTTTGGATGTGTCATTTTTGCGAAAATTAGCAATACTTTGATAAGTATGCTGATTTATATGCAATTTGGTTTGTGTGTTGGCGCACATTCAATGATCAAAATGGCCCTATCTTGGTGCAACGTGGATCAAAGTTTGCGCTGAAAAAAGTGTCTACAGGTTTGGGAAGGAATGCCACGACAAAGTCGAACGCACGATGGTTTAGATCGTGCGTTCTTGTTTGGGGGAAGCTAAATGAGCTCAACACTCATCTGTCCCGTATCGCGCGGGCGCGTGTGAATGTGGCGGTTCTGTTAAGCGCCTTCACCCCATCGGATGTCAATTTTTGTGTCTGGAATTTTTTTTGAGGGCGGATGATTTGAGTAGGCCCAAGAAAGTAAAGCAATAGAAATCGCGCTGACGATGATGATGAGTAAGACGGACAGGGTGGAAGTGACGATTGCGAATTTCATGTAAATGCCAAATTAAAAACATGCCAAATCGTATTGGCAGCGCAGCGCTATTTCAATAACAAATGTGTACTAGAACCAATGCGTTATGGGGCAATGGTTGTTTCAATGACTTGTAAAACTGCTTGGAAACTTATGGGCTTATGTAAGACCTGCACATTCAATTTGGCAAATAAGTTGACGTGAGACGGTGAGGTATCTGCTGTCACGATGATGGCAGGAATTTCTTCGTTGTAATTTTCTCGGATTTTTTGTATGGCGGATTCAAGGACGAAGTGCAACACGCTTTAACGAGGCATGGAATACCTCGTGAGGTGTCTTGAATCCTAGTCGCTTTCTGGGGCGATGATTCAATCGGTTTTCAATCATAGTCAATTCCTCATCCGTCACGGTTT
>NZ_JAVKLQ010000071.1:0-1563 GCF_031539175.1 Limnohabitans sp. | reverse complement strand
ATTCGTGACAGCATCTTCTTTGCCATTGGGCAGTTTGACCAAGGGTTGCAAGCCGATGCCACGGCCTACGATGTTGTTGGGGATGATGCGCTTGATGGCATTGGCGGCGTATTCGTTGTCACGCACCAACTGGCGACTGCGGTTACGCAGTGGGCGCAGGCCTGTGTAGAGTTCGCTGTCAGCGCTGGTGCCATTGGCTACCCAATCAGCAACCGTGCGACCCATTTGTGCGCCTGCGTAGCTGCGACGCTGGATATTGGCGGCCAAGCGTCTGTGCTCAGGGCCATGCGATTTTCGCCATTGTTCCAAGACAACGGAGCCTTTAACGGCTACGCGTTCAGCGTTGAACCATGATTGAGATTGCGTCGTTTTCATTTGAAGCGAACCCCCACACGGCCTGAGTTGCCCTGCCCTAGCGCCAGTTGTTGCGCACGGCGCTCGTTGCTGATGATGGTGAGATAGTGCGAACGCAGCTTGAGAAGTTCAGCCGTGGGTTCGCGCTTCAAGCTGCGGTTACCAATGCTGTACTCGACAGACACACCGCCATCAACACGTGCTTTGATTTCGTTGTTGATGGCTGCGTAAATTTGTTCGGCTTGACTGCGACCGTCGAATGCCGTGTTAGCAGCCATGGCAGCAAGGTTGGGGCTGACAAACAATTGACCACTGCCAACGGTGCACCGTTGTTGCAAGTCAAGCGACTGCGCCCATGCTTGCCAGTACCAAGTCAAACGTGTTGACCCCGTATTGAGGGCTGCTGACTGTGCTGGAGATAGCTGACAGCTCCAACCACTGCCAGATGCAACGCCTGATACATCCACATTGCCCGCAGGCAAACTGCCACGCAACGAGTAGGTGAGTTTCCAGCTGGCAGAGGTGATTGGGCCAAGAGCACTGATGAACGAGGCCTCGGTCCATGACACGCTATCGCCCGCAATGATTTTGTTTGGAATTGACATAGGCGTTACCAGTTGTTGCTGCTCCAACCACCATGGCGCTTAGGCGCTTTGACGCGGCGCTTGATGGGTGTTGGCTTGGGTGTAGGCGTCTGCACAGGTGCAGGGGCGGCGGTTTCGTGTTGGTCAAGCACAGGGGTGTCCGCTCCCATCTCTTCATCTTTCGACGACGACTCTTCTGAGGTATCCGTGGGCGCTGCTGTTTGTTCGGGCAGGTCACTCAACAAGGTGTGCTGACGCAACCTTGCTTCAAAGGCAGCCCAGTGCGCCGGGCGCATCAAATTGGTTTTAAGGCTGCGCGCAGCGTGCAACGCATAGACTTCGCAGTCGAGCGCTTCGTTGCGCTTGCCTGCTTTTTTCATCCACACTTTTTTGTTTTTGACCGAGCGGTGGGGGGCTTTGACCTCGCTGACCAGTTGGTCCCAATAATCGGCTCGCACAGTGGCGTACCAGTGCAAGCGGCCTGCCCCAGTGCCTGTGAGTTTTAGGCGGTTTTCAATGATGGTGTCTTTGGCGCGACTGGTGCCGACCATGAAAACTTGCAGACCAAATTTTTGTGCTTTGTTCTTTTTGTTGAGGTCAACGGTGCGGGGGGAGGTGAAGATTT
>NZ_JAVKLQ010000070.1:0-16429 GCF_031539175.1 Limnohabitans sp. | reverse complement strand
TTGGTATCGTTCTTCTCGGCTGAGGTGCTTGTACATTGGGCAATTTCGATTTGGCGGTTAAAGCGGCCATGATGCTCTCGCATCCTCAGCCACCTATAACCAGTTCATCTTTGTTGCACTTCGTCCTTGAATCCGCCTTGTTCAAAGCTGGCACTTCAATGTGCACCGATTGTCCAGTTTTGACCTGTGAGATCTGCTGTTCAGGGACTTGTGCAACGGCCCACACACGCTGCAAGTTGGCCACCGCAAACAACACATCAGAGGGTTGCACCACTTGGCCTGCGGCGACCTTGCGCTCCACCACCACGCCTTGGATGGTGGCGATCACGCTGGCCACTGAGTCAATCGCGCCTGTGGCGGCCAAACGATCAATCGATTGAGGGCTAACGCCCAAAACTCGCAATTGATCTTGGGCAGCACGGGTTTCGGCGGAGGCGATTTCGTATTCGTTTTCGCGACGTTGCAATTCCGCCAAACTGATGACGTCGGCTTGGTACAAAGTTTTTGCCCGCTCGACATTGCGACGATGGAGTTCTTTTTCGGAACGTGCTTTGAGGTAGGCGAGCTGTGAGCCCGACAGCTCGCTGCTGTTGATGATGGCCAAGGTGTCGCCCTTGTTGACGGCGTCACCCAAGCGCGCCTGAATTTGTGTGACGCGGCCCGTCACACTGGCGCCAATGCGTGTCAAGGCTTGTTCATCAAAGTCAATTTGACCAGCGACGCGCAACGTTTCAGAAACGCCTGTGGTCATCACCTCTGACACTTGAATTTGGCTTTGTAAGGCTGCGTCAGCGGCAATCAAGCGGGTGTCGATGTCGCTGACGCTGGGCGTTTCTTGTCCTGCTTTTTTGCAAGCAGACAAGGTCAGTGCGCAGCACACCAAGAGAGCGCCGATTGCGCGAGTTGTGTGATTTTTTTTCATAAATTTCATCAAGGCGTGGTGGTGGCGCGCAAGCGTTCAATTTCTGCCCAAGCGCTGGCTAATTCATAGCGAGCCGTGATCAATTCGTTGCGGGCTGCTCGAAAGACGCGTTGCGCGTCCAAGACTTCAAGGAAGCCTTTTTCGCCAGCTTTGTAGGCTACTTCGACGATGCGCAAAGCGTTAGCGGCTTGTCGAACGATGCCCGATTCGAGTGCCACCATTTGTGCTTGGGCGATGTCGTATTGTTGATAGGCGGCATCCAGTTCTTGCATCAGCGAGAACTCCTGGTGCATCACGTCGTTGTCGGCGCGGGACAAACGTCCGGCTGCCTCACCAATCGGACCTGCGCGCCAGTTCCAAAGCGGGATGGTGACTGCCAAACCAAGGCGTTTGTTGCGAATTTCAGTGTCCTGATCGATGGCGGCTTTGATGGCGAATTGCGGCAAACGCAATGCTTTTTCTTCGTTCAGTTTGTGTGTGAGTTGCAAGCGTTCGGCACGTGCTTTGGCGAGCGCTGGGTTGGTGTTGGTGATCTCTGTTTTGACCTGAGCAAGTGGGGCAGGGCGAGGCAAGTCTTGTGCGCTGCTGTCAATCTGGAAGTCTTCGGGCAGCTGCGCACCCACCACCGCACGCAATGCCGCGCGCGATTGGCGAGTGCGTAGCTCTGCCGATTGCGCCAATTTTTGTGCATTGAGTGTTTCTGCGTCGGCTTTGACGAGCTCGTAACGGGCGGCCTCACCCGTCTCTACGCGCAGGGCAATGCGACTGCGGATGCCTTCCATCAGCTTGCTGTCTTCGCGACTCGCACGCTCTTCGGCTTGTCGGCGCAGCAGGTCAAAGTAACGCAGTCGAAGCTTGGCGATCAAGTCCGTGGCGAAGGCCCGCTGGTGGGCCTGCTCTGCTTGCAGTCCTGCTGTTGCCGCGTCGACACGGGGAATCCGTTGCCAAGGCATGTCTAAAGCCTGCGTGATGCCCCAACTTTGCGACGGTCCGATTTCCGTACGGTTCAGTCGATTGACTTGTTGCCCCTTCAAGGCATCGATTTCTGGATTGGGAAAAGCTCGCGCCGTGTTCACTGAGGCTGCAGCCGTGTTCACAGCCTCGTTGGCCGCTTTCACAGCAAAGCTGCTGTCGAGCGTGAGTTTTTCGAGTTCACCCAAACTGAAGGTGACAGGGGTATTGGCCCAAATGGCAGATGTGTGCATCAAAACCCAGAGCAAACAGATTTTGAAGGCGTGAATGCGTCGAAGCAAAGTGTGGGTCTCGTCTGGATATAAGGATGTGATGTGCGCGTGGATTATGTGTAAATTGACTAAAACTTAAGGGTCGCACGGAATTGACAGAAACTGGGGCGCAGTCAAGAGGGCTGTATACAACTGGTTCTGCGTCGTTCTCTAAAATGCTGTTTTTGGAGCCATCACCATGCGCCTTCTCGGCAAAGCCCTCACCTTCGACGACGTGTTGTTGGTGCCCGCCTTCTCCCAAGTCCTCCCCAAGGACGCGTCCCTCGCGACCCAATTCACCCGCAACATCCGTTTGAACTTGCCCTTGGTCTCTGCAGCCATGGACACGGTCACGGAAGCCCGCTTGGCGATTGCCATCGCGCAAGAAGGCGGCATTGGCATCGTGCACAAAAACTTGACGGCGCAAGAGCAAGCAGCCCAAGTGGCCAAGGTCAAGCGCTATGAGTCTGGCGTATTGCGCGACCCCGTGGTCATCACGCCTGACACCACCGTGCGCCAAGTCATGGCCTTGTCTGATGAGTTGGGCGTGTCTGGTTTCCCCGTGTGCGAAGGCCGCCAAGTGGTGGGCATCGTCACCGGCCGCGATTTGCGCTTTGAGACCCGTTATGACCAAAAGGTCAGCGAAATCATGACGCCGCGTGAGCGCCTGATCACCGTGCCAGAAGGCACCACGCCGGAACAAGCCAAGCATTTGTTGAACAAACACAAGCTCGAACGCTTGCTGGTGGTCAACGAGGCCTTTGAGCTCAAGGGTTTGATCACTGTCAAAGACATCACCAAACAACTCAACTTCCCCAACGCTGCGCGGGACGCCGCAGGCAAACTCCGTGTGGGCGCTGCCGTGGGTGTGGGCGAGGGCACCGAAGAACGCGTCGAGGCTCTGTCCCGCGCTGGCGTGGACGCCATCGTGGTGGACACCGCGCACGGCCACAGCAAAGGCGTGCTCGACCGCGTGCGCTGGGTCAAACAAAACTACCCCCACATCGAAGTCATTGGCGGCAACATTGCCACGGGCGCGGCTGCTTTGGCTCTGGTCGAAGCCGGGGCTGACGGCGTCAAGGTCGGCATTGGCCCTGGCTCCATTTGCACCACCCGCATCGTGGCGGGCGTGGGCGTGCCGCAAATCATGGCGGTCGACTCTGTGGCTACCGCCCTCAAAGGTACGGGCGTGCCCCTGATCGCTGACGGTGGTATTCGCTACAGCGGCGACATTGCCAAAGCCATCGCCGCAGGCGCAGGCACGGTGATGATGGGCGGCATGTTTGCGGGCACCGAAGAGGCGCCCGGTGAAATTGTGTTGTTCCAAGGCCGCAGCTACAAGAGCTACCGTGGCATGGGCTCCATTGGGGCCATGCAGCAGGGCAGTGCAGACCGTTACTTTCAAGAGTCCAGCACCGGCAACCCCAATGCTGACAAGCTGGTGCCCGAAGGCATTGAAGGCCGCGTGCCCTACAAAGGCTCGGTTGTGGCCATCATTTACCAAATGGCGGGCGGCTTGCGTGCCAGCATGGGTTACTGCGGTTGCGCCACAATTGAAGACATGCACAACCAAGCCGAGTTTGTGGAAATCACGGCAGCGGGCATCCGTGAAAGCCATGTGCATGATGTGCAAATCACCAAAGAAGCACCGAATTACCGAGCCGAATAAGCGCTGAGTAGCCGTTAAGTGTTCAAGCGCAAGCCACCCCTCGGGGTGGCTTTGTTTTTTGAGACAATAACAACCTAGGCCATTTGAAGGCCCTTTTTTATTTATGTCGCACCAAAAAATCCTCATCCTCGATTTCGGCTCTCAAGTCACCCAACTCATCGCCCGCCGTGTGCGCGAGGCCCATGTGTTTTGTGAAGTTCATCCTTGCGACGTGACCAGCGACTGGGTGCGCGAGTACGCCAAAGACGGCAACTTGAAGGGCATCATCCTCTCTGGCAGCCACGCCAGCGTGTACGAGGTCGACGACCGCGCACCTGACGCGGTGTTCGAGCTGGGCTTGCCGGTGCTTGGCATTTGCTACGGCATGCAAACCATGGCCACCCAACTGGGCGGCAAGGTCGAGGCTGGCACCACGCGCGAATTTGGCTACGCCGAGGTGCGAGCCCACGGCCACACCGAATTGCTCAAAGGCATTGAAGACTTCAACACGTCTGAAGGCCACGGCATGCTCAAAGTGTGGATGAGCCACGGTGACAAAGTGACCCAGCTGCCTGAAGGCTTCAAGGTCATGGCGTCGACACCTGCTTGCCCCATCGCCGGTATGGCCGATGAAGTGCGCAAGTTTTACGCAGTGCAGTTCCACCCCGAAGTCACGCACACCGTGCAAGGCCAAGCCTTGTTGAATCGCTTTGTGCTGGATATTTGCGGTACGCGCCCTGACTGGATCATGGGCGACTACATCGAAGAAGCGGTGGCCGCTATTCGCCAACAAGTGGGCGATGAAGAAGTCATCTTGGGTCTGTCGGGCGGCGTGGATTCGTCCGTGGCTGCAGCCCTGATTCACCGCGCCATTGGCGACAAACTCACCTGCGTGTTTGTGGACCACGGCCTGTTGCGCCTCAACGAAGGTGACATGGTGATGGACATGTTTGTGGGCAAGTTGCACGCCCACGTGATTCGCGTGGACGCCAGCGACTTGTTCTTGGGCGAGCTGGCAGGCGTGAGCGAGCCGGAAGCCAAACGCAAAATCATCGGTGGCTTGTTTGTGGATGTGTTCAAGTCTGAAGCGGCTAAGCTTAAAGCGGGCGACGGTGGCCATAAGGGCGCGACTTTCCTTGCTCAAGGCACGATCTATCCCGACGTCATCGAGAGTGGCGGCGCGAAGAGCAAGAAAGCTGTGACGATCAAGAGCCATCACAACGTGGGCGGCTTGCCTGAGCAGTTGGGCTTGAAGTTGTTGGAGCCACTGCGCGAATTGTTCAAAGACGAAGTGCGTGAACTTGGCGTGGCTTTGGGCCTGCCACACGACATGGTGTATCGCCACCCGTTCCCAGGCCCAGGCTTGGGCGTGCGCATCTTGGGCGAAGTGAAAAAGGAATACGCCGACTTGC
The DNA here is from genome assembly GCF_031539175.1 of Limnohabitans sp. Classification (GTDB taxonomy): domain Bacteria; phylum Pseudomonadota; class Gammaproteobacteria; order Burkholderiales; family Burkholderiaceae_C; genus Limnohabitans. Next base: position 11,224 of record NZ_JAVKLQ010000070.1, on the reverse strand, counting down.
TGCGCCGTGCCGATGCGATCTTCATCGAAGAGCTGCACAACTTCAAGGACGAAGCCACTGGCAAATCTTGGTACGCCTTGACCAGCCAAGCCTTCACCGTGTTCTTGCCCGTCAAGAGCGTGGGCGTGATGGGCGACGGCCGCACCTACGACTACGTGGTGGCCTTGCGCGCCGTGCAAACCAGCGACTTCATGACGGCAGACTGGGCCGAGTTGCCTTATGCGTTGCTCAAGAAAGTGTCTGGCCGCATCATCAACGAAGTGCGTGGCATCAACCGAGTGACCTACGATGTGTCATCCAAACCACCCGCGACAATCGAATGGGAATAACAAGTCCTTTGAAATAAGCTGTTTTAAATCAATGGCTTATGATAGGAAACTGTTAAATTTGATACATCCTTAAGGCAGCTAAAACATGGACAACGGTCAGTACGAAAAATACCGCTTAGAAAATCCCGTTGTGAACACACCGTTGTCCACTTACGACCACATCGAGGTGTTTGTCACCCATTTGACCAAGGTCGAATTGGTGGTTTGTATCGTTTTCGCGGTGATCGCGGGCTACGCTGTGTTTCGTGTCGTACAGAACATACGCAAGAAGTAGTTGTTGTACAAGTTAAACAACCTACAATCGAGAGCTTGAAACAAAAAGCGACATCTGTCGCTTTCTTGGTTTTTACCCCAGTGATGGGGCTCCTTTTTTTTATTTGAGAACTCCTAGTACATGGCCAAAGAAGAAATGATCGAAATGAAGGGTGTCGTGCACGAGGTCTTACCCGACTCTCGTTACCGCGTCACCTTAGAAAACGGTCACTCACTGATCGCATATACCGCCGGTAAAATGCGCCTGCACCGCATCCGCATCATCGAAGGTGACAAAGTCACCGTTGAACTGTCTCCTTACGATATGAACAAAGCCCGTGTGACTTTCCGTCACATCGAAGGCAAGGGCCCAGGCCCCGCAGTCAAACGCCGTTTCTGAGCATTGTTGTTTGAAGGTGTTTGCTCACTCGCTTGAGCGTCACCTGTTTTTACTGAGGCCAATTGCGTGTACTTGCCGCCACAGTTCAATCCAAAAGACGAAGCCCATGCCTTGAAGGTGATGCGTGGGTATCCGTTCGCCAGTCTGATCAGCACGGACGACGACGGGTTTCCTTTTGTCACGCATTTACCGTTGCATTTGAGCCAAAGCCGTGACCCACACGTTTTGTTGGGGCACTGTGCCAAAGCCAACCCGCATTGGCGCTATTTGCAAACGCGCCCTCAAGCCTTGGTTACGTTCATGGGGCCACAGGCCTACATGTCGCCTAAGGTGTATCCAGACTTGGTGCGCGTGCCCACCTGGAGTTACGTGGCCGTACACACGCGCGTTGAAGCCACGTTGATTGACGAGCCGCACGCCAAAGACCGCTTGCTCAAGCAACTCATCGGCGATCACGAACCACCTTACGCCGCCCAGTGGCGCGGGTTAGACGTCGATTACCAACAAAAAATGCTGAGCGGCATCGTGGCCTTTGAATTGCGCATCATCGATGTGCAATGCAAGCTCAAGCTGAATCAACACCGTCCTGAATCGCACGTGGCCATGCATGCGGCTTACGCACAAGGCACGCCAGATGAGCAAGCCTTGGCCGATTGGATGGTCACGCTGGGTATGGTGCCTGCACAAGCCACTCACGCTGAGCGTTCATGACGCACAACACCTCGCCCGACGACGACCGCTTCTTCATGCGGCTCGCCTTGGTGCAGGCTCAAGCGGCGGCGCAGGCCGGTGAAGTCCCGGTCGGGGCTGTGGTGGTGCGGGCAGGGCAGGTGGTGGCGTCTGCGCACAATGCGCCCTTGCGTCAAACCGACCCCACGGCACACGCCGAAGTGAATGCCATGCGTGCAGCCGCCCAAGCGCTGGGCAATTACCGCCTCGACGATTGCACCTTGTACGTGACCTTAGAGCCCTGCGCCATGTGCAGCGGCGCAGCCCTGCACGCTCGCTTCAAGCGCGTGGTGTTTGGCGCCACCGAACCTAAAACAGGCGCTGCGGGCTCGGTGCTGAATGTCTTTGACTATCCGCAGCTGAATCATCAAACCGAGGTGACCGGCGGGGTGCTGGCTGCCGAATGCGCGCACACTCTGCAGCATTTCTTTGAAGCTCGTCGCGCCCAACAACAGCTGCACAAAACCCCGCTGCGCGAGGATGCCTTGCGCACGCCCGACAACGCGTGGCAAGGCTTAAATTTGCCCACGGCCCTGTCTTGCTTCACCACCGATTTACCCGCCTTGAATGGCTTGCGCTTGCATTGGTTTGACAATCGCAAACTCTCCAGTCCAGACGACACTCAGCCCTCGGCATTACAGGCCCTTGACCCCGCACACGCTGACTCGCTTGAGGTCTACCTGCATGGCCCCGACGGTTGGAGTGCCACCTATTTGGCAGAGCTGGCCGGTCCACGTCCCGCCATCGCCGTGGATTTGCCTGGCTTCGGGGCTTCGGACAAGCCTAAAAAAGAAAAGGTGCACAACTTGGCTTGGCACGCCCAAGTGCTGGTTGAGTTTTTGGCGCAACTCCAACCCGCGCCAGTGACCTTGCATGCACCACACAGCATGGCCACGTTGGTTCACGCGGTACAGGCGCTTTGGTCAACACACCAACGCGCACCTTTGCACTTGCAGGGGCACAACGCTGACAGTGCCTTGACACCCGCGCTGCGCGATGCCCCTTACCCTGATGCTGGCCACCGTGCCGGTCCGCGCGCCTTAAGCGCCTTGTTGGCCACGCCACCGCCTACGCCACAAAGTTAAATATGACCCAAGCTCTCGCATCGCCCCTCGGTTACGACGTCAAGTTTCAGAGGGTGGGTGTAGGAGGCGGGGCTGATTTGCAAATTCGTTCCTTGCTCGACAAGCAACAATTCAGCGATCCATTCGGGCTAGCCTTGGCGGCTGGCATTTCATCGGCAACGTGGCCCTTGTTTGGCTTGGTTTGGCCATCGGCCCAAAAACTGGCTGACTTGATGCAAACCTGGGACCTCAAGGGCAAACGGGTGCTTGAACTCGGCTGCGGTCTGGCTTTGGCTAGCTTGGTGGTGCACCGACGAGAAGGTAACGTCACCGCCAGCGATTGCCATCCGCTGACTGAGATTTTTTTAAAAGCCAATCTCCAGTTGAACGCGTTGCCGCCGTTGCCTTACGAAACTGGCAATTGGGGCCGTATAAATCTAGGGTTGGGCGCGTTTAATTTGCAGATCGCCAGTGACGTGCTCTACAAGCGTAACCATCCCGCCCAACTGTCAGGCTTCATTCAAGAGCACGCGGCCGATGGCGCGGAAGTGCTCATCGTTGACCCCAACCGCGGCACCCGCAGCGCCTTTCACCGTGACATGGCGCGCATGGGGTTTTCGGTCACCGAGTTGCTGATGAACGAACCCTTACAAGACCTCAGCCGTTACCGTGGACGGTTGTTGCACTACAAACGCGACGCGGGATGAGTGTGCGTCTGAATTGCCGCGACAATTCAGGCATGGCTCATATCTACATTTATTCCCCCAGCGGCGCAGTGCGCGACAAAGCAGCTTTCAAACGTGGCGTGACACGCCTTCAAACACTCGGCCACGAGGTCGAGCTAGACGCGGATGCCCTCAGCAGCTTCACCCGTTTTGCTGGTGACGATGCCACGCGCGTGAACGCCATTCACCGCGCGGCGGCCAGCGGTGCAGACGTGGCGTTGATCTCGCGGGGTGGCTACGGCCTCACGCGCATCTTGCCGCAGATCAAATACAAAACGGTGGCCAAAGCCATCGCCAAAGGCACGCAGTTTGTGGGCTTGAGTGACTTCACTGCGTTTCAAAATGCCTTGCTTGCCCAAACAGGCGCGGTGTCATGGGCGGGCCCCGCGTTGGGCGAAGACTTTGGCGCAGAGCAACCCGACGACATCATGGAAGCTTGTTTTGACGACATGGTGAGCGGGCAGGGCGAGGGCGCGGGTTGGCATTTCTCGACCCGTTGTGCCGAGGCACTGGCCAAGCGTCGCTCTGGCGTGTGGGCGCAAGATGCGGTGCTGTGGGGCGGTAACTTGGCCGTGCTGGTGTCGCTGCTCGGCACGCCTTATTTTCCCAATATCCAAGGCGGCGTGTTGTTTTTGGAAGACGTGGGCGAGCACCCGTACCGCATAGAGCGCATGCTGACGCAACTGTTGCACGCGGGTGTTTTGGCAAAACAAAAGGCGGTGGTGTTGGGCCAATTCACCAACTTCAAACTCACGCCGCACGACAAAGGCTTCAAACTGCAAACCGTGGTCGACGGCTTGCGCAGCCAACTCAAAGTGCCCGTGTTGACCGATTTACCGTTCGGCCATGTGGCCACCAAACTCTGCTTGCCTGTGGGGCAAAAAGTGAGTTTGGTCGTGGAAGATCGCGATGCGTTGCTGCTGTGGGCACACGAAGGTCATTGACCGACGGGCGTCCAACGGTCGGCATGGCGGGTGAGCCAATTGGTTGCGGCCGTGGGTGAGCCCACGTCGTTGGGATGAAAGTCTTGGCGGCGATAGGCCAGCAAAGGTTTGACCACCCGCCAGACCAACCCATGCGTGCCAAACGTGAACTTGAAGGCCGACCACCACGTGGATGGCTTGTGCAAGGTTTGGTCATGCCGCAGGTTGTTGACCGTTTGCCGAATGATGTCGAGCGTGAATTGAACCGATACAAACGTGAACCATCGCAAGCGCCAACCGTGGTTGCCGCCTAAGCGCTGGTACAAATCGAAGGCCACGGTTTTGTGTTCGGACTCTTCGGCGGCGTGCCAGCGCCACAGGGTTTTGAGCGGTTCTTCTGCGTGTGCAAACATGTCCCCTGGGCCGTCTAAATCTTCCAAGGTCAGGTCGCCAAAGATAGCGGTGTAGTGCTCAAACGCGGCCGTCACCGCCAACATGTGCAGATAGGGTTTGTCGCTTTTGCTGAAAAAATCTTGGTGTGCTTTGGCAATTCGCTGGGCTGTGCGGGGCTCCCATGCGTTGTGCAAACCTTGCTTGAGCAAATGCGCGTTGTAGAGCGAGTGCAGTCGACGATGCGTGGCTTCTTGCCCGATGAAACCCTTGGCGGTTTCACGCAGCGCCGCGTTGTCGGGTGTGTCAGGCAGCGCTTTGAGCCCGGCCTTCACCGAATCAACAAAAAACTGTTCGCCCACCGGAAAGCTCATCGACAGGGCATTGCAATAGGCGGTCAAAAATGCATCGCCACCATTCCAGTGCCGGCTGAAGCCTTGGCTCAGGTCGACGCCTAAGCGGCGGACGGTCAGCTTGGCGGTCGTTGCGGCGATTTGAGGCGAGGCGGTGTGGCTGTGTTCCATAGGGGTTGCATTATCGGCATTCTTCAACGCACGCCAGCAAAGCCCATAAAGTGCACTTTATTTCAGGGAATTCACCGACCGATGGGATGGTGAATGTGTACTATATTGCAACTTTTGCAACCGACAGGCACTGACATGACGCACTACACCGACCACTACATCAATGGCCAATGGGTCAAAGCCCAATCGGGCAAAACCTTTGAGGTGCATGACTCCACCACCGAAGAAGTGTTCGCTACCGTGCCCCAAGGCACCCGTGCCGAGGCTGAGCAAGCCGTGTTGGCGGCGCGTGCGGCGTTTGACAGCTGGTCGCAATTGCCGGTTGAAACCCGTTGCGGCTACATCGACAAAATCGTGCAAGGCCTGAAGGACCGCACGGATGAGATGGGCACCGCCATCGCCCGCGAGGTGGGCATGCCCATCAAACTCGCCAAGATGATTCAGGTGGGCGGCCCCGTCTTCAACTGGGGCAATGCGGCCAAAGTGGCGCGTCGTTTTGTGTGGGAAGACAAAGTAGGCAACTCCTTGGTGGTGCGTGAACCGATCGGCGTTGTCGGGTGCATCACGCCATGGAACTTCCCGCTGAATCAAATCACCTTGAAGGTGGCGCCCGCTCTCGCAGCAGGTTGCACGGTGGTGTTAAAGCCCAGCGAAATCGCGCCTATCAACGCGATGATTTTGACGGAAATCATCCATGCCGCAGGCTTGCCTGCGGGCGTGTTCAACTTGGTCAACGGCACCGGCCCCGAAGTGGGCGAGGTGTTGGCCAGCCACCCAGAGGTCGACATGGTGAGCTTCACGGGCTCCACCCGCGCTGGCAAACGCGTGGGCGAGTTGGCCTCGCAAAGCATCAAACGCGTGGCTTTGGAGTTGGGTGGCAAGTCAGCCAGCCTGATCTTGCCCGATGCCGATTTGGAAGCTGCCGTCAAAGGCAGCATTTCTGCGTGCATGTTGAACAGCGGTCAAACCTGTTCGGCCCACACCCGCATGCTGGTGCCTGAGTCGCGTTACGAAGAAGCCAAAAAGATCGCGCAAACAGCGATTGCCAAACTCACCTTGGGCCCCAGCTTGGACGAGAGCACACGCTTAGGACCTTTGGTCAGCGCTGCACAGCGCGACCGCGTGATGGGCTTCATCGAGCAAGGCATTCAAGAGGGCGCCGAAGTGGTGGCGGGTGGGCCGCAGAAGCCGCCGTTCGACAAAGGCTACTTTGTGCAACCGACCATCTTGCGTGTGAAAGCCATCGACACTTTGGCCAAAGAAGAGATTTTTGGCCCTGTGTTGGTCATCATCACGTACACCGACGAGGCCGAGGCCATCCGCATTGCCAACGACAGCATTTACGGTTTGGGCGGCGGCGTGTGGAGCAACGACGAGGCTCACGCAGTGGCCGTGGCGCGCCGCATCCGCACGGGACAGATTGACATCAACGGTGCGCCATTTAACAGTAACGCCCCATTTGGTGGTTACAAACAGTCGGGCAACGGCCGTGAAAATGGTAAGTTCGGGTTCGAGGAGTTTTTGGAGTTCAAAGCTCTTCAATTCAAGCCCGCCACCCCTTAAACAGAAAGTCCCCCATGACGCGCTGGTTGAAAAGAATTGCCCAATTCCTTTTGCTAGCGCTGCTGGCCTTGGGGGTCATGTTTGGGTTTTGGGTATTTCATACCCTGCCCATGGTGGATGGCTCGTTGAAAGTTGCCGGCTTGAGCCAGCGCGTTCAGATCAACCGCGACACCGACGATGTCGTCCACATTCAAGCGCAATCGAGCCGTGATGCCGCCTTTGCCTTGGGCTTTGTGCATGCGCAAGATCGCAGTTGGCAACTGGAGTTCAACCGCCGGGTGATGCACGGCGAGTTGTCTGAAATTTTGGGCGAGGTCACGCTGCCCACCGACAAACTCATGCGCACGTTGGGGCTCATGCAAGCCGCGCAACGTCAATACGACAACTTGCCCGCTGAGGTGCGTGAGCAGTTGCAAGCATACAGCGACGGCATCAACAGCTTTCATGCGAACCGCCCACAGGGATTGCCGCCTGAGTTTGCCTTGCTGCGCACCGAACCCGGTGGCACCTCTGGCAAGCCTTGGCAACCCATCGACAGCGTGGCTTGGTCGTTGGTGATGGCGCTCGATTTAGGTGGCAACTGGGGCAACGAGTTTGCGCGTCTGACCGCTGCACGCACCTTGAGCACCGAACAACTGTGGCAGCTTTACCCGCCGTACCCCGGCGAAAAACCGGCCACTGCCGTTGACTTGGCCCAGCTCTACAGCAACTTAGGCGTTTACAAGCCAGCAGGGGGCTTGAAAACATCACTCTCGCTGCCCGTAGTGGGCGAGCCTGGCTTCAACGAAGGGCGGGGCAGCAACAACTGGGTGCTGGCTGGGTCGCACACGACCACGGGCAAGCCGCTACTGGCCAACGACCCCCACTTGGCCTTGAGCGCGCCCGCCATTTGGCACTACGCCCATTTGCAAGCCCCAGATTTGAATGTGATCGGTGCGAGCTTGCCCGGCTTGCCGTTCGTGGTGTTAGGCCGTAACGAACATGTCGCTTGGGGCTTTACCAACACGGGCCCTGATGTGCAAGATTTGTATTTGGAGCGGATTGACCCTGCAGATCCCCAGCGTTACAAAACGCCTACAGGGTGGCAAAACTTCGAAACGCATCTCGAAACCATTGCGGTCAAAGGTCAATCTGCCGTGACGTATGTGGTGCGTAGCACCCGACATGGCCCCGTGATCAGCGATGCACAAGCCTCGCATGGCGAAGTGTTGGACTTGTCGCGTTTTGTGCTGGCTCTGCGCTGGACCGCGCTGGACGCCGACAACCGCACCTTGGCCAGTGGCTTCAAGGTGCCCAAGGCGAGGAACGTGCCTGAACTGATCGCCGCCTATGCGGACAACCATTCCCCCACGCAAAACATTGTGATGGCCGATCGGGAAGGGCGCATTGCCTACAAAGCGGCAGGGCGCGTGCCATTGCGTCGCGCTGACAACGACCTACGTGGCGTCGCCCCCGCGCTCGGTTGGGACGCTCGCTATGACTGGACAGGCTGGATTCCTTATGCCGACATGCCGCATGACGATGGCAAAAAGGGCTGGGTGTCTACTGCGAACCAGCGCATCACAGCGCCTGGTTATCCGTACTTTTTAGGACAAGATTGGATCGCGCCGCACCGCTACGACCGCATTGAACAAGTTCTGAGTGCCCAAGCTCGTCATAGCTTCGACGACATGCAAGCGCTGCAAAATGACACGCTGTCGTTGTCTACGCGCACCTTGTTGCCTGTGCTCAAGGCCACCCCATCGCAGCATCCGTTGGCTGCGCAGGCGTTGAAAACGCTGGACGATTTTGATGGCCGCATGAACGCCAATTTGCCCGCACCTTTGCTCGTGTCGGTCTGGGCCGATGAACTCACGCGTGGGTTGATTGAGCCCAAGCTGGGCGTCGACACATTCAAAGCCCAATACGGCAAACGCAACTTTCGGGTGTTTCTTGAAAACGTGATGCGTCAGCCCAACAGCCCTTGGTGTGCGCCCCAAACCTGCGCCCAACAATCATCTGCAGCGTTAGACCGTGCGCTTGACCGCATCGCTACTTGGCAAGGCAACACGCCCGCCGATTGGCGATGGGGCCGTGAGCATGTGGCGTTGAGCACGCATCGGCCGCTGGGACAGGTGCCATTTTTGCGCGAACTGTTCAATGTGAAAGTGCCGTCCGACGGCGATCCTTTCACGGTGAATGTGGGCCAATATTGGCCCGGCGAAAAGTACTTGCCCTTTGCCAACCGCCACGCAGCGTCAATGCGTGCGGTGTATGACTTGTCTGATTTGGAGCACTCGCAGTTCACCTACCAAACTGGCCAAAGTGGCTTGGTGTGGAGCGCCAACTACCGAGACATGAAAGACGGTTGGGCAAAGGGGCAATATCGTGATTTGCGGTTGAACCCCAAAGTGTTGGCGCACCAGTTGACGCTGACGCCTTAAACCACGGCTGGCATGCTGCGGATCAAAGCGGCCAGTTTTTTCAACCCCTCGTCAGCCTGTGCTTCGCTGGCGTGGCTGAAGTTCAAGCGCAGTTGGCCACAGCCGGTTGTTTCAAAGGGCAAAAAGGGTTCGCCCGGCATGAAAGCGACGCCAGCGTCAATGGCCAAGGGCAGCACACGACGGGTGTCGATGCCGTGGTTCAGCTTGAGCCAAAAGAACAAGCCGCCGGGTGGTTTTTCCCATGTCGCGAGATCGCCGAAGTGGCGCTGCAAGGCGGCCTCAAATGCGTCGCGGCGCTGACGGTAGTGGTCGGCCAAGCTTGCTAATTCTGTTGGGCGGTTGGGGTTGTTCAGCTGCTGCAACACCAGCCATTGGCTCATGCGGTTGCTGTGCAGATCGGCCGCTTGCTTGAGCCGCGTCAACATCGGCAACAACTCCGGCGAGGCCACCATATAGCCCAAGCGTAAGCCCGGTGCCAAGCTTTTGGAGAATGAACCTTGGTACATCCAAGGCGCATGTTTGATGTTGGCGCACACAGGGCGTCGGTCACAGGCGTCGTAGACCAAATCGCGGTAGGGATCGTCTTCAAACAGCGGCGTGTTGCTGGCATCACACGCCTGAGCCAATGCGCTGCGCTCTGCCGCGCTGAGACAGCGACCGCTTGGGTTTTGGAACGTGGGAATGCTGTAGGCAAATGCAGGTTTTTGAGCCAGAAACTGGGCCGCGTTGGCATGTTGTGCTTCAAACGGCACGAAACGCGCGCCATAAAAGCGAAACACTTGAAGTGCAGCCAAATAGGTGGGGGACTCCACGGCCACAGGTGTGTTTACATCGATGAAGAGCTTGGCCACCATGTCAATGCCTTGCTGAGAGCCAGACAAAATCAGCACTTGTTCGGGGGTACAGAAGAGTCCAATCTCTGCCAATTCCGCTGCAATTTTTTGACGCAAAGGCCAATCTCCCTCGCTTGCCCCGTATTGCAGTACCTCTTGTGGCATGTCCTTCAAAGTGAAGGTTGGGAACGTGTCGACAGCAGGTAGACCACCAGCAAACGAAATCATGCCGGGGCGGTCAATCACCGACAAAATTTCTCGGATCGGTGACGCATGTAAATCTTGCGTGCGGGATGACAACTGCAAATGGGGTTGCGTGGATGAGGCAGACGATGTGGACATGGTGTGGCGTGTGTTGAATGTCAATAAGGTTGACGTATTCATCTTAAAGACAATCTGACTATCATGTCAACATGATTGACGTATCAGTGTCAAAAATTACGGGTAGCCAGATGCTTGACCAAGAGTCGTTACGCCAAGCCATCGAGCAGCTTTACTTTGGTTATCGTGCTTTCACAGAGCAACCCGACCGGATGCTGGAGCAGCGCGGTTTAAATCGTGTGCATCACCGGATTTTGTATTTTGTAGGGCGAAGCCCACAACTCACGGTCAACACCTTGTTGGCAACCCTCAACGTCACCAAGCAGGCGCTGAATGCGCCGTTGCGTCAATTGATTGGCATGGGTTTGGTTGAAATTCGAACGGCAGAACACGACAAACGCTTGCGTTTGTTAGGTTTGACGGATGCGGGCGCTCAATTGGAAGCGCAGTTAACGGGCACACAAATTCAACAAGTCTGTGCAGCCTTTGACAAAGCTGGGCCTGAAGCGGTTTCTGGGTGGTTCAGCGTGATGAAGAGTTTGAGTCAACGGTAGTTTTGAGTGAACGAGTCGATCATGTGTTTGAGTTGATTCCATTTGATACGATGTATATTTTCGGAACACCTATAGCTGTGTTGCCGCATTGCGTATGAGGTAGGGAAGGGAGAAAACGTAGCTCCAAACACACCCGTGTCAAATATACCCTATAAATAGGCATAGTTGTCAAGAGAAAATTAGAGGGATGGGGG
>NZ_JAVKLQ010000069.1:0-50387 GCF_031539175.1 Limnohabitans sp. | reverse complement strand
TTTGGTATCGTTCTTCTCGGCTGAGGTGCTTGTACATTGGGCAATTTCGATTTGGCGGTTAAAGCGGCCATGATGCTCTCGCATCCTCAGCCACCTATAACCAGTTCATCTTTGTTGCACTTCGTCCTTGAATCCGCCTAATTTGACGTAAATTTATTCTTGAAGTACGGCTGCTTCACAGGGCAGTGTGATGGTGATATTGGCTAAACCGTGTGCAGGTATGTGGCGTTCAATCTGACCTTTGTGTTTGACGATCACCGTGTCTATGAAATCTAAACCAAGGCCAAATCCAGTGAGCAGATGCTCGTCTGTTTGCGTAGCGACTGTATTTTTGAGACTGATGCTGACTTTTTGCTCGCAAGGTTGTTGAATTTGCAGCGTGATGCAGCTTTGTGACGGTGAAAACTTCACAGCGTTCACCAATAAATTCACCAACGCTCGTACCATCAGTCGGGTGTTGACTTTCACAAACAGAGGTAAAGCCTCACTGTCGTCCAAGATGCTTAGTTGTTTGCTGAAAGCGAGGTCGCGTACTTTCTCAATCGCATCGTTGAGCAATTCGTCCACCAACACGGTTTGCAGGCTGTAGTGAGGCTGTTGTGCTGTGATGGTGAGGATGAAGTCGTCCATCATCTGCAGCAGTGTTTGCGAGTGCTGCACAATTTTTTGCCGTTGTATACGGGATTGAGGGTCTTCAGCGCCCCCCTTTGGTGGGCGTGTCAGCGACATGATGGATGCGAGAGGTGTTCGCATATCGTGTGACAAAAATTGCAGCGCTCGGTCGCGTTGATTTTGATATTGCCGCAGCTCTGTGATGTCTAACAAAATTAACAGATGAAAACTTTCGCCGTTGGGCGCATTGACCGAGGTACTTTTTAAATAAAAGTCTCGCAGACCGATCGATGTCTCTAGCTGAAAAGGAGGCGATGCTGTTGACTCTGCCAAGGGTTGAGGTAGCTTGAGGGTTTCGAAAAATATGGACCGTTGGCTACCTGGATTGAGGTGGGCTTGCCCCAGCAGTTGTTTGATACGTTGGTTGCTCAGCAGTAGCTCATCGTGTTGGTCGAAGATGACCACAGCGTCGGGCATTTCGTCAATGATGGCGGCAAGAAAGTTCAGTTCGCTGCGCACTGAATCGATGGCGTGATCTAGCAATTTGGCGTGCTGTAAGACCACTTCATGCGAGTTGACGATGTCGTGTTGAACGCGGTGCGTGTGTCTGAATTCACGTAATAAAGTGGCCTTCTCTTGTACAAAATTCACAATCGCATCAAGCCGCCCCCAAGCCCAAAGTGGCTGTAAGACCACCGTGGCTAATAAAAATGCGGTCGGGTCGAGCCAGTAGTTTTCTTGCGCTGAGGCCGCATAGCTGGCGCCCACGCTGATCGTCATTAACGTGACCGCAAATGCCAAAGCATGGTGAGGTGACAAGATCAACAAACTCAAGAGCATCAGAATCATGGCGAGGCACGAAACCCCAAACACCACGGATGCAGGGGCCACGTCGATCATGGTGTGGTTCAGAGAGGCGTTGAGTACGCTGGCCAAAATGGCAACCCCTGGCGTGCTGGCGTTGTTTTGGCCTGAGTAGAGCGTGGGGTAGCGGTCGCCAAGACTGGGCGCTGTGACGCCGATCAAAACGTATTTGTCTTTGAATAGGCTTAAAAAAGCATTGGACATCAAGGCGTCAGACAGTGACACCAACGGAAAGCCAATGCTTGGATCGACCATGCGAAACCGCTGGTAAGGTTTGACGCTTGTGCCATCTTTTCCTTGCAGGGCTAAGGCAAAGTGTGGCCATTGCTGCTCTGTGGCCTGCACGCCTCGAATGACGCCGTCTACATCAAACAAAGCATTGATGTGCCCCAGCGCTGCGGCATCGTCGAGTGGTGCGACAGGCGGCGTGGGGCGGAAGTGATGCTGGGCATCATTTTGAAGTTCAAACGCCAGCGGCAATACGGTGTTGTGGCGCTTCATTTGCTCGGCAAGGGCTGGGTCTTGGTTGCTTCGGTCTAAAAAGAGCAAATCAAACCCAATGGCTTTGGGGCGATAGCGGTCATCGTCCAACCGTTCCAGCAACTGTGTGTAGCGAGAGCGTTTGAGTGGCCACCCTCCGAGTTCTGCAAGCGAGCGATCATCGATGGCCACGATCACGATGTCTTGGGTTGCTTTGAACCCATGCAAGCGCATCAAGTGGTCGTACAACACGTTGCCAAACGGACGGGCCAAATCTGCAAATACCAACGCGGCCAGAATTGCCAGCACCGCGATGGCGGTGAGCCACCATTCCTGCCGGAGCAGACTCTTTTGTTCGCGCCGGGTATTCACGGGGCCGCCGTGGGGAGCGCAATCAATTCGAAAGCACCGCTCTGATAGACGCCAGCCTGATCCGCAGAGGCTTTCGCTAAGGGGTACGACAGTGACCAGCTGTAATGACCGGGCTGCAGGTCTTTCACAGCAAATTTCCCATTGACCGCTGTCAGATGGCCGGTGCGAATGACCTCTTGGTGGGCCGCTGCATTTTGCCGATTGAGTGTGAAGGTAATGGATGCACCTTCGGCCAGTGGTGTTTCAAATACGGCGCTGCATCGTGCTTGTTCTGCGCTGACGGGGGCGGCACAAAAGGCCATCAGTGCAGGCGTGCCTAAAAGTCCGTTTTTTGAAATCGCCGCGACTTGATAGAACATCGCTTGGTTGATCAATTGGTCGATTTTGAATTCAGGGTTAGCCCATTGCTGCGTTCGTCTCAATCCGCTCAAATTCGCGGTGGTGGCGATGTCCGCTTGAAAGCTACCCGCGTTGTCCATGTGCTGCAGCTGTACCGACAGTTCGGTCGGGTGATTGGGCGACTTGGAAAAGCTGGCGTAACGAGGCGCTGGCAGCAAAGCTTCGGGGGCAGAGGCCTTGCCTGATGCATCGATGGTGACGCCCATGCCTTGCGTTAAATCGACAGATTCAGCATCGGCTGTACCTTGCGTTTTGACAACGCCTTGGGTGACCTCGACCAAGCTGCCTTGGGTGTCTGGTGAAAAGCCGACACGAAATTGTGTACCTCGCACGCCCATCACCGAGCGTGGCGTTCGAATCTCAAAAGGCGTCAGCGGCGAGCGCTCTTTCATGACCTCCAGTTCCACGCGGCCAGTGGCCAGCTCCAAGCGCACTTCCGGTGCTTTTTCAAGGGCGTTCTTGCGCAAGGTGCTGAGTTTGAGCACGGCGCCAGAGGGCAGGCGCACGATGGAACTGTCTTCCAGCAGCAAGGCGGTATGGCAGCCTGCGGGAACTTTGAGCAAGGCGCCCTCGTGTAATGGCGTGCCGACCGTCAGCCGCGTGTTGCCTTGCTCTGCGGTGTAGCTGCTGGCGCATGACATGCCCATCACGCGTGCGACCGAGGTCCAGTGCTTCACGCTTTGGCGAGGAATGGACAAACTTTGTCCGACCGTGATGCGGTCGGCATCTTGAAGTTGGTTGATACGTGCGACTTGGCTGATGCCCGCCGAAGATACGAAATACTTGCGCGACAGCTCGAGCAGGGTGTCACCAGATTTCACTTTGTAGACAATCAAATCTTGCGCTTCATCGGACGGTAACACGCTTGAGGCGTGTGCGTGAGCGGTGAAAAGCGCCATAGCGCCAAGGGATGTGATGCCTGCGCGAAGAGAAAATCTAGTCATCGGGATGTCCTTCATGAACGGTCATCAATCGGTAGCCGTAGCCGTGCACGGGGCGCAGGCGCAGGCGCATTGAGGTCGCCGATAAATCTAGTTTTTTGCGAATCCAAGCGATGTGCACATCGAGCGTTCGCGACAGGGCTTGCATGTCATTGCCCCACACCTCATGCGTGAGTCGTTCACGTGAAATGGCGCGTTCTGCGTTTTCAAACAAAAACAAGGCCAGCTTGAATTCTTTTTCCGACAAAGTTTGTGTTTTGTTTTGGAAGGTGACCGTGTTGGCCACTTTGTTGAACTTGTAGTCCAGCAAGGTGCGCAGGCTTTCTTCGTCATTGCGATCGCGGTAGGTTCGGCGAAGCAAAGCCGCGACACGGGCTAAAAACTCTTTGGGGCGAACGGGTTTGACGCAGTAATCATCGGCACCTGCATTGAGCGCATCGGTGATGTCGAGTTCATCTGAGCGACTTGTCAAAAATAGAACAGGCTCTTGCAGTGATTTGACTTGACGAATGTGTTTGAGGACTTCAAAGCCTGATAGGCGCGGTACACGCCAATCGAGCACAAACAAATCAATGGTGTCGCGACCAATGGCCTTGACCATGTCTTCCCCATTGTTGAACGTGCTGACGGCATGGCCTGCGCCTTCCAAAATCTCGCGCACATGCTGGGCGAGATCTGGTTCGTCTTCAAGTAATCCTATATACATCAATTCATTTTAATTGACGTACGTAGTGAATTACAAAGTTTTGGTTAATGCTTTTACAAGCGTGTCATCGATGTCGGGCATCACGCCAAACCAGGCATGGAAGGCAGGACGTGCTTGATTGAGCAGCATGCCCAAGCCATTCACGGTGGCATTGCCACGCTGTCGCGCTGCGGCTAACAAAGGGGTTTCTAATGGCACGTAAATCGCATCAGAGACCAACGCTGTCATTGGCAACTCGTGAAGTTGCACATCCAATTCGGGTTGGCCGTGCATGCCTTGGTTGGTGCTGTTGACCAACAAGGCTGCGCCGGCCAACGCCGCGTGGCGTTCAGACCAATCGAAGGCTTGCACGGGCGTGCCAAACTCGTCGGCCAAGGCCTGTGCTTTGCCAAACGTGCGGTTGATCAGGCGAATTTCGGTAGCCCCTTCGTCCATCAAGCTCAACACAATGGCCCGTGCCGCACCGCCTGCGCCCAGCACCACGATAGGGCCTGCATCGGCACGCCAGTGGGGTTGGGCATCGCGCAAGCTTTGCAGGTAGCCAAAACCGTCGTTGTTGAAACCATGCAAAGCGCCATCGGCTTGCACCACGATGGTGTTGATCGCCCCCATGCGTTGGGCCAACGGTTGCACCCAGTCCATGTAAGACATGGCTGCTACTTTATGAGGAATGGTCAGATTGCAGCCCGCGAGTCCTAAGGCTTTGAGGCCGCGAATGGCATCACCCAAGTTGTGAGGTTCGACTGGAAACAGGCCATAGGCGCCACGCAGTTGGTGTTGGCGAATCCAGTGGTTGTGGATGATCGGCGAGCGTGAATGGGCCACCGGCCAGCCCATGACGCCAGCCATGATGAATGTGTTGTCCATGTTGTTTTCAGTGTCAAAGAGCCGCAATGGTAGCCAATGAACGGCGCATTTCGCTGACGACGCGAGTTCGGGGTTAACGTGATTGGCGTGCGGCTTTGAACCAATTCAACCCAGCCGATGTGCCGCCGGCTTGTCCGCCTAAACGCGGCCTGTATTCACAACCGACCCAGCCTTGCCAGCCACAAGCTTTTGACACCTCGTCAATGACATCAAACAAGTACGGGTAGTTGAGTTCGCCGATGTCAGGCTCGTGGCGTTCAGGCACGCCCGCGATTTGAAAGTGCCCGACACGTCCGGTGGGCAGGTATTGGCGGATCTTGGTGGCCACATCGCCCTCGACGATTTGGCAGTGGTACAGGTCCATTTGTACCTTCAGGTTGTCGGCGCCCACCTTCTCGATGATGTCGTGTGCGTGATCTTGGCGGTTCAAAAAGAAGCCCGGAATGTCGCGGGTGTTGATGGGTTCAATCAACACATCGCGGCCCGCTTTGGCGGCCAGGGTAGTCGCCCATTGGAGGTTGGACACGTAGGTGCTCAAGTTGCTGGCGCGTGTCTGCCCTTCGCCCAGCAAGCCAGCCATCAGGTGAATGCGAGGGCAATTCAAGGTGTCTGCATAGGTCAGCGCCAGTTCGACGCCTTGACGAAACTCGGCTTCTCGCCCAGGGATGCTCGCCGTGCCGCGTGTGTTGCTGCTCCACGCCGCATCGATGCTGGCTGCATCGGTGCCACCGGGTGGGGCGTTGAACAGCACTT
Organism: Limnohabitans sp.; assembly: GCF_031539175.1. Classification (GTDB taxonomy): domain Bacteria; phylum Pseudomonadota; class Gammaproteobacteria; order Burkholderiales; family Burkholderiaceae_C; genus Limnohabitans. The sequence goes on along the minus strand of NZ_JAVKLQ010000069.1, from coordinate 44,393 downwards.
GTTGCAGCTGGTGGTCTTTGAGGCGTGCTGCCAATTCTTCTTTGGCAAAAGCGTAGGGAAACAAGTACTCCACCGCGGTGAAACCGTCTTGGGCTGCCGCTTCAAAGCGGTCCAAAAACGGCAACTCGGGGTACATCATGGAAAGGTTGGCGGCAAATTGAGGCATGGGGTGTCCTTACCAGCGCGCGCCAAAGGCGTCGCGCAGTTCTTGAAGTTGGGGCTGTGACAAGGGTGAAATAGGGTGTGCACTCAGCTGCACCAAACGCGCGGTTTCTTCCAACTCTTCCAAGATTGCCATGGCTGAGGCGGGGCTGTCGTGCCACACATTGGGGCCTAAGCGTGACAGCATGACCGCTCGAATCGGCGTGCCTTGCTGGCCGTAATGCAAGATGGCGCGTTCGACGGCGTCTGCTGCAGGCACTGCACCTGGGCGGTGGTAGTCGATCACCGGCACATGCCCCACTTTCATCACGAAGTAGGGCGTGACCGCGGGCAGCAGTTCGCGCGTGTCCACTGCGGTGTTGATCAAACCATCGTGCAGCGTGAGCGCCACACAGTGGGTGCTGTGGGTGTGAATCACGCATCGGGTGTGCACGTCAAACTGCTGCGCTGCTGCATAAATGCGGGTGTGGAGCGCGATGGTTTTGCTGGCCTTGTCGCCGCTGATTTGCTCGCCCTGGAGGTTGAGTTTGGACAACCGCGCGGGGTCTAAAAACCCCAAACACGCGTCGGTTGGGGTGATCAAAAAGCCATCGTCTAGACGCACGCTGATGTTGCCCGCTGTCGCGTGCACATAGCCGCGCGCAAACAAGCTTTGGCCCACGCGGCACATCTCTTCACGGGCTTGGTGTTCAGTGAGTGCGCTCATAAAAACGGCCGATCACGCCAGTTGTGCAAAGGCTTTGGTGAAGAAATCGTCTGTGCCAAAGTTGCCAGACTTCAAGGTCAGGTGCACCGCGCCATGTGGCGTGTGCGCATGGCACCACGGCACGCCGGGGTCAATTTGCGGGCCAATTTGCAGCTGGTCGATGTGCAGGGCTTGCACGCAAGCGCCTGAGGTTTCACCACCCGCAACCACGAGTTGCTGGACGCCAAGCGCGACCAAGCCGTTGGCAATCGCGGCCATGGTGCGTTCGACCAAGAGGCCTGCTTCTTCCACGCCCAACTGTGCTTGCGCCGCCTTCACGGCATCGGGGGCGGCGGAGGAGTAGATCAGCACGGGGCCCGAATTCAAGTGGGGCTGCGCCCAAGCCAAGGCTCTGGCCACGACATCGGCACCGCCTTGCGCGCTGCGTGCCAATGCCAAGGGGTCTACCGCCAACGCGGGGCGACCTGAGGCTTGGAAATGCGCCACTTGGCGAAGGGTGGCCTGCGAGCAGCTGCCCGACACCACCGCTTGCAAGCCTTGCGCGTGAGGCAAGGTGCTTGATTGGGGGGTGGGGCTGAGCCCAAAGTTAGCGGGTAAACCAATGGCCACGCCGGAACCTGCCGTCACCAACGGCATGCCTTTCAAGGCCGGCCCGAGTTTGAGCAAGTCGTCGTTGGACACAGCATCCACCACGGCAATGGTGATGCCTTGGCTCTTCAAATCGGCGATGCGTTGTTGCACCGCTGCGGGGCCTTGTGCCACGCTGCGGTGGTCGATCAGGCCGACCTTGGCTTGACATTGCGCTTGCATGACGCGAACCAAGTTGGCATCGGTCATGGGCGTCAGCGGGTGGTCCTTCATGCTGGACTCATTGAGCAGCACATCACCCACGAACAAATAGCCTTTGAACACGGTGCGACCGTTGTCAGGGAACGCAGGCGTGGCAATGGTGAAGTCGGTCTTTAAGGCGTGCATCAACGCCTCGGTGACGGGGCCAATGTTGCCGGTGGGCGTGCTGTCAAAGGTGGAGCAGTATTTGAAATAGATCTGCTGCGCGCCTTGCGCTTGCAACCACGTCAGCGCTGCCAACGACTGGGCAATCGCATCTGCGGGTGCAATGGTGCGCGACTTCAGGGCAACGACCACCGCGTCGACATCGGCAGCCAACGGTTCGGTCGGCACGCCAATGGTTTGCACCACACGCATGCCCGCACGAACCAAGTTATTGGCGAGGTCAGTCGCGCCTGTGAAGTCATCGGCAATGCAGCCGAGGTGAATCTGCTTCGCCATGGCTTATTGGAATCCCATCACATGTGGCAGCCAGTTGCTCAAAGCTGGCACAAAGGTCAAGACCACCAAAACCACGCCGTGTGCCCACAAGAAGGGCGTCAATTCACGGGTCAAGTCAGACAAGGGCACGCGTGACACGTTGGACGTGACGAACAGCAAGCCGCCGACTGGGGGCGTGATCATGCCCAGCGTGAGGTTGTAAATCACCACCATCGCGAAGTGAATCGGGTCAATGCCCACTTTGGCCGCCACAGGGGCCAAGATGGGGACCAACACCATCACGCCTGGCAACGGTTCAATGAAGATGCCAAACAGCAGCAAGAACACGTTGATGACGATCAAGAACATCCAAGGCGAGAGGTGCATGTCTGCAATCCAACCGGCCACGATTTGAGGCACGCCTTCAATCGTCAAGATCCAAGCGAATGAGGCCGACATGCCGATGATCAACAGCACCGATGCGGTCAACATGGCCGAGCGCGCCAAGATGTCTGGCACGGCTTTCCACTCCAAAGTGCGGTACACATATTTGCCGCAGAGCAGGGCGTAGAACACGGCCACGACCGAGGCTTCAGTGGGGGTGAACCAACCCGAACGCATGCCGCCCAAAATCAACACGGGCAGCAAAATAGCCGGTGTGGCTTTCCAGGTGGTGAGCCACATTTCTTTGCCGCTGGGTTGTTCGTCGTCACCCTTGTAGTTGCGTACTTTGGAGACATGCCAGTTGACCACGCACATGGCCACAGCAATCAAGATGCCAGGGATGATGCCCGCCACAAACAAGGCACCGACCGAGACGTTGTCATCGGCCAAGGCATAAATGATCATGATGATCGAGGGCGGAATGATGGGGCCCACGATGGCGGTCGATGCGGTCAAAGCGGCGGCGTAAGCACGGCCGTAGCCCGCTTTGTCCATCATGCGAATCAGCATGGAGCCGGGGCCTGCGGCATCGGCCAAAGCCGAACCAGAAATGCCCGAGAAGAAGGTGAGCGAGACCACGTTGGTGTAGCCCAAGCCACCGCGTTTGTGGCCCACAAATTGGCCCGCAAACTTCAGCAGCACTTCGGTGAGCGAACCGCCGCTCATCAACTCAGCCGCCAAGATGAAAAACGGCACGGCCATCAGCGGGAAGCTGTCCACGCCGGTGAAGGTTTCTTTCAGCAGCACAAGCAGCGGAAAGTTGCCCGACACCAACAAGGCGGTGACGGTAGAAAGCCCTAAAGCAAAAGCCACAGGCACACCCACAGCAAGATAGATGCAGGCAGAAATGAGAAGGATGACGCTGGCGTTCATAAGTGTGCAATCAAGGTCAGAGCGACGCGCTGGCAGTGGCGTCAAAGTGGGCGTCAGAGGCGAACTTGCGCTCGAGCACATAGTCACGCACGATCAACAACCAATGAATAAGAGTCATGGCAGCGCCAATCGGCAATGCGGCATAAATGTAGGCAAACGAAATTTGCGTGGCTGGCGTTTGCTGGTACTGCGTGCGGTCCATGTACTCAATGCCGTACCACGTGAAAAACACAAACAAGCCGGTCAGTAAAACCGCGATGAATGCGCGAATGGCGATGGCCATGGGGCGAGGCAAGTTATCTTGCAGGTTTTCAACGGCAATGTGACCGCCGTAGCGCAAGACAGGCCCGCAGCCAATGAATGTGAGCCAAATCATCAAATGGCGAGCCACTTCTTCGGCCCATTCGATGGACACGTTGGTGGAGTAGCGCAGCACCACGTTGGCAAAGATGATGACCGACATCACGGCCAGCATGATGATGAGCATCCACCGATTGGTGGCCACAAAGTAGTGTTCAAAGGTTTTCATAGGACATGCCTTAGCGACTTAAAAAAAGCGGGTGGCCTTTCGCGCCTGAACGCGTGTGCCCCCGCCTGGAATGTCAGCCCTCGAAAGGGCTGCCGTCTTATTTGACGTCTTGGATTTTGCGAATGTTGTCAGCGCCAAACTCTTTGGAGTAGCTGGCGTACACATCACGCAGTGCGTTGCGGAAGGCTTGGCCGTCCACTTTGCGAACCACGGTCATGCCGTCTTTTTCAAGTTGGGCGATGCCGTTGTTTTCGTCTTCGTTGACCTTTTTGCGTTGAGCCACGGTGGCACTCTTGGCGGCTGCGTAAAACACCTTTTTGTCTGCGTCACTGAGTTTGTTCATCAAACGTGGTGAAGTAATCAGCAAAGCGGGCGAATAGACGTGGCCGGTCAGTGACAAATGCTTTTGCACTTGCGAGAACTTGGACGCCAAGATCACGGGAATTGGGTTTTCTTGACCGTCCACAGTGCCTTGTTGCAACGCACCAAACACTTCAGGGAAGGCCATGGGCGTGGGCTGAATGCCAAACGCACGGTAGCCGTCCATGTGCACTTTGTTTTCCATGGTGCGCATCTTCAAGCCCGCTGCATCTTCTGGCTTGACGATGGCATGCTTGCTGTTGGTCATGTGGCGGAAACCGTTTTCGGTCCACGACAGGGCCACCAAGCCTTTGGCTGGGAACTTGGTCAAGATGTCTTGGCCGATGGGGCCGTCCATGACTTTGCGCGCGTGGTCGTAGTCACGGAACAGGAATGGGATGTCCACAATTTTGACTTCAGGCACAAAGTTGCCGACGGGGCCTGTGGAGGTGTTGACCAAGTCCAAGGTGCCCAGTTGCACGGCTTCAATCATTTCGCGCTCGCCGCCCAAGGCACTGCTTGGGAATTGTTGGCACTTGTAGCGACCTTGTGTACCTTTTTCAACTTCGTCACAAAACGCGGTGCTGCCCACGCCGTAGTGCGAGGCTTGGGTGGTGGCGTATCCAATTTTCAGAACAGTTTGCGCTTGGACGCCAGTGATACCGGCGGCCAACAAGCTCAAGGCAATCAGGGAATGTTTCATGGGTTGTCTCCTTTTAAAAATTTGCTGAATTATGAACACGGAATGCGGCTCAAGCACTCGGGGTTTTCGCGCTCGGCAGTTCGATGCCAGGGAAGATTTTGATCACGGCGCTGTCGTCTTCGCGCGCAAAACCCGCGGTAGACGCCTGCATGAACATTTGATGTGCGGTGCTGGAGAGCGGCAGGGGAAACTTGCTGACGCGGGCCATGTCGAGCACCAGTCCTAAGTCTTTGACGAAAATATCGACGGCAGACAAAGGCGTGTAGTCACCCGCGAGCACATGGGCCATGCGGTTTTCAAACATCCAGCTGTTGCCTGCGCTGTGGGTGATCACCTCGTACAAGGCTTCTGGCGCCACACCTTCGCGCAGGCCCAAGGCCATGGCCTCTGCCGCAGCCGCGATGTGCACGCCTGCGAGCAGTTGGTTGATGATCTTGACTTTGCTGCCCGCGCCTGCGTGGTCGCCCAGTTTGTAGACTTTGGCAGCCATGGCGTTGAGCATGGGTTCGCACAGGGCATAGGCCTCGGGTTTGGCGGCGGTCATCATGGTCATGTCACCGCTGGCCGCTTTGGCTGCACCGCCAGAGATGGGGGCGTCCACATACAGCAGGCCCAGTTTTTCGAGACGCGCTTCGAGCGCGACAGACCAGTTGGGGTCTACGGTCGAGCACATCACAAAGACGCTGCCGGGCTTCATGGTGGCGGCACATCCGGTGCCGTCCCCGTTTTTGCCAAACAACACTTCTTCGGTTTGCGCGGCATTCACCACAACCGACACCACCACATCGCAGTGGGCGCCGAGTTCGGCCAAATTCGCACAGGCGTGTCCACCGTCTTTGGCAAAGTCTTGGGCGGCTTCTGCGCGGACGTCATAGACATGCGGCGCAAAACCAGCACGGCGCAGCGAGCCCGCCATACCTTTGCCCATGGCGCCTAACCCGATTAAACCGACCTTCAAATGTGTGTGTGACATAACGTGATTTCAGAAATTGGTGTGATTGTCATACAAGTTTCTGGGCCAATTTCGGTGCATTTTTCTAGGACTTACCCTTAATTTTTGGGGATCAAAACCTGTGCCAAGACGCTGCCTTCTTGTTGCCAGAAGCTGTTGTCTGCTTGCTGAATGCGCTTGGCCGCGTTGCGCATGTGCAGCGTGGCCAAGCGGTGGGCTTGTTTGGCATCGCCGTCGACGATGGCTCTCACGATGGCGTGGTGCTCTTGGCGCACCGCTTGGGCGAAGTCTGCGCGACGCGCCTCGTTGGCGCGTGTGACTTGCGTGCCTCCGCGTAAAAATTGTGCAAGAAAGTCGAGCGTGCCGATGAGAAATGGGTTGCCTGCCGCTTTCGCGATGGCTTGGTGAAACAGCACATCTTCTTCGACGCCATCTTTGCCGTCTGCCACCGCCAGATCTAGCGCAGCGAGGGCCTGTTGCAGATGGAGGATGTCACTCGTGCTGCGGTTCGTGGCTGCAAGTTGGGCGCATTCGGCTTCGAGTGCGCGTCTAACTTCAACGATTTGAAGCACCGCTTCACGCGAGTCGGCCAAGCGCGGATCAAAGTTAAGTGGTTCAAATGCCGCTTGGTGATGCACAAACACGCCACTGCCTTGGCGTGACTCCACCAAGCCAATCGATTTCAAGCGCGACAAAGCCTCGCGCACCACGGTGCGGCTGACTTTGAACAGCTCGACGAGCTTGGCTTCGGTGGGCAGCTTCTCGCCGGGGCTGAGACGCCCTTCACGAATTTCGTTTTCAAGCCGCTGCGCCACTTGTACCGACAAGCGCTCAGAGGAGACGATGGGGGTGAAAGAAGTTGTCATACAAATGCATCCATTCCTGCGATCATCGCAGAAATGGGGGCACGTTTTGCAGTGGTTTAAGGCGTGGTCAGGGCAGTGACTTGGCGCACGTCTTTGGCGTCACCCAGCTTCCAACACGCTTGGAGCAGGGCGTTGGTTGTGTCGGCACCCAGTACAGCGTCGCTCATGCCGTGGAATTTGGCTTCCAGTGCCGCATCACTCATGGGGCGGTGCAATGAGCCAATCGCGTGTTCAACAAACACATGCACCTGGCGGCCATCTTTGAGGAAGGCGGTGACGTCGGCGCTTTCTTCCCGCACGTTGTTGTCCACCGTGGCTTGTACTTTGTTGCGCAAGGCCACGACATCGGCGCGGGTGACGATGTGGTCGTCAAACTCCTCTTCGGCGGCGCGGCCAAAGATCAAGCCAGCGGCACACCCGTGGTAGACGCTGAATTTGCCTTGCAAGCCATCTTTGGGCTCCTTTTTACCCGTCAACTCCAGCACGAGCGAATGCACGCGCAGTTCGATGCGTTCCACGTCTTCGGCCTTGACGCCTTGCTCGCGCAGTTGGACGCAAGCGTCGATGCTGGGGTGAATCACGATGCCGCAAGCAAAGGGCTTGTAGGTGTTGAAGCTGATTTCAAAGCGCTCGCCCAACTCGTGGGTGACTTCGGTCCAGTCGTATTTGTCAGACACCACTTGGGCCCAGCCGCGTGGCGCTTCCAGCGCTTTGGGGCTGGCGGTGAAGCCTTGTTTGGCCAACAGCGCTGACATCAAACCTGCGCGGGCTGCTGCGCCTGGGTGGAACGGTTTGGTCATGGTGCCGAATTGTTCGCGCAGACCGATGGGCTGAGACGCTGCAATGCCCAAAGCCATGGCGGTTTGTTCGGTGTTGAGTTTGAGCAAACGTGCGCAAGCAGCGGCCGATCCCAACATGCCGGTGGTGCCGGTGATGTGCCAGCCGCGGTCATAGTGGTTGGGGTAGACGGTGTTGCCCATGCGGCAGGCCACGTCAATGCCCAAGACCAAGGCGTCAATCACTTCGCGGCCGGTTGAGCCTAAGTGTTCGGCGAGTGGCAGCAGCGCAGAGGCGACAGGGCCTGCGGGGTGAATGATGGTTTTGAGGTGGGTGTCATCAAAGTCAAAGGTGTGTGAGGTGATGCCGTTGATCAGTGCGGCGCTGCCCATGTCGACACGGTCTTTGCGGCCCGCAATGCTGGCTTGTTTGGAGGGTTCAAACATTTGCACCGCGGCCAAAGCTGCACGGGCAGCCGCGTGGTCTGCGGCACCCACGGCGCAGCCCAGCCAATTCAAAAAGGTGCGGTGTGCTTCATGGTCGACGGCATCGCTCCATCCTTTGGAGGGATGGTTGGCGACAAAGTTGGCCAAGATTTGCGTGATGGGAGGGGCGTTGTGGTCGGCAGCGACGGTGGTGTTGATAGCCATAGCAGAGGTTGTGAAGTTGAGAAAGGAAAAAAAGAAAAGGGTTAGGCGTCGAGCAAGATGCCGCGCTCTTTGGCCAAGGCACTCCAGCGCGCGATGTCGGTTTTCATGTAGTTGGCAAAGGTTTCGGGTGTCATGGGCATGAGCTCAACGGCTTCTGCTGACAGTTTGTCTTTGAAGTCGGGTTGGGCGAGTACTTTAGCCAAACCGTCGTTGAGTTGTTTGACGATGGCCGGTGGCATGTTGGCTGGGCCAACAATCCCGTACCACTGTTGCGCATCAAACCCTTTCAAGCCGGCTTCTTCGAGCGTTGGGATGTCTTTGAGCAAGGGGTGACGTTGTGAGCCTGTGACGGCCAGCGCACGAATGCGTCCGCCACGCAGGTGTGGCAAAGCGGCCGCCAAGCCCGGAAACATGGCTTGGGTTTGGCCTGACATTAAATCGGTGATGGCGGGTGCGATGCCTCGGTAAGGAATGTGGACCATGAAGGCGCCCGTTTGCAATTTGAACAACTCGGCCGTCATGTGTGTCAGTGATCCGGCTCCCGCGGAGCCGTAAGACACTTTGCCTGGATTTTTGCGTGTGTAGTCCAAAAAGCTTTTGACATCTTGAATAGGCAAGGCTGAGTTCACGCACAGCACGTTGGGCGTGCTGCCCACCATGCCAATGGCGGTGAAGTCTTTCACCGCGTCGTATGGCAGTTTGCGCGTGGCAGGGGCGGTGCCATGGGTGGCGACGTAACCTTGCATCAGGGTGTAGCCATCGGGTGTGGCACGTGCGGTGGTTTGCGACGCAATCACGCCGCCCCCGCCGCTCAGGTTGTCGACGACCATGGCTTGACCCAAAACGCGGCCTAGGCGTTCACACACGGCACGACCGATCATGTCCGAGCCGCCTCCCGCGGCCACAGGCACGATAAAACGAATGGGTTTGCTGGGGTAAGCGCCCTGCGCCAAGCCAAGGCCAGAAAGCCCTAACGTGAGTGGTGCCCCTAATATAAGTTCGCGTCTTTTCATGCCTTTGTCCCCTTTTTGTCTTTTTTAATACGCGCAGTGTGAGGCCTTTGGTTGCATAACAAAATCTGTAAAGTACTGCAGGTGACAGTCATGAAGGGTTATCGCGGAATTGCATGATTTTGTAGTTCTCTCATTTAATAAGTCATACGTTGTATTAAAACTTCTAAATATTGTTATAATTGCTTGCTACCTGCGAGATTTTTTAACTACAACTCGTCAATAATAAAATTGATAGTATGTAGTTTTTGATAGTTTGTTTGCTAAAATTTTGGCAAGGAGTTCATATGTCTAATCAATCTGATTCGCTAGAGAGTGTTGTTATCGGTGACGGTGTTGTCGTGAGAGGCACATTTACTGTGCCTTCTAAAGCCATCGTGAACGGTGTTATTGAGGGCGATTTAACGGCAGAAGAGGTCTTGATTGGCCCAACTGGCAAAATCACAGGCCGCGTTTCAGCCAAAGTGATTGATGTGCGTGGCCAACTCCACAACACCATCATCAGTGAAAAAAGCCTCATCGTGCGTTCGACCGGCAAGATTGCTGGCAAAGTTCAATATTCTGAAATTGAAATTGAAAAAGGCGGCGAAATCGAAGGTACTTTGAGCCAAGGTGCTGATGGTCCTGCTATTCAAATGGGCGCGACAGCTTCCGCAGCCTAAAACACTTTTCGACGTCTGACATGTTGTTACATCGATTGTTTGTGGGTGTTCGCCTGCTGCCGGGTCTGGTTTCCCAGGGATGGACCCGTCAGTATGAGGATGCCCGCATCATCTTGGAACAAAACGGTGACTTGCATTACCTGAATATCAGCGCGCGTATGCAGCGTCTGTTTGTTCGGGGCGGCATTGTGTCCGCAGGCGTTTTGCTTTTCATGGTGTTGGCCCTGGCCGTCACCAGCGTGAACTTGATGTGGAGTCGTTCGCGCTTAGAGCGCTCGCATGAAGAGGTGTACCGCGCCTTGCTGAGCAGCGCGTCAGACAGCAGTGGCGAGCCTGGCGAAAAACTGTCTATGAACGATGAGCAAATGGTGGCACTTGCGCAAACCATTCGTGATCGTGACATCAGTATTCGTCGCTTTGTCGATACGTCCATGGTGGCGGTATCGCAAGAAAATTCATCGATGAAGTCGCAGTTGGAGTCTTCAGGTCTGACTGAGAAAATCGTCAAAATTATTCAGCAGAATGCCGCCAACGGTGGTTTCAACCTAGACGACGATGTCAAAGGTAATCCTTTGCTGCGCGGTAAAGTCGCCGACGAACTGGCGACCAACCGTTCATTGCGCGAAGTTTTATATGCCTTGCCCAGTTCGATGCCTGTTCCAAACTTCAGCGTGACTTCTGATTTCGGTATACGTCGCCACCCAATTTCTGGTCAAACGCATTTCCACACTGGCTTAGACATGCTGAGCCAGACGGGTGATGAAAAAGTGCATGCCGTGAAGCCAGGCGTTGTGGTGTTGGCGCAGTTTCATGCGCAATACGGCAATATGGTGGTTGTGCGTCACACCAATGGTGTGGAGTCTTTGTATGCACATTTGGCCAACATCGCGGTTAAGTTAGGCGACAAAGTGACAAATGACTCTGTATTGGGCAACATTGGCAGTACGGGCTCATCGTCGACGGGCAAGCATTTGCATTTGGAAATTTTGATTGGCGGCTATCCTGTCAATCCACAAAAAGTTATCAGAACGGCTCAATATGTTCAGCAAATCCAAAACAAGCAGCTCTAATCTTTCTGCTGATGTCGCTTCGGCGCCTGAGGTTGAAGAGGCTGTTCACGTAGAAATTCCACAGGTGTCAACACCTCCCGCACCCGCCGCAGCCAGTTCTGCATTAACTCAGCGAAACAGCATGATGGACATGATCACTACCACCGCCAGCAAACCTTCCATTCTGAGTGAGGGCTTTTCGTTCCGTGGCGAAATCAGCGCCAAAGGTGCCATCCATGTGGAAGGCGCTTTGAACGGCCAAATTCAAGTGGATGAGTTGACCATTGGCGCACGCGGTCAAGTTGAAGGCGTGGTCACTTGCAGCAGCTTGCACATCAAAGGTAAATTCTCGGGCACCGCGACTTGCAATGAATTGATCGTGACCTCGTCTGCTTCGGTGGATGGTCATGTGGTTTACCAAACGTTGTCGGTGCAAAAAGGCGCCTCCATCAAGGGTGAATTGCTGCTGGTCAAGTGATCGGTGTCATGCTGATTTGCTTAGTTTGACGATGTTTTTATGAGCGATCACGACGTGTCTATCGACGGTAGCCTTTTGCGGCTGCAGCGCGAATCCCGTGGCTGGACCATGACCGACATGGCCATGCGTTCGTGTTTGTCGGTCAAGCAAATTCGTCAACTGGAAGAAGGTGGTTCTGAGTCTTTCTACAGCGAAGCGGTCAAATTGACGGCCGCGAAGAAAGTGGCATCTTTGTTGGGCTTGTCGACGGCACAAGTGTTGGGACAACCTCAGCATTCTTTGCCTTCAAGTCCCGATGCCTTGTTGCAACCTTCAACCGTTGTCGATGGTCTGCATTCCGTGCATTCAGACGCTGAAGCTCATCTGCAAGAGATCCCTTCATCTTCAGTAGAGGCAGTTGCACAGGTTGAGCCAGAACAACCCGCACTGACGCCAGCCCCTAAATCAACGCACATGTCTTTGTGGGTGATAGCAGCTTTATTTGCCACAGCCTTGCTGGTGGCAGCTTGGTTGAACCCTGGTGCATATCCTGTTGTCACAGAAGCGGAACCGCCTGTACAGGCTTTGCCCACAGACATTTCGGAATCTGCCAGTGCGGTGGTTGGTGTTGCGTCTGATGACGCGGTCAACAGCGCATCTGTTGCGTCTCAAACCCGTGTCACGGGTGTTCAAGCCGCATCGTCTGCGGCCTCATCGCCCTCTGTGCGTGCATCGGATGCGGCCGAAGCCGCATCGCGCTGAACCCCATCACACCCACCGCGCTTCTTTCAGTCCTTCGATCCCAAAGCCATTGCAGCTGCCCGTGACGCAGCAAGCTGCTGGGCATCTGGTGCTGTGAATGACCAGCCGCCCATGTGCTCGACGCACAGCGCATGCATGCCCTGAACCCACATGGCCGAGTCATTCAAACAAGGGATGTAGCGAAACACTTCGCCGCCAGCATGCAAATAAGCTTCTTGTGCTTCTTGCGCGATCTCTTCCAGCGTTTCTAAGCAATCGCTGGTGAAGCCTGGGCAAATCAAGTCCACGCGCTTGACGCCTTGTTCTGCCAAGGCCACCAACGTCGGTTCGGTGTAGGGCTCTAGCCACTTGGCTTTGCCAAAGCGAGATTGAAACGTGACCATGTACTGCGCCTTCGTCAGTCCCAGCGCTTCACCCAACAGGCGGGCTGTTTTGTAGCACTCGCAGTGGTAAGGGTCGCCCAAGTGCAGGGTGCGTTCTGGCACGCCATGAAAGCTCATTACCAAACGCTCGGCTTGGCCGTGTTCTGCCCAATGCGTACGGACACGCTCGGCCAATGCGGCGATGTAGCCTGGGTGGTCGTGGTAATGGTTGATGAAACGAAACTCAGGCAGCAAACGCGTGCGCAATCCCCATTTGTAAATGGCATCAAACACACTCGCCGTGGTGGTGCCTGAATATTGCGGATAAGCGGGCAACACCAAAATGCGTGTGAAGCCCTCGGCCTTCAGTGCATCCAGTTGCGAGGCCATCGACGGGTTGGCGTAACGCATGGCGTAGCGAACCGTCACTGCTTGGCCAGCTGCATCAAATGCAGCTTGCAGCGCTTGTGCTTGCTGCGCGGTATGAACTTTCAGCGGTGAGCCTTCGGCTGTCCAGATCGTGGCGTATTTGGCTGCTGATTTGGCGGGACGCACCCGCAAAATGATGCCGTGAAGAATAGCCATCCAGATCAGCCGTGGAATCTCCACCACCCGTGGGTCACCCAAAAACTCAGCCAAATAGCGGCGCACGGCGGCGGCAGTGGGGGCATCGGGTGTGCCCAAATTGCACAAGAGCACGGCAGTGCGTGGTGTTTGGCCGTGGGAGAAGGAGGGTTCTTTTGCGAAAGCAGGTTTGATCAGCATGCGGTATTCTCGCCGACCTATGCTTCACCACTCCAAAATTCAGGCTATTACCCTTGACCTCGACGACACCTTGTGGCCCATCATGCCGGTCATTGTTCGCGCTGAACAGACCTTGCAAGCGTGGTTGCAAATTCACGCGCCACAAACCGCGATCTTGTGTGCCTTGCCCGACACCAAACGCGCCATGCGTTTGCAGGTCGAGCAGCGTTTTCCTGAGTACAGCCACGATTTGAGTTTTTTGCGCCGTGAGTCGATTCGTGCCAGCTTGCGCGAGGCCGGTGATCGGCCTGATTTGGCCGAGGCCGCTTTTGATGTGTTCTTTGCTGCGCGCAATGATGTGTCGCTGTATCCCGGCGTGGCGGAGGCCTTGGCTAAGCTGGCAGCGCGTTATCCCTTGGTGGCACTCTCCAATGGCAACGCCGACGTGTTTCGTACCGAGGCTGCGCCACATTTTCAGTCGGCCCTCAGTGCCAAGGCCTTTGGCGTGGCCAAACCCGATGTGCGCATTTTTCATGCGGCGGCAGCGCAGCTGAACTTAGACCCTGAAGCCGTGTTGCATGTGGGCGATGACGCCATGGCAGATGCCTTTGGCGCCTTGAACGCGGGCATGCAAGCTGTGTGGATCAATGCCGAAGGGCATGTTTGGGAAGAGCGAATCGCGTCGCATGCATCGCCGCATTTAAAGCAACCGCTGACCGTGCGGCATTTGTCCGAGTTGTGTGATCACCTCTTGGCCTGAGCGCACCGCACCTTCGAGGGTCGAGGGGTAGGGGCCAGCCACGTAGTCACCGCAGGCCCACAGGTGGGGCGCGATGAACGCGGCGGGGCGCGACAGATGCGGTGTGCAAGCCAGCGTGGCCCGTTTTTCGACCACGGTTTGCACGACTTGAAGCTCAGTCAACCCCAATTGATCTTGCACTTGTTGCAGCACTTGGGCGGCCAATGCCTCACGCGTGCCCACACTGGCGCTGACCACGCAAGCCAGCAAGCCCGTTTGTTGCATCAATGCCTCGCGGTCAAAAATGAATTGCGCAGGACCGGCGCCAGAGCCGGTTTGCGTCGCCGACGACTTCGATGTGTCTGACATCTTCGAGTCGCTGTTCAGCGCCATCATGGACCGTGCCAAGCCTTTGAAGCGCGGGTCCGCACAGTGCAGGTACACGGTGGCAATCGCTTCGTGCGTTAAGGCCGCTGCGCTGTGCGCCCATGTGGGGTGGAGGTCTGCGGTGAGGCGAGCCGCCTCCCAAGGTGGGCAAGCCAGCAAAAGTGCGCGACCTCCGGCTGCTGCCGTGCAGTCCGCGTATTGCTGTTTCAAGACATCAGCGGTGATGCGGTGTCCCAGATGCACCTGCGCGCCGTGTGCCTTGAGCCAATGCAGGGCCGGTTGCGGCAACAGTTCACCCAAATCAACGCGAGGCACCAGCACGTCAGAACTGCCTGCACCGCCCAGTAAGGCATCGTGCAACACACGCAAAAAGACGGTGGCACTGGCGCGGCTGATGGGGGTGTTGAGCGCTGACAAACACAGGGGCTCGATCAGTGCTTGCACCACGCACGCAGGCAATGACGACTGGGCGCACAACGTTGCCACCGTCCAACGGGCGTCGCATGTGAATCCTGCCCACTGCCATTGCATGCAGGCTTTCAGCAGCAAGGCTTTGTCGCGCCAAGTCCAGCCGCGTGTGCGGACAATGCCTGCCAACACGTTCAAGGGGGCTGGCCAATTGGGAAGCGCCAAACCACGGCCATCGGCAAAGCGCACATCCAATGGCAGGCGCTGCAATACCGCTTCCGGTTGGACGCCGACGTGTCGCATCAACGCCAAGGTGTCGCGGTAAGCGCCAATCAAGATGTGTTGGCCGTTGTCTAAAGGCGTGACATCTGGGGGCGCCTCTAGGCTGCGAGCGCGACCGCCTGGCACTGACGCAGCTTCAAACAACTCAACTTGCCAGCCTTGTTCCACGGCCGCGACGGCAGCAGCCAGTCCTGCCCAGCCTGCGCCAACGATGGTGAGGTGCTTCACAGCCAAACAGCGAGTGTGGGTGGTTTAAAAACGGCCCAAGGCTTGCATCTTCCAAGCCAGCCAGAGCTTACGCAGGGGCGTGAGCGCCACGCGTTGTTTGAGCACGGGAAACTTCTGGGCTTCGATTTCGCGCAGCAAGGTGCGGTAAATGCTGGCCATCATCAAGCCCGGTTTTTGATGGCGCCAATCGGCGGCAGGCAGCAACGCCAAGGCTTCGTCGTACAAGGTGTGGGCACGCTGCGCTTGGAATTGCATCAGCGCTTGAAAACGCTCGGAATCGATGCGATTGAGCACTTCATGCGCCTTCACATCGAACTTCTGCAGCTCTGAAACCGGCAGGTAAATGCGTCCGCGCAAGGCGTCTTCGCCGACATCTCGAATGATGTTGGTCAACTGAAACGCTTGACCCAGCTTGTGGGCATACGCAGTGGTGGCGGGATCGGTTTGGCCAAAAATTTTGGCAGAGACTTCACCCACCACGCCCGCGACCAAATGGCAGTAACGCGTCAAGTTGGGGTAGTCGAGGTAACGGGTTTGGGAGAGGTCTAGCTCGCAGCCTTCAATCACCGATTGCAAGGGCGCCTCTTCAATGCCAAACGTGTCGCACAAAGGCATCAACGCTTGCATGACGGGATGGGTGGGGTGGCCCGCGAAAGCTTGGTGCACTTCTTTGCGCCACCAAGCCAACTTGCTGCTGGCCACGCCGGGGTCGGTCACTTCGTCAACCACGTCGTCGATTTCGCGGCAAAACGCATAAAACGCAGTGATGGCCGCTCGCCGCTGTGGCGGCAAAAACAAAAAGGCGTAATAAAAACTGCTGCCCGAGGCAGAGGCTTTTTGCTGAACGTAGTCTTGAGGTGTCATGTCGGAACTCATTATCGGCGTTGCCACGTTCACATTCGGCAACAACGCCAAGCCATCAGCAGCACGTCGCTTTTGTGCAGGCGTGGCCGAGGCCATGTGGTGCCATCGCCCCCGAGTTGGCGTTGCAGCGCATCGAGTTTGTCGAGAAGGCGCAGTCCGCCTTGCACCACAGCGCGCAACTCCCAGCCCGCCCGACCTGGGACGCGCTTGACCAGCGGCGCACCTTGGGCCATCAACCCGCGAGCAAAGACCAATTCTTCGGCGAGGGTATGACCTTCAGGCAGGTAGTCGCGACCACGCTGGACGTCTTGTTGACGGTCTTGCCAAAAATTGATCAGCTGCAAAGCGCTGCAAATGGCATCGCTTTGCGTCAAAGACGTGGCGTCTTGTACCCCGTACAAATGCAGCATCAAACGGCCCACGGGATTGGCCGAGCGGCGGCAATAGTCCATCAATTCGGTCCGATCTCGGTAGCGTTGGCCTACACGGGTGTAAATCACGTCTTGTTCAAACGCATCCAGCAGGTCAAACAAAGGCTGGGCGGGCAATTGGTGCTGCACGACAGCAGCGCCCAAGGCCTGAAACACCCCAGGCCAGCGCGTGCTTGCGTTTTTGGCACCACTCAAGCAAGCCTGCAGATCGGCTTTGTAGTGCGCCAAGTCCTCCAGTCGGCGGTGGGCAGGGGCGTCGCCCTCGTCAGCCAAGTCGTCTGCGGTACGGGCAAAGTGGTACAGCGCCACGATGGCGGGGCGCAGACGGGCAGGGCACAGCCACGACGCGACCGGAAAATTTTCGTAATGTTCAATGGACGACATAGTTGTGGTGATTGTGACGTTCCTCAATCGGCTACATTACTAACCAGTTAGTCATTAGCGATCGGTTAGACCATGTTGCAAACAATTTTCTCTCGCGCTCGAGTGCCTGTCGCACTCCTTTCCTTGGCTGTTTTGGCGGCTTGTCAAAAGCCGCCTGCGGCCCAAGAGCCCATTCGCGCCGTCAAAGTCATGACCATTGGCGCTTCGGCGGGGACTGCCGAGTTGGAGTTTTCGGGCGATGTGCGCGCGCGCGTGGAGTCGAGTTTGGGATTTAGGGTGAGCGGCAAGTTGCTCAGTCGCCCTGCAGAAATTGGCCAACGTGTGCAAGCTGGCCAATTACTCGCGCAGTTGGACCCGCAAGATTACCGTTTGGCAGCAGACGCTTCTGCGGCGCAACTGATGGCGGCGCAAACCAACCGTGAGTTGGCCGCGGCTGATTTGAAGCGTTACCAAGATTTGCGCGCGCAAGGTTTCATCAGCGCGGCTGAGTTGCAACGCCGTGAGGTGGCCTTTTCGGCGGCACAAGCCCAGTGGCAACAAGCGCAAGCGCAAAACTCGGTGCAGGGCAATCAATCGGGCTACACCCGTTTGGTGGCCGATGGCGCTGGCGTGATCACCTCGGTCGATGCCAATGCCGGTCAAGTCGTCGCAGCGGGTCAGCCGGTGGTGCGTTTGGCTTTAGACGGTGCGCGTGACGTGGTGTTTGCGGTGCCAGAAGACAAATTGGCATTGTTCAAAACCGGTCAAAGCGTGGGCGTGCGCTTGTGGGGCCGCGACAAAACGCTGCAAGCCCAAATTCGCGATGTGGCAGCCAGCGCCGATGCCGTGACGCGCACTTTTTTGGTCAAAGCCGCATTGCCTAACGGTGCCGATGCCGTGTTGGGGGCCACGGTCACGGTGTTGAAACCGGTCACTGGGACAGCGATTGCCACCATCAAATTGCCCAGCAGCGCTTTGCGCTTAGAGGGTGACGCCACTTCGGTTTGGGTGTTAGACCCCGCCACGATGACCGTCAAATCGCAAGCCATTGAAGTCAAGACCGCAGATGGCAACGACGCGGTGGTGAGTTCTGGTCTGAATGCAGGCGATCAGGTGGTGATGTCTGGCGTGCATGTGCTGACGGCAGGCCAAAAAGTGTCGATCTTCGGCGCAGGGAAGTGAGTTGACGATGGACAAGTTCAACCTCTCCAAATGGGCGCTGGATCATCCGGCGTTGACCCGCTACCTCATGGTCGTGCTGATGCTGTTGGGCGTGGCGGCCTACTTTCAGCTGGGCCAAGACGAAGACCCGCCGTTCACGTTCCGTGCCATGGTCGTGCGTACGTATTGGCCGGGTGCGACCGCTCAGCAAGTGGCCGAGCAGGTGACCGACAAGTTAGAGCGCACCCTGCAAGAGGTGCCTTATGCCGACAAAATTCGCAGCTATTCCAAGCCTGGCGAGTCGCAAATTATTTTTCAGATCAAAGACTCGTCTAAGCCGGGTGATGTGCCGCAAGTTTGGTACGCGGTGCGTAAAAAAATTGGCGACATGCGCTACACCCTGCCGCAGGGCGTGCAGGGCCCATTTTTTAATGATGATTTTGGTGATGTGTATGGCGTGATCTACGCCATTGACGCGCCTGGCTTTAGCCCTGCTGAGGTGAAGAAGTTTTCCGACGATGTGCGTCAGCAATTGCTTTACGTGCCGGATGTGGCCAAAGTGGAGCAGTTTGGTGTGCAGGATGAAAAAATCTTCATCGAAATTCCGCAAAAACGCCTGGTGCAGATGGGCTTGGACTTAAACGCCGTCTTGGCGCAGTTGGGGCAAGAAAATGCCGTTGAAAACGCAGGCATGGTGCAAGCGCCCTTGGACAACATTCAATTGCGCATTGAGGGGCAATTTCAAACCGAAGCACAGCTGCGCGCCATGCCCATTCGTGGCAGTTCCGGCCAGCAGTTCAAGCTCGGCGACATTGCCAATATCCAGCGTGGCTATGTCGAACCCGCATCGGTCAAAGTGCATCACCAAGGCAAACCTGTCATTGCTTTGGGCGTATCGATGGCCAAAGGGGGCGACATCATCGCGTTGGGCAAATCTTTAGAGGCAGCCACGGCCCGCATTGAGAAAACGCTGCCCTTGGGCGTGACCTTGGTGCAGGTGCAAGACCAACCCAAAGCGGTGACCAAGTCGGTGGGTGAGTTTGTGCATGTGCTGATTGAGGCGGTGCTGATTGTGTTGGTGGTCAGCTTCGTGGCTTTGGGCTTGCACAAAGGCGGCCGGTTTGGCTGGCATGTGGACATTCGCCCGGGTTTGGTGGTGGCCATCACCATTCCGTTGGTGTTGGCCATGACCTTTTTGGCCATGCAGTATTTGGGCATTGGTTTGCACAAAATTTCGCTGGGTTCGCTCATCATCGCGCTGGGCTTGTTGGTGGATGACGCGATCATTGCCGTGGAAATGATGGTGCGCAAAATGGAAGAAGGCTACGACCGTGTGCGTGCCGCCACCTTTGCGTACGAAGTGACGGCCATGCCCATGTTGACGGGCACGTTGATCACGGCGGCTGGCTTTTTGCCCATTGGCATGGCGAAGTCGACGGTGGGTGAGTACACCTACGCTATTTTTGCGGTGACGGTGGCTGCGCTGGTGTTGAGCTGGTGGGTGTCGGTCTACTTCGTGCCGTATTTGGGCACCTTGCTGCTCAAGGTCAAACCCCATGCCGAGCAAGATGCTGAGCATGAGCTGTTTGATGGCCCGTTTTACGCCAACTTCCGCCGCGCAGTGACGTGGTGCGTGGAGCACCGCTGGAAAGCGATTGGCGCCACTGTGCTGATGTTTGCTTTGGGCATTGTCGGCATGGGGCGTGTGCAGCAGCAGTTCTTCCCTGACTCCAGCCGTCCTGAAATTTTGGTGGACCTCTGGTTCCCTGAGGGCACGTCCTTCAAAGCCAACGAGGCGGTGGCGCAAGCGGTGGAGCAACGCTTGCTCAAACAAGAGGGTGTGCAAACCGTCAGCACTTGGATTGGTTCTGGCGTGCCGCGCTTTTACCTGCCTTTGGATCAGGTGTTTCCACAAGCGAACGTGTCTCAGTTGATCGTAGTGCCGCAAGATTTACAGTTTCGCGAATCTTTGCGCCTAGCTTTGCCAGCCTTGTTGGCGCAGGAGTTTCCAGAAGCGCGCGCCCGTGTGAAGCTGCTGCCTAACGGACCCCCCGTGCCTTATCCCGTGCAGTTCCGCGTGGTCGGCGCAGATCCGAAGGTGTTGCGCCAACGTGCTGACGAGGTGAAAGCTGTCATGCGCAGCAACCCAGCCACCCGTGGTGTGAACGACAACTGGAACGAAGCCATCAAAGTGGTCAAGCTGCAGGTCGATCAGGCCAAAGCACGTAGCTTGGGCGTGAGCAGCCAGTCCATTGCACAAGCCACGCGCACGTTGCTTGTGGGCACCACGGTGGAGCAGTTCCGAGAGGACAACAAGCTCATCGACATCGTGCTGCGCCAACCTTTGGACGAGCGTGATGCCATCAGCGATTTGGCCAGTGCCTATCTGCCAACCGCCTCAGGCCGCATGATTCCGGCCACCGAGATCGTCCGACCTGTGTTGACGTGGGAGCCAGGTGTGATGTGGCGCGAGAAGCGCGAGTACGCGATTACCGTGCAGTCCGACATCATTGAGGGCTTGCAGGGCGCTACCGTGACCAACCAGCTGTATCCTGAGTTGAAAAAGCTCGAGGAGGCCTGGGCCCAGTCGGCGCAACCGAACTACCGCATTGAAGTGGCTGGCGCGGTGGAAGAAAGCTCAAAGGGTTCTAGCTCGATTTCGGCAGGCATGCCCATCATGCTGTTTCTCACCTTCACATTGTTGATGCTGCAGTTGCACAGCTTCAGCCGTGCCGTGTTGGTGTTTTTGACGGGACCTTTGGGCTTAATTGGCGTGGCGGGGGCGTTGCTGGCGCTCAACAGGCCCTTTGGTTTTGTGGCGCTGCTTGGCGTGATCGCCTTGATGGGCATGATTCAGCGTAACTCGGTCATCTTGATTGACCAAATTGAGCAAGACCGCGCCGCAGGCATTCCGGCTTGGGAGGCGATTGTGGAGTCGGCTGTGCGCCGTTTGCGCCCGATTGTCTTGACGGCTGCCGCCGCCGTGCTGGCCATGATCCCCCTCACGCGCAGCGTGTTTTGGGGCCCCATGGCCGTGGCGATCATGGGCGGCTTGATCGTTGCGACCGTTTTGACCTTGCTGGCGTTGCCTGCAATGTACGCGGCGTGGTTTAAGGTCGAAAAGCCGTCTAAAATCCTCGGTTGACCGATTTCAAGCGGGTGGTCTACCAAGGCCACCCGTTGTTGTTTTGAAAAACCCGCGCGGGTGGCGAAATTGGTAGACGCACCAGGTTTAGGTCCTGACGTCCGCAAGGATGTGCGGGTTCGAGTCCCGCCCCGCGCACCATTGATATTTATTGAAAGCAAGCGGCTTCAAAGCTGCTGCTGACCCTGCCAAATTAGGAGAAACCACATGGCTGTGACCGTCGAAACTCTGGAAAAACTGGAACGCAAAATCACTTTGACACTGCCTGTCAGCGCCATTGCTGCAGAAGTTGACGTGCGTTTGAAGCGTGTGGCACGCCAAGTCAAGATGGACGGTTTCCGTCCAGGCAAAGTGCCCATGAACGTTGTGGCACAGCGCTATGGCTATTCCACACAGATGGAAGTGATGAACGACAAAGTGGGCGAGGCTTTCAACTCGGCCATTCAAGAAGCGCAATTGCGCGTGGCAGGTCAGCCCCGTATCAACGAAAAAGAAGGCGCACCCGAAGGCGAAATGCACTTTGACGCCATTTTTGAGGTGTACCCAGAAGTGAAGCTGGGCGAGTTGTCTGCTGTGACCGTTGAAAAAGTCTCGGCCGAAGTGACCGACGCGGCCATCGACAAAACCATCGACATCTTGCGCAAGCAACGTCGCACTTTCGCTCAGCGTCCTGCTGACGGTGCTGCACAAGACAGCGACCGCGTGACCATCGACTTCGAAGGCAAGATCGACGGCGAGCCTTTCCAAGGCGGCAAAGCCGAAGACTTCCAGTTCTTGCTCGGCGAAGGCCAGATGCTCAAAGAATTTGAAGATGCCGTGCGCGGCATGAAGGCTGGCGAAAGCAAGACTTTCCCCTTGAGCTTCCCCGCCGACTACCACGGCAAAGACGTGGCCGGTAAGCAATCTGATTTCTTGGTGACCTTGAAGAAGGTGGAAGTCGCCAACATGCCCGACGTGACCGACGAGTTGGCCAAGTCTTTGGGCGTGGCTGACGCCACCGTTGCCGGTTTGCGCGCAGACATCAAAAACAACCTCGAGCGCGAAGTGAAATTCCGTTTGTTGGGCCGTAACAAGCAAGCTGCTTTGGACGCTTTGGCGAGCCAAGCTGAACTTGACTTGCCCAACGCCAGCGTGCAAGCTGAACTCGAACGCATGGTTGAAGGCGCTCGCGCTGACTTGAAGGCCCGTGGCATCAAAGACGCAGACAAAGCCCCAATTCCTGATGACGTGTTCCGTCCACAAGCTGAAAAGCGCGTGCGCATGGGTTTGGTGGTGGCCGATTTGGTTCGCGCCAACAACTTGCAAGCCACCGCTGAGCAAATCAAAGCGCACATCGAAGAGTTGGCATCAAGCTACGAAAAGCCTGCTGACGTGGTGCGTTGGTACTACAGCGACATGAGCCGTTTGGGCGAAGTTGAAGCAGTCGTTATTGAAAACAACGTGACTGACTTCATCTTGTCTAAAGCGAAGGTGACCGACAAAGCGGTCTCGTTCGACGAATTGATGGGCCAATCCTGATCCGTCTTCGGTCATAAGGAAACAACATGAGCGCACTGGAAACACAAGCCTTGGGCATGGTCCCCATGGTCATTGAGCAGTCGGGCCGCGGCGAGCGGTCTTACGACATTTATTCACGTTTGCTCAAAGAGCGCGTGATCTTCTTGGTGGGCGAGGTGAATGATCAAACCGCCAATTTGGTGGTGGCTCAGTTGTTGTTCCTCGAAAGCGAAAATCCTGACAAGGACATTTCGCTCTACATCAACTCTCCCGGTGGTTCGGTCAGCGCGGGTATGTCCGTGTTTGACACCATGAACTTCATCAAGCCTCATGTGTCTACGCTGTGTATCGGTATGGCCGCCAGCATGGGCGCGTTCTTGTTGGCTGCAGGCGAAAAGGGCAAGCGTTTCGCTTTGCCTAACTCCAAGGTCATGATTCACCAGCCTTTGGGCGGTACCCGTGGTCAAGCGACTGAAATCGAGATTCACGCCCGTGAAATCTTGAAGACACGCGACCAATTGAACCGCATCTTGGCTGAGCGCACCGGTCAACCGCTCGAGAAAATTGAGCGTGACACCGAACGCGATTACTACCTGAGCGCCGACGAGTCGAAAGACTATGGCTTGATCGATCAAGTGATTAGCAAGCGCGGTTAATTGCGTTCCCTTTCCCTCTAAATACACATCCATGGCTGATAAAAAAGGCGCTTCCGGCGAAAAAACGCTCTACTGCACGTTCTGCGGTAAGAGCCAGCACGAGGTCAAAAAACTCATCGCAGGGCCTTCGGTCTTCATTTGCGACGAGTGCATTGACTTGTGCAACGAAATCATCCGTGATGAGTTGCCCAACGCCGATTTGACCCAGGAAGCGGGCGATGCGTTGCCAACGCCTGCCGAAATCAAAGCCAACCTCGACAATTACGTGATTGGCCAAGAGCCCGCCAAGCGCACGCTGGCTGTGGCGGTCTACAACCACTACAAGCGGTTGAAGCACAAAGAGGGCGCCAAGAAAGACGATGTGGAGCTCTCTAAGAGCAACATTTTGTTGATCGGCCCCACGGGCTCTGGCAAAACTTTGCTGGCTCAAACCATGGCCCGCATGTTGGATGTGCCTTTTGTGATGGCCGACGCCACCACCCTGACCGAAGCCGGTTATGTGGGTGAAGACGTTGAGAACATCATTCAAAAGTTGTTGCAAAGTTGTAACTACGATGTCGAGCGTGCACAACGCGGCATCGTTTACATTGACGAAATTGATAAGATTTCTCGCAAATCAGACAACCCCTCCATCACGCGTGATGTGTCGGGTGAGGGCGTGCAACAAGCGTTGCTCAAGCTGATCGAAGGCACGATGGCGAGCATTCCTCCCCAAGGTGGTCGCAAGCATCCGAACCAAGACTTTTTGCAGATCGACACGACCAACATCTTGTTCATTTGCGGTGGTGCGTTCGCAGGCTTGGAAAAAGTGATCGAAGGCCGTACCGAAGCTTCTGGCATCGGCTTTGGAGCTTCGGTCAAGAGCAAAGAAAGCCGCAGCCTGACCGAAGTGTTTGGCGAAGTGGAGCCACAAGACATCATTAAATTCGGTTTGATCCCCGAATTGGTGGGGCGTATGCCTGTGATTGCTGCTTTGGCCGAGTTGACCGAAGACGCTTTGGTGCAAATCTTGACTGAGCCCAAAAATGCGTTGGTCAAACAATACGCCAAGCTGTTGGCGATGGAAGGTGCGGAGCTCGAGTTCCGTCCTGGCGCTTTGCGTGCGATTGCCAAAAAAGCCTTGATTCGCAAAACAGGTGCGCGTGGTTTACGTTCTATCCTTGAACAATCGCTGATCGACACCATGTTCGAATTACCGAATGCGTCGAACGTTGAAAAAGTGGTGGTTGAAGAAGCCACCATTGAAGACAATAAACCACCATTGCTGGTGTACCGAGAAGCTGCCAAGACAGCTTAAACAAGATTCATCTCGGGGACAGCGCATATCGCCTGTCCCTTTTTTACTGGAAGGCTGACCATGTCTGGACAACCACCGTTACCCGCTACCCCTCTTGAACTGCCGTTGCTGCCTTTGCGCGACGTGGTGGTTTTCCCGCACATGGTGATTCCCTTGTTTGTGGGGCGTCCAAAAAGCATCAAAGCTCTAGAAGCGGCCATGGCCGCTGAACGACGCATCATGTTGGTGGCCCAAAAAGCAGCTGCCAAAGATGAGCCCGCTGTGGGCGACATGTTTGAAGTTGGTTGCGTGTCGACCATTTTGCAAATGCTCAAGCTGCCCGACGGCACCGTCAAGGTGTTGGTCGAAGGTCAGCAGCGCGCCAAAGTGGACGGTATTGAAGACGGTGAGTCGCACTTTACGGCGCATGTCACGCCCATCGAAGTGGCGCCTGCAGAAGCTGGCAGCGAGGTGGAAGCCTTGCGCCGTGCCGTGATGCAGCAGTTTGACCAGTACGTCAAACTGAATAAGAAAATCCCACCTGAAATTTTGACCTCCATCGCCAGCATTGACGATGCAGGCCGTCTGGCCGACACCATCGCCGCGCATTTGCCATTGAAGCTGGAAAGCAAGCAAGTGGTGCTCGATTTGTCAAATGTGCGCGACCGTTTGACCAATTTGTTTGAGCAGTTAGAGCGTGAGGTGGACATCCTCAACGTGGACAAGAAAATCCGTGGTCGCGTCAAGCGTCAGATGGAAAAGAACCAGCGCGACTTCTATCTGAACGAACAGGTCAAAGCCATTCAAAAAGAGCTGGGTGAAGGCGAAGAGGGCGCGGACATCGAAGAGATCGAGAAGAAGATCAAAGCGGCCCGAATGCCCCAAGAGGCACGTAAAAAAGCCGATGCCGAGCTGAAAAAGCTCAAGCTCATGTCGCCCATGTCGGCCGAAGCGACGGTGGTGCGCAACTACATCGACGTGCTGATTGGCTTGCCTTGGAGCAAGAAAACCAAGATCAAACACGACTTGGGCAATGCCGAGAGCGTGCTCAACGAAGACCATTACGGTTTGGACAAAGTCAAAGACCGCATTTTGGAATATCTCGCGGTGCAGCAACGCGTCGACAAAGTCAAAGCGCCTATCTTGTGTTTGGTGGGGCCTCCTGGCGTGGGTAAAACTTCGCTCGGTCAATCTATTGCCAAAGCCACGGGCCGCAAGTACGTGCGCATGGCCTTGGGTGGTATGCGTGACGAGGCCGAGATTCGCGGCCATCGTCGCACCTACATCGGTGCCATGCCCGGCAAGGTGCTGCAGAGCTTGACCAAAGTCGGCACGCGCAACCCCTTGTTCTTGCTCGACGAGATCGACAAATTGGGCACGGATTTCCGTGGCGACCCTTCCAGCGCTTTGTTGGAGGTGTTGGACCCCGAGCAAAACAACAAGTTCGGTGACCATTACGTGGAAGTCGACTACGACTTGAGCGACGTGATGTTCGTGGCCACCTCGAACTCCATGAACATTCCACCGGCTTTGTTAGACCGTATGGAAGTGATTCGTTTGTCGGGTTACACCGAAGACGAAAAAACGCACATCGCCATGAAGTATTTGCTGCCCAAGCAGCTCAAAAATAACGGCGTGAAAGACGAAGAGTTGGCCGTGGACGAAGCGGCCATCCGCGACATCGTGCGCTACTACACGCGTGAAGCGGGTGTGCGTTCGTTGGAACGTGAGTTGTCCAAGATTTGTCGCAAGGTGGTCAAAGCCTTGTTGCTCAAACAAATGACGCCACAAGTCAAAGTGACCGATGCCAATTTGGCAGACTTCTTGGGCGTGCGCAAATACTCCTATGGCCGTGCTGAGGCTGAAAACCAAGTGGGCCAAGTGGTCGGCTTGGCGTGGACCGAAGTGGGCGGTGATTTGCTGACCATCGAAGCCGCCATCATGATTGGCAAAGGCACCATCACGCGCACCGGTTCTCTGGGTGATGTGATGAAAGAATCGGTCGAGGCGGCTCGTACCGTGGTGCGTAGTCGTGCGCGTCGCTTAGGCATTTCTGAAGAATTGCTGGAAAAGCGCGACATTCACATTCACGTGCCCGATGGTGCGACGCCGAAAGATGGTCCGAGTGCGGGTGCTGCCATGGCCACAGCCTTGGTGTCTGCGCTCACAGGAATCCCTGTGCGTGCCGACGTGGCGATGACCGGCGAAATCACCTTGCGCGGTGAAGTCACGGCGATTGGTGGCTTGAAAGAGAAGCTCTTGGCTGCGTTGCGCGGTGGCATCAAGACCGTGATGATTCCTGAAGAAAACGTCAAAGACCTGCAAGACATTCCTGAGAATGTTAAAAATGGTTTGGAGATTGTTCCTGTCCGATGGATCGACAAAGTCTTGGAAGTCGCTTTAGAGCGCATGCCAACGCCATTGCCTGATGACGTGCCTCCTGTTGCACCAGCTGTGGCGGATGCGAACGTCAAAGCGGAAGCTGTCAAACATTGATGTAAATGCATGAAGTTTTCTAAGCGCGCTAATTTCTTTGAAAAAGTGCGCTAGAATATAAGGCTTATGCGGGAATAGCTCAGTTGGTAGAGCGCAACCTTGCCAAGGTTGAGGTCGCGAGTTCGAGTCTCGTTTCCCGCTCCAAATTCGATAAGGGAAGCAGCAGCTTCCCTTTTTCGTCAAAGTAGATGGCGCGATAGCAAAGCGGTTATGCACCGGATTGCAAATCCGTTTAGCCCAGTTCGACTCTGGGTCGCGCCTCCAGAATAATGCCTGTACTTGTTCGCAAGTATGGGCATTTTTTTCGCCTGCACACTCGACACACTCCCTGCACACGTTTTTCACAATCAGTCACTTCCGGCAGGGCTGTTTCATGTGCTCAATTTATCGGACGGTTTGACCTGCATGCTGCATGCCAATCGATGGTGCAAGGGCGCAACTATAAAATTTCTTGTATGCAACCTCCTGATTCCACAAAGCCGTCCCGACATTTTTCAAACCGACGGGCTGCTTTTGCCACTGGTTTCAAAGACGCGTTGGGGGCGCCCGTGTTGGTG
Organism: Limnohabitans sp.; assembly: GCF_031539175.1. GTDB lineage: Bacteria > Pseudomonadota > Gammaproteobacteria > Burkholderiales > Burkholderiaceae_C > Limnohabitans. The sequence goes on along the minus strand of NZ_JAVKLQ010000069.1, from coordinate 16,566 downwards.
TTGTTCGCGGGCATGATTGGCTTCGGTGCGATGGGCCAAACCCACGGGTTCAATGCTTGGATGACGGGCCTGACGAGTTTGTTGATGTTTGCGTTGCCGGGTCAAGTGGTGTTGTTGGAGATGTTGATCTCGGGCTCATCCGTGCTGGCCATTGCGTTTGCGGTGACGCTGACATCGGCGCGTTTTGTGACGATGGTGGTGACCTTGTTTCCGCAACTGCACCGCCAAGATCGCAACCGTGGTTTGTATGCGTGGGTGCACTTGCTGGCGATGACAGCGTGGGCGGTGTCCATGCGCGAGTTCACGTACATGTCCCCCAAGTACCGCTTGAGTTATTTCATAGGCATTGGCTTGCCATGCTGGTTGATTGCGTTGCCCGGCACGGTGTTGGGTTATCTGGCTGCGGGCTGGGTGCCTGCGGCGGTGACTTTGGGTTTGGTGTTCATCAACCCGTTGTTTTTCTTGTTGACGTTCACCGAGGTCAAGCCGTGGGCCAATCGCATCGCGATTGTGTTGGGCTGTCTGATCGGGCCGGGGTTTTATGTGTTGGATGCCAATAGCAGTTTGCTGACCACCGGTTTGGTGGCTGGAACTTTGGCTTATGCGCTGGACCGCAAGTGGCTGCGCCCAGCACCCGTGGAGGTGTCGGCATGAGTGCTGCGGTGCAGGGTTGGGAGACGTGGCTAGCACTCAGCGCGGCATGCTTGGGCACGTACCTGTGCCGTGCTTTGGGCGTCAAGTTGTCGGGGCATATTCACGCTGAGAGCGAGTTTTTTAAGTGGATTTCTGCGGTGACTTACGCGATGGTGGCAGCGCTCACGATTCGCATGATTTTGATGCCCTTGGGCTTGTTGTCGACGGTCCCCATGGCGTTGCGCGTGTTGATTTGCGCGCTGAGCCTTGGTGTGATGGTGTCAAGCCCTAAGCGCCGCTTGGTGCCCGCCTTGTTAACGGGCACCTTGTTGATGTTGGCGTATGGTGTGACGCGCTGACTTCGCTGTACGGTCCTTCACGAGGCGGTATCGGTATTGAACTGCAGCGCTGCCAAGCTGGCGTATAAACCGCCTTGTGCCAGCAAGCTCGTGTGGGTGCCGCGTTCGATCAAGGCCCCGTGGTCCATCACCCAAATTTCGTCGGCTTTTTGCACGGTGGCCAAGCGATGGGCAATGACCAAGGTGGTGCGCCCTTGCATGGCGGTGTTCAGCGCGGCTTGCACCATGCGCTCGCTGTGCGCGTCTAAGGCGCTGGTGGCTTCGTCGAGCAACAAGAGCGGCGGGTTTTTGAGCATGGCACGCGCAATGGCGATGCGTTGACGTTGACCGCCCGACAAGCGCACACCGCGTTCACCCAAAAACGTGTCGTAGCCTTGGGGCAGGGCGGTGATGAACTCATCGGCGAAGGCCGCTTGGGCCGCTGCCATCACTTGTGCTTGTGTGGCGTTGGGGCTGCCGTAGCGAATATTGTCAAACGCGGTGCCCGAAAAAATGACGGGCTCTTGCGGCACGATGCCAATGCGTTGGCGCAGATCCACCAAATCGAGTTGGGTGAGGTCCACGCCGTCAAGGATGATGTGGCCCGCATCGGGATCATGAAAGCGCAGCAGCAGCCCAAACAAGGTGCTTTTGCCTGCGCCGCTGGGGCCAACGATGGCCACCGTTTGACCGGCGTTCACTTGGGCCGTCAGCTGGTCCACCGCAGGCTGTTGTGGCCGTGAGGGATAGCGAAATGCCACGTGGTTGAGTTGCAGGCTTGAGCCGTGTTGAGGCCATGTGGCGTGCTGGGGGTGTTCAGGCGAATGCACATCTGAGCGGGTGTGGAGCAACTCCATCAAGCGCTCGGTGGCACCGGCGGCACGCAGCAAGTCGCCGTACACCTCGCCCAAAACGGCGAAGGCGCTGGCCAGCAAGATGACATACACCACGGTTTGCCCCAATTCGCCCGCGGTGGTGGTGCCTTGTTGAACCGAGACCGTGCCTTGGTAGAGCCCCCACAGCAACGCCGCGCTAGACGCCAAGATGATGAAGCCCACCAGCATCGAACGGGCTTTGGCGCGCTTTAAGGCGGTGCCTACAGCCGAGTCGGTGGCGTGGATGAAGCGGGTGGTTTCTTGTGCTTCTGCGGTGTAGCTTTGCACCACGGGAATGGCGTTGAGTACTTCGGCGGCCATGGCGCTGGCATCGGCCACGCGGTCTTGGCTGGCGCGCGAGAGGCGCCGCACACGACGACCTAACAGCACGCTGGGCCAGACCACCAAGACCAGCACACCCACGACTTGCAGCATGAGCAACGGGTTGGTCCAAATCAGCATCAACAAGGCACCCACGCCCATGATGACGTTGCGCAAACCCATCGACAGCGATGACCCGACGACGGTTTGAATCAGTGTGGTGTCGTTGGTGAGGCGCGACAGCACTTCGCCCGTTTGCGTGGTTTCAAAAAACGAGGGGCTTTGGCGCAGCACATGCCCGTAGACGGCGTTGCGCACATCGGCGGTGATGCGCTCACCCAGCCAAGTGACCAAGTAAAAGCGCACCGCCGAAAACACCGCCAAGGCTCCCGCAACCGCGAACAAAGCCAGAAAGTGGCCAACCAATTGCTGGCCATCGGTGGGGTTGTGCAAGCCTTGGTCGATCAATTGACGCAGCGCCCACGGAAAGCTCAGCGTGGTGCCCGCCGCCAGCAGCAAGAACACACTGGCTAAAACAATGCGGCTCTTGTAGGGGCGCACGAAAGGCAGCAAGCCTTTGAGTGCGCCGGGGGCTTGGGGTGTGGTGCTCAATTGACCATGACCAATTTACCCATCACACCGCGTGAGCCCATGTCGGCGTACGCCTGCTTGAGTTGCGCCATGGGCAAGGTGTTGTGAATGACGGGTTTGATTTTTCCAGCGCCATACCACTGGGCCAGCTCTTGCATCATGGCGGCATTGGCTGCGGGTTCGCGGCGTGCAAAGTCGCCCCAGAACACCCCAACGATGGAGGCGCCTTTGAGCAAGGCCAAGTTCCAAGGTAGCGCGGGGATGGGGCCTGCGGCAAAGCCGACCACCAAGTAACGGCCGCGCCAAGCGATGGAGCGAAACGCGGGCTCGGCAAATTCGCCACCAACGGGGTCATAAATGACGTCTGGGCCTTTGCCATCGGTGAGGGCTTTGAGGGCGTCGCGCAAGTTCTCTGTGCTGTAGTTGATGCTGGCGTCGGCACCGATGGACGTGCAGAGCGCACATTTTTCCGCATTCGATGCAGCGGCGATGACGCGTGCGCCTGCCGCTTTGGCAATTTGAATGGCGGCTGTGCCCACGCCGCCCGCAGCGCCGAGCACCAACACCGTTTCACCCGCTTTGAGTTGGCCACGGTCCATCAGCGCGTGGTGCGAGGTGGCGTAAGTCATGATGAAGGCGGCGGCATCGACCGCCGGAAACCCTGCTGGCAAAGGCATGCACAGCTTGGCGGGGGCCAAGGTGTGGGTGCCAAAGCCACCGGTGCCGCTGAGGCAGGCCACGGCTTGGTCGACCTTGAGGTGCGTGACGCCTTCGCCCACGGCCTCGATGGTGCCGGCGTATTCAGAGCCCGGCACGAAGGGCAGGGGCGGCTTCATTTGGTATTTGTTTTGCACGATCAACAGATCGGGGAAGTTCAAGCTGGCCGCTTCGATGCGAATCAGAACTTCGCCTGCACCGGGTTGGGGCGTGGGCAGTTCTTGCCAAGTCAGGGCGTCGACGCCGATGGGGTTTTCACAAAGCCAAGCATGCACAGGAGTCTCCTTTGAGTGTTTGCTGAATGATAGGCGTGCGGGGGCGCTGGGTTTGTCTCAAACTCTACAATTGAAAAGCAATTAAAGGCTCGCATGAACATTTTGATTTCCAATGACGATGGCTATCAGGCCCCAGGCATCGTCGCTTTGTACGAAGCGCTCAAAGATTTGGGCCGTGTTGAAGTGGTGGCCCCCGAGCACAACAACAGCGCCAAGTCGAATGCCTTGACCCTGCATTCGCCGCTGTATGTGCACACTGCAGCGAATGGCTTTCGTTATGTGAACGGCACGCCCGCCGACTGTGTGCACATTGCGCTGACGGGCTTGTTGGACTACACCCCCGATTTGGTGGTCTCCGGCATCAACAACGGCGCAAACATGGGCGACGACACGATTTACTCTGGCACCGTGGGTGCCGCGATGGAGGGCTATCTGTTTGGCATCCCCGCGATTGCATTTTCTCAAGTAGAAAAGGGTTGGGCGCACATTGACGATGCAGCCGCAGCCGCTCGCGCCTTGGTGTTGCAAATGCAGCAGCAGGGGCAAATCAAGGGCGAACCTTGGCTGCTGAATGTGAACATTCCCAATCAGCCGTTGGCGCAACTCAAACCGCTGCGGGTGACACGCTTGGGCCGTCGCCACTCGGCGGAGCGGGTGATCACCCAAATGAGCCCACGCGGCGAGACCATGTATTGGATTGGCAGCGCGGGCGCGGCCAAAGACGACAGCGATGGCACCGACTTTCATGCCACGTTTGAAGGCCACCTCTCGATCACGCCCTTGCATGTGGACCTCACGGAGCACGCCACCTTGCCTGTGTGGGCTCAGCGTTTGAGCGAGAGTAAGACGGCATGAAACCTAGGCCCAGTTTTCCAGCACGTTTAGACACCTCGAATGACCAAGCCAAGCCCAAGGCCTTGCTGGGTGCCACGCGTGTGGTGACCCCGCAAACGGCGATGCGCGGGGCAGCGCCTACGCCCCTGGCCAGCCCAACGGGGGTGGGCCTTGATTCTTCGGCGGTGCGCAAACGCATGGTGCAAAAGCTGGCTGAGCAGGGCGTGCAAGACAACGTGGTGCTCGACGCGATGGGGCGCATTGAGCGCCACCGCTTTGTCGATTCAGCCTTGGTGAACCAAGCCTACGAAGACACCAGCTTGCCGATTGGGCTGGGGCAAACAATTTCAAAGCCCAATGTGGTGGCCCGCATGATTACTTTGCTGCGCGAGGCGCCAGGTCTGCAGGCTGCGCCTATGGGGCGCGTGCTTGAAATTGGCACTGGGTGCGGCTACCAAGCGGCCGTGCTGTCGTTGGTGGCGCGCGAGGTCTACAGCATGGAGCGCTTGCGGGGCTTGCACGACAAAGCCAAAGAGAACTTGCGGCCCATGCGCTTGCCCAATCTGCATTTGATGTTTGGCGATGGCATGTTGGGTTATCCCAAGGGTGCGCCCTACAGCGCCATCATCGCAGCAGCGGGCGGCGAGGCGGTGCCGCAAGCTTGGATTGACCAATTGGCCATGGGCGGGCGCATCGTGGCGCCCATGCAAACCACCGCGGGTCAACAGGCCTTGGTGGTGATTGACAAGACGCCACAGGGCTTGCAGCAAACTTTGCTCGAAGCGGTGCACTTCGTACCTCTAAAATCAGGCATTGCTTGACGACGGAGAAAAACGCATGTTACGTGCAGGAAAATGGGGTGCTGTTGCCCTGATGACAGCCTGTGTGCTGTCGGGGTGCGCCAATAAAACACGCCAAGCGCCTGTGGATGAACGCTCTCCTCAGACATCGCGATCTGCAACCAAGCCACTGCCAGGTGCTGAAAATACGGGCAAGGCGGGTTACTACACCGTCAAACCGGGCGACACCTTGATTCGCATTGGCATGGACAACGGCCAAACTTGGCGCGACTTGGTGCGCTGGAATAACTTAGAAAACCCCAATTTGATTGAGACGGGCCAAGTGCTGCGCATTGCGCCGCCTGCTCCCGAGGTGGTGGCGACCAAGCCTGGGACGACCCCAGCCGCCGTCGCCAACTTGCCTGCAGCCTCCGCGGGTGCGACACCTGCGATGCCAGCGGCCAGTGCGGCGTCTGCGGCGGCAGGGGCCAAGCCTGCTGCGCCTGTGGCCGCAGAAGCTGAAGAGGCTGTCAATTTTCAGTGGCCCACCCGTGGTAATTTGATTGCTGGGTTTGATGAAGCCAAAAACAAAGGCTTGGACATTGCAGGCAAAGCCGGTGATCCCGTGCTCGCAGCCGCCGACGGTCGCGTGGTGTATGCCGGCGCGGGCTTGCGTGGCTATGGCAACTTGATCATCGTCAAACACAACAACACGTATTTGACGGCTTACGCGCACAACCAAGCCTTGCTGGTGAAAGAAGACCAAGCCATCAAGCGGGGTCAAAAAATTGCCGAAATGGGCAACAGCGACGCCGATCAAGTGAAGCTGCATTTTGAAATTCGCCGTCAAGGCAAACCGGTGGACCCCGCCAAATATTTGCCTGCGAACTGATGACCGATACAACGACGACAGAAAAGAAATGGCCGGACAACGCGCTGACCATTGAATCGATGGACCTCGAAGCCCAAGGCGTGGCACACCGCGCCGACGGCAAAGTGGTGTTTGTGGAAGGCGCCTTGCCCTTTGAGGTGGTGCGCGCCAACATCCATCGCAAGAAAAACAATTGGGAAATGGGCTCGTTGCTGGAAGTCATGCAAGAGTCCTCACAGCGTGTGACGCCCGGCTGTGTGAACTTCGGGCTGCATGCGGGTGCCTGTGGTGGCTGCAAGATGCAGCACCTCGATGCCACGGCGCAAGTCGCCATCAAACAACGCGCGATGGAAGACAACTTGTGGCATTTGGGCAAAGTCAAACCCGAAACCATGCTGCGCCCGATTCAAGGCCCCGCTTGGGGCTACCGTTACCGCGCCCGTTTGTCGGTGCGTTATGTCATCAAGAAGGGCGAGGTTTTGGTGGGCTTTCACGAGCGCAAGAGCCGCTATGTGGCCGACATGCGCAGCTGCCGCATCTTGCCGCCCCATGTGGATGCCATGTTGCTACCCCTGCGTGCCTTGATTGGCAGCATGGAGGCGCGTGAGACCTTGCCTCAAATTGAATTGGCTTGTGGTGATCACGTCACAGCCTTGGTGTTGCGTCACATGGAGCCGTTGAGCGATGGCGACATGACGCTGCTGCGCCAATTTGCCGCGCAATACAACGTGCAGTGGTGGTTGCAATCCAAAGGCCCTGACACGGTGAAGTTGATGGACGAAGAGGGCGCGGTGCCGCTGTCTTACGCTTTGCCTGAGTTCGGCATCACCATGCCATTCAAGCCCACAGATTTCACGCAAGTCAACCCACACATCAACCGCGTGTTGGTCACCCGTGCCTTGCGCTTGTTGGATGTGAAGCCGAATGAACGTGTGATTGATTGGTTCTGTGGCTTGGGCAACTTCACCTTGCCTTTGGCGACGATGGCACGCGAGGTGCTCGGCATTGAGGGCAGCGAGGCTTTGGTGACACGTTCGCGCGAAAACTTGGTGGCCAACCAAGCGGGGCGTCACACGCCTTTGGCGCCTACGCAGTTTGTGGCACGCAATTTGTTTGAAATGACGCCTGAGTTGTTGATTCAAGACGGCACGGCTGACAAGTGGTTGGTGGACCCACCGCGCGAAGGTGCGTTTGCCTTGGCCCAAACCTTGGCGACGTTGCATGAACAACCCGAGTTGCGTCAAGGCTGGACGCCGCCCAAGCGCATCGTCTACGTGAGCTGTAACCCCGCCACGCTGGCGCGAGATGCGGGGGTGCTGGTCAATTCAGCGGGTTACCGCATCTCATCGGCGGGCGCTGTGAATATGTTTCCGCACACGGCGCATGTGGAAAGCATGGCGGTGTTTGACTTGGCGTGAGGCCGATCAGGCCGCGTTCAACACAAACAAAGCTGTTTGGATCGACGTAAAAAAAGGCTGCTCATGAGCAGCCTTTTTTGTGTGCGCTGAACGCCTAGGGCGTTCGTTGGCGTATGGTTGTGTTTACTCGCGTTCGCCGCCAAAGATGCCCAGCAAGGCCAGCAGGCTTTGGAACACGTTGATCACGTCCAAATACAGCGTCAAGGTGGCGCTGATGTAGTTGGTTTCGCCGCCGTCCACGATTTGCTTCAGGTCATACAGCATGAAGGCGCTGAAGATGCCGATGGACAAGACCGAAATGGCCATCATGCCCGCCGATGAGCCGACGAACATGTTGATGATGCTGCCCACCAACAGCACCATGGCGCCGATCGTCAACCATTTGCCCATGCTGGACAGGTCACGTTTGATGACCGTGGACAAACTGGCCATCAAGAAAAACACGCCAGCTGTGCCACCAAACGCGGTCATCACCAATTCAGCGCCGTTTTTGAAGCCCAACACCATGGCGATCATGCGAGAGAGCATCAGGCCCATGAAGAAGGTGAAGCCCAACAGCACATACACGCCTGTGACGCTGTGTTTGGTTTTTTCGATGGCGTAGATGAAGCCAAAAGCACCGGCAAGCATCAAGATCATGCCCAAGCCGCCTGAGAACACACGGCTGATGCCGGTTTCAACGCCAATCCATGCTCCGAGCACGGTGGGCAGCATGCTCAGAGCGAGCAAGACGTAAGTGTTACGCATGACGCGGTTGCGCTGTTGTTCGTCTAAAACGTAATGGTCAGCAGTTTGGAATTGGTTGTACATACCAAGGTCTCCGAAAAACACCTGCACATGCAGATGTGGCGAATTCTAATGTGTCTGTTCCTTTTGATTTACTTCCTACTTTTCTTGAGGTTTCTTTTGCTTTCAGCGGCTTAATTCGACCTCGCTCAGTCGGTATGCTTAGCGTCTTTCAAACTGACCTCTCGTATTGCTATGAAGACCAAACACTTTCTCGAATCTGCTGATATCAAAGCCATCGCTGCTGCCGCTGAAGCGGAAGCCCTGAAGAACAACTGGGCGGTGACCATTGCCATCGTGGACGACGGTGGCCATTTGCTGTCTTTGCAGCGCTTGGACGGTGCACCTCCTATTTCTGCACACATTGCGCCCTCTAAAGCCAACACAGCCGCGTTGGGTCGCCGTGAAAGCAAAATTTACGAAGACGTGATCAACGGTGGCCGCGTTTCTTTCTTGAGCGCTCCCGATCTCAAAGGCTTGCTCGAAGGCGGCGTGCCGATCATGAAAGACGGCCAGTGCATCGGTGCAGTTGGCGTGAGCGGTGTGAAGTCCAACGAAGATGCGCAAATTGCCAAGGCTGGTATCGCGGCCATCGGCTTGTAAATCAGCGCTGACAGGCGCTGGGTTTCACCGTTAGGTTGACGTTGCGCCCAAACAAAAGCCCCACATTGCGTTTGCGATGTGGGGCTTTTGTGCATGTGGGAGGTTGGCTTTAGTAAATCAAGCGCTCAGGGCTGATCTCTTGCAGGATGGTGGTGGCAATTTCTTCAATGCTCTTGTGCGTGGTGGACAACCAGCGAATGCCCGCGCGACGCATCATGGCTTCGGCTTCGGCCACTTCGTTTCTGCAGTTGAGCAGGCTGGCGTACTTGGAGTTGGGGCGGCGCTCGTTGCGGATTTCGCTCAGACGCTCGGGCTGAATGGTCAGTCCAAAGATTTTCTTTTTGTGTGGCGTCAGGGCAGGGGGGAGTTGACGGCGGTCGAAGTCTTCGGGGATCAGCGGATAGTTGGCGGCCTTTAGGCCGTATTGCATTGCTAAATAAAGGCTGGTCGGCGTTTTGCCGCTGCGGCTCACACCTACCAAAATCACGTCGGAAGACTCCAAGTCGCGGTTGAGCTGGCCATCGTCATGCGCCAAGCTGAAATTGATGGCTTCGATGCGGTCGTGGTATTCCTTGCTTTTGCTCACGTCCGAAAAACGCCCAATGCGGTGATTGGATTTGACGCCCAGCTCTTCTTCCAGTGGATTCACGAACGTGCCAAACATGTCCAGCAAGCGGCCTTTGCAGCCGTCTTGAATGACTTTGAGCACATCCATGTCGACCAAGGTGGTGAACACAATGGGCTTGCGGCCTTCGACTTCTGCGGTGTGGTTGATTTGGCGCACGGCTTGGTGCGCTTTGTCCACTGAATCCACAAACGGCAGGCGAATGTGGCGAAACTTGAACTCAAACTGCGCAAGGATGGCGTTGCCAAAGGTCTCGGCGGTGATGCCAGTGCCGTCGGAAACGAAGAAAACGGTGGGGTTGGGCATGAAAAACTTTCAAGTTCGAGAGCTGGTTTGCACACGTTTGGTGCACCAAGCGGTTAGGGTAGCCACCTACAATTGCCTATTATCTGAATTTCGCCACCGCTTCACGGCAACCCATTCAAAAAACAACAAAGTTGTTCCCCTGCGTGTGGCCGCGCCTGTTTTAACTTTTGGAGCTTTCCTATGTCAGCACTGTTCAGCCCTACCGCCTTGGTGGTCCCGTTCGAAAACTTGAGAATGACCGATGTCGAGTCGGTCGGCGGTAAAAACGCCAGTTTGGGCGAGATGATTTCGCAATTGCCTTCTGGCGTGCGCGTACCTACCGGTTTTGCCACCACGGCTCACGCCTTTCGTGAGTTCTTAGCTTACGACGGCTTGGTCGACAAAATCAACGCCCGTTTGGACAAGCTCGACACCGAAGACGTGCGTGCTTTGGCCGCAGCTGGCGCTGAAATCCGTGCCATGGTGGAAGCCCAACCTTTCCCTGCTGACTTGCAAAAGGCCATTTCCGAGGCTTTTGCCACTTTGTCTGCTGGCAACGCTGCCGCCACGTTTGCGGTGCGTTCATCGGCCACTGCCGAAGACTTGCCTGACGCTTCGTTCGCAGGCCAACAAGAAACTTTTCTGAACGTGCACGGCATCGATGAAGTGCTGCACAAAATGAAAGAGGTGTTTGCCTCGTTGTACAACGACCGCGCCATCAGCTACCGCGTGCACAAGGGCTTTGCCCACGCCGACGTGGCTTTGTCTGCCGGTGTGCAACGCATGGTGCGCTCCGACTTAGGCGCTGCCGGTGTGATGTTCACCATCGACACCGAATCAGGTTTTGAAGACGTGGTGTTCATCACGTCAAGCTACGGCCTCGGCGAGACCGTGGTGCAGGGCGCTGTGAACCCTGACGAGTTCTATGTGCACAAGCCAACCCTTAAGGCTGGCAAGCGCGCTGTGATTCGCCGTAACTTGGGCTCCAAGCTCTTGCAAATGGAGTTCTCCACAGCCGAAGAGAAAAAAGCCACTGGCAAATTGGTCAAGACCACCGATGTGCCCACTGAGTTGCGTAACCGCTACTCGTTGACCGATGCAGATGTTGAGCAATTGGCCCACTACGCCATGGTGATTGAAGCCCATTACGGCCGTCCCATGGACATCGAATGGGGCAAAGACGGCACAGACGGCTTGTTGTACATCTTGCAAGCGCGTCCAGAAACCGTGAAGAGCCAAGCCAAAGGCCAGTCTGAATTCCGTTACAAGCTCAAAGGCCACAGCACCGTGTTGGCCGAAGGCCGCGCGATTGGCCAAAAAATTGGCACAGGCCCTGTGCGCTTGGTGCACAACATCAGCGAGATGGACACGGTCCAGCCCGGCGATGTGCTGGTGACCGACATGACCGACCCCAACTGGGAGCCCGTGATGAAGCGCGCCAGCGCCATCGTCACCAACCGTGGTGGCCGTACTTGCCACGCCGCCATCATTGCGCGTGAGTTGGGCATTCCTGCTGTAGTGGGTTGCGGTGACGCGACCGAGCGTTTGAAAGACGGCACGTTGGTGACGGTGAGCTGCTCTGAGGGTGACACGGGCTTCATCTATGACGGCCTGCTCGAAACCGAAGTGACTGAAGTTCAGCGCGGCGAGATGCCTAAGATCAAAACCAAGATCATGATGAACGTGGGTAACCCACAGTTGGCGTTTGACTTCTGCCAGTTGCCCAACGAAGGCGTCGGCTTGGCCCGTTTGGAGTTCATCATCAACAACAACATTGGTGTGCACCCCAAGGCGATTCTTGACTACCCCAATGTGGATGCCGATTTGAAGAAGGCGGTGGAGTCTGTGGCCCGTGGCCACGCGTCTCCTCGCGCGTTCTACGTGGACAAAGTGGCCGAAGGCATTGCCACCATTGCAGCGGCGTTCTATCCAAAACCCGTCATCGTGCGTATGTCTGACTTCAAGTCCAACGAATACCGCAAACTCATTGGCGGCAGCCGCTACGAGCCAGAGGAAGAAAACCCCATGCTGGGTTTCCGTGGTGCCGCGCGCTACATCAGCGAAGACTTCGGTGAAGCCTTTGCGATGGAATGTGAAGCCATGCGTCGCGTGCGCGAAGACATGGGCTTGACCAACGTGCAAGTGATGGTGCCTTTCGTGCGCACCTTGGGCCAAGCCGAGCGCGTGACCAACCTGTTGGCCGAGCACGGGTTGAAGCGCGGCGTGAACGATCTCAAGGTCATCATGATGTGCGAAGTGCCGAGCAACGCCATTTTGGCCGACGACTTTTTGAAGTTCTTTGATGGCTTCTCGATTGGTTCAAACGACTTGACCCAGCTCACCTTGGGTCTGGACCGTGACTCTGGCTTGGAGTTGCTGGCCGCTGACTTTGACGAGCGTGATCCTGCTGTGAAAGCCTTGTTGACCAAAGCCATCTCTTCGTGTTTGGCGCAAGGCAAGTACGTGGGTATTTGCGGCCAAGGCCCCAGCGACCACCCTGATTTTGCCCATTGGCTGGCCGATCAAGGCATCACCTCGATCTCGCTCAATCCAGACAGCGTGATTGAGACTTGGAAATCTCTCGCCAAGTAAACCAACACGGTGCTGTGTGACAAAGATCTCAGGGGCAAATCCTGAGATCTTTTCACATGGGAAGCTGATAAAACTCAGGCGTGATGCACGAACTTAAGCCGACCCCCTTGATCGACGCACGGGCGAACAACCCGGAGTCTGTCGCGCGGTCGTCCTCTCATGGGCGAGCGTTTGTGGGCGTGCTCTGTCTATTTGGTGTGACGTTGTTGGCCATGGCGTGGGCTTGGCATTGGCCTGACCAAACCTTGCTGCATTTTTGGTTGGTCGCCCAAGCGATGCCTGTGTTGTATGTGGTGTTGGCTTGGTGGGGTGCGCAAGCCCCCACAGAGGATCGCGATGCCGCTTAAACCTTGGCGCTGGCGCTTGGTCTTGGCCGGCTTGGCTGGGCTGATCGTGTTGTCTGCGAGCTTGCTGATTGCCGATGTGATGGGCGTGTCCAAGTCCGTGATCAACGGTTTCTTTTTGGTGGTCTCCATCATTGGTTACGCGACCATTGGTATGTTTTGTCGCACCACCATGGCCGATGAGTATTACGTGGCGGGGCGCCGCGTCAGGGCTCCGTTCAATGGCATGGCCACCGCGGCTGATTGGATGTCCGCTGCGTCGTTTTTGGGCGTGACCGGTCTGTTGCTGTCCGATGGCTTTGTGGGTGATGGTTTTCACGCCGGCGGTCTGGCGTATGTGTTGGGCTGGACGGGGGGCTTTTGTTTGCTGGGCTTTTTGTTTGCCGCCAAACTCAATGCCTCCGGTGCGACCACCATTCCTCAGTTTTTAGGCCAGCGTTTTGACAGTCCTATGGTGCGCTGGCTGGCTGCTTTGGGGGCCATTTTGTGCTCCAGCATTTACTTGGTGGCGCAAATTTACGGGGTGGGTTTGGTGGCCTCCATGCTGTCGGGGCTGACTTTTGAGTTGGGCGTTTTCTTGGCTTTGGGGGGCATTTTGTTGTGCTCCTTCTTAGGCGGCATGCGTGCTGTGACGTGGACGCAGGTGGTCCAGTGCGTGGTGATCGTCGCGTCCATGGTGGCCGTGTCGGTGGCGGTGTCGTGGCAGACGCAAGGGCATCCCGTGATTGCGGTGGCGGCCGCCCAGTCGCTGCAACAGATGGAGTCGCGCATCAAGGTGATTGAGGCTGATCCCGCCGAGATGGCCACGCGCGAGGTGATGGCGCAGCGCATGTGGGACCTCGACGCCAAGATGGCCGATCCGTTGAATGCCCGTGAGTTGGAGCATCAAGTCTTGGCCAAGCAAATTGCGAAAGCCAAATCTGACAATGCGCCTTTGCGTGATATTCAGCGCCTAGAGGCCAACCCCGCTTGGCGAGAAACCGGCGTGGATCGGTTGATACAAGCATGGCAAGCCGAGCGCGACAGTTTGGCGCTGGCCATCAAACACCCTGTGGGTTTCCAAGCGCCACGGCCGGAGGGCTTCACGCAAGGGTGGGTCAATTCGATGGCCTTGGTTTTTTGTTTGATGATCGGGACCGCTGCGCTGCCCCATATTTTGGTGCGCTCATACACCGCAGCCAGTCCTGCGCAGGCTCAGCGTTCTATCGTGTGGGCCTTGGTGTTCATCGTGATCGTTTATCTGTGCGCTTCGTCGTTGGCGGTGTTGCTCAAGTCGTTTGTGTTGACTGAGTTGGTGGGGGCACATTTGAACCAGTTGCCCGAATGGGCCGATCGCTTGAAGCTGCGCAAATTGGCCTTGCTGAGCATCACCGACTACAACAACGATGGGGTGGTTCAGTACGCCGATATTCGATTGATCGAAGAGTATTTGGTGTTGGCTGTGCCTGAAATTGTTCGGATATCGCCGGTGTTCACAGGGTTGATTGCTGCTGGCGCGCTGGCCGCGGCCTTGTCGACGGCCGACGGTTTGTTGCTGACCATTTCCAACGCATTGGCTCAGGATTTGTATTTTGAAACGGTGAATCCGCAAGCCCCACCTTTGCGACGCGTCATGTTGTCCAAAATTTTGTTGATGGTGGTGGCATTGTTTGCAGCTTGGTTTGCGACAAATCGGCCTGTGAACATTTTGTTTTGGGTGACTTGTGCTTTTTCTTTGGCCGCCTCGACTTTTTTCCCCGTGCTGCTTCTTGGCTTGTATTGGCCTGCGATGAGTCGCACGGGGGCGGTGGCTGCGATGGTGTCAGGCCTTGCCATTTCTTTTTATTACATCGTGGCCAACCATCCGTGGGTGCATTTGTATTTGGACTTGCAGCCGAGTGACACGCTGTGGTGGGGGTTGGAGCCGATTTGTGCGGGTGTTTTTGGCGTGCCGGTCGGTTTATTGATGGGATTCGTCTTCAGCAAGCGCTGGCCGCATAAAAATTGACTATACTAACGGGCTTTCCCTTGCTGCACTGCGTCTGACGCCGCAAGCAGCTTCAACCCACAAGGAGTGTCCATGCGTCATTACGAAATCATTTTGTTGATCCACCCGGATCAAAGCGAGCAAGTTCCAGCCATGCTGGAGCGTTACAAAGGCATGATCACCGCTGGTGGTGGTGCTATTCACCGTATGGAAGACTGGGGCCGCCGCCAGTTGGCCTACATGATCAACAAGCTTGCCAAAGCTCACTACATTTGTTTGAACATCGAAGCTGACCAAGCTGTGATGTCTGAACTCGAACACGCGTTCAAGTTCAACGATGCTGTGTTGCGTCACCTGACCGTCTTGAAGAAGAAAGCTGATACAGCACCTTCACTCATGATGAAGACAGTGGAGCGCGAAGAAGCCCGTAAAACTCAGCAAGCTGAGTTCGCAGGCTAATTTTTGCCTTATTGCAAGGTGTGAATCACGTTGTTTTGAACGCTTGCATCGCAGAGGTTTCGGCCATGCGGTACACCCCAGCAGGTTTACCTGCACTTGATTTGAGGCTCGAACATGAGTCTGAAATTGAAGAGGCGGGGCACAAGCGGCAAGTCAAAACAAGCGTCAAAACAGTCGCTTTAGGTTCTTTGGCAGAACGTTTAGTTCGCCAGTCCTTGGGGAGTCTGTGGCAGTTCACCGGTTTTTTAGCCAGCCCTCGCAATAGCAAAAACGTCGTTCTTCATATTCAAGATTTTCAGCAAATTTCATAGGAGGCCCAGATCATGGCCACATTCAAGAAATTCAACAAAGACAAGCGCCCTAAGCGCAATACGCAATCTCTGCTCTTCAAACGCAAGCGCTTCTGCCGCTTCACCGTCACGGGCGTTGAAGAAATCGACTACAAAGACGTCGACACATTGCGTGATTTCATTGCCGAAAACGGCAAAATCATCCCCGCACGCCTGACCGGCACACGCGCCATTTACCAACGTCAGCTGAACACAGCCATCAAGCGCGCACGCTTCTTGGCCCTGGTGCCTTACAGCGACCAGCACAAGATCTAAGGAGCCCGACCATGCAAATTATTCTGCTCGACAAGGTCGTGAACCTCGGCAATCTCGGCGAAATCGTCCGAGTGAAAGACGGTTACGCACGTAACTTCTTGATCCCTTCAGGCCGCGCTCGTCGCGCCACTGAGACAGCGATCAAAGAATTCGAAGTGCGCCGCGCTGAACTCGAAAAAGCTGCTGCTGAAAAGTTGGCTGCTGCTCAAGCTCAAGGCGAAAAATTGGCCGGTACATCGGTCAAGCTCAGCCAAAAAGCGGGTGTGGACGGCCGTTTGTTCGGTTCGGTCACCAACAGCGACATCGCTGAAGCTTTGGCAAAGAACGGTTACGCTGTGGCTAAGTCACAAGTGCGTATGCCTACAGGCCCGATCAAGATTGTTGGCGACAGCACTGTGAGCGTGGCTCTGCACACTGACGTAGTGGTTGAGATCACTGTGTCTGTGTACGGCGAAACTGCTTAAGTTTTTCTCGCTCAGTCAAAAGCCGCTCTTAGGAGCGGCTTTTTTCTTTGGCGGATTCAAGGACGAAGTGCAACAAAGATGAACTGGTTATAGGTGGCTGAGGATGCGAGAGCATCATGGCCGCTTTAACCGCCAAATCGAAATTGCCCAATGTACAAGCACCTCAGCCGAGAAGAACGATACCA
>NZ_JAVKLQ010000068.1:0-121157 GCF_031539175.1 Limnohabitans sp. | reverse complement strand
TGGTATCGTTCTTCTCGGCTGAGGTGCTTGTACATTGGGCAATTTCGATTTGGCGGTTAAAGCGGCCATGATGCTCTCGCATCCTCAGCCACCTATAACCAGTTCATCTTTGTTGCACTTCGTCCTTGAATCCGCCAAATAAATAATAGAAATTTATTGGGGCTGAACACCGAGGTCGGTGACCAGCTTCTTCATGGCCCGTTGCTGCGTGGCAAAGAATTCGCGTGCCACGGCTGGGGAGTCGGCGCGGGGATAGACGCCCATGTCGTTCAGGCGAGCCACCATGTCGGGCGCGTTGGTGATGCGGTTGACATCGGCGTTGAGCTTGTCAATCACCGCGGCGGGGGTGCCCGCTGGCACGATGATCTGGAACCAGCCGATGGCTTCATAGCCGGGGTAGGTTTCCGCCACCGTGGGAATGTCCAAACCCGGCAGGCGCTGGGCGGACGTGACCGCCAAGCCCTTGAGTCGACCACTCTTGATCTGGCCAATCAGGCCAGGAATGCCATCGGTGGTCATCAAAACGTCCCCGCCCAGCAGGCCGGCCAGTGCGGCGGGTGGCGCTTGGTAGGGCACGGCGGTCATGCCCATGTTGCCAGCTTTGTTCACCATCTCACCGGCCAAGTGCGGCAGTGAGTTCGGTTGCGGCGCGGCAAAGTTGGCCTTGCCGGCGTTGGCGCGGGAAAAGCGTGCCAAATCTTGCAGGGTGTTGATGCCTGAGGTGGCATTGGCCACCATCACCAACGGGCTGGTGCCGATGGTGGCGACGGAGGTGAGGTCGCTGTCAGGGTTGAACTGAGGGTTTTTATAGACCAGCGGTGTGATGGTGCCCATCGCCGCGGGAACGAAGCCGATGGTGTAGCCATCATTGGGCGAGCGCGCCAACGCCGACATGCCCGGAATGCCACCAGCGCCGGGGCGGTTGTCCACCACCACACCTTGTCCCCAAGCTTGACTCAGGCGCTCGCCCAAGAGACGGGCGATCACATCGGGCGCTGCACCTGCGCCCGCTGGAACGATCAACTTGACAGGCTTGTTGGGCCAACTCTGGGCCATGGCCCCCGTGCTCAGCAGGGTCAGGGTGGCGAGGGCGGCAGCGCCTAGGATGCGACGGCTCAGGCCGTGGCGTGGGCGAAATTTCATGTGTGTCTCCATGGGGTGGGCGCCGCTTGAATGAAGCGGTCTAAGCCGGAGTCTAGAGCGTCTTGGGGTTCTCAAAGAGAGGGCAAAATATGCTTTCTGTTCACAAAAATAGAACACCTTATGAAACTCAATCAGTTGCGTGATCTGGTGGCGATCGTGGAGCGCGGCAGCTTGCGCGGCGCGGCTCGGCACTTGGATGTCGCGCAGTCAGGCCTGACCCGCAGCATTCGGAATTTGGAGCGTGAGCTGGGTCACCCCATGTTTGAGCGCGATGCCCGTGGCATGGTGTTGACGCCCATGGGCCGAGTTTTTTACCAGCGTGCCAGTTCGGCCATGAACGAGCTCAGGCGGGCCGATGAGGAAATGGCACAGGCGCAAGGCGGAGCGCTGGGCACCGTGGTGGCGGGCTTGTCCATCATGCCCCACTTGGGTATGTTGCCCGGCGCGCTGGGTCCGTTTCGCCAGCGCTTTCCGGGTGTGACGCTCAAGGTCATCGAGGGCCTGTACCCTGCGATTGAGCCGGGGCTGCGCAACGGGACCATCGATTTTTATCTGGGTGCCGCTTCGCAAGCCGCCCCTGCGCCTGGGTTGATCGCGGAGACGCTCTTCGAAAATACGCGCATCGTGGTGGGCCGCAAAGGGCACCCGCTGGCGGCAGCGCGGTCTCTGAAGGAGCTCAGCACGGCCGACTGGGCCACCCCGTCGCTGGATGTCATTGCCGCTGAAGACCTCAACGAGGTTTTTTCACGCTTCAAGCTGGGGCAGCCTCAGATTCGGCTGCAGGCGAATTCGGCCATGTCGCTTTTGGTGGCGTTGGCGCATTCGGACTTGCTGACCATGCTGCCACGTCAGTGGGCTGAATTTGCCCTGACGCAGCATGCGCTGCAGGTGATTCCGGTGCGTGAACGTCTGACGGCTCCACCCATTGTGTTTTTGCGAAGAGCCGACCTGCCGCTGACCCCTGCGGCTGAACATCTGAGCGATTTGCTCAAGCGTTATGCCTGAGCCGCGCTGCGTGCTGCGCACGACCTGACGAATTCAGCCAGCGGTTTGGCCAGACTTGGGTCCTCGGTGCCGAGCGCAGCGGCGGCTGAAAAGTGGTTGTGCTCAGGCAGCACGAGCCAGTCAGGCTGGAAGCCATGTCGGGTCACGAGGCGAGAAAAAAGTGCACCGGCCTGTACCTGCATCTGGGGCAGGTCACGCTCGGCCGTACCCACCACGATCGGAAAAGGCGCGGCGTCCACGCATTCGACGATGCTTGCCGCGGCCCAATCCGGCCGTTCGGTTCCGAAATACGCGTCATTGCGTGGGTCCGGTGTTGGAATGCCCAAAGTGCCGCGCGCCATGCGCTCGAGCTGCGCGTCATAGGGGCCCGAGAGCAAAAATGCACCGGCGATGTTCCAGCTCTGGGGCTGAAAAGATCGAATCAACGATGCAGCAGCCACATGCGCAGCCCCAGCAGACTCACCGGCCAAGACGAGGGCACGGGGGTCTGCGCCGAAGCTGCTGCACAGTGCCTGCACGCGTTGGCAAGCGGCCACCACATCTTCTGCCCCAGATGGCCATTGCACTTCGGGCGCGAGCCGGTAATTGGCCAACACGGTCACAAAGCCTTGTCGCGCCCCCCACCAGCCCACGTTGGCGCGGTCTGCCTTGTCCCCGCGGATGAAGCCGCCGCCATGCAAAAAAAGCAGCACGGGTCGGTTGTGGCCAGGCGCTTGGGGGACGTACACATCCATCCGCTGGCGCGGGTGTGTGCCGTAAGGCTGGTCAGCCAAGAGCTCGAGTCCGCTGCGGTCCTGCTGTGCCACGCGCTGGCTGTAAAAAGCCTTGACCTCGGGCATGCTGGCGTGGGTGCCCCAGCTGCGCAGTTGGGCGAGCACCTCAGGGGCCGGCCCTTCGGCGGGTTGATGGCTCATCTTTTTAATCCACCTTGGCACCGGTTTGGACGACGACTTGGCCCCACTTCTTGGCTTCAGCGCCCAAGTAGTTGTCCAAGGTTGGGCGGTCCATGCGCACGGTTTCGAGCGATTGCGCCGCAAAACCTTCGTTGAGCGCTTTGTTTTGCAGGATCTTGTTGACCTCCATGTTGAGGCGGTCGAGCACCTCACGCGGCGTCCCCGCTGGGGCGAGCATGGCAAACCACGTGTTGGCCTCAAACCCTGGGTAGCCCAATTCGGCCACCGTGGGCACCTCAGGCAAAGCGCTGCTGCGCTTGCTGCTGGTCACGGCCAAAGGGACCACTTTGCCGCTTTTGGCCAACTGCACCACCGGCGGAATGGAGGTGGAGCCCACAGGGACCTGTCCACTGACCACCGCATTGGCCGCTGCAGCGGGCGAGTAGGGCGCGTGCAAGATGTCGACTTTGGACAAGTTGCGAAACAACAGCTCCGCACCCAAGTGGGTGGTGGTGCCATTGCCCGACGAGGCATAGCTGAGTTTTTCAGTTTGCGCCAAGCTCAGCAACTCTTTGAGGCTGGTGGCTTTGACCGAAGGATGCACGTAAATGATGTTGGGGGACACCGCCGCCATGGCCACGCCCACCAGTTCTTTGCCGACCTCGTAGCCCGCTTTGCTGTAGAGCGAGGGGTTGACCGAGTAGGCCACGCTGTGCATGAGGAGGGTGTAGCCATCGGGGGCTGACCGTGCCACGGCCGCTGTGCCAATGTTGCCGCCAGCGCCGGGACGGTTTTCGATGACCACCGGCTGACCCATGGCTTCGGACAAGGGTTGTCCGAGCGAGCGAGCCACGATGTCGGTCGAGCTGCCCGGGGGGAACGCCACCACGATCTTGATCGGTTTGTCTGGGTAAACCGCATGTGCACTGGCACAGGCCAACAAAAGGCTGGTGAGCCAGCACTTGATGGAAGTTTTCAAGGGACATCTCCTCGACGGCGTGATGCTGTCTGAAGAAATACTAATCCATAGAAACCGGATGACAAGCCCACACACTGCTGCGAACCGCGCTTTGGCGACACCGGTGATCGCCTTTGAGCCCATGCCGACTTGGGCAACGCACCCTGTGTCGTCCTCTAGCGTTTTGGCTTGTTGGATGGCTTTTTCTTGGGCTTGTTTTTCTCAATCGCCTCTTTGCGCACCGCCCGTTCGGCATCGGCTTTTTTGCCTTCTGCCAGCCATGCCGCAAATTGCTCGGGCGTTTCTAGCGTGACACGTCCCATCGCGGCCGTGCGGAAATCGTGGATCACGATGTGCGCGGTTTTGGTGGTGTTGATGCGACCACCGCTTTGCACTGCACCGCGTTTGCGGCCAATGGCGTCGAGCATGTCTTCATCGGTGTGGCTGGGCACGTCGTCGATGTTGTAGCGCTGGTGCAGCACCTCGGGGTAGTGCGGAATGAGGTAGTTGAGCAGCTCGAGCGCGACGGTTTCTTCGTCAAACGCGTTCACGCCAATGGCACCGCTGGCGGCTAAGTTGAAGCCGCTTTGCTCCACGATGATGCGTGGCCACAGCACGCCGGGGGTGTCGTAGAGGTAAAAGTCATCGGCCAGCGCGATGCGTTGTTCTGTTTTGGTCACACCCGCTTCGTCGCCTGTTTTGGCGGCGCGTTTGCCTTTGAGCGTGTTGATGAGGGTGGACTTGCCCACGTTGGGAATGCCGCAAATCAACACGCGCATGGGTTTGACCATGCCGCCACGGTTAGGAGCCAGCTGTTGGCAGGCCTCAATCAAGGCTTTGGCCGGCGAGGTCATGCTGGTGTCCAGACCGATGGCGCGCACGCCGGGCATGGCGTTGTAGTGGGCCAGCCACTGTGCGGTGCGTGCTGGGTCGGCCAAGTCTTGCTTGCTCAGGATCTTGAGGGCGGGCTTGCCCTTGATCAGCTCGGCCAACATCGGGTTGGCACTCGAGCCGGGCAGGCGAGCGTCGAGCATTTCGATGACGACGTCAATCTCTTTGATGCGCTCCCCAATCGCTTTGCGCGTGAGGTGCATGTGTCCGGGGAACCATTGAATCGCCATAAAGAGCTGCTGCTGACCGAGATGTAAAACCTTGATTGTCGGGCACTTCAGCGCAGTTCTTGCAGCCTCACATGCGCCCCATCCGTCAAATCGACAGGCCGTTGTTGTTTGGCTTGCAGATAGCGCGTGGTGTAGACGTCGAGGTAAGCGTCAAGCGTTTGCGAGGCTTGGGTGTCGTGGGCGAGGTCTAGGCACATGGCGCCGACTTCTGCGGTGCAAAAGTGGGCTTCGGTCTGGGAGCGGCGCAAGGTGTAGCGCGAGAGTTGCTCGGGGTGCAGGCTCAGCACAGGAAAGCGGTCGAGGTAGGGGCTTTTGCGAAACATTTTGCGTGCCTCGTCCCAAGTGCCGTCGAGCAAAATGAAAAGTGGACGTCGGTGAGGGGGTGTGCTTGCCACATCGCTCACCACCCTCGATGGTTCGGCAAACGTGTTGGGGAACACCACATAGGGTTGCCATTGCGGGTCGCTCAACTGGGCCAGCAAGGCGGGGTCGACTTCCGTGCGGGCCCAGCCAAAGGCGAAGGTGTCGGCCACCACGTCGGCAATCAGCCAGCCGGTGTTGCTGGGTTTGATGGGTTCAATGTCGGCCATCAACAGGCACATGCCTGCGTGTGTGGACACCACGGGGCGCAGCGCGCACATGCAGTGACTGGGGATGAGCCTGCAGCCCGAACAGCGGATGCCTTTGGGGCCGCCACGGGCTAAGAAGGGTTTGGCGCTGCGGGCGAGACGGGCAGTGCGGAGGCGAGCGACGGCATGAGGCATGGGCCAGAGCTTACGATGTTTTGTCCTTCACATTCAGCGCCAAGACGCGGTCGATTTCGTTTTGCAGCGCGTCTTGCGACATGGGTTTGGAGACATAGCCGTCGGCGCCCGCTGCCAAAAACCGCTCGCGGTCCCCCGTGATGGCGTGTGCGGTGACCATCAACACGTTGGTGTGTCGCCCTGTCAAGGCTTCTTCTTGCCGCAGATGGCTCAAGGCGGTGAGGCCATCCATCTCGGGCATCATGACGTCCATCAACACCACATCGAACTGCTCTTGGGCCAAACGGTCAAGGGCTTGCACACCATCGTTGGCGGTTTGGTAGCGGCAGCCCATGCGTTTCAACAAAATTTCTGCCAGCTTGCGGTTGATTTCATGATCTTCGACCAGCAGCACCGACAGGGCGGGGATGGTGGGCGATGGCATGGGCGTGTTGGTCTTGGCAAGACCAGGCAGCACGACTTCTGCGCTGTGCGTCACCACATGCAAAGGCATGCTGGCCACAAAAGTGGCGCCAAGGCCAGGTCGCCCTTCAGCCGTGATGTCACCCCCCATCAGTTGCAACAAACTGCGTGTGATGGCCAGTCCCAAGCCCGTGCCGCCGAAAGAGCGGGTGACCGACCCATCGGCTTGCGTGAAGGGGCTGAACAAGGCTTGGGTTCGTGCGGGATCAAACCCAATGCCTGTGTCTTCGATGGTGATGCGCAGCCAAGACTTTTCGTCGAGTATTTCGTGGTCCACGTGTGTGGTGACCGTCACCGAGCCTGTGTTGGTGAACTTGATGGCGTTGCCGATCAAATTGGTGAGGACTTGGCGCATGCGCACAGGGTCCATCCAGACCAAGTCGGGCAGGCTGGGGTCGGCCTTCAAGTGAAGTTCGATGCCTTTGGCGCGCGCCAACTGCTCCAAAGAGCGGGTGGTGTGCCGAATCAATTGTGCGGGGCAGAGCTCGACAGGCATCAACTCTAGGGCGTTGGCTTCGATTTTTGAGAAGTCCAATATTTCATTGATGATTTGCAGCAAATGGTTGGCCGAGTCTTTGGCCAATGTCAGGTATTCCTTTTGGCTGTCCGAGGTTGACAACTCCAGCGCCAGCTCGGTCATGCCCACGATGCCGTTCATGGGCGTGCGAATTTCGTGCGACATGTTGGCTAAAAATTCACCGCGCAGTTGGTTGGCTTGTTCGGCTTTGTCTTTCGCCACCACCAATTGCCGCTCTGCTTGCGCGCGCTCTGCCATTTCAGTGTTGAGCTGTTGGATGGCGATTTGACGTTCTTGAGACAGCTGACGTGACGTCTGCAGGGCGGCACGAATGCGTTGCACCGACAGCCACACCAGCAGCAAACCCACAAACAGCACGGCCACCAAGACCGTGAAGGTGCGGTTCAGCACGCCTGTGCTCGCGAGTTGCCATTCCGACACTGGCAAGATGATTTCGAGTGCACCACGCACGTCGCCTTCTTTCCATTGCGTGTAGGGCGAGTCGGCGTAGCTGTTGTGACAGGCAACGCAGCTGGCCTGCATGCGGTCGGCTTGGGCAAACCGTAAAACACGCACGCCGTTCATGACTTCTTCGCGTGCAAATGGGGTGTTGGGGTCTGATTTGAGATGCGCGAGCGCTTGGCTTTGGAAGTCATCCAGCTGGCGCTCTTTTTGCCGCCAAGGAAATGGTCGGTCGCTGTACAGGCGCACTTGTGTGCCGCCATCGACCACGGACAGGTAATGTCCTAAATCGATGGTGAGCGTGGCGGGCAAGGGCAAGGCGTTGTCGCGATTTTTGTAGTCGTGGGTGATGGCCATGCCGCCTTTGACGGACCGAGGCACCAACTCTTGGGCGTAAAAGTTGCGAAATTGGGTGATCGAGTCAGCATGGGCCTGTGCACTTTCAACGGCGTATTGGTACACCATGCGTTCACTGGCGGCATAGGTATAAAAAACGATCCAGCAGCAAATGGCAATCAAGAGTGCCCCTAGCCACTGCATGGGCCAGCGCAACACACCTTGCGGCGTCATGGTGAATAAACGGTGAATACGACGCATTTTTGAATACCTTTTATTTATATTTGAATCATAACGAGGCTGAGAAAGAATTCACGCATGGCACTCAAGAGGTGCACAAGCTGCGCTCTAGAATCGATTCATCACACCTTTAAGGACTTGTGGCGATGACACTTCCAGCAGCATCCGTGATTGGCGCAACCCAAGCTGCCTCGGCCAAGATGGCAGACAGGCACACGCCATTTATCTTTGACGATTGGTACGTGGCTGCTTTTGCGCAAGATGTCGGTCCTCAGTTGTTGGCGAAGACGCTCTTGGGCAAAGGCATCGTGATGTACCGCCAAGCCAACGGGCAGGTGGTGGCGATGGAAGACCGTTGTCCACACCGCTCGATGCCGCTGTCTGCCGGTGCGTTGAAGGATGACCACATCGTGTGCGCCTACCACGGCATGCAGTTCAACCCGCAGGGCGATTGCGTGCAGGTGCCCTCACAAGCCACCTGTCCGCGCTCGATGGGGGTGCGCACCTATGCCACCCTAGAGCGTGGCCCTTTGGTATGGATTTGGATGGGCGATACAAACACCGCCGATGCAGAGCGTTTGCCACCGCAACCTTGGCTGACATCTGGAGACTGGGAAACGTCCAAAGGCTATATGCACCTCCAAGCCAGCTATGTGCGCTTGCATGAAAACTTGTTGGACTTGACGCACTTGAGTTTCTTGCACGCCAAGAGTTTTGGCACACCCGATTACGCCAGCGCTGCGTATGACACAGAAATGGGCGACGGGCAATTCGCCGTCATGCGCAATGTGGTGCCAACCACCTTGCCCCCTGTTTGGGCCGAACCCACAGGGCTCAAGGGCGTGGGGCAGGCGGCGCGCATTGTGCGCTCTCAGTTCCGCAGCCCAGCGATGCATGAGGTGTCGGTGTCGTTTTACGACTGCACCTTGCCCGAAGCGGGACGTGACACTTTTCGCATTCGCACAGCCCATTTGCCTACGCCCGAAACCGCCACCAGCACCCATTACTTTGTGGTGCATGGCCGTGACTTTGCGCAACACGACAAAGCCATGACGCAATTCATGCACGAGCAACTCTTTGTCGCTTTTCACGAAGATGTGACGGGCTTGGCTTTGCAAGAAGAGGTGCTGGCGCGCACCCCTGAGCACGAGCTGTATGAGTTCTCTGTCGAGGCCGATGGTCCGTCTGTGGCCATGCGGCGCTACCTGTTGGCGCGGGCCATGTCCAAATAGTTAGTGATGCTTAGCGGATAGGTGTTAACTAATGTTTTAATTATGAGATATTTAGTGATGACCGCCTATCATGAATTTAACCAAGACATTTCTAGCGATTGCTACGCTGTGCGCTTTGGGGCTTGCCGCTGGCAAGTCCAGTGCCACCGAGCCGGCTCAAGCCATTTGGCATTGCTCCAAGACATCTGCGCTTGACGCGCGTACATCGACTCAGCAAGACTTGTCTTTTGGCGCAGCATCTGAGCAAGGCACCATCGCCGTCACACTCGATGATTTATTGGCGGTGTATTCAGGCTATCCAGTGCGTCTTTCAGGCCAACCGCTGTTTGCTTGTTTCATGCCCGGGCAAGAAGATTTGTCTGAAAGTGCGTTGGTCTCTTTAGGCTTGAACTCGGCGGCCATGCAGATGCTGTCTCGCCGCAGCGCGATTGTTCAGCGCAACCTGAAATGGGTGACAGATGAACCTGAAATGTTGCAGTGCATGCTTAGGCATGCGCCGTCGTTTGGTTACTTATCGCAAGCGACCGTCACAGAGAAAGTTGCCCCATGTTTTTGAAGCGATGCGTTGTGATGTGCGCCATGGGCGCAGGCTCTGTGATGGCTCAAATTTCAGGGCAACCTGAGCACCAATGGACGGAGGATGTGGTGGGCAGTCACATCCTGCAAATGGGTGTGGATGCGTGGCACATCGACAGCTCAGCCCAAGAAGACACAACGGCCAACATGAACTCGCTGTCGCGCTTGCAGTTGGCCAACAGTTATCCCGTTTGGCATCACCGCAACCCTGCTGAATGGTTGCGCTTCGAGGGTGCGCTTCGCGTCGGGCGCGATACTTTGATGACGCTCAAATACCGCAGCGATCAATCCACAGGAAGCCGATTGGACGAGGCCAGCGTGGATTGGGCCTTTCGCACCTATGGGGTGAAGCTGGGGGTGGTTGATCCCAAGATCAGTTGGTGCCGAACCTACGACATGGACTCCCCTTGGGTGCGGGAGAACAACCCCTTTTGTTCTATCCAACCTCTGAATTTCACCAAAGCATCGGCACCTGGTGCACAGAGCTACGCCAACTTTATCGCGGCAGGGTACAGCTTTCAGGCCATCGCAGGGGTTTACAGACCCTTGTGGTTTAACTACGCCCCCCATGAGTCGCCAACCATCACCTTGGCTTCCCAATCGACCATCAACACACACACCAAATCTGGGTTGGCATTGAGCGCGACAAACCTTCGAAATGGCACAGAATTTCGTCTTGGCGTTTTAAGAGATGATTTTCAAAGTAACCGCGAGTCCATCAACCAAAGCGTTCCCTACAACAACGATGTTCGCTCTGACGTGCTGTTTTTAGGCGGAAATTGGTACGCCACATCCAAACTTGCCTTACGGGTGACGCACTTCACATATTCAGGTTACAGAGCGCGAACGATGCGCGATGTGGTGCATTATTTGAAAGAGGAACAGTGGAGCCAATACAAGGCCACGAGCTTGGAAACCAATTACCAAGTCAATGCGCGTGATGTACTTTCTGCGTCGCATGTGGTTTACACGTTCAATACAGATAAAACGAGTTATGGGCTGCAATCGGGGGCATCCGTTTTTGTTTCTGCGTATTCAGGCACGCCACATTTTGTGACCCGCAATCTCTCTTTAAGCTGGCGCAGAGACTGGGGGCAAGGCTTGTTCACGGTTTTACAAATGTCTAACGCAAAGACAGATCAGTTTGATGCGTCTCTCAATCAGCAGATCTCGTCTCATGGGCAGGCACTGGGACTGCGTGTTGGTTACCGCTTTTAACGCTTATTCATCCGTCACGTTGCATTCGCGTCGCAACAACGACAGGGCGTCGTGCAGCTTGTAATCGTGGTCGCTCTCTAAGGTGGCTTGTGCCTCTTCGATGAAGGCTTGCCACACCCGCACGTAGTCGCCTTGGTGCTCGATGGGGGCGTTGTCCAAAATGAACTGTTTTGCCAACTCGGGTTGAAAGCCCGATTTGCGGATTTTGCGAATCAGCGCAGCGGCTGATTTTTCGGTGAGCAAGGTTTTGCCCGCGCTGGCTTTTCCGCCTGCGGCGATGCCCAAAAACAGCGTGAGCAAAGAACTGTCATCGCTGTGACCGCCGGTGGCTTTGAGCCACGCGGCAGAGGTCTCACGGTCAAAGTGGTCCACTTCGGCCAAGCCGTCTTCTATCCAAAAGTAGCGGCCTACAAACGCGGGGGTTTGGTTGAAGAGTTTTTGAGGCGTGAGTTTGGCATCCAAAATTTTGGGCAAATCGGCTTCCACGCTGTCACGCACCGCCTCGACCACGGCTTTGAATTCGGCCGGTAGCTTCTTTGGCAAGGCCAGCACGATGTTTTTACCCGCTTGGGGTTTGCGCAAGGTGGCCACGATTTTTTGAAACGTCACCCAATCTGGCATTTGGGTTTGGCGCGTGGCTGCGGCCAGCAAGGCGGTGCGAATCACGGCTTCGGCGTCGCAGCCGGCTTCTTCCAAATCGTCCACATGCAGGCCCAAGGCATCGGCCAGCCAAATGGCCGCGCCCATGACGTGGGCCACTTTTTGGCGCTTGACGAATTCGGTTTGGTAATCGGTGAAGCTGCACAGCGACCACTTGGCCAGCAGCGGGATGTGTTTGTCGGTGAACCCACCATGCTCGTTCATGCCGAAGTGCGTGTTTTGCGGCATCACGATGAGGGCCTTGAGCAAGTCGGAGGCCGCTTTGGAGCGCGACATGAATGAGTGCTCGCGTAGCAAATCGGCCGCTTGGCGCAAGTCGCCCGCGCTGGCGATTTCTAGGTTCAGACTCACCAAGTTGACGATGCGGTCTTTGGCCATCTCCAGCTCAGGCCGTAAAAACTCGCTGCCAAAGTAACGCGCAATTTGCACCATGCCCTTGGGCGCATCGGTGGCGATGGCCTCGAGCTTGGCGTTGTCCAACAGGCCGTGCTGGATGCCGTAACGCAGGGCTTTTTCAAAAAATGGGCGTTGTTCGTACACCGACACGCCGCCAGCAGACGGCGTGCCAACAGAGGCTGTGCTTTGGGTGGCGTCTGACATGGGCTTAGATGGCGGACTCTTCGTCAGACTCGCGTGCCGCCGGTGTGGCTTGGCCGCGGTCGGTGGCGCTGGTTTCGACTTTGCCGTCGTCTTCTTCCTCGTTCTCTTCAGACAAACCAGCTTCAAACGCACGGGCTTTGGCGCGCAGCACCAACAGCATTTCAATGAACAAGTCAGGGATTTTGTGGCGCAGGATCCACGCCATTTGCATCCAGTCTTGGTCCGCCACTTCGTCTTCTTCGACGCGGGGACGCACATAGGCTGAGCCGCGCAGGGCGTCTTCGCTCAGCATGTCGCCGTCGTCTTCCATGGTGTCAAAGGTGCCGGTGCGGGCGAAGGCTTCGATGCGGCTCCACTTTTCGGTGAAGTAGTCTGCCAGCGCCTCGGCGCCCCCTTCGAGGTCGCCAATGGCGTTCAAGAATTCGATGGGGTCTGCATCGTCACGGAAGATGATGGAGTTCATCATGCCGCGCAGGTGGGTGCGGGTGAGGTCTTTGTATTGTTTTTCAATCACCACGGCGCGGGCAAATTGCTCGGGGCTGACCAACAGGTTGATGACCGATTCTTTGGAGGTGTCGTACTCGCGAATCACCGCCAAGATGTCTTTGGGGGGCATTTGTTCGAGCACCACCATGAGGGCTTGGTCACCTTCAGCGTCGGCCAATTCGACCAAGGCCGCCTCGGCAGCGGCGATGTCGCCTGAGGCAATCAGGCTTTGTGTTTTGGCAATGAGGGTGAGGGCGTTCATGGTGTGTTTCTCGGTGAAGCGGTTTATTCTTTGCTGTCGAAGCCTTGTTCGACCATCCAGGCGTTGCCGGCTTCCTCGCGGGCGCGGGCTTCTTTTTCTTCGTCGTCGTCGAGGTCGGCGTTCTCACCATCCTCGCGGTCTTCTTCATCGTCTTCTTCGGCTTGAGGAATGGCTTTGCCCAAGGGGCGGTTGTGCATGTATTCCAAGCCGGCGGCCACGCTCATGAACCACTCGCCCATGGGCTCTTTCAAAATCTCTGCGGCGATGGGTTCGGCCCACGGCTCTAGCTTGAGTCCTTCCGACAAGGCGTCCCACGACAACAACTCATCGGCGTCTTGCGTCAAAAAGTGGTCCATCAATTTGGGCTGCGTGAAGTGAAAGCCTTGGTGCAACACCACGGCGACCATCTCGGGGCTGAGCTCGATCATCTTGACCAAAAAACCCAGTTCCTTGCGCTTCTCGTTGAGACGGCGGCGCAGCACGTCTTTGCCTTCGGAGTCGGAGGTCAGGTCGTCGAGTTCGGCTTGGTAGGCGGAACGCAGTTCTTGAAAGAAGGGAGAAATGCTCATGGTGGGTCAGTGCCTCAAAAAGGGCTGAAAGTAGTGATGCCAGATTTCGCGGGCTGTGTCGGCGGGGTCGTCGAGCAAGCTGCGTCGGCGGTTGTCGTCGTAGGCTTGGCGCTTGTCGGGGTCTGACAGCACATCGTAGGCTTCTTGCGCCGCCCGAAAACGCGCGGGGGCGTCTTCGTCCAAATTGCGGTCGGGGTGAAATTGCGAGGCTTTTTGACGGAATGCTTTTTTGATGTCCGCCAACGTGGCGTCGCTTTTGAGCCCGAGGGCTGCGTAGTGCTCAGACACGGTGTTCGCCTTTTTAAATTGCGATGTTTAAAGCGGCTGCTTCAGACGAATTTCTTCGACTTTCACAGGGCCCATGGGCACGGTTTTGGCGCTAGACATCTCGCGCTTGAAGCCTGCCAATTCATGAAAACGCATGGCGCGGTCGTTGGCAATGGGCACCCAAATCGACACGTGGGTGCAACCTTCTTCTTGCAAGCCTTCACGGGCCGCGTCCCACAGGGCCAAGCCCACGCCTTGTGACCAGTAGTCGGCGGCGGCGTAGATGTCCCAAATTTCGCCCATGGTGTTGGGTGTGCCTTTGTCGCGTGAGCGGTCGTAGCCCACAAAACCCACGATCTTGTCGCCGTCCACGGCGACTTGCACCTGAGGTTCCGCGAACTCAATGGCGTCGCGCCAGTACTCCGCATCTTTGGCTTGAGGCACAGGGGGCACGGCCGAGCCGGTGCGCATCGATTTGAACGCTTCTTTGGCCGTGGCGGCATAAAGCGCGGCAATTTGAGCGGCGTCGCGTTGGGTGGCGGGGCGAACTTGTAAGGAGGTCAGACTGGACATGAAAGGGGGCAGGGTGCGATGCAGAAATTGAGAAAGGGGTGGATTGTCTCCGCAAAAACGCACGGCAAGCGTGCGCCGGCGTACGCAAGGGTGAATTGGGTTGTTGAGTTCTGTGTAGAGTAGGCCCCTTTCGTCCTGATTCCCAATCTCCCCCATGATCATTCTTGCCCCGATGGAGGGCCTCCTCGACTTCGTGCTGCGCGATGTGTTGACCCGCATTGGTGGGGTGGATCGCTGCGTGTCCGAGTTCATCCGCGTCACCAACACCTTGCTGCCCGAGCGCACGTTTTTGCGCATCGTGCCCGAGCTGTTGAACGGCGGTTTAACCCCTGCTGGCGTGCCTGTGCGGCCTCAATTATTGGGTTCTGACCCCCATTGTTTGGCGGACAACGCCGCGCGCGTGGCGGGTATGGGCTGCGATGGGGTGGACTTGAACTTTGGTTGCCCCGCCAAGCAAGTCAACCGCCACGGCGGTGGCTCGGTGCTGCTGCAAGACCCCGAGGTGCTGTACCAAATCGTGCGCACCGTGCGCGCCGCTGTGCCCGCCCACCAAGTGGTTTCGGCCAAGATGCGCTTGGGGTTCAACGATGACAGCACCGCCGAAGAATGTGCCTTGGCACTCGAGGCCGGCGGCGCCAGCGAGATCGTGGTGCATGCCCGTACCAAGGCCGATGCTTACCGCCCCCCCGCTTACTGGCACCGCATTGCCGACATCAAAGCCAAGGTCAAAACACCGCTGGTGGCCAATGGTGAGATTTGGAATGTGCAAGATGCACTGAACGCCCGCGCCGAGTCGGGCTGTTTTGACTTGATGCTGGGCCGTGGCATCGTCACCAACCCGGGTCTCGGATGGGCCATTCAAGCCCACGACGCTGCTGCGCAAGGTTTGCCAGCGCCTGCCGCCGAGGTTCGCTGGCAAGACCTGCCGCCGCACCTGCACACGTTTTGGCAGATTGTGACGGGCCACGTCAGCGAGCGCCACCAAGCTGGGCGCTTGAAACAGTGGCTCAACTTTTTGCGCAAGTACTACCCCGAGGCTGAGGCCGCGTACATGCATGTGCGCACCTTGACCCGCCCCCAAGACATTCAGGCGTGGATTGATACCAGCCGTTCCAACCCCGAGCACGTATGACCCACGACCACACCTCAGACAATTTGCAAGACGACAGCCAAGAGCACACCGAAGAAAGCGGCTTTAAGCAAGAGCCCCGCCTGTGGCAAAACGAAACGTGGACCGCCAAAGTCATCAAAAACGACGATGACGACGGCTGGGCGGTCGCCATGTTCAAAGACGGCGAATCCGAAGCGGCCCTGATTGGCCCGTGGACCATGGGCCGCGACAAAAAGAACCCCAAACCGCTGGATGGCAACGCCTTCATCACCTTGGTCAAAACCGCCAGCGAGTTTGTGCGTCGCAGCGAGCAGCAGTTGCACGCCACCTTGCACCAGTCCGTCACGGTGAACGCCAACACCGGTCGCGTCACCGTGCTGCTGGACATCGTGCCCGACGATGACAACCCCTATGCCACCCTCAGCGCCCAAGACGAGGGGGGCGACACGCTGGCGGAGGTACGCGTGGACGCGGGCTTCACGTTGAACCGCAACACCGCGCAGGCTTGGGTCGATGCTGAGTTTGAGAAACCGAAAGGGCGGGGCTGAACGAAGGCCGTGGGTTGACTGGATGGATGGCATGACCCCGACAACGCAGCACCCCCGCGAATTCGCCGAGCAGCACATGCACACCATCTTGGCCCGCTTGGCGGGGCCGGGTGCGGTGCCTCGTGCAGACCAAGTCGACGCCGTACACGCCGTGTTGCAGCCCGCATCGCGGGTGCTGGTGGTGCAGGCCACGGGTTGGGGCAAGTCGGCGGTGTATTGGGCGGCCACGCACGCGATACGCAGCACGGGCGCGGGCCCCACGCTGGTGGTGTCGCCGCTGTTGGCCCTCATGCGCGATCAGGTAAGCGCCGCAGAGCGCGCGGGGCTGAAGGCCGCGACGGTCAACTCCACCAACGTTGACGATTGGGACGATGTGTTTCAGCAGCTCGATGCCGACGCCATCGACGTGCTGCTGGTCTCGCCCGAGCGCTTGGGCAACCCGCGTTTTGCGGCGCGGCTGGGCGCTTTGCTGGCTCGGGTGGGCTTGATCGTGATCGACGAGGCGCATTGCATCAGCGACTGGGGTTTTGACTTTCGGCCCGACTACCAGCGGCTGGCGCGGGCGTTGTTGTCGACGCCAACCGCCAGCGTGTTGGCGACAACCGCGACGGCCAACGAGCGGGTGACGCAAGACATTGGGGCGCAGTTGAGTGCTCACGCCGGTGGTGGTTGGGATGCCCCGCATGGCGGCAACACGGTCACGTTTCGTGGCACCTTGGCCCGCACCTCGCTCACGTTGTCGGTGGTGCCGAACTTGTCGCCGCTGGAACGGTATGCCTGGCTGGCTGACGCGCTGGCGCAGCTGCCGGGCTCTGGCATTGTGTATGTGCTGACCGTGGCCGAGGCCGAGCGCTTGACCGCGTTTTTGCGCACCTGCGGCCATGCGGTCGATGCTTACACGGGCCAGATCGATGCCGACACCCGCCAGAAAGTGGAAGACCGTTTGCGCCACAACCAAGTCAAGGCGGTGGTGGCCACGTCGGCGCTGGGCATGGGCTATGACAAACCCGATTTGGGCTTTTGCGTGCATGTGGGCTCGCCCTCAACCCCAGTGGCCTATTACCAACAGGTGGGACGCGCGGGCAGGGCGGTGGCGCATGCCGAAGGGGTGTTGCTGCCGTCGGATGCCGACGAGCGCATTTGGGATTACTTTGCCACGGCGTCGATTCCCGATGCTTCGACCGCAGCCAAGGTGTTGCAAAGCTTGGGCAACAAGGATGGGGTTGGCCGCAGCCTGATCGAGCTCGAAGCCGACACGGGCGTGCGCCGCGGGCGGTTGGAGGCGCTGCTCAAGATTCTGGCGGTCGAGGGCGTGGTGGACAAAGACGGCCCGGCTTGGCGCGCCACGGGTGCGCCCTATGTGCACGACACCGCCAAGTGGACGGCGCTGGCGCAGGTGCGCCAGCAAGAGGCGGGCATCATGCGCCAGTACGCGCACGGCCAAGGCTGCCTGATGGCCTATTTGCAGACCGCGCTGGACGACCCGTCGCCCGCGCCGTGCGGGCGCTGCTCGGTGTGCACTGGCCATTTGCCGTTTCCGGGACGCACGCCTTCACAAGACAAACTGCTCGCAGCGCGTGACTTTTTGCGCGGCGTGGACGTGGACATCGAGCCGCGCAAGCGCTGGCCTGCCGGGGTGGGCCGCAAAGGCGCGATTCGCGGCTTTGACGCTGGGCGTGCGGTGGCGTTTGCCGACGACCCGGGTTGGGTGGCGGAACTGATGGCTTTGAAAACCCAGGCTTTGAAAACGCAGGCATTCAGAGCGCAGTCTCTCCACAGGTCTGATGCGTCGCGCCATGCCGAGGTGGCCGAGGTGGGCGAGCTGCCGCTGGCTTTGCTGGAAGGTGCTGTGGCCACGTTGGGCCGTTGGGTCAAGAACTGGTCTGCGCGTCCTGTGTGCGTGGTGCCTTTGCCTTCGCCCGATATGGCCTTGAACCGATCGTTGGCCGCGCACATTGCGCGTCGCGGCAAGTTGCCTCTGCACGAGGTGCTGCGCTGGACGGGGGGGGCCGCGCCGGATGATGCCGCGTCTACCCCTGTGGTGGCGCATTTAGAGGCGGCCATTCAGTGGGGTACGCCGGCTGATTCGCACGAAGAGGCCCGCAACTTGCCGTCAGGGCCGGTGCTGCTGGTGGCCAGCCATGTGCGTACCCGCTGGGCGGCCACGGTGGCAGCCGCGCTGTTGCGTGAGCATGGCGCTTCGCAAGTGCTCCTGCTCGCCTTGCACTTGCAGCCCTAACCGCAGAGGCTTGTCGCTCAAACACGGCACTTGCAAACACGTGCAAGCGCTGTCATGGCGGGCACAGCCGCCGCTTGTGCGTCGCGCCAAAATGGGCCGCATAAAAAGAGGAGACCCACCATGAACCGTGTTTTGGCCCACACCGGCGCCCGTTACCCCATCTTGCAAGCCCCGATGGGTTGGATCGCCCGCAGCACCTTGGCCTCAGCCGTGTCGCGCGCTGGGGGGCTCGGCATCATCGAAACCTCGTCGGGCGAAACAGTCAACTGCCAGCGCGAGATTCAGGCGATGGTGGACAGTGGCTTGCCCTTTGGCGTGAACCTGCCCATTCGGTTTTTGAAAGACGAGGCCATGCTGCGCTTCGTCTGCGAGTCGGGCGTGCGTTTTGTCACCACCTCGGCGGGCAGCCCGGCCAAGTTCATCGCCCCCCTCAAGGCGGCGGGCATTGTGGTCTACCACGCGGTGCCCACGCTGGAGACGGCGCTCAAATGCGTGGACGCGGGGGTCGACGGTTTGGTGGTCGAGGGCTCGGAGGGCGGCGGTTTCAAAAACCCAGAAGAAGTCAGCACCTTGGTGCTCCTGCAAGCCATCCGTGAGCAGGTGGATGTGCCGTTGATCGCAGCTGGCGGCATTGTCGATGGCCGAGGCATGGCGGCGGCTTTTGCGTTGGGGGCTGAAGCCATCCAAATGGGCACGCGTTTTGTGGCCAGCGCCGAGAGCCCCGTGCATGCGCATTACAAAGACGCCATCGTGTCGGCCAGCACCACAGGCACTTGGATGCTCAACACCCGTTCTACGCCGTGTATCCGGGCGTTGAAGACGCCATTCACCCAGTCCATCCACGAGGCTGGACTGATGGGGCCCGACACCTTCAACGGCATTCAAGGCGTGTATTTTGGCGGCGACATGAACGCCGCACCGGCGCTGGCTGGGCAGTCGGCGGGGTTGATCGGCGAGGTGAAAACCGCGCAACAGATCATCGACGACACCGTGGCCCAGTTCCATGCCATCACAGCACGGTTGGGCGCCATGGCCTCCGCACGTCAATTTGGTTGACATCCCACCCCGTCAACCCGAGCACCCTCCATGCGCACAGACACCTCTCATTTACAACCTTGGCAAGTCATCATCGGCGGCATTTGCGGCTTGGTGTTGACCATTGGCTTGGCGCGTTTTGCCTACACGCCCTTGCTGCCCAGCCTGCAAGCGCAGACCGGGTTGACCGATGCCGCCGCCGGGGGCTTGGCCGCCATCAACTACGCGGGCTATATGACGGGCGCTTTGGCCGCGGCTTGGATTGACGATGTGCGGTGGCGCCATCGCCTCTACAGCGGTGGTCTGTGGATGGCCTTGGTCACCGTGGCGTTGATGGCCGTGTCGACCTGGATGCCTGTTTGGGCATTAGCACGCTACGTGGGTGGTTTGTGTGGCGCAACGGGCATGTTGCTGGGCTCCGGCTTGGTGTTGGGTTGGTTGATGCGCCAAGGTCGTCGGCCTGAGTTGGGGGTTCACTTCATCGGTTTGGGGCTGGGCATTGTGGTGTCGGCGGTGGGCGCTTGGGGCTTGTCACAGCTGTGGTCGGTGTGGTCTGACCAATGGCTGGCGTTTGCGGCCTTGGGTCTGGTCTTTTTGGTACCGGCTTGGCGTTGGCGTCCGCCTGTGCCGCCGCATGTGGCAGTTGCGGCCCATGATGCGGGCGGTGCGACGGCCTCGCGTCGCTGGACGTGGACCATGTTGACCAGCTACTTTGCAGCGGGTTGGGGCTTTGTCATCAGCGCCACGTTCACCGTGGCCATTGTGGAGCGCGAGCCCGCTTTGGCGGGACAAGGTGCCTTGGCTTGGGCGATGGTGGGTTTGGCCGCCATGCCCGCTGTGTTTTTGTGGGACCGTGTGGCGCGCCGATGGGGCGACAAGCAAGCGCTGCTGTTGGCCTTTGGCTTGCAAACGCTGTCGGTGGTGTTGCCTGCCGTGTCGGGCTCGCTGTGGGCGGCGTTGGCGGGGGCGTTGGGTTATGGCGCCACATTCATTGGCATCGTCAGCCTGACCTTGGCTTTGGTGGGGCGGCGTTCGCCACAGAACCCCGGCAAGGCCATGGCCCGTTTGACCCTCAGCTATGGCGCGGCACAAATGCTGGCGCCCGTGGTGGCGGGCTATATGGCGCAGGCCACGGGCACATTCAAAGGGGCTTTGTGGCTGACGGCGGGGGTGATGTTGGCGGGGATGGCACTGCTGGCCACGCTGCCGCAAGAGGATTGAGCGAAAACCCCAATCTTTGACACGACGGCACAGCCCCCACAATAGGCGCCTGCTCTAGGGCGCTCCTGCTATTTTTACAAGCGAATGACCGTGCCCACACAAAGTTACATCCCCGGCAAAGACGCGCCGTTAGAAGCCACCATCAACAGCATGCAATCCAAATTGCAAGCCTTAGGTTTTCACATTGAAGAGAAGAGTTGGCTCAACCCTGTGGATGGCATTTGGTCGGTTCACATTCGCGACCGCGATTGCCCCGCCTTGTTCAGCAATGGCAAAGGGGCCACGCGCATGGCGTGTTTGGCCAGCGCGTTGGGGGAGTTCTTTGAACGCTTGTCGACCAACTACTTTTGGACGCATTTTTATTTGGGGCCCGTGACGGCCGACGCCCCCTTTGTGCACGACCCAAAAGAGCGCTGGTTTGACTTGACCGAGGATGTCAGCTGGCCTGAGGGCTTGCTCAACCCCGAGTTGCACACGTTTTACAACCCCGAAGGCAACATCGATGGCGCCAATTTGGTGGAGTTCAACTCCGGCAACGACGCACGAGGCATTTGCGCCATGCCTTACGTGCGCCAGCGCGACGGGGCGACGACTTACATCCCTGTCAACATCATTGGCAACCTGTACGTCAGCAACGGCATGTCAGCGGGTAACACCGCGCCAGAGGCCCGCACACAGGCTTTGTCGGAAATCTTTGAGCGTCACATCAAGGCCAAGATCATCAGCGAAGGCATTTGCTTGCCCGATGTGCCCGAGGCCGTGATCAACCGCTACCCGCGCATCGCTGCGGGCATTGCCGCCTTGCGTGCCGCAGGCTTTGGCATTTTGGTGAAAGACGCTTCTTTGGGCGGCAAGTACCCCGTGATGAACGTGACGCTGTTGCACCCCGAAGACCAAGGCTGCTTCGCCAGCTTTGGGGCCCACCCCCGTTTTGAGGTGGCGTTGGAGCGTGCGTTGACCGAGTTGCTGCAAGGCCGCGCCCTCGACAGCTTGGTGGGTTTCCCATCGCCCACGTTTGACTTGGAAGAAGCGGCCAGCGCACCCAACATTGAGATTCACTTTGTCGATTCGAGCGGCGTGGTGCATTGGGAGTTCTTGGGCGAGATTCCTGACTACGTGTTTGTGGAC
Source organism: Limnohabitans sp. (assembly GCF_031539175.1). Taxonomy (GTDB): domain Bacteria; phylum Pseudomonadota; class Gammaproteobacteria; order Burkholderiales; family Burkholderiaceae_C; genus Limnohabitans. The sequence continues at coordinate 99,531 of NZ_JAVKLQ010000068.1, read as the reverse complement.
TGGAACTTCGCCACCAACACCGCCGAGGACTACGCGTATTGCGTGAAGCGCATGCACGAAGACGGCTACGACATTTACGTGGCCGATTTTGAGCACTTGGGCGTGTACTGCTGCCGCATTTTGGTGCCAGGCATGTCTGAGATTTACCCCGTGGACGACCTCGATTTTGAGAACAACAGCATCGCCAACGGCATGCGCGAAGCGATTTTGAATTTGACCGACCTCGACAACGAGGAATGTGCGGACTTGCTGGAAACGTTGAACGCGTCCAACTTGGCTGACGAACGCCCAGTAGCCGCTGTGATTGGCATGGCCGCCGATGCGGGCAGCTTTTGGGCCGACTTGCGCGTGGGCGAGCTGAAAACCTTGCTGGCTTTGGCTGTGGGCGACGAGGCGGCCACGGTGGAAGGCTGCGAGTGGATTCGCCACTTTGACCACATGCCGCAGCAGCGTCGCTTGGTCTATGCCTGCATTGAAACCTTGGTGCTGCTGAGCGACCGTGGCGACACCGCGCCTTTCGTGGGGGCGATTCGCCAGATGTTTGGTGCCGGTGTGTTTGCGCAGGCCCATGCGCTGATCATGCAAACCGACCGCTTTATGGGCATTTCGGCGCCCGGTTTGATGATGCAAGGGTGCGAGATGCACCAGAAGTTATGGGCTGCCTACGACAAGGTTCAGAAGCACAAAAAGTTTTAAATCCCCAAGCTCTCCAGCGTGACGAGGCCTTTGGGCGTGTGCAGCGTGGCTTTGAGGTTGGCGGGGCCTTCGCTCACGGTCACGCGTTTGAGCTCAATCGCGCTGTAGGCCTCTTGCAGCTTCTTGGCGCTGGGGTGTGTGACTTCTAAGCTGTTCAGCGTGACGCCCGAGCGCGGCAGCGTGTTGCGCGGGTGCAGCTTGAGCGGCTCAGTGGCGTCAGGCTTGCCCCATTGGATGACCGTGGGTAAGGCGCCATCAAACAAACGTTGGCCGTCGGCACGCACCGAAATCTGCCAATTCAGCACGCCTTTGGAGGTCCGGCGGTTGCCGTAGATGGCTGGGCCGCGGTCAATGGCTTCCATGCGCAGGGCCATGCGGGCGGCTTTCAAATCGGGGGTGTTGACCACGAAGTGCACCAAACGGGGCTCAATGGCCACGGCTTTTTGCAAGGCGGGGCTGTCCATGTCGAACCAGCGCGTGGGGCTGGCTTTTTTGGGGCGCACCGCGTTGGGGTCGATGGCTATGATTTCTAAAAATGCCATGGGGTTGGAAGGCGTGGCAATTTTCAAGAGGCGGTTGTGTGTGCCGTAAAGCGTGTGTTCGCCGCCGGGGCCGGGCGTGACGCCTAGGGTTGCTTCGCACCATTGCACGCCTTGTTCTAAGGTTTTGGCAACGATGACGAGATGATCGAGTTGTGTATGCATGGGGCAGGACCTTACCACCTCAAACTGTGGGAGGATGCACCCCCTATGAATTTCAGTCAATCAGCGCCAGAAGGCGAACGTTTGTCCAAACGGGTGATGCAGCTGCGCGGTTGTTCGCGCCGTGAAGCCGAGCAGTACATCGAAGGTGGTTTTGTCCGCGTGGACGGCACGGTGGTCGAAGAGCCGCAGTTTCGCGTGAAGCAACAAGCCGTGACGATGGATGCGCATGCCAGCTTGCTCAACCTCACGCCTGTTACCTTGATCATCAACAAGCCTGCTGGGTTTGCCGATGGTTTGGAAGCTTTGCCCGAGCCCGAACCCGCTCACACAGGACGGGGTGCACCGGCGCGTCGTCCGAACAAGAAAAGTTCGCAGAATGTGCGCAGTTTGCTCACGCCAGCGCAGCACAGCGCCCACGACTTCAGCGGCGTGCGCTTGCTAAAGCGCCATTTGACGCACTTGGAGGCCAGCGTGCCGTTAGAGCAGGGCGCCAGCGGCTTGGTGGTGTTCACCCAAGACTTTCGCACCCAGCGCAAACTGACGGAAGACATGGCGTTCATGGAGCACGAGCTGATCGTCGATGTGCGTGGCGAAGTGACGCCTGACGCCCTGCGCCCCATTGAACGAGCCATGCGCGACGAGCGTTTGCGGTTGCCAGCTTTCAAAATCAGTGTGGGCAGTGCCACGCCTGAGCGCAGCAAATTGCGCTTGGCCGTCAAAGGGGCACACCCAGGTTTGGCGGCGTACCTGTGCGAAATCGGTGAATTTGAGATCTTGGCCTTACGCCGTACCCGTGTGGGACGCGTGAGTTTGGGCGAATTGGAAGAGGGCGGCTGGCGCTTTCTGGCGGACGGCGAACGTTTTTAATTCAGCGGCCCGTGACAGCGAATGCATGTCAAAATTGCTCATTGTTTTAAAGGTGATCGCAATGAGAGTTTTGGCTGTGCTGTTGGTTTGTTTCGGATTGCAGGCATGTACGGTGCTGGCTGTGGCGGATGCCGCGGCCTCGACCGTGGTCTACGGGGTCAAAACAGCGGTCAACGTGGTGGACGCCATCACACCAGACATCGTGAACAAGAAGAAATAAGTCACGCTGAATCAAGATAAGCAAGCTACGCACACAAGCTAGAAATGCAAAAAAGCCGCTGAAATCAGCGGCTTTTTTATGGGCGTTGCTTCAAAGGGCCGAAGCGTTGTGCTCAGTTGTTGAGCGACTCGCCTTTGCTTTCCACGCGGCGTGCGCCGGTGAAGCGGCGCTCCCAATAGGCTTGGCGCATGTCGTCGACACGCACTTGCTGGCCAGGCTTGGGAGAGTGGATGAACTTGTTGTCGCCCACGTAAATGCCCACATGGCTGAAGGTTTGGCGCATGGTGTTGAAGAACACCAAGTCACCGGGTTTGAGGTCTTGCTTGTCAATTTTTTCGGTGGCAGCCGCTTGTTCGCTGGCGCGGCGGGGCAGCACTTTGCCCACCGATTGCTCGAACATGGAGCGTACAAAACCGCTGCAATCAAAACCGGTGTTGGCATTGGTGCCGCCACGGCGGTAGGGAACGCCCAAAAAACCCATCGCATCGAACACCAAGTTAGACGCGGTGTCGCCCACGGACTGACGCACTTGGTCGAGTTGCGCCGAGATGCCACGTTCGGCCAAGTAGCGCTCAATGTCATCGGCGGCATTGTTGGACGGCGCCGCATGGGCGCTGGCAACACAGCAAAGAATGACGAGGGCGCGTTTCAACATGGCCAGTATTCTAATCGATGGATGTTTTGGCTGATGAAGTTGCGCGGCTAAGTGGTTGATTTTGCAGCGCTTAGTACTCAAGTGAGGGCGCGTTTGAGAACATCGTCGATACTTCAGGCCTTCACTTATTTTTCGGATCTCTCTGCATGTTGCTCGACGACCAAGACTCCCAACTCGTGTTGGTGGATTACCAAGCCCGCCTGATGCCCGCTATTTTTGAAGGCGAATTGGTGCTGGCCAACGCCATGCGCTTGGCCCAAGCCGCCCATTGGATGGAGGTGCCGACGTTTGGGACCGAGCAAAATCCGGACAAATTGGGCACCAACCCCGCCGCGCTGCGCGAGTTTTGCCGTCGCACCTTGCCCAAAATGAGCTTCAGCGCTTGCGCCGATGGCTTGATCGAGTTGCTCAAGCCCGCTGCGCGTGCGCCGTCAGGCAACGCCCGCAGCTTGCCTAAGCATTTGCAAAAAGCGGTGCCCAAAGAGTCCAACCGCAGCAGCATCGTGATTGCGGGCGTGGAAGCCCACATTTGCTTGTTGCAAACCGCGTTGGATTTGCTGGAAGAAGAGTTTGACGTGTGGGTGGTGACCGACGCCTGCGGTTCACGCACCGAGCGCAACCGTGACGCCGCGTTTGACCGATTGGCTGGCGCCGGCGCTGAGTTGGTGACGACCGAGATGGTGCTTTTTGAGTGGCTGCGTTCGGCAGATGCCGACCCGTTCAAAGAAATACAAGACTTGATTAAATAATCAGAAAGCGCTGAAAAAGTCAGCTTGCTGCAAGTCCACCATTCTCATAATTATGAATTCAGTACATGAATACGAATTCACAATTAGGAGATGTTTGAATGGTTGCTTACGCAGATTTTCACCGTCGGTCCATCGAAGACCGTGACGCTTTTTGGTCTGAACAGGCCAAGTTGATCGACTGGCAAACCCAGCCCCAACAAATCTGCGATTACAGCAACCCACCTTTTGCCAAATGGTTCGTGGGCGGCACCACCAACTTGTGCCACAACGCGGTGGACCGTCATTTGGCAGATCGCGCCGATCAAGCCGCTTTGATTTTTGTATCGACCGAGACCGACCAAGAGCACACCTACACCTACCGCGATCTGCACGCCGAAGTGCAACGCATGGCAGCGATTTTGAAAGCGCAGGGCGTCACCAAAGGCGACCGCGTGCTGATTTACATGCCCATGATTGCCGAGGCCGCGTTCGCCATGTTGGCGTGCGCCCGCATTGGTGCGATTCACTCGGTGGTGTTCGGTGGCTTCGCTTCGCACTCTTTGGCGACGCGCATTGAAGACGCAACACCCAAGGTCATCATCAGCGCTGACGCGGGTTCGCGCGGTGGCAAAGTCATCCCTTACAAGCATTTGTTGGACGAAGCCATCAGCTTGTCCAGCCACAAGCCTGCTGCTGTGTTGATGGTCGACCGCAAATTGGCCCCGTTCCCCCCTGTGGCTGGCCGTGATTTGGATTACGCCACCGAGCGTGCCAAGCACATGGATGCCCAAGTGCCTTGCGAGTGGGTCGAGTCCACCCACCCCAGCTACACCTTGTACACCTCGGGCACCACGGGCAAGCCCAAAGGTGTGCAGCGCGACACCGGCGGCTACACCGTGGCGTTGGCCGCGAGCATTCCGCATATTTATCAAGGCAAGCCAGGCGGCACCTTCTTCTGTACCAGCGATATCGGTTGGGTGGTGGGCCACAGCTACATCATCTACGGCCCACTGATTGGCGGCATGGCCACCATCATGTACGAAGGCCTGCCCATTCGCCCAGATGGCGGCATCTGGTGGAGCTTGGTGGAGAAGTACAAGGTCAACGTCATGTTCAGCGCGCCCACGGCCATCCGTGTGCTCAAAAAGCAAGACCCTGCGTTGCTGAGTAAGTACGACTTGTCCAGCCTGCAAGCCTTGTTCTTGGCGGGCGAGCCTTTGGATGAGCCGACGGCCAAGTGGATTTCCGAAGGTTTGAACGGCAAGCCCATCATCGACAACTATTGGCAGACCGAAACGGGCTGGCCGATTTTGACGATTTGCAACGGCGTGGAAAAGGCCGAGAGCAAGTTCGGCTCGCCCGGCAAGGCGGTCTACGGCTACAACGTCAAGTTGGTCGACGACCAAACTGGTGAAGAGTTGACAGGCGCTAACCAAAAAGGCGTGTTGACGATCGAAGGCCCATTGCCTCCTGGCAACTTGCAAACCATTTGGGGCGATGACAAGCGCTTTGTCAGCACCTACTGGAACACCGTGCCGAACAAGCTCGTGTACAGCACCTTCGACTGGGCTGTGCGTGACGAAGACGGCTATTTCTTCATCTTGGGTCGTACCGATGATGTAATCAACGTCGCGGGCCACCGCTTGGGCACCCGCGAGATCGAAGAGAGCATTTCCAGCCATCCCAACATCGCCGAAGTGGCTGTGGTGGGCGTGGCCGATCAGCTCAAAGGACAGGTGGCGATGGCGTTTGCGATCGTCAAAGACACTTCTGGTTTGACCGACGATGCGGCTCGTTTGAAGCTCGAAGGTGAAGTCATGAAGGTGGTGGATGCGCAGTTGGGGGCCTTGGCTCGTCCTGCGCGCGTGTTGTTTGTCACGGCTTTGCCTAAGACACGCAGCGGCAAATTGCTGCGTCGTGCCATTCAGGCTGTCTGTGAGAAACGTGATCCGGGCGACTTGACCACCATCGACGACCCCACGGCCTTGAAACAAATCCAAGACCAAATCTCCTAATAACTATAAAAACGCAGCGATGCTGCGGATCGCATGGCACAATCTTGGGTGTTACTAGGCCTCCTTCCAGCCACAGTCGCATCCGCCAATCGGTCCAGCCGTGTCGCGGAAGGTTTCTTTCAACCAACTAATGTTCCCTCAAGGGGAGCGAAGGTCAAGCGCAATGAGTGAGACAAACGTCTACCAAGCCTATTCAGGCAATACCTATCTGTTCGGTGGCAATGCTCCGTACGTCGAAGAGATGTATGAGAACTACCTCGCCAATCCCGGCAGCGTCCCAGACACCTGGCGTGAATATTTCGACGCACTGCAGCACGTGCCTGCCGTCGACGGTTCTAACGCCAAAGACGTGCCCCATTTGCCCGTCATCAACGCCTTTGCAGAGCGCGCCAAAGCTGGCGGCACCAAAGTCGTCATGGCCAGCGAAAACGTCGAAATGGGTCGCAAGCGCACGGCGGTGCAACAGCTCATTGCGGCTTACCGCAACGTCGGTCAACGTTGGGCCGATTTGGACCCCTTGAAGCGCACTGAGCGCCCAGCCATTCCTGACCTCGACCCCGCTTTCTACGGCTTCACCGATGCCGACCAAGAAACCGTGTTCGACACCAGCAACACCTTTTTCGGCAAGAGCAATATGTCCTTGCGCGAGTTGCTCAACGCTTTGCGTGAAACCTACTGCGGCACCTTGGGCGCCGAGTTCATGTACACGTCCGAAATGGGCGAAAAGCGCTGGTGGCAAGAGAAGTTGGAAAGCATCCGCAGCAAAGCCAACTTCAACTCTGACAAAAAGAAAGCCATTCTCGAGCGTCTGACCGCTGCAGAAGGCTTGGAGCGTTACCTCCACACCAAATACGTGGGCCAAAAGCGCTTCTCGCTCGAAGGTGGCGAAAGCTTCATCGCTGCGATGGACGAACTGATCCAACAAGCCGGCCTCAAAGGCGTGCAAGAAGTGGTGATCGGTATGGCTCACCGTGGTCGTCTGAACGTGTTGGTGAACACCATGCGCAAGTTGCCCGCCGACTTGTTCGCTGAGTTCGACCACACCGCACCCGAAGAGTTGCCCGCGGGTGACGTGAAGTACCACCAAGGTTTCAGCTCTGACGTGTCAACCGTGGGCGGCCCTGTCCACTTGTCGTTGGCGTTCAACCCCTCGCATTTGGAAATCGTCAACCCTGTGGTGGAAGGTTCTGTGCGCGCCCGTATGGACCGCCGCGCTGACCCCACAGGCAGCCAAGTGTTGCCCGTGTTGGTGCACGGTGACTCCGCGTTTGGCGGTCAAGGCGTGAACCAAGAAACTTTGGCGCTGGCCCAAACCCGTGGTTACACCACTGGTGGCACGGTGCACATCATCGTGAACAACCAAATCGGTTTCACGACGTCTGACCCACGCGACATGCGCTCTAGCGTGTTCTGTACCGACATCGTCAAGATGGTCGAAGCCCCTGTGTTGCACGTCAACGGTGACGATCCTGAAGCCGTGGTGTTGGCAACGCAGTTGGCCCTCGAATACCGCATGGCCTTCCGCAAAGACGTGGTGCTCGACATCGTGTGTTTCCGCAAACTTGGCCACAACGAGCAAGACACCCCAGCGCTGACTCAGCCGCTGATGTACAAAAAAATCGCCGCTCACCCTGGCACCCGCAAGCTGTTCGCCGACAAGTTGGCCACACAAGGCTTGGGCGAGACATTGGGCGACGACATGGTCAAGGCTTACCGCGCCGCATTGGACGCTGGCAAGCACACCGATGATCCTGTGTTGACCAACTTCAAGACCAAGTTCACTGTGGACTGGTCGCCTTTCATGGGCAAGAAGTGGACCGATGCTGGCGACACCGCCATCCCGATGTCCGAGTGGAAGCGCTTGGCTGAGAAGATCACCACCATCCCCGCATCCGTCACGCCTCACCAGTTGGTGAAAAAGGTGTACGACGACCGTGCCGCGATGGGCCGTGGCGACACGCCGGTGGATTGGGGCATGGGCGAGCACATGGCGTTCGCCTCGTTGGTGGCCAGCGGCTACCCCGTGCGTTTGTCAGGTGAAGATTGCGGCCGTGGCACGTTCACACACCGCCACGCCGTGATTCACGACCAAAAGCGTGAAAAGTGGGACACCGGCACGTACGTTGCCCTGCAAAACGTCACCGAGAACCAAGCTCCGTTCGTTGTGATCGATTCGATCTTGTCGGAAGAAGCGGTGTTGGGCTTCGAATACGGCTACGCCTCGAACGACCCCAACACGATGGTCATTTGGGAAGCCCAGTTCGGCGACTTCGCCAACGGCGCTCAGGTGGTGATTGACCAGTTCATCGCCTCTGGCGAAGTGAAGTGGGGCCGTGTGAACGGTTTGACATTGATGCTGCCACACGGCTACGAAGGCCAAGGCCCAGAGCACAGCTCTGCACGCCTCGAGCGCTTCATGCAATTGGCTGCGGACACCAACATGCAGATCGTGCAGCCCACCACGGCCAGCCAGATCTTCCACGTGTTGCGTCGCCAAATGGTGCGCGACTTGCGCAAGCCTTTGATCATCTTCACACCCAAGTCGTTGCTGCGTAACAAAGACGCGACATCGCCTGTGTCTGAGTTCACCAAAGGTTCGTTCCAAACCGTGATTCCTGAGAACAAAGCGCTCAAGGCCGACAAGGTCAAACGCGTGTTGGTGTGCTCGGGCAAGGTCTATTACGACTTGGTCAAGAAGCGTGAAGAGTTGGGTGCGGACGACGTGGCGATTTTGCGCGCCGAACAGCTGTATCCCTTCCCACACAAAGCGTTTGCCGCTGAACTCAAGAAGTACCCCAACGCCACCGAGTTGGTGTGGACGCAAGACGAGCCACAAAACCAAGGCGCATGGTTCTTCGTGCAGCACTACATCCACGAAAACATGTCGTCGGGTCAAAAGCTCGGTTACTCAGGTCGTGCAGCTTCGGCATCTCCTGCCGTGGGTTACTCACACTTGCACCAAGAGCAGCAAAAAGCGCTGGTGGAAGGTGCGTTTGCCAAGCTCAAGGGCTTCGTGCTCACCAAATAAATCGTTCACATCGAATACCGAAATACAGAAAGAATAGATATGGCAATCATCGAAGTCAAAGTTCCTCAGCTGTCTGAGTCCGTGGCCGAAGCCACCATGCTGCAATGGAAAAAGAAAGTGGGCGAGTCCGTCGCCGCTGACGAAATCTTGATCGACATCGAAACCGACAAAGTCGTGCTCGAAGTGCCCGCACCTGCTGCTGGCGTGTTGTGTGAAATCGTTGTCGCTGACGGCGGCACTGTGGCTGCTGAACAGCTCATCGCGCGCATCGACACCGACGGCAAAGTGGGCGCCGCTGCCCCAGCCGCCGCTGCCGCACCTGCAGCCGCCCCCGCTGCTGCACCCGTGGCTGCTGCTGCCGCAGCGTCGAACAGCAAAGCTGGCGTGGCTATGCCTGCTGCTGCCAAGCTGATGGCTGACAACAACTTGGCCGCTGGCTCCGTGTCGGGCACAGGCAAAGACGGTCGCATCACCAAAGGTGATGTGTTGTCTGCGGTGGCCGGTGGCGTGCAGTCGACGGCTGCTGTCATTCCAACAGGCGTGCCGACCAAGGCTTTGCCGCAAGTGGCCGCACCTGCGGTGGCTTTGGGCGAGCGTCCAGAGCAACGCGTGCCCATGACACGTCTGCGTGCTCGCGTGGCTGAGCGTTTGTTGCAATCGCAATCGACCAACGCCATTCTGACCACCTTCAACGAAATCAACATGGCACCCGTCATGGACATGCGCAAGCGCATGCAAGAGCGCTTCGAGAAGGAACACGGCGTGAAGCTTGGCTTCATGAGCTTCTTCGTCAAGGCCGCTGTGCACGCCTTGAAGAAATTCCCCGTCTTGAACGCATCGGTCGACGGCAACGACATCGTCTACCACGGCTACTTCGATATTGGTATCGCGGTGGGTTCGCCACGCGGTTTGGTGGTGCCTATTTTGCGCAACGCTGACCAAATGAGCTTTGCCGACATCGAGAAGAAAATTGCTGAATTCGGCGCGAAAGCCCGTGACGGTAAGCTGGGTCTCGAAGAGATGACCGGCGGTACGTTCTCGATCTCCAACGGCGGCACCTTCGGCTCCATGATGTCGACGCCGATCATCAACCCACCACAGTCTGCGATTCTTGGCGTGCACGCCACCAAAGACCGCGCCATGGTGGAAAACGGTCAAGTCGTGGTTCGTCCGATGAACTACTTCGCGATGTCGTATGACCACCGCATCATTGACGGCCGCGAAGCTGTCTTGGGTCTGGTGGCGATGAAAGAAGCGCTGGAAGATCCAGCTCGCTTGCTGTTTGATATCTGATCACCCCCGTTTACGGCGCACTGCGTGTCGCCGAATCCCCCCTCAAGGGGGCCAACCCAGCGGCCTGGCAAAGCCAGTTCCGCGGGTTGCCAAATAAATTAAAGGATTCACATGTCTAAACAATTCGACGTCGTCGTCATTGGCGGTGGCCCCGGTGGCTACATCGCAGCCATTCGTGCTGCACAACTCGGTTTCCAAGTCGCTTGTATCGACGAGTGGAAAAACGCAGCCGGTGGCCCAGCGCCCGGCGGCACTTGCACCAATGTGGGTTGCATCCCGTCTAAGGCTTTGCTGCAGTCCAGCGAGCACTTTGACCATGCCAACCACCACTTTGCTGAACACGGCATCACCGCCACAGGCGTGAAGATGGACGTGGCCAAGATGATTGCCCGAAAGGACACCGTTGTGAAACAAAACAACGATGGCATCTTGTACTTGTTGAAGAAAAACAAGGTCACTTTCTTCCACGGCCGCGGTTCGTTCGTTAAAACCACCGAAGCCGGTCACGAAATCAACGTGGCAGGCAAGGCGGAAGAAGTCATCACTGGCAAGAACATCATCATTGCGACCGGTTCTAACGCGCGTGCGTTGCCTGGTACGCCGTTTGACGAAGTCAACGTCTTGTCCAACGACGGCGCGCTGCGTTTGGGTGGCGTGCCCAAGAAGCTTGCCTTGATTGGTTCCGGCGTGATTGGCTTGGAAATGGGGTCGGTCTGGCGTCGTCTGGGCTCTGAAGTCACCATCCTCGAAGGCCTGCCCACATTCTTGGGCGCTGTCGATGAGCAAATCGCCAAGGAAGCCAAGAAAGCTTTCGACAAGCAAGGTTTGAAGATCGAACTCGGCGTCAAAGTCGGCGAGATCGTCAATGGCAAAAAAGGCGTGACGGTCAACTACACCAACGCCAAGGGCGAAGCTGTGGTGCTCGACGCCGACAAGCTGATCATCTCGATCGGTCGCGTGCCCAACACCATTGGCTTGAACACCGAAGCCGTGGGCTTGCAGCTCGACGAGCGCGGTGCCATCGTGGTGGACGGTGACTGCAAAACCAACGTGCCTGGCGTGTGGGCGGTGGGTGACGTGGTGCGTGGCCCCATGCTCGCACACAAGGCCGAAGAAGAAGGCGTTGCCGTGGCCGAGCGTATTGCGGGTCAACACGGTCATGTGAACTTCAACACCATTCCTTGGGTCATCTACACCAGCCCCGAAATCGCTTGGGTGGGCCGCACGGAACAGCAGCTCAAAGCCGACGGCGTGGCGTACAAAGCTGGCACATTCCCGTTCCTCGCGAACGGCCGTGCACGCGCTTTGGGTGACACCACCGGCATGGTGACGTTCTTGGCCGATGCCACGACCGACGAAATCTTGGGCGTGCACATCGTGGGCCCCATGGCTTCTGAGTTGATCTCTGAAGCCGTGGTGGCGATGGAATTCAAGGCTTCGGCCGAAGACATCGCACGTATCTGCCACGCACACCCCAGCTTGAGCGAGGCGACGAAAGAAGCGGCTTTGGCCGTGGATAAGCGCACGTTGAACTTCTAAACCAAGTTCACCCTCTATCGTGTGGAAGAAGCCCGCTGGCGACAGCGGGCTTTTTTGTCAGCAAGGCACAATACACCCCGCTATGTCCGTCCATCAAAACTACCTCAAAGAACTCGAAATTCGTGGCTTCCAAAGCGATCCCGCCCAGCTGCGTGCCATTGATGCGCTAGAGCGCTGCGCCAACGAGTGGGCCGCGTACAAAGAGAAGCGTTCAAGCCCGTTGAAAAAACTGGTCAACCGTCCGCCCATTCCACGTGGCGTGTACATGTTTGGTGGGGTGGGGCGCGGCAAGAGCTTTTTGATGGATTGCTTTTACGACGCGGTGCCAATCAAGCGCAAAACGCGGTTGCATTTTCATGAGTTCATGCGCGAGGTGCACCGCGAGTTGCGCGAGTTGCAAGGCACGGTGAACCCGTTGGATGTGTTGGGCAAACGCATGTCCAAGCGCTACAAGCTGATTTGCTTTGATGAGTTTCATGTGGCCGACATCACCGACGCCATGATCTTGCACCGTTTGCTCGACGCTTTGTTTCAAAACGGCGTGGGCTTTGTGACGACCTCTAACTTCAAGCCTGATGACTTGTACCCGGGCGGTATGCACCGTGACCGCATCATGCCGGCCATCGAGTTGCTCAACCGTTCGTTGGATGTGATCAACGTGGACAACGGGACCGATTACCGCCGTCGCACCTTGGAACAGGTGGAGTTGTATCTGCGACCTTTGGGCGAAAAGGCCGATGCGGCCATGACTGACGCGTTCAAACGCTTGGCCGAATGTCCGGACGAAGACCCCGTGTTGCACATCGAAGCCCGCGAAATCAAAGCACGCCGTCGTGCAGGCGGCTTGGTGTGGTTCGATTTCAAAGAGTTGTGTGGTGGCCCTCGCTCGCAAAACGATTACTTGGAGATCGCCAGCCAATTTCACACCGTGTTGCTCAGCGACGTACCGCACATGCCGGTGAACAAGGCCGCAGAAGCGCGCCGCTTCACCTGGTTGATTGACGTGCTGTACGACCGTCGCGTGAAGCTGATGATGTCGGCGGCTGTCGCGCCTGAGGCGCTGTACACCGAAGGCCCCATGGCGCACGAATTTCCGCGCACGGTGTCTCGTTTGAACGAGATGCAGTCGGCCGAGTTTTTGGCCTTGGAGCGACGCATGGTGGACACCTCGCTCACATGAAACGATGGGTTCTCACGTCATGGGTGCTGGTGTTGGGCTGCATGGTCAGTGCAGGCGCTCAAGAAGCCTTGCAAGCGGCGGCAGACCCAGCCAGTGCCTCGGTGGCTTCGGTGGCCGAACGCGCAGCGCAGAGTCAACAGTTGATCGCACGTCGTCAGCAGTTGGAGGCCGCCTACAACCAAGAGATGGCGGTTTGTTATCAGAAATTTGATGTCACCAGCTGTCGTTTGCAAGCCCGTGAACGGCGCTTGCAAGCGCATGCGTTGTTGCGAAAAGACGAGATCGCGTTCAATGCCCTAGAGCGACGCCTCAAAGCTGAGGAGGCGGAGCGTCGCGCCGCAGAGAACAGCGCGTTGGCCCTCGAGAGGGCCCAAACACGGCCCTCGGATGCCGCCCAAAACGCCAAAGCGTTGGCGGATCGTGCCGCGCAAAAGCAGGCGGACCACGCCGAGCGAGGTCAGCAGCGCGAAGCCTACGAACAAAAGCAGCGCGAGGCTGCACAGCGCCGTGCTGATCAAGAGAGAAAACTGCGTCAGCGCGACAAACCGCCTGCTGCTTCCTTGCCTGCGCGCGGAGCCAGCCAATGAGCCATCCCTTGCGCGACATGGTGCAAGAAGCCTTTGCGCCGTTGGGCGTGTTGGCGCGCAGCACCGACCATTTTCAGCCTCGTCAAGGTCAAACAGACATGGCTTTGGCCGTGGCCGATGTGGTGGCCTTGGGGGGCAGTTTGGTGGTCGAAGCGGGCACGGGTGTGGGCAAGACTTTCGCGTACTTGGTGCCAGCTTTGCTGAGTGGTGAACGTGTGTTGCTGTCCACCGCGACCAAAGCGCTGCAAGACCAGTTGTACGCCCGTGACTTGCCACGCTTGGTCAAAGCCTTGAACTTGCCCGTGCGTTTGGCGTTGCTCAAAGGTCGCTCCAGTTATTTATGCACCCACCGCATGGCGCTCGCGCGCGAAGACCACAGCGCCACCGACCGTCACACGGCGCATTTGCTGTCGCGCGTCGAAACGTGGTCGATGGCGACCCGCAGTGGTGATTTGGCCGAGTTGCCCGGTTTGGATGAACGCTCGCCACTGATTCCACTCATCACCTCCAACCGTGAAAACTGTTTGGGCTCGCAGTGCCCGAAGTTCAAGACCTGTTTCGTCAATGCCGCACGTCGCGAGGCGTTGGGGGCTGACGTGGTGGTCATCAACCACCACCTGTTCTTTGCCGATATGGCGGTCCGTGAGTCGGGCATGGCCGAGTTGTTGCCCAGCGTGCGCGTGGTGATTTTTGATGAAGCCCATCAGCTCAACGAAACCGGCGTTAACTTCTTAGGCAACCAAATTGGCACAGCCCAATTGTTGGACATCACGCGCGATGTGTTGGCGACAGGTTTGCAGTTGGCACGCGGCTTGGCCGACTGGCAGGGCACGGCATCGGCGCTGGAGCGATCAGCGCGTGAATTGCGTTTGGTGGTCGGCAAGCGCCAGGGGGCATCCAAGTTACGTTGGGTGGGCGAGTCGCCCGAAGACATTCACCCCGGCGCTTGGCAACAGTCCTTGCACGACGTGGGCGCGGCTTGTTTGCAAGCATTGCGTGCCTTGGAAACTGTGAGCGAAATCGCACCCGACTTCATGCGCTTGTTTGAGCGTGTGGCCGAAATTGCCAAACGTGTGCAGGCATTTTTAGAACCGTGCGCGCACGACGCTGTGCGTTGGGTGGACGTCAGTGCATCGCAAATTCGTCTCATGGAGGCACCGCTCGACATTGCGACCACGGTGCGCGATCGTCTGCTGACGCAAGGCGTTGGCGTCAAAGACATTGGCCAAGAGGATGAAGCACCTTGGCAAGACGAGCCTGAAGCTTTTGCAGAGCCTGAGAGGCTTTTTGCCGAACATGACGGGGCTCGCGATGACGATGCAGACGCTTATCCCGTTCGCCAACGCCCAGCCGAAGACACGCGACCCCGCAGCTGGATTTTCACGTCTGCCACCTTGGGCGATGACCCGCGTTTGCGCTGGTTCACCGAGCCTTGCGGCCTAGAGTCGGCGCAGGTGTTGCGCGTGAGTAGCCCGTTTGATTACCCCGCGCAGGCCGCGTTGTATGTGCCGCGTCAGTTGGTCAAGCCCAACGATCCGGCGCACAGTGCGCAAGTGGCTCAGCTGGCCAGCGATGCGGCACGTCGTTTGGGGGGCCGTACCTTGGTGCTCACCACCACGCTGCGTGCCTTGCGCGCCATTGGCGATGTGATGAAGCAGCAACTCGACGGCTCAGGCATCGAGGTGCTGGTGCAAGGCGAATGGCCCAAGCGCCATTTGATGGAGCGATTCCGCGACGGAGCCCAAGCGGGCGAGGGCGGTTGCGTGTTGGTGGCATCTGCCACGTTTTGGGAAGGTTTTGATGTGCCCGGGGATGCCTTGCAACTCGTCATCATCGACAAGTTGCCGTTCCCACCGCCCAACGACCCGTTGGTGGAGGCGCGTGGCAAACGCTTAGAGGCGCAGGGGCGCAGCCCGTTCAATGATTATTTTGTGCCCGAGGCTGTGGTGGCCTTGAAGCAGGGCGCAGGTCGGTTGATTCGTCGCGAAACCGACCAAGGCGTGCTGGTGTTGTGTGACAACCGGTTGGTGACAACCGGCTACGGTCGACGCTTGATTGCCGCTTTGCCACCCATGCGTCAACTCGGCAGTGACGCGGACTTGGCTCAAGCGCTGGATGCGCTCAAGCCCGTGTGAGTTACCAGAGTTTCCACCACGGCTTTTTAGCCGCCACACGTTCGGGGTACAAAAACACACTGTCTGGATACGTGGCTTCGAGCACGCGACGTGTGTCGTCGCGCAGCTGAACCAAACCGAGCTTGTCGTACGACTGGTACAAGATGAACAGCGCTTCTTCTACCGCAGGTACATCGCGAAATTCTTGAACAGCGGCTTGCGCACGGTTGATGGCTGCCACGTAGCCACCGCGTTGAAAGTAATAGCGCGCCACATAAACCTCTGAGCGAGCCAGCGAGTTTTTGATGTACGCCATGCGCAGGCGCGCGTCTTCGGCATATTTCGATTGCGGGAATCGGGTGGTCAATTCACGAAATGCTTCAAACGATTCTTTGGCTTGCTTGGGGTCACGCTCCGCCAAGTCTTGCTGGGCGAGGGTGGAGAACAACCCTAAGTTGTCATTGAAGTTCACCACGCCTTTGAGGTACAGCGCATAGTCCAGCGCAGGGCTAGCGGGGTGTAACTTGATGAAGCGATCCAGCGTGGCCACGGCCTGAATGGGTTCGTTGGTTTTGTACTGTGCCCATGCTTTGTCGAGTTGGGCTTGCTGGGCCAGAGGCGTTCCCGCTGCACGGCCTTCGAGCTTTTCGTAATAACCAATGGCCTTGTCGTAGCCGCCAGCAGCGAGCTCATCTTTGGCTTCTTGGTACAGCTTGTCCACGCTCCACGTGGAGGTCTGGTCGTAGTTTTGGGCACAACCCGATAAAAGAATGGCCGCAGACATTCCGAGAGCCATCCACACAGCCGATAATTGAAGGCGTAACACCACAGGCCACTTTCTTGAAGCAAAGACAAACCATTCTATCGGCACAGCCGACCGCCACACCCTCAAGCCTTGAGGATGTTTTGCCAGACGAACACGTTGATCTGGTGGACGGTCCCGAGATCGAGTGGCGCGAGCTCGACATTCCCACCACCCTGCACGGTGAGCGTTTAGACCGTGCCTTGGCTTTGTTGCTGCCCGAGTTCTCGCGCAGCTATTCGCAGCAGTTGTTGGCCGAAGGTTGTGTGACCTGCGTGATGCCGACGCCACGTGAGGTGACCAAAGCTTCCAGCAAAGTGCGCATGGGCGAGCGCTACCACGTCGCCTTGCGTCCCACGCCTCAAAGTCAGGCCTTCAAACCCGAAGATATTGCTTTGGACGTGGTGTACGAAGACGACGATTTGCGCATCTTGAACAAGCCTGCGGGTTTGGTGGTGCATCCCGCACCTGGCAACTGGAGTGGCACCTTGCTCAACGGCTTGTTGGCCTTGGATCCACAGGCGGTGATGTTGCCGCGTGCCGGCATCGTGCACCGTTTGGACAAGGACACCAGCGGTTTGATGGTGGTGGCGCGCACCCGTCGCTGCATGGACGCTTTGGTCGAGCAAATTGCAGCCCGTGACGTGCACCGCGAGTACTTGGCCGTGGCCTACCGCAAGTGGAATGGCAACCCCAACCGCGATGTGGTGGCGGGCATTGGCCGCGACTACCGCAACCGCCTGCGCATGGCCGTGGTTGATTTGGAGCGTCTGCCCGGCAAAGAAGCCCACACCACTTTTGATTGTTTGGCCAGCCAAGAAGAGGCGTGTTTGGTGCAATGCACCTTGCACACCGGTCGCACGCATCAAATTCGTGTGCACATGGCCCACATTGGTCATCCGTTGGTGGGCGACTCTTTGTATGCCGGTCCCATGACCTTGGGCATTGATCGTCAAGCGTTGCATGCGTTTCGATTGAGCTTCGAGCATCCCATCACCGGCAAGGCACTTTCATTTGAGGCGCCATTGCCTGCAGATATGGTGGCCTTGTTGGATGCACTGGCACTCAAAAAGCCTTGAAATCGTGGGCCTTGGCGTCTTGAACAGGTGCTCAGGCCACTTGCCGTTACAATTCAGCACCCGCTTGTGAAAGCGGTGAGCCCCTTGGCTCTGACTTCGCGAACGCTACAACAACAATTGGCCCTGTCCACTTGAGCTTTGCCTTACTGGCCCCGAGACATGTTTCGGGGCACTTTCCTCGACCCCCTGACCTCGGGAACTCTCACGATGAACACCGTGGATGCCAAGCGTGTCCTTGAGACCGCTTTGATTTGCTCGCATCAGCCGATTCAAGTGCGCGATTTGCGCGTGCTGTTCGCAGACGATTTGGGCACTGACACGATCAAAATGCTGCTGGAAGAGCTGCAACTCGACTGGGCGCAACGTGGCGTCGAGTTGGTGCAGGTCGCTTCGGGCTGGCGTTTTCAAAGTCGCCCTCAAATGCGACAGTATTTGGACCGTTTGAATCCCGAAAAGCCGCCTAAATACAGCCGTGCTGCCTTGGAAACCTTGGCCATCATTGCCTACCGTCAGCCCGTGACCCGCGCCGATATGGAAGATGTGCGCGGCGTGACCATCAACTCTTTGGTGATCAAGCAGTTGGAAGATCGCGGCTGGGTCGAAGTCATTGGGCACCGCGAAACGGTGGGGCGTCCTGCCTTGTTCGCCACCACCCGCCAGTTTTTGGACGATTTGGGCTTGGCCTCCTTGGACCAACTGCCCATTTACGACTCCGCCCAAGCCCAAGCCAACGCCTTTGCCCGTTTGGGCGAGGACGATCCCAGCCTGCAAATGAACATGGTGCTGGATGCGCCTGTTGACACCGCGCCTCCCAGTGCCGAACCCGAAGCGGGTGGCTTGTTGGCTGCCGACTTGGGCGAGCCCGAAGTCTTTCACCTTTCTTTCCCTAGCGAACCCGCCACACCTGGCGATGAACCCCATGAACACTGAAAACCACAACCACGGGGGCACGCCAGAACACGCTGCCGCTTTTGACGCCGATGACGCCGCGTTCGACTTTGACGACGTGGTCTCCGGCGAATTTGACGCCGAGCTGATCCGTGCCGATGCCGCACCTGAAAAGCGCGTGCTCTTGCCCCAGCCCGAATCGCCCAAGCTGCACAAAGTCTTAGCCCAATCGGGCTTGGGCTCGCGCATTGAGATGGAGCGTTTGATCGCCGACGGCCATGTGGCCGTGAACAACGAGGTGGCTCACACGGGTCAACGCGTGCAGTTTGGTGACCAAATCAAGGTCAACGGGCGTCAGCTCAAAGTGCGCATTGCGCCGCCGCCGCCCCGTGTGATCGCGTACCACAAGCCTGCCGGCGAAGTGGTGACCATGGACGATCCTCAAAACCGCCCCACGGTGTTTCGCCGTCTGCCTCGCCTGTACCAAGGCAAGTGGCAGTCGGTCGGTCGTTTGGACTTGAACACCGAAGGTTTGTTGCTGTTCACCAGCTCGGGCGAATTGGCCAACCAGTTGATGCACCCCCGCTTTGGCTTGCAGCGCGAATACGCCGTGCGTTCGTTGGGCAAGCTCAGCAAAGATCAAAAAGAACAACTCGTCACCGGCATTCAGCTGGACGACGGCCCGGCGCAATTCGGCTCGATCGAAGAGGGCGGTGGTGAAGGGTCTAACTGCTGGTACCGCGTCACCATTTCTGAAGGCCGCAACCGCGAAGTGCGTCGCATGTTCGAAGCTGTGGGTCACGCTGTGAGCCGTTTGATTCGTATCCGCTACGGCGCCATGGTGTTGCCACGCGGTTTGAAGCGCGGCGCCTTTGTGGAGCTGGGCGAGCGTGACATCCGCGCTTTGATGGAAGCGGCAGGCGCAGAAGCGCCAATGGCCAGCGGTCCCTCACAAAACAACCGCACCGAGCGCGCGAACAGCCGCCGCCGTGGCAACAGCGTGGGCCCACGCCCCTCGATGCCACGCGCACCGGATGAGCGTCCGCGCGGTCCTGAGCGTTTGGTGATGAGCGATCGCAAACGCGGTGGCCGAGGCAAACCTGAGCCCGTGGCCGTGCAGCAGCCCGATCCAATGCAAACCTCGGTGGGCTACATCGGTGCCGACAGCTACGCGATGGAGCGTCAACGTAAAAAAGACGGCCACAAGGCTTTCAAAGCGGGCTTGGTGGGCGGTCGCAAGCCTTCTTCCGCACCTGCAGGTCCTCCCAAACGCGGCGGCATCCCCGGCGGCAGTTTTGGCCGAGGCCGCAACGGCCGTTGATCCAGGCTAAAAGCATCACAAATGCTCAGGGGGAAACCCTTTGAGCGGTTAAAATAATGGGCTTCGCTTTTGTCGAACTCAGTTTTTAAAACGTCAAACAAGGAAAATTCCAACATGGCTATCGAACGTACCCTCTCCATCATCAAGCCCGACGCAGTTGCTAAGAACGTCATCGGTCAAATCTACGCCCGTTTCGAA
The DNA here is from genome assembly GCF_031539175.1 of Limnohabitans sp. Lineage (GTDB taxonomy): Bacteria > Pseudomonadota > Gammaproteobacteria > Burkholderiales > Burkholderiaceae_C > Limnohabitans. The sequence goes on along the minus strand of NZ_JAVKLQ010000068.1, from coordinate 79,617 downwards.
GCTGCTGGCTTGAAGGTCATCGCCGCTCGCATGGCTCACCTGTCACGCGGCGAAGCTGAAGCGTTTTACGCTGTGCACGCTGCACGTCCTTTCTTCAAAGACTTGGTCGACTTCATGGTCTCTGGCCCTGTCATGATCCAAGTGTTGCAAGGCGAAGGCGCAATCTTGAAAAACCGTGACTTGATGGGCGCAACCAACCCTAAAGACGCTGCACCTGGCACCATCCGCGCTGACTTCGCTGACAGCATCGATGCCAACGCTGTGCACGGTTCCGACGCCGCTGAGACTGCCGCTGTTGAAATCGGCTTCTTCTTCGCTGGCATGAACGTTTACGGTAAGTAAAGAAAGTTTGCTGTGGTTGGTAACAACGACGGCAGCGTAAAAAAAATGACGGCCAACCTGCTTGATTTTGATCTCGACGGTTTGGCCGTTTTTTGTGAACAGCTGGGCGAAAAGCGCTTTCGCGCCACACAGTTGTTTCGCTGGATTCATCAAAAGGGCGCGCAAGATTTTGATCAGATGAGTGATCTGGCCAAGTCGCTGCGAGAAAAGCTCAAAACCTGTGCTCAGGTTTTACCCCTGACCCCCATTTCCAGACACGATTCCGCCGATGGCACTATCAAATGGTTGTTCGACGTGGGCGACGGCAACGCCGTTGAAACCGTGTTTATTCCTGAAGACGACCGAGGCACCTTGTGCATCTCGTCGCAAGCGGGTTGCGCCGTGGGTTGCCGCTTTTGCTCGACAGGGCATCAAGGCTTCAGCCGCAATCTCACCACAGGCGAAATCTTGTCGCAGCTGTGGTTTGCTGAGCACACGCTTCGCAAACAGTTCAACACCACCGACCGCGTCATCTCCAATGTGGTGATGATGGGCATGGGTGAACCGCTGCAAAACTACAGCGCCTTGGTGCCTGCCTTGCGCGCCATGTTGGACGACCATGGTTACGGCCTGTCGCGCCGTCGTGTGACGGTGTCCACCTCGGGCGTGGTGCCCATGATGGACCGCTTGGGCGAAGATTGCCCCGTCGCCTTGGCCGTGTCACTGCATGCGCCCACCGACGGCTTGCGCGACAACTTGGTACCACTCAACCGCAAATACCCTTTGCACGAGTTGATGGACGCATGCCGTCGCTACTTGGCACATGCGCCACGCGACTTCATCACCTTTGAATACTGCATGCTGGATGGCGTGAATGACCAGCCCGAACATGCACAAGCCTTGATTGATTTGGTCCGTCCCCAGCGTGGGTTGGCGCAAGGCGTGTCGTGCAAGTTCAACTTGATTCCGTTCAACCCATTTCCAGCCTCTGGGCTCACGCGCTCCAGCGCCGCGACCGTCAAAGCCTTTGCCGAACAACTCAGTGCGGCTGGCATCATCACCACGGTGCGTAAAACCCGTGGTGACGACATCGATGCCGCTTGTGGTCAGCTGGCAGGTGACGTCAAAGACCGCACCGATGCGGCTTCGCGCATGGCCAAGCAGCGTGTGATTGCGCTCAAACAGGTGCCCTCATGAACGGGCGCTTGGGCGCGCTGCAGCTCATCAAAACGGGGGGGCTTTTGGCCTTGGTTGGGTGTCTGTTGGGTCTACAAGCGTGTCACTCACCTAGGCAAGACGCCCAAGCGCGTTTGGATGCCCTGACCACGCCCGAGCCCGATGCGCTACGCCAACGCGCCATGCGTCGCTTGGCCTTGGCCTCGGCTTACTTTGAACAAAACCAATCGGATGCGGCGATGCAAGAAGCGCGAGCTGCCTTGCAGATTGACCCGACCTACCCGCAGGCGTTCAGCTTGATTGGCCTCATTCATCAGCGGGCGAATGCCTCGGTGTTGGCGCAACAAAGTTTTGAGCACGCCTTGCAACTGGCGTCTCAACCGCCCTCAACGTCCGCTGATTTGGCCGATGTACAGCACAACTACGGTTGGTTTTTGTGCCAGCAAGACCGTTTCGACATGGCGCAAACGCAGCTGATGCAAGCTATCGCGCAACCCAACTACCGCCAAGCTGGCAAAAGCTGGATGGCGCTGGGCGTATGCCAGCTTCGTGCGGGCCAAAAAATGCAGGCGCGAGGCAGTTTTGAGGCTGCGCTGGCTCTTGAACCCACCAATCCCGTGGTTCGTTATCAATTGGCCGTGTTGGATTGGCAAAATAACGATGCGTCACGCGCTCAAGCCATGCTGGGTGCCCTCAACAGTTCGACGCAAGCCAGCGCTGAAAGCCTTTGGCTGGGCATTCAGTTGGCTCGCGCCTTGGCGCAGCCCCAAGAGCAGCGCCGCCTTACACAACAATTGAACCAGTCCTTTCCCAACTCGACCCAAGCGCTTGCGCTGGCTCAGGGTAAATTTCAAGACCAATGACCCAAGATATTTCGACCTCTTCTGAATCTCAAACATCTGATGTTCAGGTGGATTCACATGCCGTGGCGATACAAACCGCCGGTGCGTTGCTGCGCCATTACCGCGAAACGCAAGATGTGCAAATTGACATCTTGGCCAGTTCGTTGAAGGTGCCTGTCAGCAAGCTGGAGTCGCTTGAAAATGACCGTTTGGATGAGTTGCCCGACGCGATGTTTGCGCGTGCGTTGGCGTTGGCGGTGTGTCGCATTCTCAAGGTGGACGCTGCGCCTGTGTTGGCCTTGCTGCCAGGACAAGACGTCTCGCGCTTGGCGCCTAAAGACGAGCGTGGGATTGATTTTCCATTGCAGCGTCCCTCGTTTTTGCCGCAATCGAAGTTGTTGACGACGGCGGGTTTGTTCACGCCCATGCGTGGCGGCGCCGTTTTGGCGCTGTTGGTGGCCTTGGTGCTGGCATTTTGGCCAGATGTTCAAGCGTTGTTTGGCCGCAACGACGCAACGCCTGCGGAGGCGGTGGTCGCCCCTGTGACGGAGTCTGTGCAGCCTGTGGTGCCGGCCGTTCCTGCCGCGTCTGCTGTGACAACGGATGTCACGCCTGCGCATGTGGTGGTCACTTCCGTTCAATCGATGGTGGCGCCAGTTTCTGCCGTGACACCTGCCGCAGCACAAGTTCCCGCCAGCGCAACAGGAGGCGTGAATGGCCGCTGAATCAGCAGCACCCTGCGGTATTGCCATGTCGCAGCCCAAGGCGCGACACAGTCTGCAAGCCCGCGTGGCGTGGGGTGACCATGTGGTCACGGTGGGCGGTGATGCGCCTGTGCGCGTGCAGTCCATGACCAACACCGACACGGTCGACGCGATTGGCACAGCCATTCAAATCAAAGAATTGGCTTTGGCCGGTTCAGAGCTGGTGCGCATCACGGTCAATACGCCTGAGGCTGCCGCAGCTGTGCCACATGTGCGTGAGCAACTCGATCGCATGGGCATCAACGTGCCGTTGATTGGCGACTTCCATTACAACGGCCACCGTTTGTTGACTGAGTTTCCTGACTGTGCGCAAGCGTTGTCGAAGTACCGCATCAACCCCGGCAATGTGGGCAAAGGCGACAAACACGACAAGCAATTCGGCCAAATGATTGAAGCGGCGATGCGCTACAACAAAGCCGTGCGCATTGGCGTGAATTGGGGCAGTTTGGACCAAGAGTTGCTCGCCAAGTTGATGGACGAAAACGCATTGCGTGCCAAGCCCTTCGAAGCCAAGCAAGTGATGTACGAAGCGCTGATCACCTCGGCCATTGACTCGGCCAAATTGGCGCAGAGCATGGGCATGTCGGCGAACCAAATTTTGCTCAGCTGCAAAGTCAGTGGCGTGCAAGACCTGATTGCGGTGTATCGCGAGTTGGCGCAGCGCTGCAACTATCCGCTGCACTTAGGGCTCACCGAAGCAGGCATGGGGACGAAGGGCACGGTGGCTTCCGCCACGGCCTTGTCCATCTTGCTGCAAGAGGGCATTGGCGACACCATCCGTGTCTCGCTCACGCCTCAGCCCGGCGAAGCCCGCACGCAAGAGGTGGTGATTGCCTCTGAAATTTTGCAAGCCTTGGGCCTGCGCACCTTTGTGCCCAGCGTGACCGCGTGCCCCGGCTGCGGTCGCACCACCAGCACCACTTTCCAAGAAATGGCCAAGTCGATTGACGACTTCTTGCGCGCCCAAATGCCCGTGTGGCGCACCCAGTACCCAGGGGTTGAAAACCTCAAGGTGGCGGTGATGGGCTGCATCGTCAACGGGCCGGGTGAGAGCAAGCATGCCGACATTGGCATCAGCTTGCCTGGCAGTGGCGAAGCGCCTGCGGCGCCCGTGTTCATCGATGGCGAAAAAACCATGACCTTGCGCGGTGACAACATCGCCCAAGAGTTCCACCAAATTGTCGAAACCTACATTGAAAAACGCTTTGGCTAAGCCCTCAGCGTGATGAAGACCTCTGGACCTCAACGTGACTTCTGAACTCACCCTCAACGGCGCAGCCAAGCCCGTGAAAACTGCCAAAGCCCAAGCCCTGACAGCCGTCAAAGGCATGAACGACTTGTTGCCCCCAGCCTCGGCCCAATGGGAGTGGCTCGAAGACAAAGTGCGCGGCTTGATGGCCCGTCACGCGTACCGCAACTTGCGCACGCCCATCGTCGAACCCACCGCTTTGTTTGTGCGTGGCTTGGGCGAAGTGACCGACATTGTGGAAAAGGAGATGTACTCCTTTGAAGACCGGTTGAACGGCGAGCAACTCACGCTGCGTCCCGAGGCCACTGCTGGTGTCGTGCGTGCGATGGTTGAGCACAACATGCTGTACGACGGCGGCAAGCGCTTGTATTACATGGGCCCGATGTTTCGCCACGAGCGGCCACAACGCGGCCGCTATCGCCAGTTTCATCAAATCGGTGCGGAGGCTTTGGGCTTTCCGGGGGCTGAGGTGGATGCCGAACTCATTTTGTTGGCGGCGACGCTGTGGCAAGAGTTGGGTTTGCAAGACGTGCGTTTGGAACTCAACAGTTTGGGTCAGCCCAACGAGCGCGCCGCGCACCGCGCCGCCTTGATCACGCATTTGGAACAGCACCTTGATGTGCTGGACGAAGAAGCCAAGCGCCGCTTGCACAGCAACCCGCTGCGCATCTTGGACACCAAAAACCCAGCAATTCAAGCTGTGGTCGAAGCCGCGCCGAAACTGATGGACTTTTTGGGGGAGGCCTCGTTGGCCCACTTCAACGCAGTGCGCGCCATTTTGGATGCCAGCGGTGTGAGCTATCGCATCAACCCACGCTTGGTGCGTGGCATGGATTACTACAACCTCACGGTGTTTGAGTTCGTGACCGACCGTTTGGGCTCGCAAGGCACCATCTGCGGCGGTGGCCGTTACGACTACCTGATCGAGCAAGTGGGCGGCAAGCCTGCACCGGCCGTGGGCTGGGCTTTGGGGGTGGAGCGTGTGCTGGAGTTGCTCAAAGAGCAGGGCACATTGCCCGAGGCCGTGGGGCCTGACGTGTACGCCATCGTGCCTGACGCCTCCGCGTTGCCCGTGGTGTTCAAAACCATCCAAACCCTGCGCGCGCAAGGCATGTCGGTGCAAATGCATGCAGGGGCAGGCGAGGGCATGGGCAGCATGAAATCGCAGTTCAAAAAGGCCGATGGCAGTGGCGCTCGTTTCGCCCTGATTTTTGGGGGCGATGAGTTGGCCCGTGGCGAAGTCACCCTCAAGTCTTTGCGTGACGGTGTGGGGGCCCAGCAAGCGGTGCCACTCGTCGATGTCGCCGCGTGTGTGGCGCAAAGCCTTGCCCAGCCTCAAAGCGTGGCAGCCTGAGCGGCCGTCCTACAATCCGCGTAACTTTTTGTAAGCATTGATCACTATGGCCTCGCACCTCGACCTCGAAGAACAAGAACAACTCGATGAACTCAAGCACTTCTGGAAGCGCTGGGGCGACCTCATCACATGGGTGCTGATTGCCGTGCTGGGCAGCTACGCCGCTTGGATGGGCTGGCAGTCCTATTCGGTCAAGCAAGCGGCGCAATCTGCCGCCTTGTACGACACCGTCGAGCGCGCAGCCATGAGCGCCGACATGCCTTTGTTGGACCGCTCATTGGCCGACATCAAAGACAAATTTGCCAGCACGACTTATGCGCAACAAGCGGCATTGTTAGCGGCACGCGTGTACCAAGACAAAGACCGCGCCAAAGATGCCAAAGCCCAATTGACATGGGTGAGCGACAAAGCCGGCGACGAAGGCTACCAAGCCTTGGCGCGTTTGCGTTTGGCAGCCTTGCTGATTGAAGAAAAAGCATTCGACGATGCGCGCAAGCAACTCACCGCCAAAGTGCCTGCAGCGTTTGCGCCTTTGATGGCCGACCGTTTGGGTGACCTCGACATGCTCGAAGGCAAGCCCCAAGAAGCCGTGAAGCATTACCAAGACGCTTGGAAAGGCTTGGAGCCCAACGCTGAATACCGCCGTTTGGTGGCCGTCAAACTCGCAGCTTTGGGGGCCGACCCCGAAGAAAAAGCTGCTGTGGAGTCTAAGAAGTGAAATTCAACGCCGCGCTTGTGATGTCACGTCTGGCTTATGCCGCTGTGTGTTTGGCACTGGCGGCATGTTCGTCGTCGCGACCAAAACCGGCAGATATTCCGGTCGTGTCGGTGCTGCAAGATGTGCGCACCAGCTGGTCGACCGCATTGGGCGAAGTCAATTTTCCCTTGGTGGTGACGGCGCGTGAAGGCCGTGTGGCGTTGGCCAACAGCGAAGGCGTCGTGGCGATGCTGGATGCCGCCACGGGCAAAGACGTGTGGCGTTTGAATTTGAAGCAGCCCATTGCCGCGGGTGTGGGCAGTGATGGTCAACAAGCCGCCATCATCACCCGTGACAACCAGTTGGTGGTCATGCGTGATGGCCAAGTGCAATGGCGTCAGACCTTGCCTGCGCAGTCGTTTACCGCGCCTTTGGTGGCAGGGGCGCGCGTGTTCGTGCTCACAGCTGATCGCTCAGTGCTCGCTTTCGATGGCAGCTCAGGGGCCAAGTTGTGGACCCAGCAACGCACCGGCGAGCCTTTGGTGCTCAAGCAAGCCGGCGTGTTGATGGCCTTCAAAGACACCTTGATCACTGGTTTTGCCGGTCGCTTGGTGGGCCTGAACCCCAACACCGGCGTGATTCGCTGGGAATCGGCCATTGCTTCGCCGCGTGGTACCAATGACGTCGAGCGTTTGGTGGACTTGCTGAGCCCGACCGACCGTTTGGGCGACAGCGTTTGTGTGCGTGCCTTTCAGTCACAAATCGGTTGCGTCAATGCCCAAAGCGGGCAGGGCGTGTGGACCCGTGCCGCAGCAGGCGCCCGAGGCGTGAGCGGCAACGAGAACGTGCTCATTGCTGGACTCGCGAACGGCGTGGTTCAGGCCTGGAACCGCAACAACGGCGAGCGCGTTTGGGAAACCGAACGTCTGAAATATCGTGTGCTCAGTGCGCCTTTGGTCACGCCTCGTGGCGTGTTGGCGGCAGACGACGGCGGTTGGCTGTATGTCTTGTCATTGGCCGATGGTGCCTTGCTCAACCGCGTCAAGCTGGAAGGCAGCGAACTCGCTGCTGCGCCTGTTTTGGCGGGTGAGCGTTATGTGTTGGTCACACGCGAAGGTCGCGTGACAGGCCTGCAACTCCCGTAATTGGGAATGTTTAAGGAATAAGTTTTGAAACCCGTATTGGCCCTGGTGGGCCGCCCCAACGTTGGCAAGTCCACGTTGTTTAACCGTTTGACCAAGACGCGTGATGCGATCGTGGCCGACTTCGCTGGCCTGACCCGTGACCGCCACTATGGCAACGGGCACTTGGGCAAGCACGAATACATCGTCATCGACACCGGTGGCTTTGAGCCCGATGCACACGATGGCATCTACAAAGAAATGGCCCGTCAAACTCGCCAAGCCGTGGCGGAGGCTGACGTGGTGGTGTTTGTGGTCGATGCGCGTGGCGGTATTTCGGCCCAAGACCATGACATTGCCAATTACCTGCGTCGTTTGGGCAAGCCCACGCTGCTGGTCGCCAACAAAGCCGAGGGCATGAAAGAGGGCGCTCAGCTGGTGGAGTTTTACGAGCTGGGCTTAGGTGAAGTGCTGCCTGTGTCGGCCTCGCATGGCCAAGGTGTGCGCGACTTGGTCGAGATGGCTTTGGCCACCTTGAACTTGCCCGAGATCGACGAAGACGCCGAAGTCGTGGACGACGGCTCGATCAAGCTGGCTGTGGCTGGCCGTCCCAACGTGGGCAAGTCGACCCTCATCAACACGTGGTTGGGCGAAGAGCGCTTGGTGGCATTTGACATGCCCGGTACCACGCGCGACGCCATCAGCGTGCCATTTGAGCGCGAAGGCCAAAAGTTTGAGCTGATCGACACCGCAGGTTTGCGCCGCAAAGGCAAAGTGTTTGAGGCCATCGAGAAGTTCTCGGTCGTCAAGACCTTGCAAGCCATCGAATCATCCAATGTGGTGCTGCTGTTGCTCGATGCCACCCAAGGCGTGACTGACCAAGACGCGCACATCGCGGGCTACATCTTGGAAAGCGGTCGTGCCGTGGTGGTGGCCGTGAACAAATGGGATGCGGTGGACTCTTACCAGCGCGAAATGTTGATGCGCTCGATCGAGACACGTTTGCCGTTCTTGAAGTTTGCGGCCTTGCATTTCATCTCTGCCAAGAAACGTCAAGGTTTGGGCCCTTTGTGGGGTGCCATTGCGCAAGCGCATCGTGCTGCGATGTGCAAAATGTCCACGCCTGTCCTCACGCGTTTGTTGCTCGAAGCGGTGCAGTTCCAAAGCCCGCAACGCGGAGGCATGTTCCGTCCCAAGCTGCGTTATGCCCACCAAGGTGGCATGAACCCACCTGTGATCGTGATTCACGGCAATTCGCTTGAGCACGTCACGGACACCTACAAACGCTTCTTGGAAGGCCGTTTCCGCAAGGCGTTTTCGCTGGAAGGCACGCCTTTGCGCATTGAGATGAAAACCTCCCAGAATCCCTACAAGGATAAGGACGCTTGAGGTCTTTTGCCTCTTGCTGTGGTAAGGTCAGAACTCTTCACAACCACTGAAACACGGAGAATATCGTGAACACCGACAACTCAAAAAACAAAGGCCAGCTGTTGCAAGATCCTTTTCTGAACATCCTCCGTCGCGAGCATGTGCCCGTGTCCATTTATTTGGTCAACGGCATCAAATTGCAAGGCCAAATCGAGTCGTTCGACCAATACGTGGTGCTGTTGCGCAACACCGTGACGCAAATGGTTTACAAACACGCCATCTCGACCATCGTGCCGGGCCGTGCTGTGAACTTCAACCCCACCGACGGTACGGGCAGTTCGCCCGAAGTTTGAGCTGGGTAGCTCTGCAAAAAGGGCTGGTCACAGCCCTTTTTTTACGCCTTTATTTTTTTAGACTGACCGCTTGAACGACTCTGACCGTAAAAACGTTGCCCCCACCTTGTTGGTCGGGGTTAATTTTGGTTTGCCCCATTTCGACAATGAACTCGAAGAGTTGGGCCTGTTGGCCCAAACTGCGGGCCTCCACCCCGTCGCACGCCTGACCTGCAAGCGCAAAGCCCCCGATGCCGCCTTGTTCGTTGGCAGCGGCAAAGCCGATGAAATCAAAGAACTCGCCACGCTACACGGCGCCGTTGAGATTTTGTTTGAGCAGCCTTTGAGTCCTGCCCAGCAGCGCAACTTAGAGCGCCATATGGGCATGCCCGTCAACGACCGTACCTTTTTGATTTTAGAAATCTTTGCCCAGCGCGCCCGCAGCCATGAAGGCAAATTGCAAGTCGAATTGGCCAAACTGCAATACCTCAGCACGCGTTTGGTGCGTCGATGGTCGCATTTGGAGCGACAAAGCGGCGGTATTGGCATGCGCGGTGGCCCTGGCGAAACCCAGATGGAGTTGGACCGCCGCATGATTGGCGACGCCATCAAGCGCACCCGCGAGCGCCTCGAAAAGGTCAAACGCCAACGCAGCACCCAGCGCCGTCAGCGCAACCGCCGCGATGCCTTCACCATTTCCTTGGTGGGCTACACCAACGCCGGCAAGTCGACCTTGTTCAACGCCATGGTCAAAGCCCGTGCCTACGCAGCCGACCAATTGTTTGCCACGCTGGACACCACCACGCGTCAACTCTATTTGGGTAACAAAGAGGGGGTAGGCCGTTCGGTGTCGCTGTCAGACACGGTGGGTTTCATCCGCGATTTGCCGCACGGCTTGATTGACGCCTTTCAAGCCACTTTGCAAGAGGCCGCCGACGCCAGTTTGTTGATGCATGTGGTGGACGCCTCCAACCCCAACTTTCCAGAGCAAATGGCCGAGGTGCAAAAGGTCTTGGCCGAGATTGGTGCCGCCGATGTGCCGCAAGTTTTGGTGTTCAATAAACTTGACGCGATGCCTGAAGAAACACGCCCCTTGCTGATGCAAGACCATTACACGGTGGACGGTGTGGCGATTCCAAGGTTCTTTGTGAGCGCCAAATCTGGCGAAGGTTTGGCGGGGTTGCGTGAATATTTGGCCCAAGAGGCCTTGCAAGACATGCCTGATGACCTCACGTCTTATCCAACATCTGACGAATGAAGCCCCAACTTGGGCACAATGAAGACTTCAGAGAAATAACAACCATGCGCATGAACTCCAATTCAAACAACGTGACCCCAAGCTCTTGGCTGTCGCGAGGGCTCGGCATGTTCAACCTCAACGACGGCCGTTGGGGTCGTGACAACGACAACGGCGCCAAATCTGGCCCCAGTGAGCCCAAGCCAGACGACAAAAAACCACAGGGGCCTGCTGCAGGTGGCCCACCTGATTTGGATGAGTTGTGGCGTGATTTCAATGCCAAGTTGGCGGGTTTGTTTGGTCAACGCAAAGGCGGCCCTACACCACCTCCTTCTGGCGACCCATCAGGCCCGCCGTTCAAAGTGGCACGTTTTGGCATTGGCGTGATTGCTGCGGTGTTGGTGGCCATTTGGCTGTCGACCGGCTTTTTCATCGTGCAAGAAGGCCAACAAGCGGTGATCACGCAGTTTGGTCGCTATCACTCGACCGTGGGTGCGGGTTTCAACTGGCGTCTGCCTTATCCCTTCCAGCGCAATGAGTTGGTGTTTGTGACGCAAATTCGCTCGGTCGATGTGGGTCGTGACAACATCATCAAAGCCACGGGGCTGCGCGAGTCAGCCATGTTGACCGAAGATGAAAACATCTTAGAGATCAAGTTTGCCGTTCAATACCGCTTGACCGACGCGCGCGCTTACTTGTTTGAAACCAAGAACCCCACCGATACCGTGGTGCAAGCGGCTGAAACTGCGGTGCGCGAAGTGGTGGGCAAGATGAAGATGGATGCGGCGATGTCTGAAGAGCGTGACCAAATTGGTCCACGCATTCGCACTCTGATGCAAGCCATTCTGGACCAATACAAAGTGGGCATTGAGGTGGTGGGCATCAACTTGCAGCAAGGTGGCGTGCGTCCGCCCGAGCAAGTGCAAGCTGCTTTTGACGATGTGCTCAAAGCCGGACAAGAGCGTGAGCGCGCCAAAAACGAAGCCGAAGCCTACGCCAACGACGTGGTGCCACGCGCTGTGGGTGCGGCTTCGCGTTTGAAGCAAGAGGCCGATGGCTACAAAGCCCGCATTGTCGCGCAAGCCGAAGGCGATGCACAACGCTTTAAGTCGCTGGTGGGGGAGTATCAAAAGGCGCCGCAAGTCATGCGCGACCGTTTGTACATCGACGCGATGCAGCAGATTTACAGCAACACTACCAAGGTGTTGGTGGACACCAAGCAAGGTTCCAACTTGCTCTATTTGCCGTTGGACAAGATCATTCAACAAACCAACGCAGCCAACGCGACCGCGACCACACCCGCCTCAGACGCTGCCAACACGGGTGCCAACGCGATCAGCGCTAACCCTGCAGCAAGCGACGCGCGTGCGCGCGATGGCCGCTCACGCGACCGCGACGGCCGTTGATCAGGGGACACAAGATGCAAAACAACAAAATCGGTTTCTACATTTCTTCCGCGTTGGTGGCCTTGGCCTTGCTGAGCTCGACCTTGTTTGTGGTGGACCAGCGCCAGTTCGGTGTGGTGTATTCGTTTGGCCAAATCAAAAACGTCATCACCGAGCCCGGTCTGAACGTCAAGTTGCCGCCGCCGTTCCAAAACGTGAGCTACATCGACAAGCGTTTGCTCACCTTGGACAACGCCGACACCGAACCCATGTTGACGGCTGAAAAACAACGTGTCGTGATCGATTGGTACGCCCGTTGGCGCATCACCGATCCGTCGCAATACATCCGCAACGTTGGTTTAGACGAAAACGCAGGCGCCATTCAACTCGCCCGCGTGGTGCGCAATGCGTTTCAAGAAGAAATCAACAAACGCACGGTGAAAGAATTGCTGTCGCTCAAGCGCGAAGCATTGCTGGAAGACGTCAAACGCGAAGTGCTGGCCGCTGTCAAAGGTGCCAAGCCTTGGGGCGTGGATGTGGTGGATGTGCGCATCACCCGCACCGACTATGTGGATGCGATCACCGAATCGGTGTACCGCCGCATGGAAGCCGAGCGCAAACGCGTGGCCAACGAGCTGCGTTCAACAGGTGCCGCTGAAGGTGAAAAAATTCGCGCCGATGCCGACCGCCAACGCGAAGTGACCGTGGCCAATGCGTACCGCGAAGCGCAGATCATCAAAGGCGAGGGCGATGCCCAAGCTGCCCGCATTTATGCCGAATCGTTTGGCCGTGACGCGCAGTTTGCGCAGTTCTACCGCAGCCTTGAAGCCTACAAAGCCACGTTCAACAAAAAGGGCGACGTGATGGTGCTTGATCCGTCGAGCGACTTTTTCAAGGCCATGCGCGGCAGTGGTGGTGGCAACGCGCCCGCACCTAAAAAGTAAAAGGGCGGTCGCATGAGTTTTGACGGCGATACGCTGTGGGTGGCGTTCGGCTTGATGCTGATCGTTGAAGGGCTATTTCCCCTTATTTCGCCCGAGGGCTGGCGTCAGAGAATGGTGCAGGTTTTGGCTCTGCACAACGGTCAAATCCGCTTTTTTGGTTTGGTCTGCGTGTTTGTTGGACTTTTGATGCTCTGGTGGCTGGGTTAATGCCCGAGAAGACCGGTAAAATCTCTGTTTTAACAGCCTCCATCAATCACATGTCCGCTTGGGTTTTGCCGGATCACATCGCCGATGTTCTGCCTTCTGAGGCCCGGCACATCGAAGAGCTGCGTCGTTTGTATCTCGACACAGCGAGAGGCTACGGCTACGAGCTGGTCATGCCGCCGCTGCTCGAATACCTCGAATCGTTGTTGTCCGGCACCGGCCGCGCACTCGATTTACAAACGTTCAAACTGGTCGACCAACTCTCGGGTCGCACCCTTGGGCTGCGAGCAGACACCACGCCGCAAGTCGCGCGCATTGACGCCCATCTACTCAACCGTGCTGGCGTGACGCGCCTGTGCTACTGCGGCCCCGTGCTGCACACCCGCCCAGACCGTCCTTTTGCCACGCGTGAGCCTTTGCAATTTGGTGCCGAAATTTACGGCCATGCAGGCATTGAGGCTGATCTTGAAGTGTTGCACTTGGCCCTAGACACGCTCAAAGCCGTGTCCATTGCGAAATACACGGTCGACTTGAGCGACGCCCGCATCGTGCCCGCCTTGTTGAGTGGCGTGACCTTGACGGCGGAGGCGCGCGATGCCTTGCACAGCGCGTTGGCTGCCAAAGACACCTTGGGTGTTCAAGCCTTGACCCAAGATTTGCCCGCCAACGTGCGCGCCGCCTTGGTGGCTTTGGGCGGCATGTACGGCGACGGTTCGGTGTTGACGCAAGCCGAGAAGGCCTTTGCAGCTTGGCCGGTGGTGATGCAAGCGTTGGCAGAGTTGCGTCAAATCGCGGCTGACTTGGGCGATGTGCCCACCACTTTTGACTTGGCCGATCTGCGTGGCTACGCCTACTACAGCGGCGTGCGCTTTGCCATTTTTGTGCCAGGTGCCAGCGATGCCTTGGTGCGCGGTGGCCGCTACGATGAGGTTGGCGCCGTGTTTGGCCGTAAGCGCCCAGCCGCAGGATTCAGTTTGGACCTGAAAGAGTTGGTCAGCGTGGTGCCCGAGCGCGCCCTCAAAGCCGCCATTCGTGCGCCTTGGGGAACTGCCAAAGGTTTGCGCGAAGCCATTGCCACCTTGCGTGCCAATGGCGAAACCGTGGTCTGCGTCATGCCAGGCCATGAGAGTGAAGTCGATGAATTTGACTGTGATCGTGAATTGATCGAAGTCACCGGCCAATGGGCAGTGCAAGCTGTTCCCGCCGTTCCTGCCCTTTAATTTTTTAAGCAAGCGAAGTTGATATGAGCAAACCCGTAGGACAAACCGTGGCTGCAACCAAAGGCCGTAACGTCGTCGTGGTCGGCACCCAATGGGGTGACGAAGGCAAAGGCAAATTGGTCGATTGGTTGACCGAAACCGCCACCGGCGTGGTGCGCTTTCAAGGCGGCCACAACGCGGGCCACACCTTGGTCATCAACGGCGTGAAAACCGCTTTGCATTTGATCCCCAGCGGCATCATGCGCCCCGGCGTGAAGTGCTACATCGGCAACGGCGTGGTGTTGTCTGCCACCAAGTTGCTCGAAGAAATCGCGGGCTTGGAAAAAGCGGGCGTCGAAGTGCGCTCACGCTTGCGCATCAGCGAAGCTTGCCCGTTGATCTTGCCTTACCACGCAGCGATTGACATCGCCCGTGAAGCTGCCAAAGAGAAGGCGGGTACCGCCAAGATCGGCACCACAGGCCGCGGCATTGGCCCCGCCTACGAAGACAAAATTGCACGCCGTGCTTTGCGCGTGCAAGACCTGAAGCACCCCGAGCGCTTCGCCACCAAACTGCGCGAGAACCTCGAGCTGCACAACCATGTGTTGACCGACATCTTGCACGCCCCCGCTGTGGACTTTGACACCGTCTACAACGAAGCCATGGCTTACGCCAAAGAAATCTTGCCGATGGTGGCCGACGTGTCACGCGAGTTGAACGAAGCTCACCAAGCCGGTGCCAACCTGTTGTTTGAAGGCGCACAAGGCACCTTGCTCGACGTCGACCACGGCACTTACCCCTTCGTCACCTCTAGCAACTGCGTGGCTGGTAACGCCGCCGCAGGCGCTGGTGTGGGCCCAGGTTTGTTGCACTACATCTTGGGCATCACCAAGGCGTATTGCACACGCGTGGGCGGCGGTCCGTTCCCGACAGAGTTGGATTGGGAAACCCCAGGCAACCCTGGCTACCACATGTCAACCGTGGGCGCCGAAAAAGGCGTGACCACCGGTCGTTCGCGTCGCTGTGGCTGGTTTGATGCTGCCTTGCTCAAGCGCAGTGCGCAAGTCAACGGTTTGACCGGTTTGTGCATCACCAAACTCGACGTGCTCGACGGCTTGACCGAATTGCTCTTGTGCGTGGGCTACGAATTGGATGGCCAAACCATCGACATCTTGCCCATGGGCGCCGATGAGATTTCGCGTTGCAAGCCCATCTACGAAACCATCCCTGGCTGGACCGACAGCACCGTGGGCGTGACCGACTACAACAAGTTGCCCAAAGCCGCTCAGCACTACCTCAACCGTATTGCCGAAACCACTGGCGTGCCCATTCACATGGTGTCCACCAGCCCTGACCGCGACCACACCATTTTGTTGACCCACCCTTACGTGGCTTAACGCGGCGTTTTGATTCCAGTTTTATTTTGAAGGACCATTGATATGTTGACCGAAGACGGCAAGCACCTGTACGTGTCTTACGACGAGTACCACAACCTGATTGAAAAACTCGCCATCAAGATTCACCAATCCGGCTGGGAGTTCGACACCATCCTGTGCTTGGCCCGTGGCGGCATGCGCCCTGGTGACATCTTGTCGCGCATCTTTGACAAGCCTTTGGCCATCATGTCGACCAGTTCGTACCGCGCTGACGCAGGTACTGTGCAAGGTCACTTGGACATCGCCCGTTTCATCACCACACCTAAAGGCGAAATCGCTGGCAAGGTGCTGTTGGTGGACGACTTGGCTGACACAGGCCACACCTTGAAGGCCGTGGTGGACCAACTCAAAAACAACTACGCGCCCATCACCGAGCTGCGTACGTCTGTGATTTGGACCAAAGGCGTGTCGGCCTTCAAGCCTGACTACTCGGTGGACTATTTGCCCACCAACCCATGGATTCACCAACCCTTCGAGCCGTATGACAACATGCGTCCAGCGGCTTTGTTGGAGAAGTGGAAGGTTTAATCTTTCCTTCGTTAGCTTTCAAAAAACTCCGCCATTGCGCGGAGTTTTTTTATGTCCGCCGTCATTTTGTCTTTTCTGTGGGCGAGAGTAGGTAATATGTGTGCATGCCTCGCAGTACCGATCTCATCCACCACGCCTACCTTCCCCCCGCTGAGTTTGAAGCGCCCCAAGTCGGGGTGTTCAAAGCCTCCACGGTGATCTTCCCCAACGTGGCCGCCATGCGCACGCGCGAGTGGATGGACAAGTCGGCTTACACCTACGGCTTGCATGGCACGCCCACCACGTTCACGCTGGAAGAGCGCTTGGCCACCTTGGAAGGCGGCACGCATTGTCTGTTGACCCCTAGCGGTTTGGCCGCCATTGCACACGTCGATTTTGCGCTGCTCAAAACAGGCGACGAGGTGTTGATTCCCGACAACGCCTACGCGCCCAACAAGTCTTTGGCCGAGGGCGAGTTGGCCCGTTTTGGCATCACGCATCAGGTGTACGACCCGTTGGATGTGAACGACTTGGCTGCGCGCATCAACGAGCGCACGCGTTTGGTCTGGCTCGAAGCGGCGGGCTCGGTGACGATGGAGTTCCCAGACCTGATTGCTTTGGTGCAGCTGTGCAAAGCACGTGGTGTGCTCTGCGCGCTCGACAACACCTGGGGTGCCGGCTTGGCATTCAATGCGTTTGACCTCACGCCAGGGCAGGGCGCTCAAGGACAGCCCACCTTGGGGGTGGACTTGACCATCCATGCGCTCACCAAATACCCCAGCGGCGGTGGCGATGTGCTGATGGGCAGCATCGTCACGCGCAGCGATGAACTGGCGCGTGTCCTCAAGCTCAGCCACATGCGCTTGGGTACAGGTGTGGGTGCCAACGACGCCGAGGCTGTGCTGCGTGCTTTGCCCAGTCTGCCGTTGCGTTACAAGGCACAAGACACGGCGGCACGCACCTTGGCGGCGTGGTGTGCGTCACAGCCCGCCTTCAGCCAAGTGCTGCATCCTGCGCTCAGCAGTGCGCCGGGGCATGCCCATTGGCAACAGTTGTGTGTGACACCCAACGCGCCTGAAGGCTTAGCCGCTGGTATTTTCAGTGTGGTGATGGATGCACGCTTCACCGCCCAACAAGTGGACGCGTTTTGCGACGCCTTGCAGCTGTTCAAAATTGGCTACAGCTGGGGTGGCCCCATGAGCTTGGTGATGCCCTACAGCATGGCCTCTAGCCGTCATCGTGGCACGGCGCATCTGAAGCCAGGGCGCGTGGTGCGCTTTTGCATTGGACTCGAACACGTCAGCGATTTACAAAAAGACATGGCGCGCGCATTGAACATCGCTGATTTACACGTTTGAAAAGAAGAAAGGTGAGACATGCAGGAACTGGTGCCCGAAGAAGAACACGACCGCATTGACATCAACCCCATTGGCTTTGGCGACCCCATTCGTTGGCTCTGGATGGGCTTGCGCGACATGGCGTCGCAGCCCTTGATTTCGCTGTTCTACGGTTTTTCTTTTTGGCTCATGGCGCTGATTTTGTTGGCCGTGTTCAAAAGCAACCCAGAGTACACCTTGTCTGCTGTGTCGGGTTGCTTGTTGGTGGGCCCATTCTTAGCGATGGGGCTCTATGACGTGAGCATGCACATGGCGCGCGGCGAGCCGCCAAGCATGGGCAGCTCTCTCACCTGTTGGGAGTCTCACCTGAAGAGCATGAGCATGCTCATCATGGTCATGATCGTGTTGGAGCTGCTGTGGGGGCGTGCGTCTTTGGTGGTGTTTGCCGTGTTCTTCAACACGGGTGGCATGCCCACAACCGCCACGGTTTTGGAGGCCGTGTTCAACCCGCAAAACTGGGAGTTCATCGTGGCCTACCTCTGCGTGGGTGGCTTCTTTGCGGGGCTGGTGTTCGCCAGCATGATGGTGTCCATCCCCATGATTTTGGACCGTGACACCGATGCGATCACTGCGTGCATCACCAGCTTGCGTGTGTTTGTTGAGCACACAGGCGTGTCGCTGTTGTGGGGCTCGCTCATCACCGCCTTGGTGGTGCTGGCCATGCTGCCCTCAGCCGCCGGTTTACTGCTGGTCGGGCCTTGGCTGGGCTTTGCCAGTTGGCATGCTTACCGCGCGTGAGTGCGGGTCACCCCAGGCCAGCGCGAACTACCGCAGTAAATCACGGGCCACTTGACGCAAGCTTTCCGCGTGGCGATTGGCCGCTACGCAGGCGGTGGCCTTGTCTGCTTGCGTGAAGTTACGCACCATCGATGACGCGTAGGTTGGGTCGTAGTGCAGCACCAACAGCTCGCGCACCACGTCTTCAATATGGCCGGTGTGGATGTGTTCTTTCCAACCCTCAACCACCGCTTTCCCGCGAATGGCCACCAGCGCATCCAGACGACGGCAGAACAGATCGTGGTCGTCGACGAAAAAGTTGTAGTCCTCCATCAGCAAGGCCACGCGCTCATCCAAGCTGAGTTGCAACTCAAAACAGGGGCTTTCGCGCATCGCAAGCATCAGCGATTCAGGGATCGACAAATTGCCCACGTTGCGGCTTTCAGACTCCACGAACACGGGGCGCGTGGGGTCAAAGTTGCGCAGGGCTTGCCACACCATGGTGTCGAAGCATTTTTGGCTGGGTTGCGGTTGGCCCGGAATGTGGCCCAGCACGGAACTGCGGTGGCTGGCCAATTCTTCCAAGTCCAGCACTTGCGCGCCTTCGGCTGCCAAGGCATAAAGCAGTCGAGTTTTGCCAGAGCCTGTCGGGCCCGAGATCACTTTGAATTGCAGCGGGGCCACGCGCTTAGGAATGTCTTCCACGAGTGCCGCACGAAACGCTTTGTAACCACCTTCAATCAGGTGAATCTTGAAGCCAATTTGCCCCAGCACCATCGACAGCGAGCCGCTGCGTTTTCCACCGCGCCAACAGTAAATGAGGGGCTGCCAATTTTTGGGCAGTTCCAGCACTTCGCGCTGGATGTGCCGCGCAATGTTGGCCGCCACCAGCGCGGCACCGTGCTTTTGCGCTTCAAACGCATTGACTTGCTTGTACATGGTGCCCACAAAGATGCGCTCTTCGTTGTTCAGTGAGGGCCAGTTGACGGCGCCGGGCAGGTGGTCGAGTGCGTACTCGTCTTCGCTGCGCGCATCGATGATGGTGCTGAAACCGCCGGGTTCGCCAAGTGGCGTGGCCATGCGGGCCATGGCGTCTTGCGCCGAGATGAAATGAACGCTCACTGCGATGCCTTATAGGTTCTTTTTGATTTCTGGCCACACATTGCTGAGCATGCGCGGGTGTGCCGTTTCGCGGGGGTGAATGCGGTCGGGTTGAAATTGGTTGGCCGCATCCGGCGCGTCGGCAATGCCTTTGAGGAAAAACGGCACAAGGCCCGTTTGATGTTTTTTGGCAAGGTTGGCAAACATGGCCGAGAACTTGGCGCTGTAATCGGGCCCGTAGTTGGGCGGTATTTGCATGCCCACCAACACCACGCGAGCGTTGACGGCACGGCAGGCTTGAATCATGGCTTCGAGATTGTTTTGTGTGCTGTTGAGGTCGAGACCGCGCAGCGCGTCGTTGCCGCCGAGTTCAATCACCACTTGCACGGGGCGTACTTGATCCAGCATGGCTGGCAGGCGAGAGCGGCCACCCGCCGTGGTGTCGCCGCTCACGCTGGCGTTGATCACGCGCACATCGGGGCGTTCGACTTGCAGCTTCTCGGTCAGCAGCGCCACCCAGCCTTTGCCGCGCGTGATGCCGTATTCGGCACTCAACGAGTCGCCCACCACCAAAATGGTGGCCGCAGGCGCCGACCCGGGCGGGGGCACGGCATTGTTCATGGCGTTGGCGTAAGGGTTTGGGGCACGGCGGCGGCGAGGGTCGGTTGAAATGACGTCGCCATCCATGCCTTCGCCGCGCGATGAGATCACGTTGTTTTGCGCCGATGCCGTGCGCAGGCCCAAAAGCCCCGTCAACCCAGCGGCCAGTGCGCCCAAGTTAAAGTCGCGTCTCCACATTCCATCGCGCTTCATGACCACATCCTCTTTAGAAAACCCATCTGCACACACACACGCTGCGGTGTCGCCCTTGATCGCCGTCTCGCACTTGTTCAAATCGGTTCAAGACGCGACGGGCACACTCGACATTCTCCGCGATATCGATTTCACTTTGGCTCCGCAGCAATCGCTGGCCATCGTCGGCGCTTCGGGCTCGGGCAAAAGCACCTTGCTGGCCATCATGGCGGGCTTGGACACGCCCAGTCAGGGCAGCGTGTGGCTGGATGGTGTGGACATCTTCAGCTTGAACGAAGACGAACGCGCCGCTTTGCGCGCGCGCCAAGTGGGTTTTGTGTTTCAAAGCTTTCAGCTGTTGGGCAACATGACCGCGCTTGAAAACGTCATGCTGCCCTTGGAGTTGGCGGGCTTGCCCAACCCACGTGCCGCCGCCAAAGACATGCTGGTGCGTGTCGGTTTAGGCGAGCGCTTGAACCATTACCCCAAAGTGCTGTCGGGCGGCGAGCAGCAACGCGTGGCTCTGGCCCGCGCTTTTGTGGTCAAACCCGCATTGCTGCTGGCCGACGAACCCACCGGTAGTTTGGACCATGCCAGCGGCGAGCGCATCATGGATTTGATGTTTGCGTTGAACCAAGAATTGGGTACTACGCTGGTGTTGGTGACCCATGATTTGAAGCTGGCTTCGCGGTGTGACCAAGCCATCACGATTGAGGCGGGGCAGGTCAAGGGATAGTCAAGGGATAATCACACCCTATGTCTTCAGCCCCCAAAGTTCTCTTCGGCTTTCACGCCGTTGGCGTGCGCGTTAAAACAGCGCCGCAATCCGTCATCGAAATCTACTTCGACCCCACACGCCGTGATGCGCGCATGCGCCAGTTCATCGACCGCGCCAACGAGGCCGGCATTCGTTTGATCGAGGCCGATGGCCCGCGTTTGGCCAAGCTTTCGGGCGGCCATGGCCACCAAGGCGTGGCGGCCCGTGTCACCGAGATCAAGATGGTCCATTCGCTGGACGAGTTGCTCGAAGGCATCGAGAAAATCGAGTCCCCTTTGATTTTGGTGCTCGACGGCGTGACCGACCCGCACAACCTAGGCGCGTGTTTGCGCGTGGCCGATGGTGCCGGTGCCCATGCGGTGATCGCGCCCAAAGATCACGCCGTGGGCATCAATGCCACGGTGGCCAAAGTGGCCAGCGGCGCGGCCGAAACCGTGCCTTATTTCATGGTGACCAACTTGGCGCGCACCTTGAATGAACTCAAAGAGCGCAACATTTGGATCATCGGCACCAGCGATGACGCCCCCAAAACCTTGTACCAAGTCGACCTCAAAGGCCCCACGGCCTTGGTGTTGGGTGCTGAGGGTGACGGCATGCGTCAGCTCACACGCAAGACGTGTGACGAGCTCATCAGCATCCCCATGTCGGGTGCGGTCGAGAGCTTGAACGTGTCGGTGGCCAGCGGCGTGTGCTTGTACGAAGCACGCCGCCAACGCACGGTCGGTTAACCCCCGTTTTTTAGCTGTCCCAGCGGAACATCACGTCCGCTTTGGCCTTGGCGGCCTCAATGCGACGTGCATTGGGTTCGTCGGTGTGTTGTACCCAATCAGCTGCGTCTTGTGCGCTGCGGCCAAATTGCTGGTGGCGTTGGGTCAGGCGGCCCACGCGCAGGTCTTGCGGCACATCGACAAACCACGTTTCATCCAGCAGCGCTTGCACTTGGTTCCACGGTGAATCGTTGAGCAGCAAGTAGTTGCCTTCCACCACCAACAACGGCGTGTTGGCCTCTATGGCAATGGCGCCTGCGATGCCTTCTTCCAAGCTGCGTTCGTAGCTGGGGGCGTACACCACATCGTCCACCGCTTGCGTGCGCAAGCGTTTGAGCAAGGCCACAAAACCAAAAGCATCAAAGGTGTCTGGAGCCCCTTTGCGCTGTCTGCGCCCTAATCGGTCCAACTCGACGTTGGCCAGATGAAACCCGTCCATCGGAACGACTTGAATTTGCCCTGGCCATTGCGAAGCGAGCACCTGAGCCAAGGTGGATTTGCCAGCGCCCGGCGCGCCCACCAAGCCCAACAGACGCCGTGAACCACGGGCCAGCAAGGCCTCGATGCGTTGTTGGTAAAACGCGGGAAGTGTGGGCAGCTTGGGGTTCAAATCCATCCCAAAGCCCCCAGCAAAGCGCCAAAACCGAGCAGCAACAACAAATGCGTTTTGGTTTTCCAAACAATGAGTGTGGTGGCACCCGTTAAGGCCCAGAGCGGCCAGTCACGTGCGGGGTTTTCGTGGTTGCCGGTCAGCAACCAACCGGTTGCAATCAAGAGCGCAATCACGATGGGGGCCATGCCTGCCTTGAAGGCTTTCACGGCACGCAGGTCTCGGTTACGGTGCGCCCATTGCGTGGCCACAAAGGTGAGGGTGGCCGAAGGAATCATGATGCCCACCATGGTGATCAACACGCCCCACAACGCCAAGCCCACCGCGGGCCAACCCGCTGCCAAGCCGCCAGCGGCGTTGAGGCCGACGTTCCAGCCCATGAGGGCCACAAACATCACGTTGGGCCCAGGCGCGCCTTGTGCCAAGGCAATGGAGGAGGTGAACTGGGTGTCGCTGAGCCAATGTGTTTCATCGACCAAGTAACGGTGAATATCGGGCGCGGTGGTGATGGCGCCGCCCACGGCCAACAAAGACAGCGACACGAAATGCAAAAACAAGGACCACCAATCGGCCAAGGTCAAGACGATGTTCATGCCTCACCTCGCTTGGCGATGCAGTGACTGGCCCACAGGCTGGCCAGAGGCCCCAAACTCAGCAGCACCCACGCCAAGGGCAAGCGGAACAAGGCAATGCCCACAAAGGTCACCGCGGCAATGGCGAGGCAGCTGAACTGGCCCATGGGGTTGTTTTTCAAGGCGCCCATGAGCTTGATGCCCACTGCGGCAATCAAACCCGCCGACACTGCGCCCATGCCCCGCAACATGCCTTGTGCCGTCGGTGTATCGGCCACGCCAGCCACGGCGGCGGCGATCAGCAAGACCAAGACCGTGGGGGCTAGCAGCAAGCCCGCCAACGCGGCCAATGCGCCGGGCAAGCCAAAGGCGCGTCCACCTATCATCAGCGAGAGGTTGACCACGTTGGGGCCGGGCAAGATTTGTGCAACCGCCCAATCTTCCACAAATTCATCCAGCGTGAGCCATTTCTTTTTGTCTACCAACTCGCGTTGCACCACGGCCAACACGCCGCCAAAACCCTGCAAAGCGAGCAGGGTGAAGGAGACGAACAAGTCTGTTTTGTTGCGCGGTGCGTGCTTGTCTGTGCCGTGTGTGCTGGTCGCCGCTTGCACGTCGTTCATACCGTCATGCCGCCTGAGACTTCCAACACCGCCCCGTTGACGTAGGCCGCCTCGTCGCTGGCCAAAAAGGCATAGACGTTGGCAATGTCTTCTGCGCGCCCTAAGCGCTTCAAGGGCACACGATGGACCATGTCTTCGATCACTTTTTCAGGCATCGAGTCCAAGATGGGGGTGGCGATAAATCCTGGGGCGACCGCATTGACGCGAATGCCTTTGGGGCCCAGTTCGCGGCTCCAAGTTTTCGTAAACCCGATGACGCCAAACTTGGTGGCGGCATAGTTGGTTTGGCCAAAGTTGCCGTAAATACCGACCACAGAAGAGGCGTTCAAAATCACGCCGCTGCCTTGGGCCACCATGGTGTCCGTGACGGCTTGTGCGCAATGGAACACGCCGCGCAGGTTGACGTCAATCACGCGGTCGAATTGTTCAATCGTCATCTTCTGCAAGCGCGCATCTTGGGTGATGCCCGCGTTGTTGACCAGCACATCGATGCGCCCAAACTTGGCCAAAACCGACTTGACCATCGCGTCCACCATCTCGCGCTGGGTCACATCGACCACAAATCCAACGGCTTGTGCGTCTGCGGCTTGGCATTGGGCCACAGCCGCATCGACGGCGGCTTGCTTCACATCGCACAGCACCACGATGGCGCCTTCATGGGCGAATTTGAGGGCTGTTGCTAGGCCAATGCCTTGTGCAGCGCCCGTGATGATGCTGACTTTGTTTGCCAGTCGTTGGCCTAATGAGGAGGTGGTGGTGTTCATCGGCACAGTGTAAATTGGCAGCCCTCTAGGGAAAATCCTTAGAACTTTGTTTAATTAATTAATGAATAATTAACGCACTCAAGACCAACGCTTGAGCCCTCTAACTCAAACTGAGAGACAAACTTCATGAAACTCAACAAAATTGTTTTGGCCTGCGTGGCCGCTGTGTCTGTGTCAGCCGCTGTGGCTGGCGAAGTGGAAGTGTTGCACTACTGGACGTCGGGCGGCGAGGCCAAATCGGCCGCTGAGCTGAAAAAGATCATGTCGTCCAAAGGCCACAGCTGGAAAGACTTTGCGGTGGCCGGTGGTGGTGGCGACAACGCGATGACCGTGTTGAAGAGCCGAGTGGTGTCGGGCAATCCGCCCGCTGCTGCGCAAATCAAAGGCCCTGCTATTCAAGAGTGGGCGCAAGAAGGCGTCTTGGCCAACCTCGACAGCGTGGCGCAAGCCGAAAAGTGGGACAGCCTGCTGCCTCAAGTCGTGGCCAATGTCATGAAATACAAAGGCAGCTACGTGGCAGCCCCCGTCAACGTGCACCGCGTGAACTGGGTGTGGGCGAACCCCGATGTGTTGAAAAAAGCGGGCGTGGCCACCATGCCTGCCAACTACGACGAGTTCTTTGTCGCCGCTGAAAAAATCAAAAAGGCAGGCTTTATTGCTGTGGCCCACGGTGGTCAAAACTGGCAAGACTTCACCACCTTTGAGTCGGTGGTGTTGGGCGTGGGTGGTGCCAAGTTTTACCAAGACGCCTTGGTCAAGCTCGATCCCAAAGCCTTGAGCAGCGCCACCATGACCAAGTCGTTGGAGACCTTCCGCAAGATCAAGGGCTACACCGATGCCGCCTCGCCAGGCCGCGATTGGAACTTGGCCACCGCCATGGTCATGCAAGGCAAAGCGGGTTTTCAGTTCATGGGTGACTGGGCCAAAGGCGAATTCGTGGCTGCGGGCAAAAAGCCAGGCAAAGACTTTTTGTGTGCAGCAGCACCCGGTACAGCCAAGTCCTACACCTTCAACGTGGACTCATTTGCCATGTTCAAGCTGAAAGACGCCGGTGCCCAAAAAGCCCAAGCCGACTTGGCTGCCGCCATCATGAGCCCTGAATTTCAAGAAGTGTTCAACCTCAACAAGGGCTCCATCCCTGTGCGCTTGAACATGTCGATGGCCAAGTTTGACGACTGCGCCAAGCTCTCCAGCAAAGACTTCGTGGACACCGCCAAAACTGGCGGCTTGGTCCCCTCGGTTGCCCACGGCATGGCCATCTCGCCAGCCACCGAAGGCGCCATCAAAGATTTGGTCAGCCAGTTCTGGAACGACGACAAGATCAGCATCGACGATGGTCAAAAACGCCTCGTTGCAGCCGCTGCGACCAAATAAGCAACAGACAGACTGTTGATTTTTAAAACCTCGGAGAGACAAGAATGAAAATGAAATTAACCTGCGCGGCAGCCGCACTCTGCTGCTTGAGCGCGACTGCTTTTGCCGCTGATGTGGGCGGCGTTGAAGTCACCGGCTACAGCCGTGGTGGTGGCGTGTACAGCTACAACAAAGACCAACAAATCAAAGGTGGCTTGACGCTCGGTGGTGACTTGCAAAAGTACCGTTTGGGCAACGAAGGCGACTACGGTTTGGAAGTCAACATCGCCAAGACCTTTGATGTCGACGGCGTGAAATACAAGCTCGATTACATGCCCACCAAGTGGAACAGCGGCAACGTGGGCACTGAGCAGGCGTTTGTGGAAGTGTCCGGTTTGAGCTTCGCGCCTGAAGCCAAAATTTGGGCTGGCCAACGCCGTCTTCGTATTCAAGACATTCACATCGTCGATCACTTCTTGATGGACTACGGCGTCAACCAAGGCGCTGGCGTGACTGACTTGGCTGTTGGTGGCGTCAAAGTGGGCGCGGCTTTGCAAACGGGCGATACGTTTGACCAAAAAATGGCGAACGGCACATCGGCCAACAAGTTCAACGTGGACGTGTCGGAGATCAACACAAACCCCGGTGGCAAAGTGCGCGTGTTGCTGACCTCGGTCAGCACCTCTGGCTTGGCCAGCAGCGGTGGTTCGGGCCTGACCCTCAATCACAACCAGTCGAACTTTGGCATGCCCGGTTTGACCAACAGCGTGTTCTTGCAAACTTCCAGCGGCTACGCCAACATCAATGGCCGTTTTGGTGACATCAGTGCCGCCACTGTTTACGGCAAGAAAACCAACCGCATCGCCGATTCCATCACGTGGCAGTCGGGCCGCTTCGGTGGTCAAGCCTTGGTGGGTTACCAAACCACCAAATCAGACGATCCAGCGGTGACGCACACGGTTAAAGATACTTCTTTGGGCGGTCGTATTTCTTACGCCTACACCAAGAACTTTAAGATGTTGTTCGACGCTGGAACCACCTCGCGTTCGTTCAGTGACAGCACACCATCGCAGCGTTTGAACAAGATCACGATTGCCCCCACGATAGCGATGTCTCCCGATTTCTGGTCGCGTCCTGAGTTGCGTTTCTACGTGACGAAGGCGAACTGGAACCAAGCGGCTGCGGATGCCAACAACAACGCAACCACTGGTTTTGCAGCCAACAACCGCAAATCACAAACTTTGGCTGGCGTTCAGTACGAAGTTTGGTGGTAAATCCACCTCGGTTTTGAACAGACGAGGGTGAGGGAAGGGGGCAACCCCTTCTCTCTTTTTTGAAACATCACAAAGGCTCAAGATGCAAAAGCATCGTTTAGAAGCGTTGATTCCCAAAATGGTGGTCGCTCCCGGCTTGGTGCTGGGGTTTGCGTTCATCTACGGGTTCATGATTTGGAACGGCGTGTTGTCGGTCACCGTCTCGCGCATGTTGCCCAACTACGAGTTGGCAGGTTTGGCGCAGTACGCCAAGTTGTGGGAGATGGACCGCTGGTGGGTTGCCCTGAAAAATCTCGCTATTTTTGGCATTGGCTATGTGGCTGGTGCCATGGCTCTGGGTGTATTTTTGGCTGTTTTGTTAGACCAAAAAGTGCGCGCTGAGGGCTTCATTCGCACCGTCTATCTGTACCCCATGGCTTTGTCATTTGTGGTCACGGGGACGGCGTGGAAGTGGTTGCTCAACCCGAGCATGGGCTTGGAAAAACTCATGCACGATTGGGGTTGGAGCAGCTTCAGTTTCAGTTGGCTGGTCGAAAGCGACATGGCCATTTACTGCGTGGTGATTGCCGGTGTTTGGCAGTCGGCTGGTTTTGCCATGGCCTTGTTTTTGGCAGGCTTGCGCGGTATTGACGACAGCATCATCAAAGCGGCACAGATTGACGGTGCTTCGTTGCCGCGCATTTATTGGCGCATTGTGTTGCCTGCGTTGCGACCTGTGTTTTTCTCAACCTTGATGGTGCTCTCGCATTTGGCCATCAAGAGCTTTGACCTCATCATGGCCCTCACCTCGGGCGGCCCGGGTTACGCCACCGATGTGCCAGCCACCTTCATGTACGCCATGAGTTTCACGCGTGGACAAATTGGTTTGGGTGCCGCCAGCGCGACCATGATGCTGGCGACGGTGGCCGCCTTGGTCGTGCCTTATCTGTACAGCGAATTGCGGAGCAAAAACCATGAGCACTAAGTTCTTTTCTGCGCAAACGCTGTGGCGTGTGTTGCTTTATGTCACGTTGGCTGTGGGTGCCGTTTTCTTCTTGGCACCGCTTTACGTGATGCTGGTGACCTCGCTCAAAGATGCCGAAGAAATCCGCCAAAACAGCTTGGTCAGTCTGCCTGGGTCCTTGAACTTTGAGGCTTGGCGTTTGGCGTGGGACTCGGCCTGTACGGGGGCCCAATGTTCTGGCCTCGAACCCTTCTTTTGGAACTCGGTGTGGATGGCGGTTCCCGCTGTGTTGATCTCCACCACATGGGGCGCGCTCAACGGCTATGTATTGAGTTTGTGGAAATTTCGCGGCAGTGAAACCTTGTTTGCGTTGCTGTTGTTTGGGGTGTTCATGCCCTTTCAAGTGGTGCTGTTGCCCATGAGCCAAGTGCTGGGCTGGTTAGGCATGTCCAGCTCGATTGGCGGTTTGATCTTGGTCCACTTGTTGGCAGGCTTGCCCAGCACAACCTTGTTTTTTCGCAACTACTACGCGGGGATTCCCAAAGATTTGATGAACGCGGCGCGCATGGATGGTGCAGGTTTTTGGATGATCTTTTTCCGCATCATCGTGCCCATGTCCACGCCCATCGTGATGGTCACGCTGATTTGGCAATTCACCCAAATTTGGAACGACTTTTTGTTTGGCGTGGCCTTCAGCGGCGCCGACTCCAAGCCCATCACCGTCGGCTTGAACAACTTGGCCAACACCACCAGCAGCGTCAAAGCCTACAACGTCGACATGGCGGCGGCATTGATTGCGGGCTTGCCCACCATGCTGGTCTATGTGCTGGCAGGGCGATATTTTGTGCGCGGGCTCACGGCCGGCGCTGTCAAAGGTTAAGAGGAACGACTATGTCTTCAGCATTAGAAATTCGCGGTATCCGCAAGTGTTTTGGCAAGGGCGACAACACGGTGGAGGTGCTCAAGCGCATCGACATCGACGTGGCCCCCGGTGAGTTCTTGATCTTGGTCGGCCCCTCGGGCTGCGGCAAGTCCACCTTGCTCAACATCATTGCGGGTTTGGAAGAGCCCACCGAAGGCAGCATCTCGATCGCTAACCACAACGTGGTTGGTGTGCCACCCGCGCAGCGGGACATCGCGATGGTGTTTCAAAGCTACGCCCTGTACCCCACGATGAGCGTGGCCGAGAACATTGGCTTTGCGCTCGAAATTCGCAAAGTGCCCAAGGCTGAGCGCCAAGCACGCATCGCCGAAGTGGCGGCCATGTTGCAAATTGAGCATTTGCTGGACCGCCGTCCTTCGCAACTGTCGGGCGGTCAACGTCAACGCGTCGCCATGGGTCGTGCTTTGGCGCGCAACCCTCAGCTGTTTTTGTTTGACGAACCACTCTCTAACCTCGATGCCAAGCTGCGCGTGGAGATGCGTGCCGAAATCAAACGCTTGCACCAGCTCAGCGGCATCACCAGCGTGTATGTGACGCATGACCAAGTTGAAGCCATGACTTTGGGCAGCCGCATCGCCGTGATGAAAGGCGGCGTGTTGCAACAACTCGGCACACCCGACGAGATCTACAACCGACCTGCCAACACCTACGTGGCCACCTTCATTGGTTCACCCACGATGAATTTGATTGAAGGTCGTGCCTTGACTTCGGCCGCGGGGGATGCACGTTTTGACATCGCCGGTGCGCAGCTGAGCTTGGCTTCACCCACGCAGGCGGGCAGCGCAACGCTGTTGGGCTTGCGTCCTGAGCACCTGAGCTTTGACGATGCAGCGCCTTGGCGCGGTGTGGTGAACTTGGTGGAGCCCACGGGGGCCGACACCTTCGTGGTGGTCGACACGGCCGCCGGTAAAGTGACCGTGCGTACTGCGCCGCAAACGCAAGTGCGCCCGGGTGACAACGTGGGTTTGGGGATTCAAGCCGAGCACGTCACTTGGTTTGACCAAGCCTCAGGCCTGCGGGTCGCCTAAGACGCGGGCTGGGCGGTGTGGAGCGTCAGCTCAACCCGCAAGCCCTGCGGCAGCACAGGCAACACGCGCGCTTCGCCGCCATGGCGACGTGCAATTTCTTGCACGATGGACAGACCCAGCCCGCAGCCGCCCGGCAATTCGTTGGCCCGCCAAAAACGGTCAAAAGCGTGCTCACGCTGTGCATCGCTCAGACCTGATCCGTTGTCTTCTACGGCCAAAACGCAGTCTTGGCCTTGTTGTCGCACCGACACCGTGATGGTGGCTGTACCGTCTTCGGCCACGCCGACGGCGCCGTAGCGCAGCGCGTTGTCGATCACGTTGGTGATGGCTTCGCGCAGCAACACCACCGAGCCATTCACCCAAACATGGGCATCGCCCTCGTAGCCCAAATCGACTTTTTGTGCCACGGCGCGTGGGCTGAGTTCGCGCGCCACATCTTGCGCAAGGCTGGCCAAATCTAAGTGCGTCATGGGCACTTCGGTACCGCTGCGCGCCAAGGCCAACAGTTGGTTGACCAAATGTGCGCTGCGTTGTGCGCCTGCATGCACTTTGTGCAACCGCGCTTTGAGCAGGCTGGCATCGGGCTCGTTCAGTGCCAATTCGGTTTGGTTGATGATGCCTGCCAAGGGCGTTCTCAACTGATGGGCCGCGTCGTTGATGAAGCGTTTCTCTTGACTCACGTTGCGCCGTACCGCCAGCAGCAAACGGTTGATCGACGCCACCAGCGCATGGACTTCGGTGGGCGCTGTGGTCAGCTCCAGGGGCGTCAATTCAGACACGGACCGTTCTTGCAATTGTTTTTCAAGTTTGGTGAGCGGTGCCATGCCCCGTTTGATACCGGCATACACCAAGATGCTCAGCACCACGCCCAACAGCAGCAGGGGCGCCAGCAAATCGGCAATCAGTTCTTCGGCAATGCGTTCGCGCGCGACATAACTTTTGGCCAGCTGCACGCGCAAGCGTTGCGGGGTCTCGGCGTCACCGTAGGCCGCTTCCAAAGACACAGCGCGCATGGGTTTGCCCGCCAGCTCCATCCGATAAAACACGGGCGCATCGGGTTCATTGGCGTGTGCGCCTGTGCTCGGCGGCTCTGCAAAGGCTTGGTTACCCAGCAAAAACTTGCCTGGAGGCGACGACACCATGTAGCTCACGCGATCGGCGGGGTCTTCTTCAATGATGGCTTGGGCTGCGCGCGGAAAGTCCACCAACAGGCCAGAGCCCAAAGGTTTGACTTGTCGTGCCAACGATCGCACGGATTGCATCAGCGACTGGTCTAAGCCTTTTTCTGCGTAATTGCGCGCAATGCGATAGGTCAGCGCACCCCCGCCCAACCACAGCACCAGCTGCGGCAACAACAACCACAGCAGCAGCTGACGACGCAGAGACAGGCTGGGTTCGCTCACACGGGTTCCAGCATGTAGCCCAAGCCGCGCACGTTGCGAATGTTCAAGCCGGAGCCGTTGAGTTTGCGGCGCAGGCGATGGATGTAAACCTCCAGCGCGTTGGACGCTGTAGGCTCCGCCGATTCGCTTTGCCATGCGCTGGCCACATCCTCGCGGCTCACCACTTGGTTGAGGCGCTGGTGCAACAGACGCAGCAGCTCCCATTCGCGTTGCGTCAAGTCAGTGGCTTGGCCGTGGATGCGCATGCGCGGCATGTCTGGATCGATGTCTAGGGCTGGCGTGGTGTCGCGGGTTTCGGTCACACCGCTTTGAAACGCGGGCAAGCGCGCGCGACGCAGCAGGGCTTGCATACGGGCGGAGAGTTCGGCGTTGTTGAAGGGTTTGGTCAGGTAGTCGTCGGCACCGGCCACCAAGCCTTCCACCCGATCATCCACGCCATCGCGGGCGGTCAAGATCATCACGGGCAGGCTTTCAAAGTGTTGGCGAATCCAGCGCAGCAAAGTCATGCCATCGAGTTTGGGAAGGCCCAAGTCCAACAGCACAGCGTCGACCACCTGATCGCTCAACAGCGTTTGCGCGCTCAAGCCGTCGGCGCAGTGGTCTACCGTGTGACCGGCTTGGCGGAACAGGTCCGTCAAGCCGTCACGCAGCAAGTCGTCGTCTTCAACAATCAGTAAATGAGCCATGCGACTAATTTACCGCACCCAGCGCCGTATTTAGCCTGTGTTGCGTAAACCGGCTGCAATGCCGTTGATCGAGATGTGAATGCCGCGTTGGGCCTTTTCATCTCGGTCTTGTGGGCGTTTGCCTTCGCGGTAGCGGCGAATCAACTCGACCTGCAAATGGTGCAGCGGGTCGATGTAGGGGAAGCGATGGCGCATGGAGCGCTCCAGCGCTGCGTTGTTCACCAAGCGTTGTTTGTCGCCCGTGACTTGTTTGAGCGCGTCAGAGGTGCGGTGCCACTCGGTTTCAATCAAGGCAAAGATTTTCTTGCGCAAGCGGGTGTCGCTGACCAGCTCGGCGTAGCGCGAGGCCAAGCCCAAATCGCTCTTGGCCAACACCATGTCGAGGTTGGAGAGCAATGACCGGAAAAACGGCCACTGACGTTGCATTTTTTGCAGCAAAGCCAGCGCGTCTTTGGGTTTGAGCGTGGGGTGGTGGTGGATGAACTGGTCCACCGCCGAGCCAAAGCCCAGCCAGCCGGGCAGCGTCAAACGGCATTGGCCCCAACTAAAGCCCCAAGGAATGGCACGCAAGTCTTCAATGCGCGGCGAGGCTTGGCCTTCTTTGGGGCGGCTGGCGGGACGAGAGCCAATGTTCAGCTCGGCAATTTCGCGTAACGGCGTCGAGGCAAAGAAGTATTCGGTGAAGCCGGGGGTGTCGTACACCAAGCCACGGTAGGCCTTCATGCTCGCTTCGGACAACCATTGCGCGGCATCCAAAAAGGTTGGCGGCGCGGGCTTGGTGGTTTGCAACATCGTGGCTTCGAGCGTCGCGGCCACGAGGGTTTCTAAATTGCGGCGGCCAATTTCTGGGTTGGCGTATTTAGAGCCAATCACTTCACCTTGTTCGGTCAGTCGAATTTGGCCACGCACGGTGCCAGGTGGCTGCGCCAAAATGGCTTGGTAGCTGGGGCCGCCGCCGCGACCCACGGTGCCACCTCGGCCGTGGAACATGCGCAAGGTGATGTCATGCTCTTTGAACAAGCCGTCGAACAAGGCGACCAAGGCAATTTCAGCGCGGTACAGCTCCCAATTGCTGGTGAAAATGCCACCGTCTTTGTTGCTGTCCGAATAGCCCAACATGATGTCTTGTTCCGCACCGCTGCGTTTGACCAAGTCCGCCACGCCTGGCACGGCGTAGAAGCCGCCCATGATGTCGGCGGCACGGCGCAAGTCGTCGATGGTTTCGAACAAAGGCACCACCACCAAATCGCAGGTGGACGTTTTGTGGTCCAAGGTGCCACGCATCAAGCCCGTTTCTTTTTGCAGCAACAGCACTTCCAGCAAGTCGCTCACGGTTTCGGTGTGGCTGATGATGTAGTGGCGGATGGCGTCAGCACCGAAGGATGCGCGCATGTCGCGGGCGGTCTCGAAAATCGCCAGTTCTTTGCGGGCCAAGTCTGAGTAGGCTGCGCCCATCACACGCAAAGGGCGGGCGTCGCGCAGCAGCTGAGTCAGCACCGCCACGCGTTGGGCTTCGTTGAGCTTGGCGTAGTGCGCTTGCACGCCTGCGGTGGCGAGCAGTTCAGCGATGACCAACTCGTGTTGGTCTGAGCTTTGGCGCAGGTCCACCGTGGCGAGGTGAAAGCCAAACACCTCGACTGCACGCATGAGCGGCGTTAGGCGTTGCGCCATCAAAGCGCTGCCGTGTTGGGCCTGCAGCGATTGCGCGATGGTGCGCAGATCGGCCAACAGTTCTTGGGCTGACGCGTAAGGGTTTTGTGGCGCCACCGCATGTCGCGCGGCATCGCCACCGGTGAGGTTTTTGAGGGTGGCGGCCAAGCGGGCGTACATGCCGGTCAAGGCGCGGCGGTAGGGCTCGTCTTGGCGGTGGGCGTTGGTGTCGGGTGAGCGCTCGGCCAAGGCTTGCATCTCGGGCGTGACATCGACCAACATGGCCGACATGGACAACTCGGTGCCCAAGTAATGCAGCTCCGTCAAGTAGTGGCGCAATGCCACGTCGGCTTGTCGGCGCAGGGCGTAGTGCAGCGTGTCGGCGTTGACGTTGGGGTTGCCATCGCGGTCACCGCCAATCCATTGGCCCATGCGCAAAAAGCTGTGCACATGGGCGTGGCCCAACTCGGCTTCGAGGTCGGCGTAGAGCTTGGGGATTTCGCTCAAAAACGTGGCTTCGTAGTAACTCAGCGCGTTTTCAATCTCGTCAGACACGGTGAGTTTGGTGAAGCGCAACAAGCGGGTTTGCCACAGCTGCAGCACGCGCGCGCGAATTTGCAGCTCGTTGGCCGCCAACTCTCGCACGGCCAAGGCGTCGGGCCCCGCTTTGGATTTGCCACTTGTTTGTGGATGGGCGCGCGATTTGATGTCGTCGCGTTCACCCAGCAGCACGGCAATGCCGCGCTCGGCATCCAAGATGCTTTTGCGCTGCACTTCGGTCGGGTGGGCTGTGAGCACGGGCGACACATGGCTGTGTGCCAGCGTTTGCACGATGCTTTTGGGCGCAATGCCCGCGGCTTTGAGTCGGCCGAGCGCGACAGACAAGCTGCCTTCTTGTGTGTCGCCCGCACGCTCATGGATGGCGCGGCGGCGAATGTGGTGGCGGTCTTCGGCCAAGTTGGCCAAGTGGCTGAAATAGGTAAAGGCGCGAATCACGCTGACGGTGGCTTCGCCGCTGAGTGAAGCCAGCAGTTTTTTCAGGGCTTTGTCGGCCTCGGCATCGGCATCACGGCGAAAGGCCACCGAGAGTTTGCGTACTTGCTCGACCAACTCGTAAGACTCGCGGCCCTCTTGCTCACGAATCACGTCGCCCAGAATGCGGCCTAACAGCCGAATGTCTTCGACCAGCGGACGCTCGTTGTCTTTGGTCATTTGTGTGGCGCGTGCGGCGGCGGACAGTTTGGCTTTGGCTGAAGGGGTGTTGTCAGTCATGCGAGGCTTAATTGAGTAAAAGAAGAAAATTGCATCGGGCCTTGTGGGCCTTCAGCACGAGAAACATGTCAAGCCCATTGTGTCAGCGACAGCGCTTCTGACGCACCTTGCAGGGCGGGCGAGACAGGGCTGTGAATGACCCATGTGGGCACGTCTTGCAGGTATTTTTTAAAGCGACCTTTGGCTTCGAAGCGCTCGCGAAAGGGCGAGGCCTCAAAGTGTTGGCCCAAGCGTGGCACGATGCCGCCGCCAATGTAGATGCCACCGCGTGCGCCCAAGGTCAAGGCCAAGTCGCCAGCCACCGAACCTAAGAAGCCGCAGAACATATCGAGGGCTTCGTTGGCGGTGGAGGTGGGCACCTCTTGGGCACGCTCCAGCACTTCGGCGGGGGTGGTGATTTCGCGGCCTTGGCCGTCTTTTAAATCGCACAGCGCGTGGTAGAGATCGACCAAGCCCGCGCCTGAGATCACGCGCTCGGCAGACACATGGCCATAGCGTTTTTGCAGCTGCTGTATGGCCGCAAATTCGTGCGAGGTGGTGGCGGTCAGGCTGACGTGGCCGCCTTCACCGGCGATGGGCATCCATTTGTTTTGATAACCCACGGGAAACAAGCCCGACACGCCTAAGCCTGTGCCAGGGCCAATCAGTCCAATCGCCGCGTCTGGCGCGGCTTGACCGCCGCCCACTTGCACTTTGCTGCTTGCAGGCAGCTGGGTCAGCGACAAGGCCAAGGCTGTGAAGTCGTTGAGCAGCAAGAAGCGCGACACGCCCAAACCTTCGCGCAAGGCCGTGACCGAGAACTTCCAATGGTGGTTGGTCATCGCCACTTGGTCGCCCGTGACGGGGTTGGCAATGCCAAAGGCTGCGCAGGGCGGCACGCTCAAGGCTTGGTCACGCAAGTAGGTTTGTGCGGCCTCTAGCAGCGATGCGTGCTCTGCACAAGGCAACACTTGAACGCGCTCAATAGGGCCGTTTGCCACCGCTTGCCAACCAAAGCGCGCATTGGTGCCACCGATGTCGCCGAGCAAACGGGGGTAGGCCGCGCCGTGGCTCACGGCAGGATCACGGGACTCAAACATGCATCAGTCTTTCAGGCGTTCTGCGTCAGCGGCTTCGATGTCTTTGGCCATCTTTTTACCCAATTCCACGCCCCATTGGTCGTAGGCGTGAATGCCCCAAATGGCGGCTTGGCAGAACACTTTGTGCTCGTACAAGGCCATCAAGGCCCCCATGCTGCGCGGCGTCAAGGCGTCCACCCAAATGGTGGTGCTGGGCACGTTGCCGGGGTAGCTGCGGTGCGGAGCCAAGCGTTGCACCTCGGTTTCGTCCATGCCGCTGTCGCGCATTTCTTGCTCGGTCTCTTTCAAGCTGCGGCCAATCGCCAAGGCTTGGGCTTGGGCTTGCATGTTGAGCAACACCACGCGGTGGTGTTCGGCCGCGAAGGGTAAGGGGCTGCGTTCGGTGCGCAGGCCAATGAAGTCCATGGGCACCAAGTGTTGACCTTGGTGGATCAACTGAAAGTAAGCGTGTTGACCGTCAATGCCCAAGCCGCCCCACAGCACAGGCGAGGTGCCGACTTCAACCGGACTGCCATCGATGTGGGTGCGCTTGCCGTTGGACTCCATGTCCATCTGCTGCAAGAACGAAGCGAACTTGCCCAAAGGCGATGCGTAGGGCGCAATGTTGTGTGTGGTGGCGCCCAAGAAGTTGCGGTTCCACACACCCAGCAGCGCCATCAACA
Organism: Limnohabitans sp.; assembly: GCF_031539175.1. Classification (GTDB taxonomy): domain Bacteria; phylum Pseudomonadota; class Gammaproteobacteria; order Burkholderiales; family Burkholderiaceae_C; genus Limnohabitans. The sequence continues at coordinate 43,067 of NZ_JAVKLQ010000068.1, read as the reverse complement.
GCGGCAGGTTTTGCTCTTTGGGCGCGGTCATGAAGTGCTCGTCCATGGCGCGTGCGCCCAAGAGCATGTCTTGAAACGCAAACGCACCGATCGAGATGGCCAAAGGCAAACCAATGGCCGACCACACGGAATAACGCCCGCCTACCCAGTCCCAAAAACCGAAGGTGTGTTCCGGCGTGAAGCCTTGCGCCGCCGACAATTTGGGGCTGGCCGTGACCGCCACCAAATGCTGGTGCAGTTGGTCGCTGGGGCAGCCCCCATCGCTGAGCCAACGCTTGGCCGAGGCGGCCAGCGTCATGGTTTCTTGCGTGGTGAAGGTTTTGCTTTGCACCACAAAAGCGGTGCGTGCGGGATTGAGGTGGGCGAGGGTGGTGTATAGGCTCCATGCGTCCACGTTGGACACGTAGTGCACGCGCACCTTGTTTTTGAAGCTGTCGCGGGTCAAGTGGCTGAGCGCTTCGGTGGTCATGCGTGGACCGAGGTCGGAGCCACCAATGCCGAGGTTGACCACATCGGTGATGGACTCACCGCCAAAACCTTTCATTTGGCCTTCGCGCACTTTTTCGGCGAAGGTGCAAACGCGGTGCAGTTCGTGCGCCACTTGCTTGGAAATGTCGCGGCCCCAAGGCGGGTTGGGCACATGGCTGCCGCGCAAGGCGACGTGCAAGACTGCGCGTTGTTCGGTGGCGTTGATGGGCTCGCCTTTGAACATGGCTTGCGCTTGGCTCATGACTTGCGACTCATCGGCCAAGGCCAGCAGCTGTTGCAGCACCTCATCGTTGACGCGCTGACGTTCGTATTCGATGGTGATGCCTGCGCCGCTGGCTTGCAGCTGCTCGTGACGTTGCGGTGTTTTCAGCAGATCACGCAGATGCGGCAGCGCGCTTTCGGACAGGTGTTGGAGGGCTTTCCACGCCGTGCGGTGTTGGGGAGGGACGAAGGTGTTCATACGCTTGATTTTCGTCAAATTAAGAGGCGTTTGTGGCTTCACGCGCCAATCGGGTAATTTCTGCCCAATCGCCGCGTTCGACCACATCCACGGGCGTGAGCCATGAGCCGCCGACCATCGCCACATTGGGCTGCTTCAAGAATTCGCCCATGTTGGCCAGCGACACGCCGCCCGTGGGGCAAAAACGCATGTCGCCCAATGGGCCGCCCAAGGCTTTGAGCATGGCCAAGCCACCGGCTTGGGCCGCGGGAAAGAGCTTGACCAAGCCAAACCCATGGTCGCGTGCGGCCATGACCTCGCCTGGCGTCATCACGCCGGGCATGAAGGGCAGTTGGCACTGAATGGCGGCCTGCACGAGTGCATCGGTCATGCCGGGTGACAGCGCAAAGCTGGCACCGGCGGCTTGCACGCGGGCCATTTCTTCGGCACGGGTGACGGTGCCCGCGCCCACGTGCATGTGTGGCACATGCTTGGCGACTTGTTCAATGGCCGCTAAACCTGCGGCGTGACGCAAGGTGATTTCCATCACATCCACACCACCTTCGAGCAGCGCATGCGCCATGGGCACGGCTTGGTCGGGGTGGGTGATGACGATGACGGGCACCACGCGTGATTTGAATGCAGGGCGGCTGAAGGCGGGGTTGGTGATGGTTGTCATGGTTCAGAGCGTTGTTTGGGGTGAAGGTGCGAGCGGGGCCTTAGGCCACGTGGGCCAACAAAGGTGATGCGCCGTCTTCGGCATGTGCCGCGTTGTCGCGGAACAAGGCAAAGAGGTCGCGGCCCGTGCCGCGTTGGTAGGCGGACAGGTCGGGCATCACGGCGGTGCGCGCGGCCAATTCGGCGTCACTGACTTCGAGGGTCAAGGTTTGGGCATCGCAATCGAGGCTGATGATGTCGCCGTTTTGCACCTTGGCAATGTTGCCGCCGTTCATGGCTTCGGGGCTGAGGTGAATGGCGGCGGGCACTTTGCCTGAGGCGCCGGACATGCGGCCATCGGTGACCAAGGCCACTTTGAAGCCTTTGTCTTGCAGCACGCCTAACACGGGTGTGAGTTTGTGCAACTCGGGCATGCCGTTGGCTTGTGGGCCTTGGTTGCGCACCACGGCCACAAAATCTCGCTCGAGCTTGCCTTCTTTGAAGAGTTGGGCCAATTCTTTTTGGTCGGTCACCACCACGGCGGCTGCACGCACTTGGCGGTGCTCAGGCTTCACGGCCGAGACTTTCACCACCGCACGGCCCAAGTTGCCTTGCATCAAGCGCAAGCCACCATCGGCGCTGAAAGGTTGTGTGTAAGGTCGCAGCACGGCTTCGTCGGCAGATTGCGCGGGCACGTCACGCCATGCCAGTTGACCGTTGTTGAGCCAAGGCTCCACGGTGTAGCGATGCAAGCCTTGGCCCATGATGGTTTGCACATCGTCGTGCAACAAGCCGGCGCTGAGCAATTGGCTGATGAGGTAGCCCATGCCGCCTGCGGCTTGGAAGTGGTTCACATCGGCGCTGCCGTTGGGGTAGACGCGGGCGAGCAAAGGCACCACGCCCGAGAGGTCAGAAAAGTCGTCCCAGTTGACGATCCAACCGGCGGCGCGCGCCATGGCGATCAAGTGCATGGTGTGGTTGGTCGAGCCGCCCGTGGCGAGCAAGCCGACGATGCCGTTCACCACCACCTTGGCGTTGATTTGGTAGCCCATGCCCGTTTCTTTGTCTTGCGACAACGCCACGGCCCGCTGCACGGCGGCGACGGTGAGGGCTTCGCGCAAAGGCGTGCCTGGGTTGACAAAGGACGAGCCGGGCAGATGCAGGCCCATGATTTCCATCAACATTTGGTTGGAGTTGGCGGTGCCGTAAAAGGTGCAGGTACCAGCGCCGTGGTAGGCCGCTTGTTCGGCTTCGAGCAAGACGTCGCGGCTGACCAGCCCTTGTGCATATTGCTGGCGGACCTTTGATTTGTCGTCGTTCGATAGACCTGAGGTCATGGGGCCTGCGGGGACAAACACGGCGGGCAAATGGCCAAACTGCAAGGCCCCCATGAACAGGCCGGGCACGATTTTGTCGCACACGCCCAAAAACATGGCGGCATCAAACACGTTGTGCGACAAGCCCACGGCCGTGGCCAAGGCGATCACATCGCGTGAGAACAGCGACAACTCCATGCCGTCTTCACCTTGGGTGACGCCGTCGCACATGGCGGGCACGCCGCCGGCCACTTGTGCAGTGGCACCCGCAGCGCGTGCCGCTGCACGGATTTTTTCGGGGTAGTGCTCATACGGCTGATGGGCCGAGAGCATGTCGTTGTAGGCGGTGATGACGCCAACGTTGGGCTGGCGTTCTTGGCGCAGCACCAATTTGTCGTTGGCGGGCATGGCCGCGTAGGCGTGGGCCGCATTGGCGCAGCCCATGCCGCCGCGATAGGGACCGGGCTTTTTGGCTTTGGCCAGCACATCCAAGTAGGCTTGGCGTGAGGCCACGCTGCGCTGTTCGATGCGCGAGGTGACGGCCGCCAACGTGGCGTGCAAAGAAACGGGCGAAGGGGTAGGTATGGTCATGGGGTCAGCCAAAGTGCGACGGGGGTTTGCGTTTGGTGCAACACGTAAGAGACGGGATAGCGCGGATCGGGCCGCCCCCAAGCTTGTTGCAAGGTCGTGAGTTTCTCGGCGCCACTGAGTGGCAGCACGATGTGGCGGGCGCTCAGAATGTGCGCGAGGGTTTGCGTCACGCGCGCATACGGCGCGTTGGCGGGCGGATGGGCCAGCTCAATGGCCACGCAGGCTTGCGTGTTGCGGGGGGCTAAAGCGTCTTGCAAATTCGGGGCATCTGGAAACAGCGAGGCGGTGTGGCCATCGGTGCCCATGCCCAGCACCAGCACATCGGCAATGCCTGCGGCTATCAGCGCTAGGCCGGCCACTTTGGCTTGCACCAAGGGCGCAGGCAAAGCGCCGTTAGACGTGTTCACCATCGGGATGAATTGCGCCTGCGCGGCCAAGCCTTGCAGCAAATGGGTTTGCACCAGCAGAGCGTTGCTGTCGGGGTGGGTGTTGGGCACGCAGCGCTCGTCCACCAAGGTGATGCGCACCTTGGCCCAGACGATGTCTTGCATGCGCAAGGCTTCAAACAAGGCGATGGGCGATTTGCCGCCCGACACGCTGAGCACGGCAACGCCGCGCGCGTCAATCGCGGCGTTCAGCCGCTGCGCGATGTCTTGGGCCAAGCGCGCATTGAGCGCGTCTGCGGCGACTTGCTGCACCGTCACATTTGGGAGCGCTTCGGTCTGCCAAAAAGGCAAGGGCGATGCAGGGTTCAGCGAGGCGTCTGCTGACATCAGACTTCCTCAAACCAAGACAAGTCCTCACGCGCCATCAATGCCGACGAGGCGGCTGGGCCCCAGCTACCGGCCGAGTAATTGCGTGGCTTGTCGTCCAAGGCTTGCCAGCCGTCCAAGATGGGTTCGACCCACATCCACGCCGCTTCCAATTCGTCGCGGCGCATGAAGTGCGTGAGGCGGCCCTTGATGACGTCCATCAACAAACGCTCGTACGCTTCGGCGCGGCGTTTGTCGGACGATTGCTGCAAGTCGAGGCCGAGTTTGACGGGGTGCAAAGACATGCCCGTGCCCGGCTCTTTGACCATCATCTCCAACTGAATTGACTCTTCGGGTTGCAAGCTGATGATGAGGCGGTTGGGTTCGTGGTGTGCCGTGGTGCCGAAAATGGAGAACGGTTGATCGGCGAACTCAATGATGATTTCAGACTGACGCTTTTGCATGCGTTTGCCCGTGCGCAAGAAGAAGGGCACATTGGCCCAACGTGCGTTGTTGATTTGGGCACGCAAGGCCACAAAGGTTTCGGTGCGGCTGCCCGCAGGCACGTTGTCTTCTTCCAAATAGCCTTTGACGGCGGCGCCTTCCGAGGCGCCTGCGGTGTATTGGCCGCGCACGGTGTCGCGCTTGATGTCGGCCAAATCCATCTTGCGCAGCGAGCGCAAGACCTTGAGTTTTTCGTCGCGCACATCGTCTGCGCCCAATGAGATGGGAGGCTCCATGGCCACAATGCACAGCAGTTGCAGCAAGTGGTTTTGCACCATGTCGCGCATGGCACCTGCGCCGTCGTAAAAGCCTGCACGGCTGCCCACGCCCACGCTTTCAGCCACGGTGATTTGCACGCTCTTGATGTAGGGGGCGCGCCACAGTGGCTCGAAAATGGCGTTGCCAAAACGCAGCACCATCAGGTTTTGAACGGTTTCTTTGCCGAGGTAATGGTCGATGCGGTAGATCTGCTGTTCGTCAAAGTAGCGGGCCACATCGGTGTTGATGGCGCGGGCGGATGCGAGGTCGGTGCCCAAAGGTTTTTCAAGCACCACGCGGGATTGCGCATCGACCAAACCGGCACTGGAGAGATTGGCGCAAATTTGCGTGAACAGGCTGGGCGCAGTGGCCAGATAAAACACACGCACCATCGGCGCATCGCACACGGCTTTGAGTTTGGCGTAGTCGCTGGCGGCGGTGACGTCGAGGCTCACATAAACCAAGCGGTCCATGAAGCGTTTCCAGTCATCGGCCGTGAATGCATTTTTTTCGATGAACTGGGGCGAGTTTTTGTCGATGAATTCGAGGTACTCCTCGCGTGACCAGTTCTGACGCCCCACCGCCACGATGCGCGTTTCTGGGGAGAGTCGGCTGTGCAAATGCGCCATGTAGAGCGCGGGTAAGAGTTTGCGAAACGACAGGTCGCCTGCACCGCCAAAAATCACGATGTCGAGTGCGCCTGTTTCAGTGGGTGTCGTGTTCATGAGTAACGTTTGTTCAAAAGGTTTTGTTTCATGTTACGCAGCAAAGGCTGCAGCTGAGCACTGCCAATGCGCAGCGCCACCGAGGTGGCCAACACGTCGATGATCATCAGGTGCAGCAAGCGCGACACCATGGGGCTAAAGCGTTCGTAACTCTCGGGATGATCGGCCGCGAGGTGAATGTGTCCGGCGCTGGCCAAGGGCGAACCCGAGGCGGTGATGACCACGGTGGTCGCGCCGTTTTTGCGGGCAATTTCACATGCGTCTTGCAAATCGCGGGTGCGGCCGGAGTTCGACACCACGACCAAGCAGTCGCCGGGGCCGAGCAACGAGGCGCTCATGATTTGCAAGTGTCCATCGCTGTGGGCGATGGTGTGAAAACCCAGTCGGAAAAATTTGTGTTGCGCGTCTTGCGCCACGATGCCCGAATTGCCGACACCAAAAAACTCCAAACGGTTTTTGTTGGCGTGGGCCAGTGTGATGGCGTCCACGGCTTTGTCGATGGCGGCGGTCGAGGCGTCGTTGCGGTACTTCAAAAACGCAGCTACCGTGTTGTCAATGACTTTGACCAACACGTCGCCCGTGGTGTCTGCCGTGCCCACGTTGCGGTGGATGAAGGGCACGCCCTCGCTCAAGCTGCCTGCGAGTTTGAGTTTGAAATCGCTCAGGCCTTCGTAACCCACGCTGCGACAGAAGCGCACCACCGTGGGCTTGCTGACCTGCGCACGTTCGGCCAATTCAACGACCGGCAACCCCGCAAACGTACGCGGATCGCTCAACAGCAATTTGCCCACACGCTGTTCGGCGGGGGCTAAAGAGGCGAGCGTCGATTTGATGCGATCTAGCATGGCCATGAATGTAACTTAGTTTCATGATGCACGCAAGAATGTTACGGGTAAATCCTGATAAATAGGTAACTTGGTTACTTTTTTGGGCGACGCACCGAACCTTGCGATCCAGCGCGGTACTGAGAGGTCGTTCGCGGTCGAGGATAGGAGTCTTGCTAGACAAGCGCTCGAAGGTGCAAAGATGAGTGGAGTCCGCAATTGATTTTGTGGCTTCATTGCCGAGAAGGTGTTGGGCTTGCCTAAGTCGTACTGAGTCCGGTAAACCCTATGTCAGTCTCGCGCTCAGTTGCCTATCATCAGCCAGTCTGTTTCGGTTCGTACTTCTCTTTCTTTTTATGCATCCAGATATTGACCACTTGCTTGCGCAACCTTTTGGTTCGCTGCCCGAATTGGTTGCGCAACAAGCTGCGCAACAACCGCACCACACGGCCCTGATCCTTGAGGGGCAACACCTGAACTATGCCGAGCTTTGTGCGGGCATGGACCGGGTGGCGTCGAGTTTGCAGCGCGATGGTCTGAGGCCGGGCGATGTGTTGGCGCTGTGTGCAGGGACTTCCATCGAATACGTGATGGCTTATTTGGGTGCGCTGCGTGCCGGCGTGGCTGTGGCGCCGCTGGCCCCCTCGGCCACCGCCGAGCACCTGAGCGCCATGCTGGACAACTGCGGTGCACGTTTGGTACTGCGCGATCGCGCAGTGGCTGTGCAATGGCCTTTGCGTGCGGGCAGCACGTTGCGTTGTGTGGCGCTGGATGATTCTGCAGAAGCGGGTGAGCTGTGGTCAGACTGGTTGGCCGCGGGTGAGCTTGCACCTGCACCGATCAAGCCCCAACCCGACTGGGCGTTCAATGTGATTTACTCCTCAGGCACGACAGGGGTGCCCAAGGGCATCGTGCAATCGTGGGCCATGCGCTGGGCGCATCTGCGCCGCGCGGTGACCAACGGGTATGGGCCCACGAGCATCTCCTTGTGTGCCACGCCCTTGTACTCAAACACCACGCTGGTCGCAGCGCTGCCCACACTGGCCTTGGGTGGCACCTTGGTGATGATGCGCAAGTTTGACGCCGCGCATTACCTGCAACTGGCCGAGCAACACGGCGCCACGCACACCATGTTGGTTCCTGTGCAGTACCAACGCTTGATGGCTTGCCCCTCGTTTGACCAGACGGATCTGAGTCGCTTGCACCACAAGTTTTGCACCAGCGCACCGTTCAACGCCAAGCTCAAGGCCGAGGTGTTGCAGCGTTGGCCCGGCCGACTCATTGAGTACTACGGCTTGACCGAAGGTGGCGTGCGTTGCGAACTGCATTGCCATGACTTCCCCCACAAATTGCACACGGTGGGCCGTCCCGGTGAAGGTGCGGATATCCGCTTCATCAACGATCAGGGGCAGGAAATTCCCAAAGGCGAACTGGGCGAAATCGTCGGGCAATCGGCCGGCATGATGACGGGCTACTACCACTTGCCCGAGAAGACGCGCGAGGCCGAGTGGTTCGATGCACAGGGCAAGCGCTTCATCCGCAGCGGCGACGTGGGGCGAATGGATGAAGATGGCTTCATTGTCTTGGGTGACCGCATGAAGGACATGATCATCACGGGTGGCTTCAATGTGTACCCATGCGACATTGAAGACATCTTGGTGCAGCACCCCCAAGTGTATGAATGTGCGGTGGTGGGCGCGCCCTCCGAGCAATGGGGCGAGACGCCCGTGGCGTTTGTGGTGACGCGATCCGACACACAGCCAGACGCGCAGGGCATGCGCGAGTGGCTCAACTCCCGAGTAGGCAAGACACAACGCGTGGCCGATGTGCGCTTGGTGGAATCCTTGCCCCGCAGTGAGATTGGCAAAGTGCTCAAGCGCCAGTTGCGCGAGCAATACGTGCAGATGACTGCCGCCCCCCATTGATGTTTGACACAACGACGGAGACCCCCACCATGTTCAATCAATCTTTGCGACTCAGACGTACCCTCGTGGTCAGTCTTGCACTGATCACCAGTGCCTTGTTCATGCCTGCTGCACACGCTGACAAACCGTGGCCCGTCAAACCGATTCAGCTCGTGATTCCGTACCCACCCGGGGGCAGTGCCGATTTGCTGGGACGGCCTCTGGCGCTGCAGCTGCAGCAGCAACTGGGCCAGTCTGTGGTGCTCGACTATAAAGCCGGCGCGGGTGGCACATTGGCTTCGCAGTATGTGGCGCGTGCTCAGCCTGATGGCTACACCTTGCTGATGGTGCTGGCGGCGCACGCCATCAACCACAGCCTTTATCCCAAGCTTCCCTACGACACGCGTAAAGACTTCACGCCTGTGTCGCTGGTCGCTAACTTGCCCATGGTGGTGGCTGGCAGCCGCAAGCTGGCCGCTAAGAATATGAATGAACTGGTACAGGCTGCCAAGGCCGCGCCAGGCCAGCTGACCTTTGGCTCGGCAGGCAATGGCAATACTGGCCATCTTGCGGCCGAGTATTTCAGCAGCATGGCCGGCATCAAGATGACGCATGTGCCCTACAAAGGCAGCGCGGGTGTGGTCAACGCCATGCTCGCAGGCGACATCGACCTCACGTTCGACAGTATTTCGACCTCCATGCCGCAAATTCGCAGCGGGCATTTGCATGCGCTGGCGGTGACCAGTCCGCAACGCTCGGCGTTGGCGCCTGAGGTATCCACGATTCAAGAGCAGGGCATGGCTGGCTTCGATGTGACCGGGTGGTACGCCATCATTGCACCTGCGGGCATGCCGGATGACATCAAGCAGCGCTTGAGTCGCGAGATCGCTATGGCGCTGCGTCAGCCTCAGGTGCAGTCGCAACTCGCTGCTGGGGGCTACGAGCCCGTCGGGTCCACGCCGGAGGCGCTGCAGGCACACATCGAACGCGAAATCACGCGTTGGTCCGCCGTGGTGAAGTCCACCGGCGCAAAGATTGATTGAGTGTGAACCCCAGGATAGCCCAACCGCACGGTGCGCTTCATCGTGCCGTTTCCGCTCGGAGGCCCTGTGATCGTTCTGAACTTAGCGCTTGAGCAGCACCTATTGATGACAGGCCCTAGTCAGTCAGCCTCTTACGCGTTGTAATGCAGCGCGAGTCCTGCCGTAGGCCAATCGTCAATGGCCACCAAGCGCCCTGTGGCGGATAAGGTGATGTAGGCCGTTCGACGGTTGAGGCCACCAAAGCAGAGGTTGGTGGTGAACGGGTCTGGCAAGGGCACGTGCTCGACGTGCTGGCCGTCTGGGCTGACGATAGAAATGCCCCCGTGCATCAGCGTCGCTACGCACACGTTGCCTTCGGCATCGACCGCCATCGAGTCGAACCTTTGCCAATGGTTGGCGGGCGAGGCGACCACCAAGCGCGCACCTTGGGGGGAGGGCCACGGGTCTTTGCGGACGTGGCCTGGGCCTGTCACATCGAAGGCCCACAAGCGAGCGCCTTCGGTTTCTGCGTAATAAAGCGTTTGACCGTCGGGCGACAGTGCAATGCCATTGGGCGTCATCACCGGCCTTGCCACGGCGTGCACACCCGAGCCATTGGGTTGCGCGTAAAAAATGCCGCCTCGGTCCATGTCGTGTTCGCGGACCTTGCCGAGGTCGGTGAAATAAAACCCGCCGTGTGCATCGAACACGAGGTCGTTGGGGCCGCGCAAACCGATGCCATCCACCTGTTCGTACAGCCGCTCGACTTTGCCGGTGTTCAGGTCGACACGTTCGATGCGGCCGCCTGAATAGTCGTTGGCTTGGCCAATCGGGCGCAAGTAGTTGCCGGGGTCACGCGTCCATGCAAAACCACCGTTGTTGCACACGTACACCGCGCCATCGGGACCGATGGCCGCGCCGTTGGGGCCTCCGCCTAAATCGGCCACCACGTGAACGCGTCCATCTGGGGTGACGCGTGTGAGCGTGCCGCGTGCAATTTCGACCAACAGAACCGACCCATCGTCCATGGCGACAGGTCCCTCAGGAAACTGCAAACCGGTTGCGAGCTCTCGAATTTTCATGGTGGTCCTCTGTCGTTGATGCACACCAATGTAGTGCCGCCGCACCGAGCCGCAAGCGGGCAATCCCTGAGCGCCCCAGCCCGCATCGCACACCACGCCACTGACCCTAAACTAGCGCGCATGACTGCTTTGACACCCCGCACCCTCGGCCCGCAACCAACCGCCGATGCGCTGCCTTACGCCGCACTCACCCGTGAAATCGAAGACTTGCTGCAAGACCCCACCGTGGCAGTGCCACCGCGCCTTGTGCAACCGCTGCATGGGGGCGGCAGTTTGTTTGTCATGCCCGCTGCCGATGCCCGTGTGGCGATGACCAAGCTCATCACCTTCATCGCCAACAACGCCCAGCGTGGCTTACCCACCATTCAAGGTGACATCGTGCTGTTTGACGTCACGACCGGCCAACGCATGGCGATGATCGATGGCCCCACGGTCACGGCGCGGCGCACGGCGGCGGTGTCTTTGCTGGCCGCGCAAAAGCTGGCCCCACGCAAGGACGGTCCACTGCTCATCGTGGGGGCCGGTGTGCAAGGCCTGTCGCACTTAAAGGCCTTTCATCAAGGCCTCGGCGTGCAAGAGGTTTGGATTGCCTCGCGCTCCGCATCCAGTGCGGACGCCTTGGTGGGCCATGCCGAGCGTTTGGGGTTGAAGGCGCGACGGGTGGATGACCCCAACGCGGCGTTGGCTGAGTGTCCGCTGGTGATCACCACCACGCCTGCACAGCAGGTGGTCATGACAGCGCGGCCCCGAGACGATGCGTTTGTCTCGGCCGTCGGCGCGTTCACGCCGCGCATGGTGGAGTGGTCGGCAGACGTTTGCCAACATCTGGCTCACACAGGCACGCTGGTGGTGGACACCCGCGACGCTGACCACGAAGCGGGCGACTTGTTGCAAGCTGGTGTGAATGTCGAACTTTTGCCCACGCTGCGTGACGTGGTCTGCCAAACAGAAGCGTGGCAAACCGCCGCGCAACGCCGCTTAGAACATGGCGGCCCCGTGTTTTTCAAGAGTTGTGGCTGGGGTGGTTGGGACTTGGCCGCCGCGCGGTGTGTGGCCGCGCAGCTGTCGCGCTAAATCAAGCCACGTTGTCTTGCTTCAAGAAAATATCTTTGTCTGGAAAGAACTGCGCATGCAAGGGTAGCAAGGAGCCGCCCAGCGCACGGGCATGGCTGCCGACCCGGCCCGCCAAAATTTGCGGCTGATGAAGAATGCCGTCGAAACTGAAGTCGGCCAAATGCTGCTGAGTTTGTGCGATCAAGGCTTGCATGAGCAGCGGGTTGAGCGAGCCGTCGATCACCACCGCATCGAGGTCGAGCAGGGCGGCGGCACTCGTCACTGTCATGGCCAGCGCTTGGGCGGCTTGCGTGAGCCAAGGCCGGGTCCACGTTGCATAGCTGTCGTCCATGATGTGGTCTTGTTGCACCAGCAGCGGATCGTGGCCGGCGGCCATCAAGGTTTGTTCGAGTTGCCAACCCGAGGCGCGCTCTAGCAGCTGTGGGTGTTTGGCGCCGTCGCCACGCGGCATGGGCAATGAGCCAATGGCGCCTGCGTTGCCACGCGGTCCGTTGACGATGTGGCCGTCCATCACCAAGCCGCCGCCGACGAAGGTGCCCACATACACGTACAAAAAGTTAGGCACATCGCGGCCCAAGCCTTGCACCAACTCAGCGACGCAGGCCGCGGTGGTGTCTTTGGCAAATTCAACGGGCAGGGTGGACAGGGCTTGCACTTCTTGCACCAAGTCGATGTGCTCCCAATCGACCATGGCTTTGCCCGCCTCGGGGCCCATCAAGTCGCCCCATTGGTGCATCGCCAGAGGCGCGCTCAAGCCAATGCCCACGGTGCGCGACCAAGCGTCTGCCCCCATGCGGCGTTGCATGAGCTTCAAACCTTCTTTGATTCTGGGCAGCACTTCAGCGGGGGATGGGTAGGCATAACTTTGGCGCCACTGGTGGCGCATTTGCCCCACAAAGTCAGTCACCACGACTTCCAAGCTGCGTCGCCCGACTTGCAGGCCAATGCTGTAGGCCCCGTCTGGGTTGATCGACAGCGGCACCGAGGGCTGGCCCATCTTGCCGCGAATGCGGTCTTGTTTGAGCAATAGCCCATCGTCGAGCAAACGGTTGACGATGATCGACACCGTTTGCGTGGACAACTGCGTGAGTCGTGCCAAATCGGCCTTGGGAATGGCACCTGCATGCCGAATGGCGCGCAGCACCGTGCGCTCATTGAATTGGCGCATGCCCGTGTGGTTGGACCCACGCATGGTTTTCATAACAGGATCACGCCTTTGCAGAACATGGCGTTGCCGTACGCCGTGCCTTCGCCGGTTTGCACGATCAAACTGGCGCCTTTGATTTTTTCGTAAAACGCATAGCGTTCAACAGCTTGCACCTGCGCGTCGCTCAAACCTGCTTGAACGACCAAGCTGACAACGTCTTGTTGTGCGGCGGTGCGGTGGTTGTCGGCGCTGTGACACACCTGCATGTATGCCGCGGGTTGGGGCACATCTGCGGCCAACGGAAACACAGACAGCACGGCTTGGCTGACACGTGCCAAGCTCAAGCCGGGCAGGCGCACCACAGGTTTGCCGTGCGCCAAAAAGTCAGCGGTGAAATTGGCGTCCACCACGGCCACCCATTCGCCGTGGCCCATGGCGCACAGGTGCATCAGCAGTTCTGGGGTGAGGATGGGGTCTATGCCTTTGAGCACGTTTTTTTCCTTAAATCGCTATTTTTGACAGAGCTGAGAGCATGCCTGCATTTTCAATGGGCGCAGCCTAGGGAATGTACTAACTAAACCAAGTTGATTTAGTTAGTCGACTTGTTTTACAGTTGCACCGCGGCGCAAAACGCGCTGGCGATGTCCAACAAACCATCTGGAGACTCCATGAAATCAATTGCCCCCAAACTGATGCTGTCCGCTGTTGTGCTGGCTGCCACCAGCGCCTACGCCGCTGAACCCGTGATCGGCTTGATCACCAAAACCGAGACCAACCCTTTCTTCGTGAAGATGAAAGAGGGCGCACAAGCGGAAGCAAAGAAATTGGGGGCGAAGGTGTTGTCTGCCGCAGGTAAGGCCGATGGCGACAACGCAGGCCAAGTCACCGCCATGGAAAACATGATCGCGGCGGGTGCCAAAACCATTTTGATCACCCCCAGCGATTCCAAAGCCATCGTGCCCGCCATCAAGAAGGCGCAAGCACAAGGCGTGATGGTCATCGCGTTGGACAGCCCCACCGAACCCGCCAACGCCACGGACGCGTTGTTCGCCACCGACAACTACAAAGCCGGTGTGTTCATCGGCCAATACGCCAAGGCCGCGTTGGGCGGCAAGAAGCCCGTCATCGCCACCCTTGATTTGTTCCCCGGTCACCCCGTGGGTGCACAACGCCACAACGGTTTCTTGCAAGGCTACGGTTTGACCTCCCTCGATGCTAAGAGCAACGAGTTGGCCAAGCCCGCTGAAGTGGTGTGTATGGCCGACAGCTTTGGCGACCGCGCCAAGGGCCAAACCGGCATGGAAAACTGCTTGCAAAAGAACCCCGACATCAACGTGGTCTACACCATCAACGAACCCGCTGCTGCCGGTGCTTACAACGCACTCAAAGCCGCTGGTAAAGAAAAGGGCGTGTTGATCGTGTCGGTGGACGGCGGCTGCGCGGGCATCAAAGACGTGGGTGCTGGCGTGATCGCTGCGACCTCACAGCAATACCCCTTGCGCATGGCCGCGATGGGCGTGGCTGCGGGCGTAGAGTACGCCAAGACCGGCAAAAAAGTCAGCGGCTACACCGACACCGGCGTGACCCTGATTGCCGCCAAGGCCATGCCCGGCGTGGACAGCAAAGACGTGAAAACCGGCACAGACTTGTGCTGGGGCAACAAGTAAGGCGCGAGCGCCTCACTGAACAAGGGGGCCCTGTGCCCCCTTGGGTTTTATTTTTATCTTCGAAGATTTAGGCAAATCGTATGAACTCCTTCAAAGACAAGCTGCCCCCCTTGGGCACGCTGGGTCCCTTGATTGCGCTGGTGTTGGCGTGTGTGTTTTTCGCCAGCCAAAGCGACCGCTTTTTGAGCACCCAAAACTTCTCGCTGATCTTGGCGCAAGTCATGGTGGTGGGGGTGATTGCGATTGGCCAAACCCTCATCATCTTGACCGCGGGGATTGACTTGTCGTGTGGCATGGTCATGGCGCTGGGCGGCATTGTGATGACCAAATTTGCAGCCGACTTTGGCCTCTCCACCCCCGTGGCGATGGCCTGCGGTTTGTTGGTGACCACCGCATTTGGCTACTTGAATGGCGTGTTGGTGACGCGCATCAAACTGCCACCTTTCATCGTGACCTTGGGCACACTCAACATCGCCTTCGCGATCACGCAGCTGTACTCGGGCTCGCAAACCATCACCGACATTCCGCCTGGCATGACGTGGTTGGGCAACACTTTCACATTGAGCGGCGCGACCGTCAGCTACGGCGTGATGTTGATGCTGGGCTTGTACCTGTTCACCTGGTTTGCCTTGCGCGAAACCGCCGCAGGCCGCCACGTGTACGCCGTGGGCAACAGCCCAGAGGCCACCCGCTTGACAGGCATTCCGACCGAGAAGGTGTTGCTGGGTGTGTATGTGTTGGCAGGCTTGTGCTACGGTGTGGCTGCCATGTTGGGCGTGGCCCGCACGGGCGCTGGCGACCCCAATGCCGGACAAACCGAAAACTTAGACGCCATCACCGCCGTGGTGCTGGGCGGCACCAGCTTGTTTGGGGGCCGTGGCGTGGTGTTGGGCACCTTGGTGGGCGCCTTGATCGTGGGCGTGTTCCGCAACGGCCTGACGCTGATGGGCGTGTCGTCGGTCTATCAAATTTTGGTCACAGGTATTTTGGTGATCTTGGCTGTGGCCACGGATCAACTCTCACGCAAGGGAGCGCGTTAATCATGAGCGATACACACAAAATCGTGATGCAGGCCAAGGGCTTGGTCAAACGCTATGGCCAAGTGACCGCATTAGACGGTGCCGACTTTGAGCTGCGCGCTGGCGAAATTTTGGCCGTCATTGGCGACAACGGTGCAGGCAAGTCCTCGCTCATCAAATGTTTGTCGGGTGCCACGGTGCCCGACGAAGGGCTGATCTCGTTGGACGGCGCGCCCATCCACTTCAAATCCCCCATCGATGCACGCCGTGCCGGCATTGAAACCGTGTACCAAGACTTGGCCGTTGCACCCGCGATGAGCATTGCTGAGAACTTGTTTTTGGGGCGCGAAATTCGCCGCGAAGGCTTTGCCGGTAGCGTCTTGCGCATGCTCGACAAAAAGAAAATGTTGGCGCAAAGCATTGAGCGCATGAATGACCTCAAAGTGGGCATTCGCTCCATGACGCAAGCGGTGGAAACCTTGTCGGGTGGTCAACGCCAATGCGTGGCCGTGTCGCGTGCGGCTGCGTTTGCGCAGCATGTGGTGATCATGGACGAGCCCACCGCCGCGCTCGGCGTGAAAGAGGGCAACATGGTGCTGGAGCTGATTCGCCGTGTGCGCGACAAAGGCTTGCCCGTGGTACTGATCTCGCACAACATGCCCCACGTGTTTGAAATTGCCGACCGCATTCATGTGGCCCGTTTGGGCAAACGTGCGGCCGTGTTGAACCCTAAAAAAATCAGCATGAGCGATACCGTGGCCGTGATGACCGGTGCGATGAAGCCTGAAGACATTCCGCGGGAGTGCTTGGCTTGACAACCCCGTCGCAAGCCTTGCCGGTTCCGGCGCACGTTCACACACCTGTTTGGGTGCTGGGCGAGGCGTTGATGGACTGCATCTCTCAGCCCGATGGATTGCTGCAACCGTTGTTAGGTGGTAGCCCCTACAACTTGGCCTGCGCTGCTGCGTTGCAAGGCGCTGACGTGGGTTTTATCAATCCGTTTTCGACCGATGTGTTCGGGCAGTCTTTGCTGGAACATTTGGTGGCCAACAAGGCGCGTCCTTTGTTGCCACGCTCCGCTTTGCCAACCTCGCTGGCGGTGGTGCAGCTCAACCATGGGCAGCCCAGTTATGGGTTTTACCGAGAAGGCATTGCCGACCGCGATTACCAAGTGGCCGACGTGGTGGCGTTGCTGGAGGCTTCGCCACCGGGTGTGTTGCACACGGGCTCGCTCATGGCCATGCCGCCAGAGCACCATAAAGTGTTGCACGTGGTGGCAGCAGCCAAACGCTTGGGCTGGATCATCAGCGTGGATGTGAATTTGCGTCCGCGCGTGGCCACCGATGTGCCCGCGTATGTGCGCGCCGTGCGAGAGCTTGCGGCGCTGGCCGATTGGCTCAAGGCCAGCGATGAAGACTTAGAGCTGTTGGGCTTCAAAGACGTGAGCTTTGCCAATGCCTCTACTTTGGCTGCACATTGGATGCAGCAAGGCTGCTCACGCGTGGCGCTGACCTTTGGCGGGCAGGGTGCGTATTTGCAAGTCGGGTCTGACCGAGATCAAGCAGCGGCACCGGTGATCAACGTGGTCGACACCGTCGGTGCGGGAGATACGTTTTGGGGAAGTTGCTTGGCCGATTGGGTGCTGCACGACACCATGCGCGATCTGACGCGTGCACAAGAGCGCTTGGTGAATACCTTAGAACGTGCGTTGGTGGCTGCGGCGATCAACTGTACGCGTGAGGGGTGTCAGCCACCAGATTCAATCGAGTTGGCCGCGCAATTGCCAGCCTCTCTCCATTTTTAAACCACCGAGGGATGGGCTTTGGCCCAAGCCTCGGTCTCTTGCCATGTGGGCGGTACGCAACCCCGCTGTTGCACACACAGGCTGGCACTGGCAATCGCATGACTGAGCACTTGGCGTGTTTGTGTTTCGGTCAATGTGCTGACCGTTTGCAGCGTTCTTTGCATAGGCGCGAGGTTGACCAACGCCGCCAGCAAGCCCGCTAAAAAGCTGTCGCCAGCCCCGACGGTGTCCACCACGGCTAAGGCGCTGGGTTCTTTAGCAAAAACGCGCACACCCGATGCGGTGAGTATCCAAGCGCCTTCTGCGCCCAAGGTGAGGGCGATCAATTGGGCATGGCTGTTTTTCAACAAGCGCTGAGCTTGCTCAAGGTGTGTGGCACCTTCCAACTGCATGTGCGCCAAGTCCTCATCGCTCACTTTGATGATGTCGGCCACCGCCAAGAAAGATGACACGCACGCACGGTAGCTGTCCAAATCAGGCATGACCGAGGGGCGCAAGTTGGCGTCAATGACGATGCATTGGCCCAGCGACTTTTGCGCTTTCAGCCAAGGCATATACAGAGACTGGTCTCTCGGATCTAACGCCAGCGCGCCCGAGCACACCACATCCAATGCGCGGTGTTGCGCACAATCGTTTTGCATTTGCTGTGCGGTGATTTGACGGTCAGCCACACCTTCGCGATAAAAGGCATAGCTGGGGTGACCGCTCTCGTTCACGTTCACCACGGCCAATGACGTCACGGCTTGGATGGGGTTGGGTTGCGACAACACCACGCCATCGGCGCGCATTTGAGCGCTCAAGTCTTGGCCTAAGCGGTCTGACGAAAACGGGTTCAAGTACGTGGTGCCCACGCCTTGGCGCGACAAGGCGCGAGCCAAGTTGTAAACCGCGCCGCCTAAGCAGGGGGTGAATTTGCCATCCTTGGGGTCGGCAATCAAATCGATCAAGGCTTCGCCGGCGATGGCGGCACGAATCATGGGGGATGTTGGTGCAGGGGGCGCAGCAGTCATGTCAATCCTCAGTTTTGACGCGCAAAGTCAACACCGCAGCCATCGCCAAGAAACAGCCGGCCAGTTGAATGACGTGGCGTGGGTCGCTGCCCAGCAGGCTGTCAAAGTAAAGCGGGAGTGTGAGCATTTGAATGATCATTGGCAACACAATGAACATGTTGAAGATGCCCATGTAGACACCCGCGCGCTCTGGGGGAATGCTTTTGGCCAACATGATGTACGGGTTGCCCATGATGCTGGCCCATGCCAAGCCAATGCCGACCATCGGAACGAACAACCATGTTTTGTCTTGAATGGTGGGCAACATCCACATGCCCAAGCCCGCCAAACTCAAGCACACTGCATGAACCACTTTGGGGCCAAAACGGCGGGTGAGAGGAATCAAACCAAACGCTGCTAAAAATGCCACGAAGTTGTAAAAGCCACCAATTTGGCCGTTTAACAAGCCGGCATCCCGAAAGCCTTGTGCGCTGGCATCGGCCGTGTTGAACATAGAGCGGGCCAACGACGGCACGATGTAAATCCAGTAACACATCATGCCGTACCACTGAAACAACTTCATCCACCACAACTGGCGCATGGTGTGTGGCATCTCACGGATGGCGTCACGCACTTCAAGCAGGGTGGCGCTTATGCCACGCGGCTTGGCCAAGATGGCGTTCCTTTCGGTCAAGCTCAACGGCAATTCTGGCGTGGAATGCACTGACCACCATACCGTGGAGAGGGACAACACCGAGCCGATTAAAAAGGCAATGACAGTGATCTGTGGAATGTTGCTCGCGTTGACGGCGTCTTTGTTCAAACCAAACCAAAACAGCAGCGAGGGTGTGAGGTAAGCCAAAGTTTGCGCCAGTCCGGTGAAGGCGCTTTGTGTCAAAAATCCCAAAGAGTGTTGGTCCGCGTTCAGACGGTCACTGACGTAGGCGCGGTAAGGCTCCATCGTCACGTTGTTCGCAGCATCCAAAATCCACAGCAAGCTGGCGGCAAACCACAGCGTGGGGCTGTAGGGCATGAACAGCAAGCAAATGCTGCACAAAATAGCGCCCACCATAAAGAAGGGTGTGCGTCGGCCCCAGCGGCTGATCGTTCGGTCGCTCATCGCACCGATGATGGGTTGGACCAAGAGGCCCGTCATCGGACCTGCCAGCCACAGCAAAGGCAAGCTTGCCTCGTCTGCACCGAGGTATTGGTAAATCGGACTCATGTTGGCTTGTTGCAAGCCAAAGCTGTATTGGATACCGAAGAACCCAAAGTTCATGCTGAGGATTTGCCAGAACGAGAGTCTGGGTTTGAGGCCTGTGGTCATGGCGTTTCCAAATAATTTTTAGGGGCGCTGAGTGGTTAACCACATGGCGGCATATGGCCCCAGTGGGCACGCGCTGATTTCTACCGGTTGGTGGGTCAATGCATCTCTTGGCGCTTGTAAACCCACGGGCACCGCCGATGAGAGGTTCAATTTCAATGTCACGCTGGTGCCTGAGAAATTGAACAGACCCAACGCTTGCGCGCCTCGTTGCAGCACCAACACCGAAGGGTGCCCGCTTGAGAGCACCGTGAGCGCGTGTTCTGCGCTCAGGCTGGCGTGTTGCTTTTTGGCGCTCACCAATGCACGAATCGTTTCGTAGATGGTTCCTGCTGTGGTGCGGGTGTCGTGGCGTTGCGCAAACAGCACATCGTCGAAGCGCGGGCGATGTAACTCACGGCCATCGGGGCCTTGACGCGCAGCCAGTTCTGCCGCTGATGTGTTGCCTTGGCCTAATTCATCGCCCATGTAAATGAGCGGTAAGCCCCCCACGAATAGGGACAGCGATTGCATGAGCGTCAAACGAGAGGTCGCTGACACAATTTCTTCTTGCGTTTGTGCCGAAGTCAACCCAACTAGGGCTGCAGCCATGCCGTTGGTGCCGTGCACCGTGTTGGTATCGCTGGCTTGAAAGGCGGCACCTTGTGCGTAGCTGCCTTCGGCTTGTCCTGCAAAGAAACGTGACGCATGAAGCAATCGCTTGCGCTGATTAGGACCGCGTGCATCTAACTCAGGGCGTAACACATTCCAGCCAATGTCATCGTGACAACGTACATACGTCATCCATGCGCATCCCTCGGGCAGGGCAGGGGTATGTGCCAAGACATCGTGAATGATTTGTGTGTTTTCTTCCGCCAACGCGACCCAGCTTGCTGACATCAAACTGGAGTGATAAGCCACATGGCATTCTTGGCCTTGTGTTGAGCCGAGTCCAAAGTAAGGGGGCAAATCTTGCGTGGGCATGATTGCTTCGGCTTTGAGCAAGGTGCCTGGGGCTGCAATGTTGGTGAGGCATCGCAAGGCTTGCAAGATCCAATGCACTTCGGGCTGGTTCATGCAGTTGGTGCCTTCGCGCTTCCAGAGAAAGCCCGTAGAGTCCAAGCGGAAAGCTTCGACGCCATGGTTCGCCAGCTGCAACAAAGACTTCGCCATCTCGGAGAACACGACCGGTTGGGCGTAGTTCAAATCCCACTGATAGGGGTAGAAGGTGGTCCATGTCCACGCGTTCACTTCAGGTACAAAGGTGAAGTTTCCGGGGGCTGTGTTGGGGAAGATTTGAACCAAGTTCTTTTCGTAGTCAGAGATCTGCTCGGGGGATTTGACCCAGTGAAAAAACGATTGGTAATAGGCACTGCCCGCACGCGCTTTGACGGCCCATTCGTGCTCATGCGAGACATGGTTCAACACAAAATCGCTGCACAAACTGATACCCGCTGTGCGCAGTGCTTGGGTGAGTTGCTTCAAGTCAGACAAGGTGCCCAATTGCGGGTCGACTTCGTCATAGCTGGCGACCGCAAAGCCACCGTCGTTGGGCGGTGTGCCAGGTTTTAAAAATGGCAGCAAATGCAAGTAGGTGACACCGAGTTCTTGCAGGTGTGCAATGCGTTGGCGAACGCCCGCCAAATTGCCTGCGAATTTATCGGTGTAGGTGCAATAGCCCAGCATGCCTTGCAAATGCCAGTTGGGGTTGGCTTCGCGTTGCAGGTCCAGCGCCCACAAATCAGCAGGGCGGTTGAGGGCGATCTGCACGGTCTGAACCAACACTTGGTTCAACCACTGCGCGTAATCAGGCGTACAGCTGTAAAGGCGCGACAGTCGGTCGCGCAGTTGGGGCAATTCTTGGTTTAAACGTGCGCGCAGCACGTTGGCGCGATCCGCATCGGCGTGATCGAGCAAGTCATTCAAAACAGCGGGAAGATGGGCCTCTCCGACGAGAGCGGGGCGATCTTCAATCACAGACATAGTGTTCACAGTTCAGTAAGAGAGGCACCGAACCTTGTGAGTTCGGTGCTGATAGGCTTTAACTACAAATACCCAAGCTGTGTTGCAGCTTGGGTGTTGAACAAGTTTTAGAACTCGTATTTCAAAGTTGCTTTGGCACTGCGACCCGCCAAAGCGCGAGCGGCGTGGCCGTCGCCTTCAACTTCTGTGAATGCCAATTTGTTGAAAGCGTTGTTCACGCTCACGATGGCAGACGCTTGCTTGTTGATGCGGTAGTTGGCAAACAAGTTCGTCACCATATAGCCGTCCATCGTGATGGTGTTTGCGTCATCACCGTACGATTTTGTGGAACCAATGAAGGCTGCACCGTACTCCAAATCACCTGTACGGTAAGAAGGAGACAAGGCATACACCAGGTCGGCTTGACGGCGTGGCTTCTTACCAATTTCAGCTGCAGTCAAAGAATTTTTGATTTTGGCGTCTGTGATGGTTGCGCCTGCATTTAAGCGGAATGCGCCAGAGCGGTAGCCTGCTTCGAGTTCGAAACCTTGTGCTTTGTAGCCATTGGTTGTGAACTTCTGTGTGGTAGCTTCATAGTTTGACTCATCGGTCTTAGCCATGAAGAACGTACCAAACAAGCTCAGGTTGCCTTCGCGGTGCTTCACACCCAACTCCTGTTGTTGCAGTCGGTTGAAGGAAACGGGCTTACTGCCATTCAATGCACCGGCTGTGCCGTACATCAAGCGATCAGCTGCGAAGTTGTAACCATCGCTGATGCGACCGTAAATCGCGGTGTCTTTTGTCAGAGCGTAGTTGACACCGCCCGAGTAAGACATCTTGCTTTGCTTGTAGTTCACAGTGTCTGCAGAACCGCCATCCCAAGTTGCTGATGACAATGCCGTTGGGTTGGTAGGTGTTGTACCTTTGAAAGTCTGACCTGTAGCGGACATTTCGTTGTGACGAACGCTACCTTCAACTGTCAGCTTGTCCTTTTCCCAGCTCAATGCGGCATAAGGTGCTGTCACGTTGTACTTCACGTCATAAGTACGTGAGCAGCAACCGCCCCATGTATTCCATCCGCTAGATGTCGGTGCAGACCAAGAACCATTGGTGCCCACGGTGTATTGGTTCCAGAACCATGTTTGCGCCAAGTTCTGCGAACCTGTGAACAAACCGCCTGTAAATACAGATTTACCGCCGTTCATGTCGAAGGCTTTGGAAGCTTTCAAATCGTTGAACATGTTGTCCATGTTGTCCAACGAGGTGTTGAACATGGTGCCTGTGAAGCTGCTTGCGCCACCGCCGTTGTCTGCAGGGAACATGCCGACAAAGCGACCGCCGTTGGCGCTTTTGCGCATTCTTTCTTCCACCGTCCAACCGCCATCCAAGTTGAACTTAGCTTCCAAACCGATGGAGCGGCTTGTCACGTGCAGGCCGTCAGCTGGGTTTGTGGTGACTTGACCGCCATTGCGATCAATGGTGGTGTCACGTGTCATGTTCGGGTTGATGAAAAACGCAGTGCGTGGGTCAACACCTGGCAATGTTTGAATCTTGCCGTTTGAGAGGCGAGTGGGCACAGGCAAGATGGTGGGCGTCTTGTCGTCTAAGTTTTTGAAGTTCAGACGAACGTAGCTGCCTTTGTCAAATTCTTTGGTAATGCTTGCCTTGAGTTGGCCGCCATCTTGAGAGTTGAAGCCAGTTTTGTAAGGGCCACCTTCGCCTTGGCGTGTAAAACCGCCAATGTTGAAGTACGTGTCGCTGTTGATGGCGCTGCCGAAGTTGAAGTCGTAACGGTTCAAGCGTGAACCCAGACCTGTGGTGAAACCGACGGCATTACCGACATCGCGGCCGTTTTTGCTGACGAAGTTGATGATGGCGCCAGGTGCGTTGCTGGCCAGCGTTGATGCGCTACCACCGCGAACCACTTCGACGCGGTCTGTGGTGAAGTCGGTGCGCATGAATTGGTCAGGCGTACCAAAGGCAATGTCACCAAACAACAAGATAGGTAAGCCATCTTCTTGCATTTGTACGTAACGGCTACCGCCGGCAGACACAGGCGCGCCACGAACGGTGATGTTTGCGTTGCCTTCGCCACCCGAAGACTCGGCACGAATGCCAGGTACTGAGCGCAAGATTTCAGCAGCACTTGTCGCACCGCTTCGCATGATGGCTTCTTCACCAACGGAAGTCACAGAGTCGCTTGACTTCATCTTTGTGCGGCCGGTCGGCGAGGCTGTCACCACGACTTCGTCGAGGTTCAAAGTCTGCGCGTATGCCGAACCAATTTGTAAAGCAGCCAAGGAAGCTGCGACTGCAATCGTTTTTGGATTGATTTTGTTTTGTGTTTTTTTCACAAAAGTCTCCAGATACAAGTTTTAAAAAATGAAAAACCCATCAAATTTTGGGTCTGTCTTCGGTTTGAACTCTTTGTCTTGCCTTGGATGCATTGCAATGAGTTGGTGGATTCTTAACGACTTTGCAAACGTTTGCAATATGGGTTTGTGTTTTAATGAAATTTTCAGCAGTAAATTCCTTGAAACAGATGAAGGTCTGTGCTTTAAGTCCTTATGAAATCTAGACTTTTTATTCATTCCTAGGATTTTCCCTAGTGTGTATGGGTTGCAACATTGGCTGAATTTCTTTCGATCTCAATAATTTTCACAACCAAGGGTTTTCACGGGTTTGATGGTGACACGTCTTGAATAGAATTGCAAACGATTGCAAAAATAGTTTTTGATTTTTGCTTCAAAAGACAAACAGGAGCCACACACACATGAAAGACTACGCCAGTCAACAACGCAATCCCGGCAAGCACATGCTTGGGTTGGGTCTGGTGGTTTTGTTGCACATCCTCGTGTTTTGGGCGATCAACTCTGGCCTGGCCAAGAAGTTCGTCAAAGTCATCAAAGGGCCTGTTGAGGCCCAGTTGATTGAGGATGCCAAGCCCGACATTCCGCCGCCTCCACCCCCGCCACCTCAAAAGAGTGCGCCGCCGCCTCCAGAGTACGTACCGCCCGTTGATATTCCCACCACGGCCACAGCTGGTGTGAATGCCATTGCCTCGGTTTCAACCACACCTGCGCCACCGCCGCCGCCTGCGCCTCCCGCAGTGGCCGTGAGAACAGCCCCTATCATTAATGCTGCAGCCAGCTGCCAAAAGCCTGAGTACCCCAGCGCATCACGACGTAACGAAGAAGAAGGCACCGTCCAGCTTCGTTTCTTGATCGGTCCTGAGGGCAATGTGCTTGAATCTCAGGTCGAGAAGAGCTCTGGATTTACTCGGCTGGACGAAGCAGCGCGATCTGCGTTGTCACGCTGTCAGTTCAAGCCTGGCACGCTCAATGGCAAGCCTGAGCAAAGTTGGGCCAGCATGAAATACACATGGCGCTTGGAATAAGCGCTGTTCAAAACGTCAATACACACAGAATTTTCCTCAAGGAGTCCCTTCATCATGATTAAACATTTCAAAACTTTCGCGCTCAGCGCAGGCTTGGCTGCCACTTTGTTGTTTGGCTTGGTTGGCCACGCACAGGCCGCCAAAACCAAAGAGGCTGCCGCCGCCCCCGCTGCGGTTGAGGCCGCTCCGCAAGCTTCGGCCGCGGCTGTTGTGGCGCCCATTGCCGCAGCGCCTGCTGCGGCAGACCCTCATGCCGGTGAAGAAAACCCTTACGGCTTGAAAGCGCTGTGGGGCCAAGGCGACATCGTGGCGAAAGGTACCTTGTTGATCTTGGTGCTGATGAGCATGGGCAGCTGGTATGTGTTGATCACCAAGTTCTTTGAACAAAACAAAGTTGCCCGTTTCGCCAAACAGGCGCAAGACAACTTCTGGTCAGCCAGCAATGTGCGTCAAGGCACCGATGCTTTGGACGAAGCCAGCCCGTTCCGCTTCATTGCAGAAAAAGGCTTGGAAGGTGCGAGCAAGCACACGGGTATGTTGGGTGCGATCAATTTCAACGACTGGGTGACCATGAGCATTCAGCGCGCCATCAACAACGTGCAAAGCCGCATGCAAGATGGTTTGGCTGTGTTGGCCACCGTGGGTTCGACCGGTCCATTCGTGGGTTTGTTCGGTACCGTTTGGGGTATTTACAACGCCTTGGTCAAGATTGGTATGTCGGGCCAAGCGTCGATCGACAAAGTGGCCGGCCCTGTGGGCGAGTCCTTGATCATGACCGCCATTGGTTTGGCTGTGGCTGTGCCTGCTGTGTTGGGCTACAACTGGTTGGTGCGTCGTAACAAGTCAGCCATGGAAGACATCAATGCTTTCGGTTCAGACTTGCATTCCGTGCTTTTGGCCAACAACAAGTAAACAGGAGTCATCATCATGGCGATGAACGTTGGAGGGGACGCCGATGACGAGATCATCGGCACGATCAACACCACCCCGTTGGTCGATGTGATGTTGGTGTTGTTGATCATTTTCTTGATCACGATTCCGGTGGTGACCACGTCGGTGAAGGTCGATCTCCCCAAGGAGCAAAACTTGATCCGTGAGACCAAGCCCGAGAATGTGATCATTTCGGTGGATTCGGCGGGCAAGATTTTCTTGTACGACACACCGATCAAGAACTCGAACGACTTGCTGGATCGTATGAAGACCTTCGCGGTCAAAACGCCCCAGCCTGAAGTGCAAATTCGTGGCGATGCGCGCAGTGATTTTGAGGCCGTGGGCCGTGTGATGTATGCCGTTCAACGCTCAGGCATCACCAAAGTTGGCTTCATCACCGAGCCCAACTGATTCACGCTGAATAAGGAAAAAATATGGGAATGAACTTAGGAAGCGGGTCAGGCAGCGGCGAACCAGAAGTGATGATGGACATCAACACCACGCCGTTGATTGACGTGATGTTGGTGCTGTTGATCATGCTGATCATCACCATCCCTGCGCAATTGCATACGGTCAATTTGGATATGCCGGTGTCAAAGCCCGCCACGAAAAAGGTGGATCCTGTGGTCATCAAGATTGAGGTGGATGCCAACAGCGTGATCAATTGGAACGGCAAACCATTGGCTTCGCGTGCGGAGTTGGAGTTGAAACTGCAAGAGGCGAGTCTGATGCAGCCCCAACCTGAACTGCACATTCGCTCCAACGCCAAGGCGAAATACGGTGCGGTGGCCTCCGTGATGGCCAACGCTCAGCGTCTGGGTTTGACCAAACTGGGCATCGTGGGCTCAGAGCAGTTTGTGAATTGATTTCTTCAAGGTTTTCTGTCTGAAAACCCTTGCCCCTCCTCGCAAGAGGCGGGGCTTTTTTTTAATCACATGAGGAATAGGCGTATGTGGAAAAGATTATTTGCATGGAGCGTGTTGGGCGTGGCGTTGGGCAGCGTAGCGCAGGTGAATTTGCGTTCAGAAGTGGCCAAGCCTTTGCAGGCGGCCCAAGAAGCGATTCAATCTAAGCAGCCTGAAGAAGCTTTGAAGAAAATCCATGAAGCACGCCAAGTGGCGCAGTTAACGGCGGCTGAAAAAATGCTGTTGGAGCGCTTGTCTGTGGTTGCGGCAATGAATGCCCAAAAGTTTGATTTGGCGGCTTCTTCGCTGGACTACTTGCTGCAAAGCAAAGACTTGCCCGAGGTAGACCGCTTGACGCTGATGGAAACCATGGTGAACGTGAGCCTGCGCACCAAAGACTATCCGCGTGTGGTGGAGTGGTCGCGCCGCTACCTGCAGCAAGGCGGCACGAATACCCGCATTCGCTTGGCCTTGATGCAGTCCTTGTCTGTGCAAGGCGCGCACCAAGAGGTGTTGAAAGAAATGCCCGCCAAGCGGCAAGCCGACGCGGCAGCGGGCAAGTTGCCCGACGAGGCCGAGTTGCGCCTGTACGCCTTCAGCCAGCAACAGGTGAAAGACGAAGCGGGCTACGTCAAAACCTTGACCGAGTTGGTCAAACGGTTTCCGAGCCAAGCGTATTGGGGTGATTTACTCAACCGCATTCCCCGCCAAACTGGTTTCAATGGTCGCTATCAGCTAGATGTGTTTCGCTTGATGGATGCGACAGAGAATTTAGAAGATGCCGAGGATTACGCTGACGTGGCCCAAGCAGCTTTGAACGCCGGTCTGCCGCACGAAGCCCAACGCATGCTCGACAAAGTGCCTCAGCCCGCGACCGCTGGCAACCTTAAAAAACAAGTGCTGCAACGCACGGCAGAAGATGACAAGGCCATGCAAGCCGTGGGCCCCAATTCCGAAGACGCGGTGTTGTTGGCGCAATGGGCCGATGTTCAGCTGTCCAAAGGCGCTTGGAAAGCAGCCGTACCGGCCTATGAGAAGGCGTTGGCCAAAGGGGGGCTACGCCGCGAGGCTGAAACTCGCCTGCACTGTGGCATTGCCATGTTGAAAAGTGACCAAGCCGATGCCGCCAAAGCCATGCTGGCCAGTGTGAAAGGTGACGACACGGCCGCGCTTCTTGCATCGCTTTGGCTGAATTTGGCAAAGTGAAGGCCTATCATTGGGTTTATAGAATTTTTAGCTGAAATAACCAGTTCCTAGCCCATGGCCAGTTCAGATCCTGAAAAACGAAAAATCCAAATGATCGACATCGCCCGTATGGCGGGCGTGTCGACTTCAACCGTTTCTCGCGCCTTGAATGGCAGCGCACTGACCAATGATGAAACACGTATTCGCATCATTGAGCTTGCGCGCTCTTTGAATTACACGATCAACCAAAGCGCCAAAAGCTTGCGCATGGGCGATAACCGAACCATTGGCGTTGTCATCCCCTACGACCGCAAAACCCGTCAGCACATTTCTGACCCATTCTTCTTGGGCATGTTGGGTAGTTTGGCGGATGCCTTGACCGACAGAAACTACGACATGTTGTTGTCACGGGTGGACGCCGATCGACTCGACGACATGGCGGCTTTGTACGACACGGGCCGAGCACGCGGCATCATCGTGATCGGTCAGTGGGGGCATCACGACCAGCTCAACGACTTGGCGCGACGCCATGTGCCATTGGTAGTTTGGGGTGCGCAATTGCCTAGGCAGCTGTATTGCAGCGTGGGTAGCGATAACTTGAGTGGTGGTGCGCTGGCCACCGAGCATTTGTTGGCCGCTGGTCGCCGTCGCATCGCGTTCATGGGCGACACCGCCATGCCTGAAGCCACCAAGCGGTACGAAGGTTATTTGCAGGCGCACGAGAAATTTGGTGTGGCTGTGGACCCCAATCTCTACATTCCCAGCCCGTTCACGGCCGAAGAGGCACAAGCGGCGATGCGTGGATTTTTGCAAGCAGGCGTTCATTTTGATGCGTTGGTGGCGGCCAGTGATTTGATTGCCATCAACGCCATTGGCGTGATGAAGCGCGAAGGCATGGCGGTTCCCGAGCAGGTCAGTGTGGTGGGTTATGACGACATCGACATGGCCTCGCACAGTTTTCCACCGCTGACCACCGTGCGCCAGCCGATTGAGTTGGCGGGGGGCGTGATGGTCGATTGTTTACAAGCCCTGCTGGACGGCGAGCAGCCCGATTCGCAGTTGCTGCCCACGTCTTTGGTGGTGCGTGAGTCAAGCCTGCAAACCGCGAATGCATCAGCCTGACTTTGCAGGCGCCATCGGCGTCTTCGATTCCGGCGTTGGCGGTTTGTCCGTTTTGCGCGCCATTCGCGCCGCTTTGCCCTTTGAAAACTTGGTTTATGTGGCCGATTCGGGTCATGCTCCTTATGGCGATCAAACCGAGGCCTACATCACCCAACGCACGTTGAGCGTGGGGCAATGGTTGGCAACGTCTGGCGTGAAGGCCATCACGATTGCATGCAACACGGCCACGGTGGTGGCGGCGCGCCGTTTGCGCGAAAACATCGCGCTGCCCGTGGTGGCCATTGAGCCCGCCATCAAACCTGCTGTGGCACACACCCGCAGCGGTGTGGTGGGCGTTTTGGCCACGCGTCCCACGGTGCAAAGTGACAGCGTGGCACGCTTGTGTGCCTTGCACGGCTCACAGGTACGCATTGTTTTGCAGGCCTGCCCCGGCTGGGTGGAATTGGTCGAGCAGGCCGATTTGCACAGCGCCCAGACCGAGGCGCTGGTGCGTCAATACGTTCAGCCTTTGGTCGACCAAGGGGCCGACACGCTGGTGCTGGGCTGCACGCATTACCCTTTTTTGCGCGACACCATCCAACGCGTGGCGGGTGAGGGTGTGGCCTTGATTGACCCTGCCGAAGCTGTGGCGCGTGAGTTGGTGCGGCGTTTGGGGCCTGTGCATGGGGTGTCGGCCCCGCAGTTGGGGCACACCTGGTTCTTCACCACGGGCGATGCACCGCAAGTTCAACGCACCATGGCCCAGTTATGGGGTGAGGGTGTCACCGTTGAGGCTTTGACGTCCGTTTAAAACGAGGTTTTGCACGTAAAGTGCGACCATTCAACTAACACGTCAAAGGGGACAGCTGTGCAACTTGGAATGATTGGCCTAGGCCGCATGGGCGGCAACATTGTGCGGCGCTTGATGCGTCATGGTCACACCAGCGTGGTGTACGACGCCAACCCTGACAGCGTGGCCCAACTCGCCCAAGAAGGCGCCACGCCCAGCCACGATTTGGCGTCTTTGGTGGCGCAGCTGCAAGCGCCCCGTGCGGTGTGGGTGATGCTGCCTGCGGGCGAGATCACGGCATCGACCATCCAAATGTTGAGCACCTTGCTGGAGCCGGGTGACATTTTGATTGACGGCGGTAACTCTAATTTCCAAGATGATGTGCGTCACGCGCAGATGCTCAAAGCCAAAGGCATTCGTTACCTCGACGTGGGCACCAGCGGTGGCGTGTGGGGTTTGGACCGTGGTTACTGCATGATGATTGGCGGCGACGCCACGGCGGCGCAGCACCTCGATCCGATTTTCAAAACTTTGGCGCCCGGCGTGGGCACCATCCCCAAAACACCCGGTCGCGAAGGCAAAGTGTCGACGGCGGAGGAGGGCTACCTCTACACCGGCCCCGCAGGTTCGGGGCACTTCGTGAAGATGATTCACAACGGCATTGAGTACGGCTTGATGCAGGCCTACGCCGAGGGCATGGATGTGCTCAAAGGCGTGGGCCAAGACAGCATTCCCGCCGATCGCCGTTACCAGCTGGATTTGGCCGACATCACCGAGCTGTGGCGACGCGGTAGCATCGTGTCGTCGTGGTTGCTGGATTTGACGGCAATCTCGTTGGCCGAAGACCCTGAACTGAAGGCCTATTCGGGCCACGTGCAAGACTCCGGCGAGGGCCGTTGGACCATCAACGCCGCCATTGAAGAGGCGGTGCCCGTGCCGGTGTTGTCTGCGGCTTTGTTTGCGCGTTTTCGCTCACGCCAAATCAGCACGTTTGCAGACAAAATGTTGTCGGCCATGCGCAAGCAGTTTGGCGGCCATCAAGAGCCGGGTAAGCACTGAACGGCCCAACGACAACACGGAGACACGGTGAATGGAAAATTTGGATGTGATGGTGCTGCGCACGCTGCAAACTTGGCGGCAAAGCGGTCAACGCGCGCTGCTGGCCACCGTGGTGCGAACGTGGGGGTCGTCACCTAGGCCCATCGGCTCCATCATGGCCTTGTGCGAAACCGGTGCGGTGGTGGGCTCCGTGTCAGGCGGTTGCATTGAAGATGATTTGATTTACCGTTTCACCCAAGCCTACGCGTCTACCGCATCCCTTCAGGCGCAAGATGCGCCCCAAGTCCTGCCCAGCGGGGCACCGCAGCGTGTGAAATATGGCGTCACCGCCGACGAGGCGCACCGTTTCGGCTTGCCCTGTGGCGGCACCTTGGAGTTGGTGTTGGAGTTCGACCCCGATCCTGTCTTGCTGGCCGAACTTTTATCGGCGTTGGGGCAAGGTCGTCTGATGCAGCGCCATCTCGATTTGCACACGGGCGCTTGCCGCTTGCATGCGACCGAACAAACGGCTGAACTCAGCATTAACGCAGACCGCTTGGTCAACACCTTTGGGCCCGAGTTCCGCATGTTGTTGGTCGGGGCAGGGCAGTTGACCGAGTATTTGGCCACCATGGCCTTGTTTTCTGGCTTTGCCGTTACGGTGTGCGACCCGCGTGAGGAATACACAGGGGCTTGGTCGGTGCCCAACGTGACCGTGCTCAAAGACATGCCCGATGACGTGGTGCAGCAGTTCAAGCCCGACAGCCGCAGCTGCGTGATTGCCTTGACCCACGATCCGAAGTTGGATGATTTGGCCTTGCTCGAAGCCCTCAACACCGAGGCGTTTTACGTGGGCGCCATTGGCTCGCGCCGCAACAACGAAGCGCGTCACCAACGCATGATGGAGCACTTTGACCAAACAGAAGCGTCATTGGCTCGCTTGCGCGGCCCGATTGGCATTTACATCGGCAGCAAAACGCCGTCCGAGATCGCGGTCAGTGTGATGGCCGAGGTGCTGGCGGTCAAAAATGGCGTGCCTTTGCCGCGTGACATGGACGTGGCGCACATGAAAAATACCCAAAACGTGGCGCACAACGACCCCGGCGTGCTGGTTTGCGGCATTCGTTGATGGTGTCCGGCCCTTCGACGTTCGGCGCCGTGTTGTTGGCCGCAGGGGCAGCAACACGCATGGGACGGCGGCCCAAGTGTTTGTTAGAGCGAGATGGACAGGCCTTGATTCGGCACTTGGTGCACGCGCTGCTTTCAGCGGGGGTGCGCGATGTGGTGGTGGTGTTGGGGCATTACGCGGCGCAAATTCGCCCCGCCTTGCAAGGGTTGCCGGTGCAGATCGTACAAAACCCAGCGCCAGACCTAGGCCAAGCCTCGTCTTTGCACCTCGGTTTACGCGCTTTGCCCGAGCTATCGGAAGGTGTGGTGGTGGCGTTGGCCGATCAACCCTTGATCACGGCCGCTGATGTGGCTGACTTGCTGCAGGCATTTACTCGCAGACCCACAGGCACGGACATGCTGGTGCCGATGGTGGCGGGTTTGCCCGGCAATCCGGTGGTGTTTTCTGAGTCGGTACGCCGCGATTTGCTGGCGTCAGGCTCCGACGTTGGGGGCAAACAGTGGCAACGCACCCACCCTGAACAGCTGTACCGCTGGCCCACCGCCAATGAGAATTACCGCCAAGATGTGGACTCGCCAGCCGACGTGGCCAGTTTGGCGATCCAAAAGAACGTGCATTTGTCATGGGCCACGGATAACCCCGCAAAACCTGCGGACAGGGGCTAACCCGTACACTTAGCGGCTCATGAATGCCTACGCCGACGTCTCCCTTTTCCCCCGCAACGCCAAGCCGCTGAACAGTTACCGCAAGTACTGGGCCGCCCGCTTTGGCACGGCCCCTTTCTTGCCCATGAGCCGCGAGGAAATGACCCAGCTGGGCTGGGACAGTTGCGACATCATCATCGTCACGGGCGACGCGTATGTGGACCACCCCAGCTTTGGCATGGCAGTGATTGGCCGCATGCTGGAGAACCAAGGGTTTCGGGTGGGCATCATTGCACAGCCCGATTGGCAAAGCGCCGATCCGTTCAAGGCCTTGGGCAAACCGAATTTGTTCTTCGGCGTGACCGCTGGCAACATGGATTCGATGATCAACCGTTACACGGCAGATCGCAAAATTCGCAGTGACGACGCTTACACCGCCGGCGACATTGGCGGCAAGCGCCCCGACCGTGCGGCCTTGGTCTACAGCCAGCGCTGCAAAGAGGCCTACAGCGACGTGCCGATTGTGTTGGGCGGCATCGAAGGCTCTTTGCGCCGCATTGCGCATTACGACTACTGGTCTGACAAAGTGCGCCGCTCGGTGGTGGTGGACAGCAAGTGCGACTTGCTGCTTTACGGCAATGCTGAACGCGCCATTGTTGAAATTGCCCACCGTTTGGCCGCCAAAGAGCCCGTGCAGCAAATCACCGATGTGCGTGGCACGGCTTTTGTGCGTCGCGAAACGCCTGAGGGCTGGTTTGAGATTGACTCGTCCAGCATTGACGTGCCAGGGCGTGTCGAGGCCCACGTGAACCCCTATTTGATGGTCAGCGACCAAGCCAAGGCACAAGGTGAAACCTGTGCCCGCGAAGACGAGGCCAATGCGGTGGCGGATGCGGCCAATGCTCAAGCAGGCAGCGCCCAAGGCTTCACCATTTCTCCGCTCAAGTTTGTCGACAACCCTGCGCTGCAGGGCAAAGGCAAACTCAAAGTGCCACCGCGTGAGCGCAGCGTGATTCGCTTGCCCGCGTATGAGCAAGTCAAGTCTGACCCTGTGCTCTACGCCCACGCCAACCGCGTGCTGCATTTAGAAACCAACCCCGGCAATGCCCGCGCCTTGGTGCAAGCCCACGGCGAAGGCCACACCGCCCGCGATGTGTGGGTCAATCCGCCCCCCATTCCGCTGACCACGGCTGAGATGGACTTGGTGTTTGACTTACCCTACGCCCGCAGCCCGCACCCCGCGTATGCGGATGAGAATGGCAGCCACGACGGTGAGACCAAAATTCCCGCGTGGGAGATGATTCGTTTCAGCGTCAACATCATGCGCGGCTGCTTTGGCGGCTGCACGTTTTGCTCCATCACCGAGCATGAAGGTCGCATCATCCAAAGCCGCAGCGAAGACTCCATCATTCGCGAAATTGAAGACATCCGCGACAAAGTGCCGGGCTTCACGGGCGTCATTTCCGACCTCGGGGGCCCCACGGCCAATATGTACCGCATTGGCTGCAAGAGCCCCGAGATTGAGGCCGCTTGCCGTAAACCCAGCTGCGTGTACCCGGGCATTTGCCAAAACCTGAACACCGACCACAGCTCGCTGATTCACATGTACCGCCGTGCGCGTGAGTTAAAGGGCGTGAAGAAAATTCTGATTGGCTCAGGCCTGCGCTACGACTTGGCTGTCCAGTCGCCCGAGTACGTGAAAGAGTTGGTGCAGCACCATGTGGGCGGTTATCTCAAGATCGCGCCTGAACACACCGAGGGCGGCCCGCTGTCCAAGATGATGAAGCCCGGCATTGGCAGCTACGACAAGTTCAAACAGATGTTTGACAAGTACAGCGCCGAAGTAGGCAAAAAGCAATTTCTCATCCCATACTTCATCGCGGCACACCCCGGCACCAGCGATGAAGACATGATGAACTTGGCCCTGTGGCTCAAGCGCAATGGGTTTCGCGCCGACCAAGTGCAAACCTTCTACCCGAGCCCCATGGCCAGCGCCACAGCCATGTACCACTCAGGCCGCAACCCTTTGGGTCGCGTGACGCGCAGCAGCGAAGTGGTGGACGTCGTGCGTGGTGAGCGCCGTCGCCGCCTGCACAAGGCTTTTCTGCGCTACCACGATGCCAACAACTGGCCTTTGCTGCGCGAGGCTTTGAAAGCCATGGGCCGCGCCGATTTGATCGGTAACGGCAAGCAGCATTTGATCCCGACCTTTCAGCCGCAAACCGATGGGGCCTACGTCAGTGCGCGTCGTAAAAACAGCACCGTCACGCCAAAGGCGGGTGGGGCAAAGACGGGGGCCGCGAAAGTTGGTTTTGCGAAGCCTTCGATGCGTAACGAGCCTATGAAGGGCCGTGTGCTGACGCAGCACACAGGGCTGCCACCGCGCAAGAAAAAATGACGGTGACCGATTGATTGCGAAAACCCTTCGTCATCTACCCATCAAAAGTATTGCCTCCTGCTAACTGTTGCGGTTCCTCTGGAATTCCAAGAATCGCTCAGTTTGCGAAGTATCTCGGCCTGTCACTTGGTAAAAATTTTCTACCGCGCGCTCAATAAGCTCTGCCGCTGCGCTTTCGGCATCAATAAAAAATTCATCTAGCTCAGGTATGAAATGCTTAAGCCAGTTCCTATATTCATTTAAGGTGTCTCTCACAGTTGAGAAATCTTTCTGCTTTGCGAAATCCTTTAGCGCCTCAATCTCTTGAGGCGTAAGGCTAGACATAAGCGCAATTGTTTTTCTGGTGCTACTACTTTTACTGCCAGAATCCTCCAGCATTTTTCCCAGTACTTCCTCAGCTGCGCCAGCCAGTGTTGCGGATGAATAAAAGTCACGACTCTCCAGAAACAGTTCGATGCTTCTATTGAGCTGATGCTCGCAAACGTCCAGTCGCGGGTGGAAACGAGCCTTCACCATTTATTCACGAGTTATCTCAAGCCGATTGGGCGTGGTGTTGATTCGCCATTTTCCCAATTTCTGCAATGCGCTTTGACCTAAAAGAAGCGAGCCGCTGTCGTTAGGAAATATTGACGCACGTACATTTCTGATGGTCACGTCTCCTAGTGTCAGCGATTTCAAATTCACCACCGTCCCGGTAACCGTACTGCCATCCGCAAGGGAATATTTGGACGTTCCTACGATGTCAGCCTTCTGCAGCGAGCCACTTGCAAAAAGCGTTTTCCCGACAAAATCTGGAAGCGTGACATCAGCAGCGCCGGAATCGACAACAAAAGTGAGTGCAATCCCTGAGTTGACAGTGGCCTTGACGTGAAAGACACCACCCTCTTTCGTGAGGGGTATTGATGTTGTAGATGGACTAGATGTTGCTTCAACAACTGGCTGAATCTTTTCGTTTTTTGTTGCGTTAAAGGCCCATCTGGAAACCACCTGGCACAGCGGGACATACTCATCCGAAGATAAACGGCCTTTTACTCTCTTTTCGTTGACTAGGACGATCGTCTCATCTATAGCTTGATTTAGGCTCTTTTTCTCGTCAATTTCTACCGGAATATTGTCAGTGGTAAAGCTCGCCCAATAAATTTGCTCGCTGAGCTGTAGGCTGCAGTCTGTGAGGTTTCTTGTGATGGAATAGGCTGCGCCATTCTTAGTTTGAGATGAGAAGACAAATTTTGTGGTGTAGTAAACGAGATATTTATCCTTGGCGACTAGCTTTAGAGAATCCATGTCAATGTAGTTGCGCCCATATTTGGTCTCGTAATATTGGACAAAGTTCTCCGCACGGCCAGCGTTCGGGAAAAGTGAACTGGCAATTGCGATTGAAGTCAGAATCCGACTAAGCTTTTTCATGATGCCCCTGATTTGATTTTTGAATAGTGCTTTCAAGGTAGCAATTTAATTCGGGCGTCTGGCAGCCTCGAACTTTGGCCTTTAGGTATTCGCCAAAAGTTTGACCGTCAAATGCAAGTCCAGTCTGAATGACATGGTCTCTTGATGCCAAGGCTTGTTGAATCAATAAACGACGAGTTTCGGCTTTATCGATTTGGTGCACAGTCTCTGTATCCACAATAAAAACCTTTAGCGATTGCGCGACTTCATCGCGCGCTCGACCTCGCGTTTGCCTTCGCGGTCCTTGATGGTGTCGCGCTTGTCGTGCTCGGCTTTGCCTTTGGCCAGCGCGATTTCGCATTTGATCTTGCCGTTTTTCCAGTGCAAATTCAGGGGCACCAAGGTGTTGCCCTTTTGCTCGACTTTGGTGATCAAACGCTTGATTTCGTCTTTCTTGAGCAGCAGCTTCTTCGTGCGCACGTTGTCGGGGTTGACGTGGCTAGACGCCGTGTGAAGCGGGTTGATTTGGCAACCGATCAAGAACAGCTCGCCATTGCGCACCACCACATAGCCGTCGGTGAGTTGCACCTTGCCTTCGCGGGCAGATTTGACTTCCCATCCTTCCAGCACCATGCCTGCCTCGAATTTTTCTTCGAAGAAGTAGTTGTACGCAGCCTTTTTGTTGTCGGCGATGCGTGAGGGGAGTGCAGGTTTTTTGGTAGCCATTGAGTGAATATGGGGACAGTAGAGCTTCTTACAATGTGGACCATTCTATGAAAACCGTTCACAAGTCCGTCCTCATTTGGTTCAGCGCCGAAGAAATGTTTGCATTGGTCACCGATGTGGCCCGATACCCTGAGTTTTTACCTTGGTGCGACCGTGCTGGCGTGATCGAGCAACACCCCAACGGCATGACCGCCGAGATCGGCATGTCGCTGGGTGGCTTTCACAAAAGCTTCACCACGCGCAACGTGCATGTCGAAGGTCGCCAAGTCAAATTGGCGCTGGTCGATGGCCCGTTCAAGCACTTGGATGGCACGTGGGACTTCCACCCCTTGACCGACCCCAACACCCAAGCGCCCCAGCGTGCTTGTCGCATTGAGTTGACCTTGAACTACAGCTTCGAGAGCATGTTTGGCGCTTTGGTGGGCCCCGTGTTTGACAAAATTGCCGGCACGTTGGTGGATGCCTTTGTGAAGCGCGCTGAGCAGGTATATCCCGCGTGAACGACGCTGCCAATACATCGATCACCCTCACGCTGCTTTATTCGCCTGAACCCCGCGTGGTGGATGAGCGAACGCTGTGCTGCGCGACTGGCACCACCGTTGTGCAAGCCTTAGAGCAGAGTGGCCTGCTTCGCGACCACCCTGAAATCGCGCTGCACGATGCGGACGCGTTTGTGGTGGGCATCTGGGGGCGCAAGACCACGCCAGACCATGTGCTGCGCGACCTCGATCGTCTTGAGATTTACCGTGCGCTGACCGTCGACCCGATGGTGGCTCGACGCGAACGCTTCCAGAAACAAGGCGCCGGTAGAACGGGCCTGTTCTCCAAACGACGACCGGGCGCCAAGCCCGGCTACTGACCCACACACCTATGACGCACAACTTTTGGCCCTCTAGCGGCTACACCTTGTTGACACAAGACCGCGAAGGCCACTTGGTGGTCAGCGATGACTTTTTACGTTTCCTGCTGGAGAGGCCCGAGCTGGCCCCCATTGCCAGCTCTTGCGCCGCAGAGATGGCCTTGCATCACAGCTTGGGCGAGCAGCCTCGCATGGCCGTCAGCGCTGAAACCTTGGCCAGTCTGCAAGACCCCGATGCGGCTGAGAACTACGCTGTCTGGCTGCGTTTTAGAGAGCGTCTGTTGGCCCACCCCACGCTAGAGGCCAGTTACATGGCTTTGTTCAAAGGTGAGGGTGTGGATGTGCCGCCGTTGCTGGTGCAGCATTTGACGCAAATTTTGTTGCGTCACGTGTTGGGCGACGAGGCCACGCCCATGCAGGTGCGCGCCGCTGAAATGTTGATGCACACCCAAAAAATCACGGTGCTTGAAAATGGCGCCGTCATGGCCGCAGACGACACCACGGTGGAGCGTCACGCCACACAGGGCAGCTTTGGCTCGATTGGTGAGTTGCTGCAACAAGGCGGCATCAAGTTGCGCAGTGTCGATTTGGATGTGCTCAACCCTGAAAACCAAGACGACTATTGGCCCCGCAGTGAAAGTTTCGATTGGGTGTTGAGTCTCAACCGTGGCCAGCCTGGGCTGACTGCGCTGTGCGAGGTGATGGCCAAATGGGTGGGGCATTTCTTGGGCGTGCAAGTGCAGATTCAAACCGAGCGTGAGATTGACGATGACCACTGGGTCTGGCACATCGGCTTGGATGCGCAGGCCAGCAGCATCTTGAATGACCTCTACCAAGGCCACGAGGTGGAGGCCGATCGCATGGAGCGCCTGCTGTGCTTGTTCAAACTCACGTTTGACGAACCCAATGCCATGCTGGCCGAGGTGCGGGGCAAGCCCGTTTATTTGGCGATGGCGGTCGATGCCAACCAGCGCCTCAAGCTCAAACCACAAAACTTGTTGATCAACTTGCCTTTGGCGAAGCGTTCTTAAGGTCAGCTCAGGATGTCTGCATCCGCTGGGTCAAGGCCTGTCGATGGGCCCTGCCACTGATTTGTACAAAAACACGGCACGGTGGATGTCCGTCACCCACACCAAACCGTCACCGATCTGTCCGATTTGCGCCACGTGAACGATCGTGTCGACGATGCTGTCGCAGACTTCGTCTGACGCCACAATTTCTATACGCACTTTGGGTGTGTAGTCCGTTAACTCTTCTTTCAGGTTCGTGGGACTGTGCAAATTGGGGGCCGAGCAACCCTCGGCCTTGCTGACGGTCATGCCAGGAAATCCGGGGAGGGTGCGCAGCTTTTCACGCAAGGTGGGCAGTTTGGAGGGGCGAATGATGGCTTTGATTTCTTTCATGGTGTTTTTCTCAATCAAGCTTCAGGTTCAGTTTCGTCGAACCAGTGATAAATCGTGGGTACCACCACCAAGGTGAGCAAGGTACAGGTGATCAGGCCGCCAATCACCACAATCGCTAAAGGACGCTGCACTTCTGACCCCGGGCCGTTTGAGATCAAAAAAGGGATCAAACCCAGCATGGCCACCGTGGCTGTCATCATGACGGGGCGGAATCGTTGGCGCGCACCTTCAAGCACGGCATCTTTCACCGACATGCCGCCTTCACGCAGGCTGCGGATGTAAGACACCAGCACCACCCCGTTGAGCACCGCAATGCCCCACAGGGCAATGAAGCCAACCGAAGCAGGGACCGACAGGTATTCGCCGGAAATGAACAAACCCATCACCCCGCCGACCGATGCAAAAGGCAGCACCGTGATGATGAGGGTGGCGAACTTAACCGAGTTGAACAGCAAAAATAACAAGAAGAAAATCGCGGCCACGGTGATAGGAACAATCACTTTCAGGTGACCCAGTGCACGCTCCATGTTTTGGAACTGGCCACCCCATTCCAAGTAATAGCCATCGGGGAGTTGGATTTTTTCATCCACCTTGGCTTGCAACTCCGTCACAAAACTGCCCAAGTCACGGTCTTTGACGTTGATGCCCACCACGATGCGGCGCTTGGCCATTTCGCGTGAAATTTGTGCAGGCCCATCCAGCACCTTGATGTGTGCCACATCGTTCAAGCGCGCTTGGGCGCCGTTGGGTGAGTCCAAGATGATGTTGGAAATGGCTTCCATGTTGTTTCTAAAACGCTCGGGCAAACGCACCACCGCAGAGAAGCGGCGCTCGCCTTCAAACACCTCCGAAGCCACTTTGCCGCCGATCGCCATTTCAATCATGTCGTTCACATCGGCCACGTTGATGCCCAAGCGTGCAATTGCTTGTCGATCAATGTCGATTTGCAAATATTGTTGGCCTGAGATGCGCTCCACCCGCAAGTCTTGCGCGCCCTGAATGCCTTGTGCCACTTTGGCGATTTGGTTGGCCAAACGTTTGAGATCGTCCAAGTCATCGCCAAACACCTTGACCGCGATGTCCGAGCGCACGCCCGTGACCATTTCGTCCACCCGGTCAGAAATGGGCTGAGCCATGACGATTTGCACCCCAGGCAAGGCCTTAAGTTTGTCGCGCATGGCCTCGGCAATGGTGTCTTGTGTCCATCCTGCAGGCCACTGGTCGCGAGGCTTCAAGCTCACGATTGGGGTGGATTCGTTAGGACTTTGCGGATCCGCCGGCGACTCACCGCGACCCACGCCCGACACAGCAGACTTCACCCCCGGTACGGTCATGACCAACTTCATGGCCTGCATCTCCATCTTGATGGACTCTTCCAATGAAATGTTAGGCACACGGTTGATGCCTGGTACCACCGAGCCTTCTTTCATTTCTGGAATAAAAGCACTGCCCAAAAACGGCAGTACGCCGATGGCCAATGCCAAGGTCGCGAGAGACACCATGACCGTGCGCTTCTGATGGCGCATGGCTGCGTCAAGCAACTTGAGGTAACGCTTTTTCAGTGCCGCAATTAAGCGTGTGTCATGGTCGCCCTCTGCGGCCGGCGGTTTGAGCAAGTACGACGACAGCACGGGTGACAACGTCATCGACAGCACCAACGAAATCGCCAAGGCAATGACGATGGTGTAGGCCAAGGGCGCAAACATCTTGCCTTCCATGCCCTGCAAGGTCATCAAGGGCAGGAACACCAAAATGATGATGCCCACGCCAAAGATCACGGGCGTGGCTACCTCAATCACCGCATTCAAAATGCAACGCACTTGGCTTTCCCCCAGCGCGGCAGCGCGACCTAAGCGTGCATAGGCGTTTTCAACGACCACCACCGAGCCGTCCACCATCAAGCCAATGGCAATGGCCAAGCCGCCCAACGACATGAGGTTGGCGGAAATACCGAGCTTGTTCATGGCCAAAAAGGTCAAGAGCGGTGTGAGGACCAAGGTGGCGACCACGATCAACGAAGAACGCACATCGCCTAAGAACAAAAAGATCACCACCACCACCAACAGCACACCTTCGAGTAGCACTTTGACCACGGTCCACAACGCGGCGTCGACCAGTTCAGATCGGTCGTAATAGGGCACCACCTTCAAGTCATTGGGCAACATGCCACGGTCGTTGATCTCTTTCACGCGCTTTTTGATGCGGCTGACCACTTCTTTGGCGTTACCGCCGGTCATCATCATCACCACGCCACCGACCGCTTCGGTGGTGCCGTTCTTGATGACAGCGCCTTGACGCACC
Organism: Limnohabitans sp.; assembly: GCF_031539175.1. Taxonomy (GTDB): domain Bacteria; phylum Pseudomonadota; class Gammaproteobacteria; order Burkholderiales; family Burkholderiaceae_C; genus Limnohabitans. The sequence continues at coordinate 1,347 of NZ_JAVKLQ010000068.1, read as the reverse complement.
TCGTGGCCGAACTCAATGCTGGCCACGTCACGGATGTACACCGGCGTGCCGTTGATTTCTTTCAGCACGATTTGGCCCAAATCGCTCAAGCCTTGCACCAATCCCACGCCACGGATCAAGTATTGCTCGGACGATTGCGGCAACACGCCACCGCCCGAGTTGGCGTTGTTGCGCGAGACGGCTTGGTACACCTCGGACAAACTTACCTTGTAATGGCGCAAGCGTTCTGGGTTCACCAAGACGTGGTACTGCTTGACGTACCCGCCTTGCGAGTTGATTTCTGCGACGCCCGAAATAGACCGCAGCAACGGGCGCAGCACCCAGTCTTGCACCACGCGTCGTTGGGTCAGTTCTTCTTCACTCAGGCTGTGATGGCCGTCTTTGGCGTGCTCTAGGGTGTATTGGTACACCTCACCCAAACCAGAAGACACAGGCCCCAGCACGGGCATGATGTCTGCGGGCAACTTTTGCCCGACTTCCATCAAGCGTTCCATCACCAATTGACGGGCGAAATAGACGTTGGTGGCGTCGGTGAAGACCAAGGTGATGAGCGACAAGCCGGGTTTGTTGAGTGAGCGTAATTCAGTCAACCCAGGCAAGCCCGTCATCGCCACTTCAATGGGAACCGTGGCGAAACGTTCCACCTCTTCAGGGGAGCGGCCGCGGGCTTCGGTGGCGATTTGAACCTGAACGTTGGTGACGTCAGGAAACGCATCGACCGAAAGTTTGCTGGCGGCTTGAATGCCAAACATCAGCAAGACAACGGCAATGACGCAGATGATCAAGCGCTGTTTCAGCGCGGCGCGCACGAGGGATTCAAGCATGGCTTAGGTCCCGCTTTCCATGGCTTTGAGGTTGCGTTGGTTGTTCAAATGAAAGGCCCCCTCGGTCACCACGCGTGCACCTTGTTGAATGCCATCCATCACGATGCGCTGTCCGGCACGCTCGGGGCCCAAGCGCACTTTGGTGAGGCGAAATAGCCCGTTGACTTCTTGAACAAACACATGGTCTGTGTCGTCCTCACGCACCACGGCCGCAGCGGGGACCACCAGCCGCTGAACAGGTGTGGCTTCAATCAACATGGAGGCCAGCATGGAGGGCTTGAGGCGACCGCCTTGGTTGTCGAGCTCGGTACGCACCAGCACGGTTCGGGTGTCAGGATTGACCGTTTGGCCGACGTAAATCAGCTTGCCTACCAGTTTTTCATTGGGCGGATTCAAGGACGAAGTGCAACACGCTTTAACGAGGCATGGAATACCTCGTGAGGTGTCTTGAATCCTAGTCGCTTTCTGGGGCGATGATTCAATCGGTTTTCAATCATAGTCAATTCCTCATCCGTCACGGTTT
>NZ_JAVKLQ010000067.1:0-60913 GCF_031539175.1 Limnohabitans sp. | reverse complement strand
GGGGAGGGGCTTAGGGCGGGTGACGATTTTATGTACCCATCATGAGGAACCCGCCCTAAGCCCCTCCCCGAAGCGAGCTCAGCAAAAAATCAAAGCGTCACCACCTGCAACCCCGGCAAAGTAGGCATCGGGAACTCTTCATGGTCAAACGCCTTGTCGCCATCGTCTGACGCCACCCCTGTGGTCACCAAGTTCTTGAAATCAAACTTCGTGTGGTCCATCAAATGCGAGGGCACCACGTTTTGCATCGCGGCGAACATGTTTTCAATGCGGCCTGGAAACTTCTTTTCCCACTCGCGCAACATCTCCCCCACCACTTGGCGCTGCAAGCCGTCTTGGCTACCGCACAGCGTGCAAGGAATGATGGGGAACTGGCGTACTTTGGACCAACGCTCTAAGTCTTTCTCGGCCACGTAGGCCAAGGGGCGAATGACCATGTGGTCGCCGCCATCGCTCACCAGTTTGGGGGGCATGGCTTTGAGCTTGCCGCCGAAGAACATGTTCAAGAAGAAGGTTTGCAAGATGTCGTCGCGGTGGTGGCCCAGTGCGATTTTGTTGCAGCCCAACTCGCCCGCCACGCGGTACAAAATGCCGCGACGCAAGCGCGAGCACAGGCTGCACATGGTTTTGCCTTCGGCAATTTTTTCTTTGACGATGGAGTACGTGTCTTGCGTTTCAATGCGGAACTTCACGCCCACTTGCGCCAAGTATTTGGGCAGCACATCGGCGGGGAAGCCGGGTTGCTTTTGGTCGAGGTTGACCGCGATCAGCTCAAAGCTGATGGGCGCGCGTTGCTGCATCATGAGCAAGATGTCGAGCATGGCGTAGCTGTCTTTGCCGCCTGACATGCAGACCATGATCTTGTCGCCTTCTTCGATCATGTTGTAGTCGACGATGGCTTGGCCGACTTGGCGGCACAGGCGTTTTTCGAGCTTGTGGTTTTCGTGCTCGATCTTGATTTGCTTCGTGTCTTTGTTGAGGTCTTTTTCAGCGGTCGTCATAGTCACCATTGTCCTGTTTCCATGCGAATGGCCACTTCGCAGTCTTCAAAAATTTCAAGTTTGGCGATTTTCACGCGCACGCCCAGCACGCCCGGCAGTTGCATGAGGCGGTGGGCGAGTTTGCCAATCAGCGTTTCGAGCAAGTTGACGTGCTCGGCGGTGCATTCGGTGATGATGATTTGGCGCACCTTGCGGTAGTCCAGCACGTGGCAAATGTCATCGTCGTGTGGCAAGAGCGGCTGCGTGCCCAAGTTCAACTCAGCATCGACTTGGATGGGCTGCGGGTCGGTTTTTTCATGTTCCAAGATGCCGAGGTTGGCATCAAAGCGCAGGCCGGTGAGGTTCAAGATTTGGGTGCCTTTGCTGGCCATGTCAGAGCACTCCGGGTTTGGCGCGGAAGGCCTCAACGCCCACGGCTTCGCAGTCGGGGTACACGTCGGGTTTGCGGGTGGACACGCGTGCGGCCATCACGCCGGTGTGGTCGAGCAGGCGGGTCAAGATGTCATCGCACAGCGTTTCTTGCAGGCCAATGTGGCCGCGTGCAATGCGCTCGTGCACGACGGCGCGCACAAAGTCGTAGTCGACCACTTCGTCGATGCGGTCGTCTTTGGGGCGTGTGCCTTCGAACGAGACATACAAGTCCACATCGATGATGAGGCGCTGTGGCGCTTGCTGCTCAAAGTCGTGCACGCCAATGTGGGCTTGCACGGTGAGGCCGGTCAAAAACAGGCGGCGGCAGTTGAGAAGTAGGGTGTTGTTCATGGTTTGAAAAGCTCCTCGACGACAAACATCACATCGCGCGCCATCGGTACCAAGTGCTGGCCGTTGTCGACGCGAAGGGTGGTGCCGGTGATGCTGGCGTTGTTGGCCAAAAACAGCACGCTGTTGGCCACGTCAGTGGGGTTGATCGGCTGGCGCAGCAAGTTGGCCTGTGCGGCGCGGTTGAAGTTGTCTTGGGTTTGTGGTCCGCTCAGGTACATCAAGCCCGGCGCCACGGCGTTCACGCGCAAAGTAGGCGCGAGCGATTGGGCTTGCAGGCTGACCGCACGCTCCAGCGCAAGCTTAGACAGCGTGTACGAGAAGTAATCGGGGTTGAGGTTGTAGACCTTTTGGTCCAGCACATGGATGACGCTGGGTTGGGGCTGGTGCGACGCAGAAGCCGCTTCGGTTGTGGTTTGCGCTGTCGCTGGCTGAGAGTTGGCATGCAACTGCGCCATCCACTTGCCAAAACGCATGGGCGCCATCAAATTGACTTTGAGCTGTGCCAAGGCTTGGGCTTCGTCAAAGTTGTCGCCCTCGTCGGGCACAAACAGCGACGCGTTATTGACCACGCAGCGCAGGGCTAGGCCCGTGGTGGCGGTCGTGGTGTCAAAAATGCGTTGGCAGCTGGCCTCATCTTCCAATTCACCTTGCACGCCCAACGCGTCTACACCCAAAGCGCGCAGCTCGGCGCACAAGGCGTGCGCTTGCTCGCCTGATCGGTTGTAGTGGCAGGCCACGTTCCAGCCTGCGCGTGCGAAGGCCAGACCGATTTCTCGGCCTAAGCGAACACTGCCGCCAGTGATGAGTGCCCAAGAGCGCATGGTGAGGGAATGCCTGTGTAAGAAGGGTTGGAAGACGCGATGCGCAAGGTGCAGCGCTGAGGTTCGCGTTACGATCTGCACCGCATGAATTCTCACCAATTATCCAACGACCCGGGCCAGCAGGCCTTATATACCCTCATTCAACGCAGCATTGCCAATGCGGGCGGCTGGTTGGGGTTTGACCGTTTCATGGCTTTGGCGTTGTATGCCCCCGGCATGGGCTATTACGCCAACAGCTTGCGCAAGTTTGGTTTGACCCCTGAAAGCGGCAGCGACTTTGCCACGGCACCCGAAATGTCGCCGCACTTTGGCCGCACTTTGGCACATCAAGTGCGCGAAGCCTTGGCGGTCACGCGCACCGATGAGGTGTGGGAGTTTGGGGCTGGGTCAGGTGCTTTGGCCAAACAGCTGCTCGACGCTTTGGGCGACGCGGTGCAGCGCTACACCATCGTCGATTTGTCGGGCAGTTTGCGGGCACGCCAACAAGACACACTGAAAGCCCATGCCCACCAAGTGCGCTGGGTCGATGCCTTGCCCGAGCAACTGAGCGGCGTGGTGGTGGGCAACGAAGTGCTTGACGCCATGCCCGTGCAACTGCTGGTGCGTAAAAGTGGCGTGTGGCATGAGCGCGGCGTGGTGTGGCATGAGAACACGCTGCAATGGGCCGATCGCGTGACCGATTTGCGTCCACCGGTTGAGGTGCTTGGCGACCACGATTACCTGACCGAAATTCACAGCCAAGCGGAGGCCTTTGTGGCCACCTTGGCGGACCGCTTCAAGGCAGGCGAAGCTGCCACGGGCCATGGTGGCGCGGCGTTCTTGATCGACTACGGTTTTCCTGAAGGCGAATACTTTCACCCCCAGCGCCACATGGGCACGCTCATGTGCCACCAGTTGCACAAGTCCGACACCGACCCCTTGCAAGACGTGGGCGCCAAAGACATCACCGCGCACGTCAACTTCACCGGCGTGGCCTTGGCCGCGCAAGATGCGGGGCTGCATGTGTTGGGCTACACCACCCAAGCGCATTTCTTGATCAACTGCGGCTTGCTGCCGCCTTTGGTCGATGCGCCTGTGGCCGAGAAAGCGATGGCGCAAAAGTTGATCACCGAGCACGAGATGGGCGAGTTGTTCAAGGTGGTGGCGTTGGGCACGTCCGAGTGGGAGCCCATGGGCTTCGCGCAGGGCGACCGCAGCCACACGCTCTGAGGCTTTGACATGACCCGCTGGCTGATTGTTGTTTTTCTCGCGCTGTTGGTGATCAACGCCATCACGCCTTGGTTGCAAAGGCTGGGGTTTGGGCGGTTGCCTGGTGACATTCGGTTCAAGATTTTTGGGCGGGAGATTTTTATTCCGCTTGCGTCGACCATCATCCTCAGCCTTGTGTGCGCTGGGATTTCTAAGGTGCTTTGAGAGTCGGACGGCCCTTCTTTGGAGAGCGCAGAGGGAGGTGCCTGCTCTGCTCCTCCGCCGCTTCGCGGCTCGATGTCGCTGCCGCAGGCACCTCCCTCTGCGCTTGACGCATTGGTCGGCTAACCTAATGCTGCGGCTATGGCGGCTTCTCTGGCGCTGTTTAGGCGCTTGCCTATGTCGGGGCCTTTGAGGCCTTGTTCCATTGCATGGGTACTGACGGCGGTGCTGTCTACCGATTGGGCGGCTTTCAATAACAGCGCCAACCTAGGTCCTTGCGTATACGCCTCGTCTTCTTTGCCCAATCGTCCACGTGCATCGCATTCGCAGGCTTGTAGGGCCAGTAGAAATCGTTCTGGGCGGCGCAGGGCGTCGCAGCGGACCAGTAGGCGCAATGCCGCTTCTGGGCCAAAGTTGCCGCTTTGGTGGATGTTGCCGTGTTCACGCGCCACCAGTTCGGCCAGTTCTTTGCAGTCGACGGGCACGCGCCAACGGGTGCACAAGGCGCGGGTGAGTTTTTCGCTGCGTTGTTCGTGGCCGATGTGGCGCGGGAGCACGTCGGGCGGTGTGGTGCCTTTGCCGAGGTCGTGGCAGAGGCACGCAAAGCGCACGTCCAGTGGTGCGTTGAGGCGGGCGCTTTGGTCGAGCACCATTTCAAGGTGAACGCCAGTGTCGATTTCGGGGTGGTACTCGGGGCGTTGTGGCACGCCGTAGAGTTTGTTGACTTCGGGCAGCAAGCGCTGCAAGGCCCCGCAGTCGCGCAGCACTTGCAGCATGCGCGAGGGGCGCGTGGCCATCAGGCCGCGTGAGAGTTCTTGCCACACACGTTCGCTGACCAAGGCGTCGACTTCGCCGTCGGCCACCATGTCGCGCATGAGGGCGAGGGTTTCGGGGGCGACGGTGAAGTCGGGGAAGCGGGCGGCAAAGCGGGCGAGGCGCAAGATGCGCACGGGGTCTTCACGGAAGGCGTCGGTCACATGGCGCAGCACTTTTGCGTGAATGTCACGCTCGCCGCCATAGGGGTCGATGTGCTGGCCGTTGGCGTCTTGGGCGATGGCGTTGATGGTCAGATCGCGCCGTGCCAAGTCTTGTTCTAAGGTGACGTCGGGGGAGGCATGGACCGCAAAGCCGTGGTAGCCGCGTGCGGTTTTACGTTCGGTGCGGGCGAGGGCGTATTCTTCGCGCGTCTCAGGGTGCAAGAACACGGGAAAGTCGCGACCCACAGGAATGAAACCTTGGGCCACCAGCGCTTCAGGGGTGCTGCCCACCACCACCCAATCGCGGTCTGCCTTGGGGTAGCCCAACAGGGCATCGCGTACGGCGCCGCCGACCAAATATGTGTTCATGCCACGAGTGTAAAACGTGGCGTTTGTCCTCGCGTCAGGCTTGCAGGCAGGGCGCTTCGTGGATAAAAAAGTCGGCGTCTTGTTCGGCCTTGGCGATCCACTCGCCGACGCTGGGCAGCGCCAAAATGCGGCTGATGTAGGCCTGAACAGGGGGCGAGACAGGCAAGGCGTAAGTGCGAATGCGCATGCACATCGACACAAAATACGCATCTGCGATGGTGAATTGACCAAACAGCATGGGGCCGCCACTGAGCTTGAGCTGGGTTTGCCACATGTTGACCAAGCGGTTGAGGTCGTCACAAAACGCGTTGTTTTTGTGAATCAAGCGCTCACCGATGGCGGGCAGTCGCGCCTCAATGTTCATGGGGCACATGGCGCGTAGTTCTTGAAAACCAGCATGCATTTCGGCGCACAAGCTGCGGGCGCGGGCACGGGCGGTGCGTTCGGCTGGCCATAAGTTCAAGTCAGGGTGAACTTCCGCCAAGTACTCACACATGGCCAAGGAGTCCCAAATGGAGGGGTTGCTGCCCAGCGAGGGATCGACCAGCACGGGTAATTTGCCCAATGGCGTCACCGCGCGCAGGGCTTTTTTGAGTTCAATGCTTTCAGCGGCGTCGCTGCGCACGGGTTGTTCGTTGAACGCAATGCCTGCTTGCTTCATCAGCACCCAAGGGCCCATCGACCAAGCGTCGGTGTTTTTGTTTCCAATGAACAGTGTGTAAGACATAAGCGCCTCATTAAATGAATACTTTGGATTGTATTTAATTAAAGAGTACTTAAGATTTACTTCAATTCATTGCTTGTTATTTGTTGTGTTTTTGTGATTTTTGTTGCTTTTAAGCGACGTTTGAAACGGGTGCTTGGCGATAAGGCTCTTCAAACGGCAAAAAATCATGTTCGGCCAGTGCGGCTGATACCCATGCCACCACGCTGGGCAAGGCCAAGACCTGCGATACATAGGCTTGTACGTCGTCGGGCAGCGGCAAGGCATAGGTGGTGAGGCGCAGGCAAACGGGGGCGAAATAGGCGTCAGCAATGCAGAAGTCCCCAAACAGCAGGGGGCCGCCGCTGCGTAGGAGTTGGTGTCGCCACAGGCCGATCAAGCGCTGCACGTCGTCGCGCAAGTTGGCGTGGTCACCCCACAAGCGTGCGCCGACATCAGGCAAGGTTGCTTCAATGTTCATCGGGCACAGCGAACGCAAGGCGCCAAAGCCCGCATGCATTTCGGCACACAGGCTGCGTGCACGGGAACGGTCTGCCGTGTCGGCGGGCCAGAGCTGACATTCGGGGTAACGCTCTGCAAGGTATTCACAAATCGCCAAGGTGTCCCAAATGGCGGTGTCGGGCCCCAGCGTGCTGTCGATCAACACAGGCACTTTGCCTACGGGGTTGAGGGCCAGCACCGACTGCTTGAATTGCGACTGGCTGTCGAAACTGTCAAACCGCACCCGCTGCTCCGTGAAGGCCAAATTGGCTTGCTTGAGCACCAGCCACGCCCGCATGGACCACGAGGAGTAGTTCTTGTTGCCAATGACCAGCGTGAGTGACATGAGGGGGTTCCGATGTGTGGTTCTGAGACTTTCGGTGTGAAGTATAAATAGTTAATTTGAGTGCGAGTTTCTGTCAGGGCCGCACTGTTGCAGGGGGAAAGATGCTCAGCAGAGGATGGGGTGAGCGCAGCCCCAGTGCGTCCAATCCGGCCACATGTCCGCTGGCCACGTTGTCGACCCTCATCGATGCCAAGTTGTCGCGGCTCATCAAGGTGGGGCCGGGGGCGAGCTCCATCAACACGGCTTGCAGCCAACCGATGGCGTGGGGCAAGGGCAGCACGGGCCGTTCGTGGCCGATGTGTCGGCCCGCGATGTGGACCAGTTCCGCCAAGGTGAACACGTCGGGCCCACAGGCTTCGTAGGTTTGCCCAGCGGTGGTGGGGTCTTGCAAGCAGGTGACGATGGCTTGCGCCACGTCTTGCACCCACACAGGTTGAAAACGTGTGCCAGCCCCCGCCAACGGCATGACCGGAAAGACGGCTTGTAGCTTGGTAAATAGGTTGATGAAGGCATCATCCGCACCAAAAATGACACTGGGGCGCAGCAGCGTCAACGCAAGGTCAGAGGTTTGCACGGCCTGTTGCAACACTTGTTCGCCGTGGGCTTTGCTGCGCTGGTACAGCGACGGACCTTGCGGGTCGGCCCCCAAAGCACTGACGTGGACCAAGCGGGTCACGCCTTCGGCTTTGCAGACTTTGGCCAAGGTGCGCGGCAGCAGCACATGCACGCGGTCAAATGCGGCCTCGTCACCATGCAGGATGGCCACCAAATTGACCACCGCATCGTGACCACGCACCAAGGCTTGTAACTGCTTGGCATCGTGCACATCGGCTTGAATCACCTCGACACCGGGCAGCATTTGCACGCTGCGCGCAGGCAAGCGGCGGGTGGGCACGGTGATGCGGTGGTGCAGGCGACACAGCGCCTCGCACACATGGTGGCCCACGAAGCCGGAGCCACCGAGGACAAGAATTTTTTGGGGTGCAGCGGTGTTCATCCCCACAATGTAAGTTGAGTTGAGCTCTTGTGCCCCGCCAAGGGGCTCTTCGCGCTAGATAATTGAGACATGAACCAACTCGACGCCCTCAAACAATTCACCACCGTCGTGGCCGACACTGGCGACTTCAAGCAACTCGCACAGTTCCAACCCCAAGACGCCACCACCAACCCTTCCTTGATTTTGAAGGCGGTGCAAAAGCCCGAATACCTGCCCTTGCTCAAAGACACCGTGGCTGCCTACGGCAACGAGTCCATGGACGCGCAGATCGACCGCTTGCTCGTGCGCTTTGGCTGCGAAATCTTGGCCACCATTCCTGGCCGCGTCTCGACCGAAGTGGATGCCCGCTTGAGCTTTGACACCGCGGCCACCGTGGCTCGCGCCAAACGCATCATGGCCTTGTATGAGGCGCAGGGCGTGAAGCGTGAGCGCGTGCTCATCAAAATTGCCGCCACATGGGAAGGCATTCAAGCCGCTGCTGAGCTGGAGCGTGAAGGCATTCGCACCAACCTCACTTTGTTGTTCTCGTTCGCCCAAGCGGTGGCGTGTGGCGATGCCAAGGTGCAGCTCATTTCCCCTTTCGTCGGCCGCATTTACGACTGGTACAAAAAGTCGGCTGGCGCGGCTTGGGTCGAGGCGGACAACGCCCAAGCCAACGACCCCGGCGTGAAGTCGGTGCGTGCCATTTACAACCACTACAAGCGCCACGGCATCGCCACCGAGGTGATGGGTGCGAGCTTTAGAAACGTTGGCCAAATCACCGCGTTGGCGGGCTGTGATTTGTTGACCATTGCGCCGGAGTTGCTGGCGCAGTTGGGGGCATCGAACGAGCCTTTGGCACAAGCCTTGAGCGCATCGGCCGCCCTGCAGCTGGATTTGCCTGAGGTGCACCACACCGAGGCGTCTTTCCGCTTCGCCATGAATGAGGACGCCATGGCGACCGAGAAGTTGGCCGAAGGCATCCGCGCATTCTGTGTGGATGCGGTGAAGCTGGAAGCGTTGATGCAGTAAGCGCTTTAACGCGCACGCCAACAAAGCGTTGGCGAAAAAATCCCCGCAAGGCGTGCGCCCTGCGGGGATTTTTTTGTTTGGCAAGAGCACCGAAGTGCTCAGGCAAAGCCGCGGGGCAATTACATGCCCATGCCGCCCATACCACCCATGCCGCCCATGTCAGGCATACCGCCAGCGCCAGACTCTTCTTTCGGAGCTTCTGACACCATGCACTCGGTCGTCAACATCAAAGAGGCGACAGACGCTGCGTTTTGCAAAGCAGTGCGTGTCACTTTCGTTGGGTCCAAGATGCCCATTTCGATCATGTCGCCGTAGGTGTCATTGGCAGCGTTGAAGCCGTAGTTGCCGGTACCGGCCAACACAGCGTTCACCACGACGGATGGCTCGCCACCGGCGTTGTAAACGATTTCGCGCAAGGGGGCTTCGATGGCTTTCAACACCAGTTTGATACCGGCGTCTTGGTCAGCGTTGTCACCTTTGATGGCACCAGCCGTTTGACGAGCACGCAGCAATGCCACGCCGCCGCCAGCCACGATGCCTTCTTCCACCGCAGCGCGCGTGGCGTGCAGGGCGTCTTCCACGCGGGCTTTCTTCTCTTTCATTTCGACTTCGGTGGCAGCGCCAACCTTGATCACAGCAACACCGCCAGCCAACTTGGCCACGCGCTCTTGCAGTTTTTCGCGGTCGTAGTCAGACGTGGCTTCTTCGATTTGCACGCGCACTTGTTTGACGCGGGCTTCGATGTCAGCAGCGGCACCAGCGCCGTCGATGATGATGGTGTTTTCTTTGCCCACTTCGATGCGCTTGGCTTGGCCGAGGTCAGCCAAAGTCACTTTTTCGAGTGTCAAGCCCACTTCTTCAGCGATCACTTTGCCGCCAGTCAAGATAGCGATGTCTTCCAACATGGCTTTGCGACGATCGCCAAAGCCTGGAGCCTTGACAGCCACAACCTTCAAGATGCCACGGATGGTGTTCACCACCAAAGTAGCCAAGGCTTCGCCTTCAACTTCTTCAGCAATGATCAACAAAGGACGGCCAGCTTTTGCGACGGCTTCCAAGGTAGGCAACAAATCGCGGATGTTGCTGATCTTCTTGTCAAACAACAACACGAAGGGGTTGTCCAGCAAAGCAGCTTGCTTCTCAGGGTTGTTGATGAAGTAAGGCGACAGGTAGCCGCGGTCGAACTGCATGCCTTCCACAACGTCGAGTTCGTTGTTCAAAGACTTGCCGTCTTCCACGGTGATCACGCCTTCTTTGCCCACTTTGTCCATGGCTTTAGCGATGATGTCGCCGATGCTGTGGTCGCTGTTGGCAGAAATCGAACCGACTTGGGCGATTTCTTTGGTGGTTGTTGTGGCCTTGGTGGCTTTCTTCAACTCTTCGATCAACGCTGCAACCGCTTTGTCGATGCCGCGCTTCAAGTCCATGGGGTTCATGCCAGCGGCCACGTACTTCATGCCTTCGCGCACGATGGCTTGAGCCAACACAGTCGCGGTGGTGGTGCCGTCACCGGCGTTGTCAGACGTCTTGGAAGCAACTTCCTTGACCATCTGCGCGCCCATGTTTTGCAACTTGTCTTTGAGTTCGATTTCTTTGGCCACAGACACGCCGTCTTTGGTCACGGTAGGGGCGCCGAAAGAACGCTCCAACACCACGTTACGACCCTTGGGGCCCAAAGTCACTTTGACCGCGTTGGCCAAAATGTTCACGCCTTCAACCATGCGTGCGCGGGCTTCGCCGCCGAAAATTACGTCTTTTGCTGCCATTTTGATATTTCCTAAATCGGTTTAAATTTAATCAGTTGAGGACAGAGCGACTGGGCGCTGCGCGCGTCAGTCGGTCTGTCCCGCAAATCACTCGACTACAGCGAACAGGTCTTCTTCTTTCATGACCAACAGTTCGTCGCCAGCCACCTTGACGGTTTGGCCGCTGTATTTACCGAACAACACGCGATCGCCGACTTTGACGGTCAACGCTTTGGTCTCGCCTTTGTCGTTGGTTTTGCCTGGGCCGACGGCCAAAACTTCACCTTGATCAGGCTTTTCAGCAGCTGAATCAGGAATGACGATGCCAGAGGCAGTCTTTGTTTCGCTTTCGATACGTTTAACGATCACGCGGTCGCCGAGAGGACGAAGTTTCATTGCATCTCCAAATAGGAACTAAGGGTTTGAAAGCAAAGCGCCCACAGACTGTGGACGCCAATGAACCACTGGCTGGGTGTTAGCACTCCATGCCATTGAGTGCTAATTTTAGGGCAAGTCTGGGGATTTCAAGGGCTGGCTTTGTGGGATTCTTAGGTAAAAAAAAAGCACCGCGGTTGCGGTGCTTTCTATTTCGTCTGTGGTCTACCTCAGTCGTTGCGACCGCTGGCCCATTGCAAATCAGCCACCACGCGGTGATCGCTCATGGCTTTGGCCCACATGCGGTCTTCACGGTCGGCTTTGGCCCAAGTGCGCACTCTTTGGATGGCGTATTTGGCAACGCCCCACATCGACATCAGCAAGGCGGTCCACAACACGACCCAAGCGCCCATTTCTTGGCCTTGCTCGGCGTTCTCAACGATGTCGTAAATCGAGGCGACCAGGCTCAGGGCGCCAAACAGAACCAACACCACCGCATAGGTGCTTTCTTGTTGCAGGCGTTGAACCAACGATTGGCCCGCCTCAATGGCGCGTTCTGCGCGGGCCACGCCGGGGTGTGAGGTCTTGTAAGTGATGTTGACGAATGAGGTCATGGGGAATCCTTAAATTGCAGTGTCAGACTGAAGTAAGGAGAGTATAGGGTTTATACCTATAAGCCGCAAGACCCAAGGTTACTTTTTAGGCCCTTGACGCTTCACGGCAGTTCTAGGTTTTCCAAAATGGCGTTCACATCGCGCGGCCCTACGCGTCCCAGCCTGGCTTTGAGGGACTGTGGCTCGCCGGTGATGAGTGCGGCGTAGTTGGTGGTGTTCGAGAGCACTTTTTTCACGTAGTCGCGGGTTTCGTTAAAGGGCACGTTTTCAGCCCAGATCGCGGCTTCGAGTACGGGGCCTGAGCCTTCATTGGGCGCACGCCAGCGACGTGAACGGCTGGGGCCTGCGTTGTAGGCGGCGGCAGCCAAGGGCATGGAGCCCTCAAAGCTGTCGAGCACCAGCTTCAAATAGCCGGTGCCAATCGCGATGTTGGTGTCGCGGTCGGTGATTTGGTCGGCGGTGAAACCCGTCATGCCAATTTTCTTGGCCGTCCATTTGGCGGTGGCCGGCATGACCTGCATCAAGCCCGAGGCGCCGACGCCTGAACGGGCATCGGTGACAAAGCGGCTTTCTTGGCGAATCAGGCCATACACATAGGCGGGATCGAGGTTGATTTGGCGTGCACGCGCAATGACGGCGTCTTTGTGCGGCATTGGAAAGCGCTGCTCAAAGTCCATCACTTGGCGGGTGCGTTCGCTGGTGTTGATGCAACGGTCCCACACTTGGTGGTCGCAGGCGAGCTGTGCGGCGGCTAGCAAATCGCGGTCGCTCATGGGGCCGGCTTGGCCTTGGGCGTTGACGAGGTTGGTGGCGTAGTTCCATTCACGCACGCCCTCAGGGCGCAGGCCCATGGCGATGGCGTACAGGGCGCGTTGCAACGAGGGGTTGCGACGGGCGGTTTCGTATTCTTCAGGTGTGGGCGGCAGGGGGCGCGCAGGCACGGTCACTTTGCGTCCCAACTCTTCGAGCGCGAGTTGTTCATAAAAACCACGCACGCCCGCGATGCTCTCCAGCATGGCGGTGGCCTCTTGTTGAATTTGTGGCGTCACTTTTTTGCGCGCCAACAAGGCGCGTGCGTACCAGTACACCCATGTTGGGTCGCGTTTGACTTCGGCATTCATGGCTTGGATGGCTGATTCAACTTCCGTCCAATTGGGCGTGTTGCCCGCACGCAAGGCGGCGCGGGCTTTCCAAGCCAGCATGTCGTCGTTGAGGTCTTTGTCGCGGGCGACACGAGAGAAGTGTTTCAGCGCATCGTCTTCGAGTTTCATGGCCGATTGACGGCCAATCACGCCCCACACCCAATGGCGTTCTTCGGCGGTGAGGTAGGGCTGCCACTTGGTCCGCAGCAGTTTGTCGGCGTCATCGGGGTCGGTGGCGGCCACTTTGACCAAGGCCATCACCACCAGCTCTTGACGCACTTTTTGCGGCGCGGCAATGTGGCGTTTCAAAAACTGGGTGGCGTTGTTGTGAATGTCGGCCACCGCGTTGACGGCATCGGGCGCCACGATTTGCACGGCGTTGCGTGCAGAGCGAGGGCGGCTTTGCTCCATCATCAAACGGGCTTTGCGCCAAATGTCCAGTGCGTTGAACTGTTTGGCGTCATACAAGCGGTCGGCGGCGAAGGTGCAGCCGTCATCGGCTTCGCGCATGCCCATCCAACTGCGTCGCACTTCGTCGGCCATGCCGGGGTTGGCTTGCGGGCCTTTTTGTATCAGCTCGACGGCCAAGATGTAGCAGCGCAATTCGCGGTCGTCGCGCATGCGGTAATGCGGATGCTCGTTGACCAGCGTGCTCCAGTCGCGGCGACTGCCCAGCAGCAGCAGCCAGTCGTTGCGCAGGCGGTCTTCTTGGTAGGAGCTGGGGTAGGTGGCGAAGAAGCTGCGTATCTCGGCTGTGCTGGCCTCGTCTAGGCGGGCTTTGAGTTCCCAATACGCGGCCCACACTTCAAGGGGGTGGCCTTTGGCTTGCGGCAGCAACGCGGTCAAGCGTTTTTTGTCGCCGCGTTTGAAGGCTTGTGCCATCTCGTTGATGACGGCGTCCGTTTGCGGGTTGGTGATGACGGTGGCGGCTTGAGCCGTGGTGACCGAGGGAAGCAAGGGGCTGCAAGCCACAAAAGCGCTTGCAAACAGTGACACAATGACAGAGAACTTCATGCACTGATTATCTGTGGACAAAAAAACTTTGCGCCAGCAGCTCATAGAAGAGCGTTTGAACATGCCCGATCGTCTGGCACGGGCCGACATGTTGCAGCGCGTGATGCGCATTTGGCTGTTTGACCGCCCCGACACAGTGATTGGCGCCTATTGGCCCATCAAAGGCGAGTTCGACCCACTGCCCGCCTTGCACCGCTGGAAAGAAGACGGCGAGCTGTCTGACCAACCCCAGCGTCGACGCATTGGTTTGCCTGTGGTCGACAAAGCACACAAAACGCTGACCTTTCACGCGTGGTACCCCGGATGCCCCATGGAAGAAGACGCCTACGGCATTCCCAAACCCAAAGACACCGAAGTGATCGTGCCGACCTTGCTCTTTGTGCCTTGCGTCGGCTACGGCGCAGGTGGGTTCCGCTTGGGCTATGGCGGCGGTTTTTATGACCGCACCTTGGCCACCTTGCAACCCAAGCCGTTCACGGCCGGTTTAGGCTTCACCCACGGCTTCTTGCCTGACCTGATGCCCGAGCCGCACGACATGCCGCTGGATGCGCTGTTGAACGACAACGGCGTCGTTTGGCCCATGCGTTGAACACATGGCCCGCCCCAAATCTGCCACCCACGACCTCAAGCGCGACGAAATCTTAGACATCGCCGCCCAGTGCTTTGCCGACGGCAGCTACCCCGCCACCAGCATGAACACCATCGCGGCGGCGGGCGGCACCTCCAAAGCGCGGCTGTACCACTACTACGACAGCAAAGAGGCCATCTTGTTTGACCTGCTGGACCGCTACACCCAGCGCCTGCTGGCGCTCATTGGCGAGTCGCAAGCCGTGGCAGAACGTGGCAATTTAGACGACCGTGCGTCGCTGCACGAGTTGATCCGTCGTTTCTTGCAAGAGTACGAAAACTCGGCCACCCGCCATGTGGCGCTGGTGAGTGACACGCAGTTCCTCGGGCCCGAGCAACGCGCATTGATCGTGGGCCGGCAGCGCGATGTGGTGGCCGCCTTCACGCGGTTCTTAAAACGAGCCTACCCCGAGCGCCTGACCGCCGCCAATCAAACTGCGGTCACGATGATGCTGTTTGGCATGATCAACTGGACCTTCACGTGGCTGCGACCGGATGGGCCGATGAGCTACACCGCCTTTGCGGATGAGGTGATTGCCATGTTGGAGCGCGGGTTGGTTTGAGTTCTTTATTGGGGTTATTTGGTGCGCGGTAGATGTATTTCGCTGCGACAGGGTGAGTGGACGGGGCGCTTGGCGGTTCCTTCGCTGCGCTCTTAACGTCACCGCCAAGCGCCCCGCCCACTCACCCTGCCTACGGTTGGTTGGAGACTCGCACGCACGCCCAATCTGCAAGGGATGAGGCACAGGCCCCACGGCGACGTTAAGAGCGAAGCGAAGGAGTCGTGGGGCCTGTGCCTCGTCCCTTGTGCCCCCAAGAAGTGTCTTAAAAGCAAGATAGAAATAATTCACCATTCCATAACCAATTTCGTTTAGTTAAACTCCTCACAAGAAACAAACCCCAACAAGGAGACACAAAACATGTCCACCGCCCCCACCAAAGCCTTTGCCAGCCAAGCCGACTTGACCGAGAAAAAAATCAAGTTTGAGCAACTCAGCCCCCATTGCTGGGCTTACACCGCCGAGGGCGACCCCAACTCTGGCGTCATCATTGGCGACAAATTCATCATGGTCAGCGATGCCACCGCCACGCCTGCACTCGCACGTGACTTGATCGCCAAAATCCGCACCGTCAGCGACAAGCCGATCAAATATGTGTTGCTCACCCACTACCACGCCGTGCGCGTGTTGGGGGCCAGCGCTTACGCTGCTGAGGGCGCGACTGAGATCATTGCCAGCCGCGGCACGTATGAGCTCATCGTCGAACGCGGTGCGCAAGACATGCAAAGCGAGATCGAGCGCTTCCCCCGTTTGTTCCAAGGTGTGGAGAGCATCCCGGGTTTGACATGGCCCACCATGGTCATTGGTGACGGCAAGCCCGGTCGCCAAGGCTCGTTGACCATCGACTTGGGTGGCGTGAAGGTTGAGATTTGGCACCCCGGGTCAGGCCACACCCGTGGCGACACCATCGCTTGGGTGGAAGAAGAAAAAGTGCTGTTCAGTGGCGACTTGGTGGAGTACGAAGCGGGCGTGTACACCGGTGACGCCCAGCTCGAAGAGTGGCCCGCCACGCTGGACGCCTTGAAAGCGCTCAACGCCGAAGCCATCGTGCCTGGACGCGGCGAAGCCATGAAGGGCAATGCCGATGTGAACAAGGCCTTGGACTACACCCAGCGCTGGGTCGAAACCTTGTTCCGTTGTGGCAAAGAGGCCGCAGCACAAGGCATGGATTTGAAAGCATCCATGGCACACACCCGCAAGAGCATGGACCCCATTTTTGGCCATGTGTTCATTTACGAGCACTGTTTGCCCTTCGACGTGAGTCGCGCTTACGACGAAGCGCAAGGCATCAAAAATCCACGCATTTGGACTGCGCAGCGCGACAAAGAAATGTGGGCGGCTTTGCAGGCGTAACGCCTAGGCCTTCGAGCGTCACCTATCGCGTGCTGGCATGTCCAGCACGTTTTACTTTTGGCCCATCAAAATCCGAAAGTCGTTTTCATAGCCCTGCAAACTCTCCACCATGCGCTTGCGTTGTGCGGGTGTGGTGCTGTTGTGCAGCTTGGCAAACCCTTCGCAGTTTTCTTGCCACAGCGCGCGGTTGTAGGCGCGGTAGCGTTCATTGGGTGAATTGAAACTGCGCTCGATCAAGCCATGCAGCAAGGCCTGCGCTTGCGGGGTGGCGCTCCCTTCTTGGGCCATGCGCTGCAGGGTTTGAATCGTGTCGGCTTGGCGGCGTTCGCGTTCGGCGTAGCTCATGACAGGGTCGAACACCGACTCGCTCAACCAGCGGCGCAGCACCTCGCGTTGCGGGGTGTCGAGGCGGCCGTAAAAATCTTCCAAGCGGTTCAGGGCTTGTTTGTTGCGGTAGTGCAGGCGGTCTTCGGCATCGGGATCTAGCCAGTCTTTGCGCCAGTCTTTGTCGGTTTTGTCAAAGCGCTTGCGCACGCTGCGCAGTTGGTCGGGTTTGAGTTGTACGGCCAAGCGTGTGCTGGCGGGTTCTACAAAACGCAGCACCGTGGCGAAGCTCATTTTCATGTCTTCGGTGACCGCGCACACTTGCGCGGGGGTGATGTCGTTCGTTGCCATGGCGCGCATCTTTTGTAGCAGGGCGATGTACTCAGGCAGTTGTTGCTGACGGTGCCAGCGCTGAACCTCGGTCAGCGTGTCGCGGGTGAGTTGCTTTTGGCCATCTTGTAGGTCGGCGTAGGCGTCGATCCACCAATACAGCAAGTCATCGCTTTGGTTGTAGACCAGCTTGATGGTGCTGCAACTACTTAACGTGACCAGCATCAGCAAGGTCAGCCAAACGCTGGCTTGGCGGATAATTCTTCGCAATAAAAGGATGAATAGCATGACAGCGTTAGATGTGGTGATCATGGCGGCCGGTAAAGGCACCCGTATGAAGAGCAGTATGCCTAAGGTTTTGCACCGCTTGGCCGGCAAGGCTTTGGTGCAGCATGTGATCGACACTGCGCGCAGCTTGAAGGCGCGCCACACCATCGTCATCACCGGTCATGGGGCGGAGCAAGTGGAGCCCGCTTTGCTGTCTGCCAATCCCCATGACAAGCTGCAATTCGCCCGCCAAATGCCTCAGCTCGGCACGGGGCACGCCGTGCAGCAAACGGTGCCCTTGTTGGCCGACGATGCGGTGGTGGTCGTGCTCTCGGGCGATGTACCTTTGACGCAAGCTGACACCTTGCAAGCACTGATTAATTTGTGCGATGGCAAGCAGCTCGCTTTGCTGACCATTGCGTTTGACGACCCCACTGGGTACGGCCGCATTGTGCGCAACCCCAGCGGCCAAGTGCACGCGATCGTCGAGCACAAAGACGCCAACGACGCGCAACGCGCCATCCACGAGGTGTACAGCGGCATCATGGCTGTGCCTGCCAAGTTGCTCAAGCCATGGCTGGCGCGCTTGGACAACAACAACGCGCAGCAAGAGTTTTATTTGACCGACGTGGTCAAGTTCGCCGAGGCCGATGGTGTGCCCGTGGTGGCTCACAAAATCAACGACGTGGCGCAAGTTGCGGGCGTCAACAGCCCCACGCAATTGGCCGAGTTGGAGCGCACATTTCAGCTGCGCCAAGCGCAGGCCTTCATGGCCGACGGCGTGCGCATCATCGACCCCGCGCGCTTTGATGTGCGCGGCCAGTTGACCTGTGCGCAAGACGTGGAGATTGATGTGAACTGCATCTTCCAAGGCAACGTGTCACTCGGCCAAGGCGTGAAGATTGGCGCGAACTGCGTGATTGCCAACTGCACCATCGAAGCGGGTGCGGTGATTCACCCCTTCACCCACATCGACGGCGAAAAGCTCGGCGTGACGGTGGGCGAGGGCGCACTCATTGGCCCTTTCGCCCGCTTGCGCCCTGGCGCACAACTGGCAGCCGAGGTGCACATTGGCAACTTTGTGGAAGTCAAAAACTCAACGATGGCCAAAGGCTCAAAAGCCAACCACTTGGCCTACTTGGGCGACGCCACCGTGGGCGAGCGTGTCAACTACGGCGCAGGCAGCATCACCGCCAACTACGACGGCGCCAACAAACACCGCACCGTGATTGAGGCCGATGTGCACATCGGCAGCAATTGCGTGCTGGTCGCCCCCGTCACCATTGGCGCAGGCGGCACGGTGGGCGGTGGTTCAACCATCACCAAGAGCACCGAGCCTGGCGCTTTGAGCGTGGCGCGTGGCAAACAGGTCAGCATTGCCAACTACAAGCGACCTGAGAAAAAGCCGAAAGCTTGACGCTAAAAAGGCAGCCTAGGCTGCCTTTTTTGTTTGGTGCGTAATGGCTGAGTTTCTAGCCTTGCCTTGAAGGCTTGCTAACTTATGACGAGCGCAACACTGGCCACGTGCTGGTGAACTTCCCCCGCTTGGTGGCAAAAAACGCTTTCACGTTGCGCACATTCGCATCTTGCGTGAGCAGACGTTGCGTGATGGCCAGGTAGTGCGGCATGTCGGCGGCTTGCACCACCAACACAAAGTCAGGCCCTGGCGACACGCGCCAACACTGCTGCACGGCATCGTCGGCGCAGGCGCGTTGCTCGAAGGCGTCTAGGTGTTCGGCACCTTGCGCGTCGAGTGTGACTTCTACCAACGCCGTCAAGCCGTGGCCGAGCGCTGCGCCCAATTTGTCGGCACTCAGCACCGCAATTTGTCGCTCAATCCAGCCTTCGTCCGTCAGGCGCTTGACGCGGCGCAGGCAAGTGGGCGGCGAAATTTTGAGGCGTTCAGCCAAGGCCACGTTGCTGAGCGTGGCGTCGTGCTGCAAGGCGTCAAGCAGTTTCAAATCGGTCTCGTCTAGATATTCTTGTTTCATTGTTTAGTTTATTTTGAAATTAAATTTCAAAAAGTAGTTTTCATTGAATTTTCGTTCAAAAAAGTTAAAAAAGAAACAAGAAATTTCAAGTTGATCGACCTACGATCTTGCCATTCCTCAATTTGGAGAGCTTCTTATGTGTGGCATCGTCGGCGCAGTTTCTACCCGCAACATCGTTCCTATCCTCGTGCAAGGTCTACAGCGCTTGGAGTACCGCGGCTATGATTCCTGCGGCGTGGCGGTGCATGCGGCCAGCCTTGGCGCCACGCAAGGTGGTTTGCAGCGGGCGCGCAGTACGGCACGTGTGTCTGAATTGATGGACCAAGTCAAAGCCGACCACATCGAAGGCGGCACCGGCATTGCACACACACGTTGGGCCACACACGGCGCACCTGCGGTGCACAACGCACACCCACACTTCAGCCACGGCACGGGGGCTGGCGCGGGTGTTTACACAGGCGGCTCGCCAGCCAAAGTCGGGCGGGTGGCGCTGGTGCACAACGGCATCATCGAAAACCACGACGAACTGCGTGCCGCGCTGCAGGCCAAGGGCTACGAGTTTTTGAGCCAAACCGATACCGAGGTCATTGCCCACTTGGTGGACAGCCTTTACAACGGCGATTTGTTTGAAGCTGTCAAAGCCGCCATCGTTCAACTGCACGGCGCGTATGCCATTGCCGTGTTCCACAAAGACGAGCCGCACCGCGTCATTGGCGCACGCGCAGGCTCACCGCTCATCTTGGGCGTTGGCAAAGAGCACAGCGAAACCTTCCTCGCTAGCGATGCCATGGCTTTGGCCGGTGTGACCGACCAAATCGTGTACCTCGAAGAGGGCGATGTGGTGGACATTCAAATCGGCAAATACTGGGTGCAAGACCGCCACCACAAAGCCGTCACACGCGACGTCAAAACCGTGCAAGCGCACAGCGGCGCAGCAGAGTTGGGGCCGTATCGCCACTACATGCAAAAAGAAATCTTCGAGCAGCCACGCGCCATTGCCGACACGCTCGAAGGTATCGAGGGCATCACGCCCGAGTTGTTTGGTGACGGTGCGTACAGCGTGTTCAAAGCCGTGGACAACGTGCTCATCCTCGCCTGCGGCACCAGCTACTACAGCGGCTGCGTGGCCAAGTATTGGATTGAGGCCATCGCCAAAGTGCCTTGCCAAGTCGAGATTGCCAGTGAGTACCGCTACCGCGAATCCGTGCCCAACCCCAACAGCTTGGTGGTCACCATCAGCCAGTCCGGCGAAACCGCCGACACCTTGGCCGCACTGCGCCATGCGCAAAGCTTGGGCATGGACAAAACGCTCACCATTTGCAACGTGTCCACCAGCGCCATGGTGCGTGAGTGCAAATTGGCCTACGTCACCCGTGCTGGCGCAGAGATTGGCGTGGCATCCACCAAAGCCTTCACCACACAGCTGGCCGGTTTGTTCTTGCTCACCTTGGCTTTGGCGCAAACCAAAGGCCGTTTGAGCGACGAAGAAGAAGCCAAGCACATCAAAGACATGCGCCACTTGCCCGCCGCTTTGCAAGCCGTGCTGGCGCTAGAGCCTCAGCTCATCGCCTGGTCGCAAGACTTTGCCAGCAAAGAAAACGCGTTGTTCTTGGGGCGTGGCACGCATTACCCCATCGCGCTCGAAGGCGCGTTGAAGCTCAAAGAAATCACCTACATCCACGCCGAGGCGTATGCAGCCGGTGAGCTCAAGCATGGCCCCTTGGCACTGGTCACCAGCGCCATGCCCGTGGTGACGGTCGCGCCTAACGATGCGTTGTTGGAAAAACTCAAGAGCAATATGCAAGAAGTGCGCGCCCGTGGCGGCGTGCTGTATGTGCTGGCCGATGGCGACACCAAGATTGAAAGCAGCGAAGGCTTGAACGTGATTCGCATGCCTGAACACTACGGCGTGCTCTCACCCATCTTGCATGTGGTGCCGTTGCAGTTGCTGTCGTATCACACGGCATGTGCGCGTGGCACGGATGTGGACAAGCCACGCAACTTGGCCAAGTCGGTCACAGTGGAGTAATCAGCGGCAACGTTCACTCAATCAACAGATGGTCAATCCATCGCACACCCGGCGCTGCATCTACGCGCAGGTCGGGTGTGTAGGGCGCGATGTTGGGGTTGTCTGATGGCGCGCTGATGTGGTTCAGGTCAATCGCTTGTGGCTTGCCAACCAAACGTTGACCCACCACCTCAAATTGGTAATAGCTGCCGTTCCAGAGTTTTGCACCGAAGTCACGCGGCTGCTTGAATAGAAACAACAGACTGTGCTCTAGCCAAACCAAGTTGCCTGCCGTGATGGTTTGTGGGTTGCGATAGGGGTAGGGCACGTGGCAAGTGACTTCACTCGCGCCGTCCAAACATTTGAATTCTTTCATCGATAAAAAGTGGTCCACCAGCAGTGGGCTCTCTATTTTGAGTTTGAACTGTGTGACATCTGCCGTTGTTCGCGTGAATTCCACATGCCCCATCGCGAGTCGTGTGCCGTCGCGGGTGACTGCAAACACTTGCTTCGTGCCTTCTAATTCAAAGCCTGCCGCCCAGCTTGGGGATGTCAAGCCACCCAAGATGGCTGCGAGTTGGCAGATGCGTTGAACAATGGCTTGGATACGACTGAGCATGCACGACTCCTTAGGAGATTCGATTTTCAAGGGCTTAGTCAAGTCAAAGTCAGGGTGATTACCCCGAAGAACCTAGTATGCTTTTTGGCATGTTGAAAAAGCCAGCCGCACCTTCACGCTCAGTTCTCTCAGATCGCATCGAGGTTTATCAATCGAGCGTGCACGGCCAAGGCGTGTTCGCTTTGTGCCCCATGGCGGCTGGCGAAACTGTCATTGAGTATGTGGGCGAAATCATTTCCATGGCCGAGGCGCTGCGCCGTCATCCGCATGACCCCAGCAACCCCGAGCACACCTTCTACTTTCACATCGATGATGCGCGCGTGATTGATGGCTTGTACGGCGGCAATGCGTCGCGCTGGATCAACCACTCGTGCCGCCCTAACTGTGAACCTGTTGAAATCAAAGGTCGTGTGTTCATCAAAACGCGTCGTCAGGTGTGGCGTGGTGAAGAGTTGACCTTCAACTACGGCCTGATCAGTGACGAACCGCTGACGGATACGCTCAAAGCCAAATACGCCTGTCGCTGTGGCGCGAAGAAGTGCAAGGGCACAATGCTGGCTTGAATCAAATTGAAAAGACCAAGTACATGACAGACGCCATCGCGCAATGGGACCAGGCCTGCAAAGCATTGGACGAAGAATTCCAGTTGCATGCCAATGAGTTGCCCACCATTGAAACTGCCAAAGCTTTGTTTTTGGCACGCGTGGGTCGCCGCGAGATCACGCAAGAAGCGGCCAATGCCCTCATGTTTGGTTTGTATTTTTCCGGCTATCTCAGCATGATGTTGGCTTTCAAAATGGAGTCGCCCGACTACGAGGTTCCCGACTATCTGCACAACCATCCCGTGCTTGAGGCGTCGAACCGTTGGGCACAGCGTGCGACCGATGGCCATTTGTTGGCGCAATTGGCGCAACCTATCATTCGCGACACACAAGACTTGTTGGACGCGCTGAACTAGCGCTTATTTATCTGATCATGCCCCGTATTCAATTCGAACTCCCCGATCATTTCATTTTTGCCACTGACATTCAGATCTACATCAGTCATGTCAACCAAGGCGGTCATTTGGACAATGCGCAGTTGCTGACTTTGGTGTCCGAGGCCCGTGTGCGTTTTTTCAAGTCGCTGGGCTACACCGAAGGCAATGTGGCAGGCCATCCCATCGTGGTGGGTGACATCGTGGCGCAATACAAGTCCGAGGGGTTTCACGGCGAGACGATGCGCGTCAGTATGGTTCCGCAAGACTACAACGCCTACGGTTTTGACTTGGTGTATCGCATGGAGTGCTTGGATACGCATCGCGAAGTCGCGCGTGGAAAAATTGGCATTGTGTTCATTGACCGCAGCACGCGCAAAGTGGCCTTGGTTCCGCACGCGTTCATGGCGCGTGTTCAGGCCTCTTAACGATCGGGCGTGACACGAATCCTGTGCGCTGCCACATCGCCAATGCCTGAGCGGTTTGTTATCGCAAAAAAAAGCACCCTCGTGAGGGTGCTTTTTTCATGCAGATTGCTTTATTGCTGAATCGCTTCAATGGCGATGTCAATGCGAACGTCGTCACCCACGTAAGGGGCGAATTTACCGGCGTTGAATTCAGAGCGCTTGATCACGGTCCAGGCATTGGCGCCCAGCGCGGCTTTCTTCAGCATGGGGTGTGGCATGGCTTGGAAAGAGCTGACAGTCAGCGTCACGGGCTTGGTCACGCCTTTGATGGTCAACTGGCCTTCAACACTGGTGGGCTTGCCGTCTTGGTAGACCACTTTGGTGGACTTGAACGTGGCTTTCGGGAACTTGGCGGTGTCTAAAAAGTCTTCGCCTTGGATGTGACCATTGAAGTCTGTGAACCCGGTATCGACCGAGGTCATGTCGATGACGATATCGACGGCGCCTGTTTTGCCTTCTGCATCAAACACCACGGTGCCCGTGGTTTTGTCAAAGCGGCTCAACTGTGTCGAGTAGCCAAAGTGTGAATACGAAAAACGTGGGTAGGTGTGCGTGCCTTCCACCACATAGGTTTGAGGTGCAGCGATGGCCGAGGTGGCCGCCACAGTTGCAAAAGCCAAAGCGGCAGCGATACGGTTGAGTTTTGTCATGAAAAGACTCCTGGTTAAAAATTATTTGCCCGCGAGTGCGGTGAGTTGAAAGTTGACTTGAATGTCATTGGCCACCACATCGAACTTGGACCACATGCCTTCTCCAATCGAAAAGTCGGCGCGGTGCAAGGTGAATCCACCGGTGAATTGGCCTGCGGCACCTTGTGGGGTGTGTTTCAAAGGAAACGAAATGTCTTTGGTCTGACCTTTGAGAGTGAGCTTGCCCGTCACTTGGTATTGGTTGGGGGCGGTCTGTTTGATTTGGTTGGACACGAAGACGGCTTTAGGAAAAGCCGCTGTGTTGAACCATGCTTTGCCCACGACTTCTTGGTCTGCGTCGGATGAGCCGGTGTCGATGGAGGCCAACTCAATGTCGATCGTGGCTTTGGCTGCTGCGACTTTGGCAGGATCAAAGCTCAACTGGGCCGTAAATTTTTTAAATTTACCGTCCATGGCGACGCCCATTTGTTTGTAGTTGAACGTCAGGCTGCTCTTTTCCGCTTGGATCGATTTGTATTCAAGCGCATGTGCTTGGGTGCTCAATCCTGTGGCTAAGAGCGTGGTGAGCGTGAGGCTGAAAAGTTTATGCATGGTCATTTCCTGGTGAGTTTTTGTGAGGCAACATGCGCGTCAAAATGTCGTCGCGGTCAATGAAGTGGTGTTTCAGCGCCGCACCTACGTGGCCGACGATGAGGGCGATCAAGACCCAGTTCAAGCTGCCGTGAATCCACTCGAGGAGCTTGCCCAGTTCTTTGTCGCGGCTGAGCAGATCGGGCAGCGGCCAAACGCCAAACCAAACGGTTTGCACGCCTTTGGCTGAGCTCATCAACCAGCCCGACAACGGGATGACCAGCATCAAGGCGTACAGCAGAAAGTGTCCGCCGTGGGCGAGCATTTGCAGAGGGCGAGACATGCTGTTGGGATAAGCAGGGGGTGGGGTGATCACGCGCCAAATCAAGCGAATCCACACCAGAAAGAACACACTGACGCCTGCCCATTTGTGCCAAGAGAAGTACTGCAATTTCTCGGGCGACAACGGCATGTCACTCATCACGAAGCCCAGTGCGAGCAAGCCAAAAATGGCAAGCGCCATGGCCCAGTGAAGGGTTTTAGAGAGAGGGTGGTAAGAGGTTTTCATGGGCTTTCTTCAAACAAAGGCATAGCCGTCCATGGCCAGCACGTAATCGCTGATGCCTCGGTAAAACGGCTGAGGTTGAGCGGCAGGACCTGCTGCACCGAGTGCGACAAACAGTGGCAGCAGGTGTTCTTCGGTGGGGTGTGCGCGAACACCATCGGGGGCGTGTTGGCGGTAGTGGAGGAGGGCGTCCACATCGCGATCGATCATGTGCTTTTCCAGCCAATCCGAAAAGGTCTGAACATAAGCGGGCGATTGTCCGTGTTGGCTGGCCACGATGCGGTAGTCGCCTAAGTTATGCGTCAGATTGCCAGAGGCAATCACCAAGAAATCGCGCTCGGCCAAGGTCGCCAGCGCTTGCCCCACCTTGTAGGCGTGTGCAGGGCCCGCATGGCCTTGTACAGACACAGGAATGATGGGCACATCGGCGTTGGGAAACATCTGCAGCAAGGGAACCCAGGCCCCGTGGTCCAGACCACGCGTCGCATCCACGTCGACCTGTGGGAACTGTGCTTTCAACGCGGTGACGACGTCTTGTGCGCCTTCTGGGCAACCCGTTGCTGGGTATTTCAACGCGTACAGGGCATTCGGAAAACCGTAGAAATCGTGGATGGTGTCTAACGAAGTGGCCGTGCCCACGGTGGGGACGCGCGTCTCCCAATGCGGGCTGATCACGATGATGGCGCGTGGGGTTTTCAAACGGCTGGCCACGTCAGTCATGGCTGCGCCCGCTGCGCCTGGGTTCAGAGCAAAGGTGGGAGCGCCATGTGGCACGAAGAGGACGTTACGAAGGTTTTTCATGTTTTAAATTCTTGCGTTGACCTGAATGTAGGTTTTTAAAGCGATGAGAAAAAGTATCTAGTCTGCAAATACTTGTTGCAGAATACGCAACAATGGATAAATTCAACGCAATGCAAGTGTTCGTCAGGGTGGCCGAGGCTGGGAGCTTCACGGCGGTGGCTAACCAAGAAAATGTGGCGCGCTCTGTCATCACGCGGCAGATTGCGGGGCTTGAAACCCAGCTGGGCACCAAGCTCATCACGCGCAGTACCCGCAGCCTCACGCTCACCACGGCAGGTGCGGCTTACCTCGAAAAGTGTCGAGTCATCTTGAACATGGTGGATGCGGCAGAGTCGAGTTTGTCGGAAGAGAAGGCCATTGCCCGAGGGCGTATTCGCCTAGGGCTGCCCCTGAGTTTTGGCTTGCAGCAGTTGATGCCTTTGCTCACAGAGTTCGCCAAGCAGCAACCGCACATTCAGTTGTCCATGGACTTCTCAGATCGGCGCGTCAATCTGATTGAGGAGGGCATTGATGTGTCGATTCGCATCACAGCCAATCTCGATCAAAGTGACATCGTGAGAAGGCTGGGCGCTTGCCGCTTGATGACGGTGGCTTCGCCTGAGTACTTGTCGCAGCACGGTCAAGTAAAGCACCCCCGCGAACTTCAAAACCATGAGTGCTTGGCGTATTCGATCAACATGACGCCCACGTCATGGGACTACCAAGTCGATGGCCAATCGTCGCACTTTCCGATCCGTGGGCGGATCACGGCCAACAACGGGGTGGCGTTGACCAAAGCGGCGGCCGAGGGCTTGGGCATCACACGCCAACCCGACTTCATCACGCAGCCCTTCATCGCGCGTGGCGAGGTGGTTGAGATTTTGAAAAAATTCTCATCGCAGTCTTTGGGTATTTATGCTGTGTTGCCCAGCAACCGTTACATCCCGCACCGTGTGTCGGTGTTGATTGAGTACCTGTCACAGGCCCTGAAATAACAAGCCGCGTGCATGTGTGTGCTGTCATGCAGACAGCGTGAAGCGTTTGATGTAAAAACGACAACTCACATGACTTTTCACACAGGTGATCTATGGAACAGTCGATACATCGCTTTCGCGACTTATTTGCCCAATTGGGCTTGCCGTCTGACCCTAAGAGCATTGCCCATTTTTTAGATGCACAACGTCCTTTGCCAGATGCCATTGATTTACCAGATGCCTCTTTTTGGAATGCCGGACAGTCTGCATTTTTGAAGGAGGCCTTGGCCCAAAATTCAGATTGGGCAGAGCTGGTCGATCAGCTGAGTTTGGCCTTACGCGCACCTGTTGCGCCATGAGCCACGCATTTAAAAAGTTGAGACAGCATCGACGATGAGTTTCACCGAAACGACGAAAAGCCCGAACTGGACAAATTTGTAAAACCAAACATCGGCAATCTTTTTGGTGAGGTACGCGCCCACCACCGTCCCGATCAAGGCAAACGGAATCAGTACTGCGGCACCCATCAAATCCTCATACGCATAAGGGCGCAGTTGTTGGTAGGGCCAAATCTTGGCTGCGTTGATGATGGCAAACAAAATCGTGGCGGTTCCTGCAAATTCTGTTTTGGGCAGCTTTTGCGGCAGCATGTACACCTGAAAAGGTGGGGCCCCCGCATGCGAGATGAAGCTGGTGAACCCAGCCACCGTACCCCAAAACAAACCCTTCTTCACATTTGCGGGGCGTGCCGTTTGCTCGCTCTTGCGCTTGAGCCACGTGTTCACGCAAAAACCAATGCCCATCACGCCAATCAGCAGCTTCACCGCCACATCGGACACCACCGAGGTGGTGAGCCAGCCGATGACGACCCCAGCCACGCCCGCAGGGATGAGTATTCTCAAGTTGATGGCGCTGAAGTTTTTGCGGTACAGCCAGATGCCCACCATGTCCGAAATGACGTAAATGGGCAGCAGCATGACGGCCGCTTTCACGGGTGACATGAAGAGCGAAAGAATCGGAACGGACAGCATGCCAACCGATGGCAGTCCCCCTTTGGACAAGCCGACCAACACGGCCGCAATGCTGGCCCAGATTAAATAGTTTTCCATAGAAGGTCAGGCCAGTGGCCTGACTGAGTTCAGAGCTAAGAAGTGCTTATTTTCTCTTCTTGGCGACAGGCGTTGGTTGCGTCCATCGCTCCAACACGTCATAGACCGATGCGGTGTCGTCCATGCCGTGCCCCATGGCCATGGCGGCGTTGTAAATGGGCTGGGTGGCCGCAAACAGCGGAGCTGGCGTGTCGGTGGCTTGCAACAGCGCCTGAATCAGGGCCATGTCCTTTTGCCACGTCGACACTTTCATCGTCGCGTCTTCCCATGACCGATCCACCATCATGGGGCCGCGTACTTGCAGCATGCGAGAGCCACCTGCGCCATCGGCCACCACTTTGACGATCGTGGCGGGGTCGAGGCCAGCACGTGCCCCCATCAAAATGGCTTCGGCAGACGACACGTTGTGAATCGCCACCAGCAAGTTGGCCACCAACTTCATACGCATGCCGTTGCCAAAGTCGCCCACGTCATAGCGTGCGCGCGCAAACCCTTCAAACACCGCATGCATGGCACGAATGGCTTTGGCGTTGCCGCTGGCGTAGACCGCCAAGTCGCGGGTGAGTGCCTGTGCGCCAGTGCCAGAAAGTGGGCAGTCCAACAGGGTGATGCTTTGTTTGGCCAACGCAGTTTTGTTGCGCCCTTTGCAGGCCTCAGGCAGTGTGCTGGTTTCTGCGGCAATCAAGCCTTTGAGGCCGGTCGCGAGTAGTTCTGCACACACGTGATCGAGTGCGGCTTCGCTGGGCAGTGACAGCAGCAGGTGCGTGGCGTGTTGCGCCACCTCACCTGTGCTTTTGCAGGCATGGCCACCCGCTTTTTTCAGGCGTTGGCGTGAGGCTGCGACGGGGTCGTAGCCAAACACCTCAAACCCAGCCTTCACCAAATTGGCCGCCATCGCTGAGCCCATGATGCCCAGCCCAATCACGCCCACGGTGGGGCGGTTGGCGTTCGGTGTGGTGCTCACGCCTTACTCCACCTTGATGTCAAATTCTTTGACGATCTTGCCCCAAAACGCGTAGTCCGAGGCGGCCACCGTGGACAGCGCTTCGGCGGATGTGCCTGTGGGTGTGAGGCCCAAATCACGCATGCGTGATTGAATTTCAGGCATCTTCACGATCTTCACAATCTCGGTGTTGAGCTTGGCCACGATGTCATCCGCCGTGCCTTTGGGCGCGAAGATGCCATGCCATGAACTGCCGATTTGACCGTTCACATCCAGTGTGGAACCGAACTCGGTCATGGTGGGCACATCGGGCAAGCTCGGGATGCGCTCTGCACCCGAGATGGCCAAGCCTTTGACCTTGCCTGACTTGATCAATGGGATGGCGGTGGTCGAGGCTTCAATCGACAGACTCACCACGCCACTCATGACGTCGGGGGATGGGTTGGTTTTGTAGGGAACGTGGTTGAGTTTGATGCCCAAGCGTTGCGCCCACGCTTCCATCGCGACGTGCGGTTGCGAGCCCACGCCCAAAGAGGCGTAGTCGATCTTGCCGGGGTTGCGCTTGGCGTATTCGACCAGCTCTTTCATGCTGTTGTAAGGCGCATTGGGTGATGCGGTCAACACATGGGGCACGAGCAGCAATTGGCTGATCGCTCTGAAGTCGCGCACCGGGTTGAACTGCGGTTTTTGATACACATTGGGGGCAATCGCGTGCACCGCCTTCACGCTGAAAAACAAGGTGTAACCATCGGCTGCGCTGGTGCTGGCCGCCTCTACGCCGATCATGCCGCCCGCGCCTGGTCGGTTGTCGATCACCACCGGTTGGCCCAGCGCTTGGCTGAGTTTGTCGCCCACCAAACGCGCAATCACATCAGGCGAAATGCCAGCGGCAAAAGGCACGATCATCTTGATGGGGCGGCTGGGGTAGCCTGCATTTTGTGCCCAAGCTGAGGGCATGGCGATCGCGGCGGCACTGGCGGCTGCGGCGGATAAGAGGTGTCTGCGTTGCATGAGGTTGGTCTCCGTTGGGGTTGATCAAATGTTTGTATTCGCCGCGCCCTTGAGCTGCAGCATGGCACGGGCTTCATCGGGTGTGGCCACTTCCAGACCCAGCCCTTCGATGATGGCGCGGGCTTGGCGCACTTGTTGGGCATTGCTCTCGGCGAGCTTGCCTTTGCCAATCCACAAGCTGTCTTCGAGGCCCACGCGCACGTTGCCGCCCAAGCTCGCGCCCATGGCCGCAATGCGCATTTGGTGGCGCCCCGCGCCCAGCACCGACCATTGGTAGTCTTTGCCAAACAAGCGGTCGGCGGTGCGTTTCATGTGCATCACGTCTTCAGGGTGCGTGCCAATGCCGCCCAAAATGCCGAACACCGATTGCACAAAGAAGGGCGCTTTGATCAAACCTTTGTCGACGAAGTGCGCCAAGTTGTAGAGGTGGCCAATGTCGTAGCACTCGAACTCAAAGCGGGTTTGGTTGGCGTTGCAGGCCTTCAATGCAAACTCAATGTCTTTGAAGGTGTTGCGAAAAATCAGGTCACGGCTGTTCTCTAAATGCTCACGTTCCCAGTCGTGTTTCAAGTCGGTGAAACGCTCCAGCATCGGGAAGAGGGCGAAGTTGAACGAGCCCATATTGAGCGACGCCACCTCGGGTGAAAAGCGCATCGAAGGCTGAATGCGTTCGTCGATTTTCATGAACGGCGAGCCGCCGCTGGTGAGGTTGATCACCGCATTGGTTTTGGCTTTGATTTGCGGCAAAAACTTGGCAAACGCTTCGGGGCTTTGATCGGGTTTGCCGGTGATCGGATCGCGTGCATGCAAGTGAATGATGGCCGCCCCTGCATCGGCGGCGCCCAACGAGGCCTCAATGATTTCTTCCGGCGTCACTGGCAAATGCGGTGACATGGACGGCGTGTGAATCGCACCTGTAACAGCACAGGTGATGATGACTTTAGACATGGCAATCCTTCGATGATTCGCGGCAAGACGTAGCGTCTTGAATGGTTAGCATGCTACAAATTCAACTCCCCAATCACACGCTCGTAAACCCTCAAGCGCACATCGAGAGTCTGAAAAACTGTCGCCTAAGGAACAGTCGAAAAACTTCTTTGTGTGACGATTCATCGCTCAATGGCTGCAGATTTTTTGCTGCGGGTCATGACCCCAAGGAGTTCATGGATGAGAAAGTTCGTCACGATTTCTAAACTGGTGTTGGGCGGGTTGGCGCTCACCTTGGCTGGCCAATTGATGGCGCAGGCCTACCCCAACAAATCGATTCGCTTGATCGTGCCGTTCCCACCCGGTGGCGGTAACGATGTGATCGCCCGCGTCATCGCGCAAAAGCTGGGTGAACGTTTGGGGCAGCAGGTGGTGGTGGACAACAAGGCCGGTGCCAACGGCATCGTGGGCTTGCAGGCCTTGATGGCTGCGCCTCCCGATGGTTACACCTTGGCCGTGGGCGCCGCCGGTCCATTGGCCGTCAACCCAAGTCTCTACGACAAATTGCCCTACGACCCGACCAAAGATTTTTCGCCCATCACCAACATGGTGAACTACCCGCTGCTGTTGGTCACGCATCCGTCCGTGCCCGCCAAGACCACGCAAGACGTGATCAACCTCGCCAAGGCCAAGCCCGGTGGTCTCTATTTCGCGTCACCTGGTAGCGGCAATTCAGGCCATTTGGCGGGTGAGTTGTTCAACAACTTGGCCCATGTGAAAACGGTGCATGTGCCCTACAAAGGTCAGGGGCCTGCGCTGTCGGATTTGCTGTCGGGTCATGTGCAAATGCTCTACAGCAGCATTCCATCGGTGATCTCTCAGGTCAAACAAGGGCAGCTCAATGCCATCGCAGTGGGCAGTGCCAAACGCTTGCCGTCTTTGCCTGATGTGCCCACGATTTCAGAGTCGGGCGTGCCCGGCTATGAAGCGTATTCGTGGGTGGGCATGCTGGCACCTGCCAAAACGCCCAAAGACATTGTGAACAAACTCAACGCCGAGATTGTTGACATCTTGAAACAAAAAGACGTCGCAGAAAAACTCAACCAACAAGGCGCCTTGCCTGTTGGGGATACACCAGAACAGTTTGGTGCTTACATCAAAGTTGAAATTGACAAATGGGGCGCCGTGGTGCGCTCGGCCAACATCAAAGCAGATTGATTCACATGACATCCAAAAAATCTCAAACCGTCAACCCATCCGGTGCCAAGGCGCTGGCCAAAAGCAAAACGACAAAAGCCGCTCCAAAGGTGCGATCTGCCGCCTACAAGGCGGGCTTGGCCATGCGCAGCAAAGTGCTGGGCGAAGACTACGTCGCGCGTTCTTTTGAAAATGCCACCGACTTGAACATGCCATTTCAAGAGCTCGCCACCGAGTTCGCGTGGGGCAGCGTGTGGACGCGCCCAGGCCTGTCGTTGCGCGACCGCAGCTTGGCCACCTTGTCGATGTGCATCGCGTTGAACCGTCCGGCAGAAATCAAAATTCATTTGCGCGGGGCCATTCGCAATGGCGTCACGCAAGTGGAGTTGCGTGAGCTGATCTTGCATTCGTTTTTGTACTGCGGCGGCCCTGCGGCGCTGGATGCCTACAAGGCCGTTCGGGATGAATTGCCCTTGATCGCGGAAGCTGAAAAAGCGGCGAAAAAAGCCGCAGCAGCAAAAAAAGTCACCGCCAAGAAAGCGGTTAAAAAATAGACTTCAAGCCAGCCATTGCACCCATCACTTCGGCGGTGGACGCGGTGTCTTCTTGTGACAAACCCTGCGCCATGGCGGCGGTGTAGACCGATGCCGCGGCAGAAAACAAGGGGGTGGGGCAGTCGACCGACTTCGCCATATCGCCGATCACTTCCATGTCTTTTTGCCACACCTCGACCTTCATGGTCGGCGGTGAGTACTGTCGCTCGAGCATCATGGCCATGCGCAAACGCATCACCCCAGTGCCGATGACGGGGCTATTGCCAAACAGCTTGAGCACCTCGCGCGGGTCCAAGCCCATCTTGCGCGCCAAGGTGACCGACTCGGCATAGGCCACGTTGTAAATGGCCACCAAGTGGTTGGCGGCAAATTTCATCTTGGTGCCGCTACCGTAAGGGCCCACGTACGGCACGTTGTCCGTGAACACTTGCAAAACGGGCTTTACCTTTTTGTAGGCCGTTTGTGTGCCGCTGACAAACACCGTCCACGCCCGTTCTTTGATGCGTACGGCCGTGCCGCTGATGGGTGCATCGAGCGTGACCACGCCTGCTTTGCGCAGTTGCTGGGCGCAGGCGTCTTTGTCGGTCATGGGCAGCGTGCTGGTTTCAATCACGATTTGCTGTGCGGGTCGAACTGCTTTGGGCACCGAGGCAATCGCTTGCGTGACCAAAGACAAGGCCTTGGAAGTGGACAACGACACGATCAAAATCTGCGCCTGACGCGCCACCTCTGCGGCGTTGGCCAGTGCTTGCCCGCCCGCTTTTTTCAAACGTTTTTGAGCTTTGGCGTCCACATCAAAACCGCACACGGTGTAACCCGCTTTGAGCAGTTCTTCGGCCATCGTGCCGCCCATGATGCCGAGGCCAATCACGCCCACCGTGGGACGTGTCATCGGTGTGGTCGCCATGCGGATTACCCCACCACCAAGCCAGCCGCTTGAATGCCGGCCATGCAAATGGCTTCGTCTTCATCGCCCGTACCACCGCTGGCACCGGCTGCGCCGATGATGTGGCCTTGCGCGTCTTTGATCAACACGGCCCCCGGTTGCGCCAAGAACTTGCCCTCGGCTGAAGCCGCCAACGAGATGAAGAAGGTGGGGTTGTCTTTGGCCCGTTCGGCCAATGCGCGGCTGGATGAGCCCATGCCGACCGCACCCCATGCCTTGCCGCGTGCAATGTCAAAGCGGAACATGCTGGCGCCGTCTTCACGTGCAAAGGCCACCAACTGGCCGGAAGCATCGAGCACCACGATGCCCATGGGTTTGTAGTTGGCTGCGCGTGCGTTTTGGATGGCGCCTTGCAAAATTTGATTGGCTTGTGCGAGCGTGAGAGTCGACATGAAAAATTTCCTTGAGAGTCAAAAATAAAGAGGGTGTGGAGAAGTGCGGTTGAAAGCTTAGTCGATGGTGACGCCGCCGGTCTTGATGACCTGACGCCAACGTTCGGTGTCTTCTTTCATCCATTGCGCCATTTCTTCGGGGGTGTTGCCCACAGGCTCGGCGCCGACCTCGGCGAAGCGACGCGTCATCTCGGGGGTGCGCAAAATTTCGCCAATCAAGCTGGACAAACGGTTGACGATGGCGGCGGGTGTTTTGGGCGGTGCCACCATGGCAAACCACGCCACCGCCACCACGCCCGGCACCACTTCTTGCATGGCTGGAATGTTGGGCATGCTGCTCAGGCGTTTGGCACTGGTCACGGCGAGTACCTTGAGTTTGCCGCTGCGCAAATGGGCCGAGGCTTGCGCCACGTTGCCAAACATCACATTGACATGGCCGGCCAACAAGTCGGCCACGGCAGGCGCATCGCCCTTGTAGGGCACATGCACCATCTTCACGCCCGTTTTTTGTTTGAACAATTCTGCGGTCAGGTGGGCGGTGGAGCCATTGCCCTGTGAGGCGTAGCTGAGCTTGTCGGGGTTGGCTTTGGCATAGGCGATCAGCTCTTGCACGGTGTTCACGGGCACCGAGGGGTGGACCATCAAGGCATTGGGCACCAGCGACAAAATCGTGATGGGCACAAACTTCGACGGCTCGTAATTGAGCTTGGGATACAGGCTCACATTGATCGACAAGGGGGGCGGTGGTGCGGCCATCAAGGTGTAGCCATCGGGCTCGGCATTGAAGACAAATTCAGCTGCGATGTTGCCCGCCGCTCCAGGTTTGTTGTCGATCACGATGCTTTGCCCCAGCTTGGCCATCAAGGCTTCAGAGATCAAGCGCGGGAACAAATCAGCGCTGCCCCCTGCGGGGTTGGGCACCACGATTTTGATGGTTTTTTGTGGCCAAGCGTTGTTGCTCTGCGCGTGCGCCTGTGTGGCCGACAGCGGCAAGGCGAGCGCCAGTGAGGCGCTCAGAAATTCACGGCGATTGGTGTGTGTCATGGCGCGTTTGGGCGTGTGTAGGGGGGCTTAAATGGGAATGACCAACAAGGTCTCGATGATGCGTGAGTCGTACAAAAACAAACGTTGTTTGAATTTGGGGCCTTCGGCCGTGATGATCACTTCATCTTGGCATTGGCCTGTTGAGAAAATTTTCATATCGCCATCCAGCGTCATGGTGCGCACCACCAAGTAATTGGAGCGCACTTGCAAGACGCCGTTTTCTTCACCCACAATTTGCACGCCCGACACAATGTGTCGGTAGTGATGAGGCTCGTAGATGTTGGCGATGCGCATGGACTTGATGCGGTCACGCAGTTGCGCCGCGCTGCGGCTGTCGATGATGGCCATGGGCAGATCGCGGTCATGGTTGAAACGCGATTTGACGGTGTAACGGCCTTCGGGCACCAGCAAGTCTGCGATCGCTTCGACGCGGTCTTCGTCAATGGCGCGTGCCCATTCGTAGATCAAGTTCTCGACGGCTCTGAAGTGGGTGTCGTGTTGCGGGGTCATGCCAAATCCAAGTCTGTGTCCAAATCAATGCCCATGTCTAAGCGGTAGTTGTGCCAGAAGTTGCGAATCGCACGTTCAGACAGCTTGGTGTTGCCGCCACTTTCTAAAGTTTTGCCACCCATCTCGATGAACGATTCACCGCTTTGCCCATCGGCCATGGCGCGTTGCATCATTTCGCACACCGCTGCGTCTTCGACGGAAATCATGCCGGCGGAGCCTGCCAAGTTGGCTTGCACCAAACGGGTTTGGGTGGTGGCGTCGTCGTCGTCGGCAAAGCCAAAATAAGTCCACACCAAATCCGACTCGCCCACGCCGCGTGGAATGAGTTGCCGTGTGGCCAAGCTGTTGGCAATTTGGTGCAACACAAACGAGGGGTAGGTGGTGAGCACCTGCACGCTCACACCATCGCCAAACTCGTCACGCCATTTCAAGATGCTGGGGTCTTCCAACTTCATGGCATCGTTGACCGAGCGCAAGGCGGCGCTGGTTTTGTCGAAGTCTTCCGATTTTTTCTCGGTACCTGCCTTGGTGTAGAAATACACATGACGCCCACTTTTGTCCAAGGTCATGCCTGATTCTTGCGATTGGCGTGACAAACCAAAGGTGCCGTAAAACGTGTGCAAGATGTTGGCGTGGTACGAGTCGCGCGGGTTCTCGTGGTAGGCCTTCCAGTTGGCGTGAATGCGTTGCGTGTCATACCCCAGCACCTTGAGTGGCTTGTGCAGCACACGGCGAATGCCTTGCGCCACGTCACCCAGCCAGTCTTCCAAGGGCTCGACCTCGTCAGAAAAAGAGGCGAACACCAAGCCGCAGAAGGTGGCGACACGTAATTTGTGCAAACCGTGCTCGGAGAGTTGAAAGTCTTTGGGTAAACCGCCTTCCCCGCGCAGACCGTGGCTGAAGGCCGCGTGGGTGAGGTCGCCCTTGAGGTTGTAGTTCCACGCGTGGTAAACGCAGTAGAGTTTTTTGACTTTGCCAAAAGCGTCACGGCACAGCATGTTGCCTCGGTGCGCGCAGCGGTTGACCACCACATGCAGGGAGCCGTCTTCTGCCCGTGTCAGCACCACCGATTGTTCACCGATGTAGGTGGTTTTGAAACTCCCCACTTCGGGCACTTCGGCTTCAAGGCCGACGTAGTTCCATGTCTTGCCTCTGAAAATTTTGGCTTGTTCTTGGGCGTAGATGTCGGGGTCGGTGTAAGCCCAGTATGGCGCACGCGTGTAGCCCTCGGCGGGCCAGGTGCGGGGCGTTTTGTGACTGATGGGGCCGTGCATCACGGCTTCATGGCAGGAGGTGTTGGCGGTAGACATGTGAGGTGCGGTGTGTTCAATCGATCGAGATTTTTTCGTCTTTCACGATTTTTGCCATGGCAGGAATTTCGGTTTTGAGCCATTGCGAAAATTGCTCGGGCGTCATGGGCGAGGGCTCTGCGCCCAAGGTGCTGAGGCGCTCTTTCACCTCAGGCAGGGCCGTGATCTTCATCAGTTCGGCATTGAGCTTGTCCACGATGGCCTTGGGGGTGCCTGCGGGAGCCAACAAGCCTTGCCAACTGCCGGTCAGAAAGCCAGGCAAAGTTTCGGCCACGGTGGGCACGTGGCTCAACTGTGCGTTGCGTTTGGTGCTGGAGACAGCGATGAGTTTGATCTTGCCCGACTTGACGTGCGGGTAGGTCGCCACCATGCCATTGAAGGTCACGTCCACTTGACCGCCGATCAAATCGGTCATGGCTTGTGCACCGCCTTTGTAAGGGACATAGCCCCATTCAATGCCGCTGCGTTGGGCAAACACCACGCCTGCCAAATGGGTGGCGCTGCCCATGCCTGACGCCGCGGCGTAATTGACTTTGCCCTTTTGCGCTTTGGCATAGGCGATGAGTTCGGCCGTGGTGTTGGCGGGAATCTTGTCGTTCACCACCAACAAGTGCGGTGAGTAGCCCACCATGGCGACGGGGGCGAAGTCGGTCAGCACGTTGAAGGGCAGTTTGTACAGCGCGGGGCTGATGACCAAATTGCCCACATCCATGAGCACCAAGGTGTGTCCATCGGGGGGTGACTTGGCGGCGGCATCGGCGCCTAAGTTGCCGTTCGAACCGGCACGGTTGTCGATCACCACGGGTTGTCCCCAGGCCTCAGTCATCTTTTGCCCGACCAAGCGTGCCAACACATCGGAGGTGCCGCCCGCAGGAAACGGCACGATGATTTTGATGGGCTTGCTGGGGTAGGTGCTAGGGCTGGTTTGCGCCTGCGATGTGGGCGTGACAGTGGCGCAAAGTGCGGCCAAGAAGAGGGGAAGCGCAGTGAATTTTTTCAACATCGACAGAGTCCTTGTGCATGGCGCACTATCGCCGCAAGCGGTGTGTTTTTTGATCACCAAGGTGACACGGTCACAGGGCTTGCCCTCTGGTCAGCGGCGCGCTTCCCACGTAACTTGATGCATCCCCATTGAAGCGCGTTTCTTATGACCGACACCCTTTCCGACAGCCACATCCATCCCGAAGGCAGCATTGACACCGAGGTCCGTGGTCATGTGCTGCTGATCGCCATCAACCGGCCCAACAAACGCAATGGCTTCACGCCCAAAATGTTCCGTGAATTGGGCGAGGCCTACACCCGTCTTGACGACGATCCAACGCTGCGCGTGGGATTGCTGCATGCCAAAGGCGCACATTTCACGGCGGGTTTGGATTTGCCGTCCATCGCCCCTTTGATGCGGCGTGGCGAAAAAGCCGTGCCTTTGGGGTTGGTGGACCCTTGTGATCTTGGTATCGCGGGTTATCGGCGTCGTACCAAGCCCATGGTGGTGGCCGTGCAGGGCATCACCTACACCTTGGGCATTGAGCTGATGCTGGCTGCCGACATCGTGGTGGCGGCAGACGATTGCCGTTTCTCACAGCTCGAAGTCAAGCGCGGCATCATGGCCACGGGCGGTGCGACCTTGCGCATGGCGGAGCGCGCGGGCTTGGGCAATGCCATGCTGCATTTGCTCACCGGCGATGTGTTTGATGCCGCCGAGGCGCTGCGCCTCAACTTTGTGCAGAAAGTAGTGCCCGCGGGTCAAGCGCTAGAGGCTGCGTTGGCCATTGCCCATGCGATTGCCGCGCAAGCACCGTTGGCGGTGGTGGCCACGCGCTTGAACGTGTTGAAGGCGGTGGAGCACGGCCCCGTGGTGGCCATGCACGAGTTCATCGACACACAACAACGCTTGTCCAACAGCGAC
Organism: Limnohabitans sp.; assembly: GCF_031539175.1. Lineage (GTDB taxonomy): Bacteria > Pseudomonadota > Gammaproteobacteria > Burkholderiales > Burkholderiaceae_C > Limnohabitans. The sequence continues at coordinate 22,215 of NZ_JAVKLQ010000067.1, read as the reverse complement.
GATGCCAAAGAAGGCGTGTTGTCGTTTGTTGAGAAACGGGACGCTCGGTTTACCGGGCGTTGATGCGTTTGCCCCGTTGGGTATGCGCGAAGCGTTAAGCGGGGCTCTCAGAAACAGCCAACCTCCTCAAGGCTGTGGTGAGCGCTCTAGTTTGGCGAGGTCAAAGCCTTGTGCACTTAAACGTTTGAGCAAGGCGTTGTAGGTGTTGGCGTCGACTGTTGGGGTGCGCGACAGAATCCACAGGTACTCGCGCGAGGGCTCGCTGACGGCGGCCAGTTGGTAGTCGTCATCGAGGTCGATCACCCAGTAGTCGCCCCACACTTGCGGCAACCAACTCAGCCACGCAGGGGCAAAACGCACTTTCAGTCGGGGTGAGGTGCTGGGCCCGATTTGTTTCGCCAAGCCGAGTGCGTTGATTTCTTCGCCGCTCTCGGTGAGGCAGCGGTTGAGCACTTGCACTGTTCCGTCACCTTGTGCCAAGTATTGGGCGCGCGTGTGGCGAGCACATTTGCGTTGAAACTTGTTGGGGAATTTCGCAATCTCGTACCAAGTGCCCATGTAGCGGGGCACATCCAAGCTCGCGATACTGACCACGGCAGGCGCAGAGGCTGGCGTGGGTTGAGACGCCGCGCTGCGCTCCAGCGTCTGGGCTTGCACGTGTACAAGCGACATGGCGCTGCACGATGCGCCAACCACGACCGCCCATCGCCACGACGAGAACAAATGGGTCAAGGTGAGCTTCATGTCCGACTCCTTAAAACACGACGCCTGTGCGCAGGGTGTTGAGCACGATTTCTACAATTTGCAACAGAAGCAACAAGGCCAATGGCGACAAATCGACGCCACCCATCTGCGGCATCACCCGACGCAAAGGGCGCAGCAAGGGCTCCACCAACTGTGCCAAGAAGTAACTCACATCGGTGCCCGACTTCAGCCACGACAACACGGCATAAATGATGACCAGCCACATCAAGCTGGAAAGGCAGGTGCTCAGCAGCTCAAAGCCGGCTTGCGTGAGCAGGTTCAACCAATGGCCCATGACGCCCGACAACAGGCCCAGCAAGGTGTATTTGGCCAGTAAAACCGCGTAGGCACCGACCAAGCTGGCGGTGTCTAAGCGGCCCAAGGCTGGCACATGACGGCGCACGGGCAACACGATCCAGTTGGTCACCGCAAAGATGAACGGTGCCAGTGGATTGCCCGAGCGCGCTGAAAGCGGCACGCGTTGCAAATGCATGTACATGCGCAACAAACAGGTGCTCGCCACCACGCCCACCACGACCTGCAAAATGAGAGAGAAAATTTGAAACAGCATGCGGATGAGTTTAGTGGGCTCAGGCAAAATTTGAACCTTCTTGTAGAAATGGTTTGTATGTCACAAAAATCAGCGTTGCCTCGTTACATTTTTGCCAGTCGGTGGTTGCAATTGCCTTTGTATTTGGGCCTGATTGCGGCGCAGGCTGTGTACGTGTTTCATTTTTGGGTGGAGTTGGTGCATCTGCTCGAGGCCGCGATGGGCAGCCGCACGGCCTTGGACGCCTTGGTGAGCAGCATTGGCTACAAATCTGATGTGGTCGTCACACAGCTGAATGAGTCGGTGATCATGCTGGTGGTGCTGGGCTTGATTGACGTGGTGATGATTTCGAATTTGCTGATCATGGTCATCGTCGGTGGCTACGAAACCTTCGTGTCTCGCATGTATTTGGAAGACCACCCCGACCAGCCCGAGTGGCTCAGCCATGTCAACGCTTCGGTGTTGAAGGTCAAGTTGGGCACGGCCATCATTGGCATTTCGTCCATCCACTTGCTGAAAACCTTCATCAACGCCGCCAATTACGACGTCAAGGTGTTGATGTGGCAGACCATCATTCACATCACGTTCTTGCTCAGCGCGTTGGCCATTGCGCTGACCGATCGTTTGACGCATTACCCCAAAGACGACCATTGAAAGGGGCCGTGTGTCCATCTCCTTGCCCCCAGCTCAGCCGCGCCAATTGGCGCACACCCGACAAGTCACCTTCCATGGCTACCGCCGCGACGATGGCCTGTGGGACATTGAGGCGCACTTGCGTGACACCAAGCCGCATCCCTTCACCATTCCGAATGAGCGTACGTGGGCGGCCAACGAGCCACTGCATGACATGAGCATTCGCCTCACCGTGGACACCCAGTTGGTCATTCGCGACATTGCGGTGGCCATGCACAAGGTGCCCCACGCGGGTTGCCCAGAAGCTGCACCGCCCATGCACAAAATGATTGGCTGTACCTTGGGTGCGGGCTGGCGTCGCGCGATTGAGGAAAATTTGGGCAACGACAAGGGCTGCACCCATTTGCGCGAACTGTTGTTCAACATGGCTACCGCCGCGTTTCAGTCGGTCACCGGCACATTTGCCATCCAAAACCCGGACAAGCCACCACCCCATCTGGGCCGTTGCATGACCTGGGGCTTCAACAGCCCGTTGGTCGAACGCCTGCACCCCATGTTTTTTCAATGGCCTGAGAAGGCGAAGAGTTTGAAATGAAAAACGTCATCCATCGCAATGCGCTCGTGCTGTTCTCAGGCGGGCAAGACTCCACCACCTGTTTGGCCCATGCGCTGTCTCAGTACGAGCGTGTGGAAACCTTGGCTTTTGATTACCGCCAGCGTCACCATGTGGAGCTCGAAGCGCGCATTCAAGTGCTGGCGCAAGTGCGTGAACAGTTCCCACAATGGGCGCCGAAGTTGGGTGAAGACCATTTGCTCGACTTGGCGGTGTTGGGCCAAGTGAGTGAGACCTCGCTGACCCGCGACATGAGTTTCAAGATGGAAGCCTCGGGGCTGCCCAACACCTTTGTGCCTGGCCGCAATTTGTTGTTCTTGACCTTGGCGGCGGCGTTGGCCTACCGACGTGATTTGGATGTCATCGTCACCGGCGTGTGCGAAACCGATTTTTCGGGCTACCCCGATTGCCGCGATGACACCATGAAGGCCATGCAAATCGCCTTGTCATTGGGCATGGATCGCCGCTTGCTGATCGAGACGCCTTTGATGTGGATTGACAAAGCGCAGACGTGGCAACTGGCCTACGACCTTGGCCAGCGTGACCACCCCCAAGGCGGTCAGCAGTTGGTGGACCTTATTGTTGAGCACACCCACACCTGCTATTTGGGCGACCGCGAGCATCGCCACGCATGGGGCTACGGCTGCGGTACGTGCCCCGCTTGCGATTTGCGCGCCAAAGGCTGGCAGCGCTGGCAGGCTTGACGCGGGTTCAATACACCTTGAGCGTGAACTGGGCGGCACTGTCGGGTGTGGCTGCCTCAAACACCCATTGCTGGGCGTGATAGACCGCAACCCCTGGGCGGTGTGCAATGGAGACCAAGGCGCCGCCTTGGGCTCGCACCATGGCACCTAGTTTTTCGTACAAGACTTTTTCGCTGGCTTCGTCGAGTGCGCTCGTCGCCTCGTCCGCAAACACCCAGCGTGGTCGCTTGAGCAGCATGCGCGCCAAGGCCAAACGCTGCTGTTCACCGCCCGAGAGTTGCTGCGTCCAGCGGCCTTCGACATCGAGTTGAGACGTCAAGTGCGGCAGCAGCGCTTCTTCCAACGCGTGCTGCAAGTGGGCATCGCTGTATGGTTCGGCACTGTCTGGGTAGGCCAAGGCTTCACGCAAACGGCCCTCTGGAAAGTAGGGGCGCTGTGGCATGAACACGCTCCCTTCGGGCAGCGTGACCAAAGGCGACGTGGTGACATCAGGACTGGATGCATAAGGCCAAATACCCGCCAGCACGCGCAGCAACGTGGATTTACCGCAGCCCGAAGGGCCGCGAATCAGCACGCTGTCGCCTGCATTCACCGTGAGTGCGGTGTCTGCCAGCAGCACCTGACCGTTGGGAAGCCACACGGTGAGTGGGGCGGTGCGCAAACTGTTCACCCCCTCGGCAGGCACGGTCGATACAGATTTGGTTTCTGTCGGTGTTGATGGTGCAACCTCTTGCACCAAAACGGCATCTGCTGTAGGTCCTGCAATGCTTTGCATTTGGTCTTGAAAACTCGTCAAGCGCAGGGTGGTGGCTTGCCATGAGGCCAAACGGCTGTAGTTGCTGATGAACCAACTCAGTGACTCTTGCTCTTGTCCAAAAGCCGACGAGATTTGCATCAACTCGCCCAACTGAATGGCGCCGCTGAAGTAGCGCGGCGAGGCCACCAGCATGGGGAACACCACCGCCGCTTGGCCATAGCCCGAGTTGAACCAGGTGTAGCGTTTTTGCACGCGCAGCAAGCGCATGAAGTTGTCCAGCACTTGGCTGAACCGCGCCTGCAACGATTGACGCTCTACAGTGTTCCCTCGGTCTAGCGCAATCGCTTCGCTGTATTCGCGCACGCGCATCAGGTGGTGACGGAAGTCGGCCTCTAGTCTCTGCTGTGCGAAGTTCAAAGACGCCATGGATCGGCCAATCCAGTGCCCAATCAGGCTGCCGCCCAAGGCGTAGGCCAAAGCCATCCACACCATGAAGCCGGGAATTTCGTAGGCCGAGCCTTGCCACTGAAAGCTGAACCCGCCTGACAGCGTCCACAAAATGCCCACAAAACTCAGCAGCGTCACGGTGGCGTCGAGCAAACCCAACGAGAGGCCCACTGTGTCCGAGGTGAACTGTTGCACATCTTCTTGAATGCGTTGGTCAGGGTTGTCCGTGCTGCCGTTTTGCGACTGCAATTCGATCCGGTAAAACACGTTGTGTGACAGCCAGCGTTGCAGGTAGTCACGCGTCATCCACGCGCGCCAACGCATTTCCAGCAATTGCGTGAGGTAGAAGCGGTACACGGCCACGATGATGAAACACGTGGCCAAGCCGGCGAACACGCCCAGTTGTTTCCAAAACACCTCGGCATCGCGGTTTTGCAGCGCGTCGTAAAACACCCGGTTCCAGTCGTTGAGCAGCACCATCATGTAGACCATGCCCAGGTTCAGGCCCACGCAGGCGGCCAGCAGCAAGCGGGCGCGCCATTTTTCTTCTGACTGAAAGTAGGGCAGCGACAAGGCCCACACACGGTTGAGTTGCAGTCGACTTTTGTGCCAATTGCTGGCCACGTTGTGGGCGACCGTACGGAAGGCGTTCATGCGGGTCAAACCTCGGTGTTGCGCACGCCGCTGGCCACGTGTCCGGCGGGGACGTGACGGGCGGCAGATTCGATGTGGCCGGTTTGGTCGTCAAAGAAAAAGTCGGGTTCAAACTCACGCAAGAACTCGCCTTTTTCTAAGCCGCCCAAAAACATGGCTTGGTCTACATCGATGTTCCAGTTCATCAGTGTGCGAATGGCGCGCTCGTGGGCGGGTGCGCTGCGCGCCGTGACCAAGGCGGTGCGAATTCGCATGTGCGGTGTGCCCGCTTGTTGCAACACTTGCAAGGCGGCCAATAGGGGTTTGAAGGGGCCGGCAGACAGCGGGTGGGCCGCTTTGTCTTTTTCGTGTTGTTGGAAGGCGTCCAAGCCCTGGGCTTGGTAGACGCGCTCTGCCTCGTCGCTGAACAGCACAGCGTCCCCGTCAAAGGCAATGCGCACTTCATGTGGGTTGGCTTCTGACGCGTGCGCCGAGTGTGGGTACACCTGTGCAGCGGGCACGCCCGCATCGAGCGCCGAGCGCACATCGGACAAATGGGTAGACAAAAACAAGTTGGCGTTGAGCGGGCGCAAATAGCGCCAAGGCGATTCGCCTCGGGTGAAGGTGCAGCGGATGATGGGCAGCGCGTAGTGGGCGGCCGACTTCATCACGCGCAAGCCGCTGACGGGGTCGTTGCGCGAAAGGATGACCACCTCCACGCGTTGGGCCTCAGAGGTGTTGAACGCCAACAGTTTTTGCACCAGCGAGAACGCGACGCCTGGTTTGGCCGGCGACTCAAGCCGATCGAGTTGCAGCTTCATGTACGCACGGTCATCGCCTTGTTCGAAGATTTGGTTTTCTTCTTCAAAGTCAAACAACGCGCGGGACGAAATGGCGACCACCAGTTTTCCATCTAACGACACACTCATCGCATTTCTCCAAATGTTCACTTCACCCATTGGTTGAGTTGGATGATGGGCAGCATCACAGCCAACACAATGAGCATCACCATACCGCCCATGGCCACAATCAGCAACGGCTCCAAGATGGTGGCGAGTTGCATGGCCCGGCGTTGCACTTCTTCGCTGAGTTGCTGCGCAGCGCGTTGCAACATGGTGGGCAAGGTGCCGGTTTGTTCGCCCAAGCGCGAGAACATCACCAACAAGCGCGGAAACCGTTCTTTTTGCGCCAAGGCCGAGGCCAGCGGGGCGCCTTCGCGCACCAGCACCAAGGCCTCTTGCGCATCGTGGCGCAAGGCCGTGTTGGACAAGGTGTCGGCAGCGGCTTGCAGCGCTTTCAAAATCGGCACGCCTGCGGTGGCCAACATGGCCAGCGTGCTGGCAAAACGGGCGGCGTTGTAGCCACGGGCCAAGCGGCCAATGACGGGCAGTTGCAGCCAGGCGGCGTCAAAGCGGCGGCGCAAGGCGGGTTGTTTCAAAGCCGTGCGCGCACCCAAGGTGAGCGCGGCCATGAGCAGCAAGCCCCACAGCCAAAACGTTTGCACCACCTCGCTCAGGCCCAGCATGAAGCTGGTGAGCAAAGGGAGCTTTTGTTGGTTGCTGCCAAACACTTGTGCGACTTGGGGCACCACGAAGGCCAGCAAAAACAACACGATGGCCAGTGCCACCACGCACACGATGGCGGGGTACAAGCCCGCAGCGAGCAGTTTGCCCCGCAGGTTTTGTTGTTCTTGCAAGTCATCGGCCAAGCGCTCTAGCACGAGCCCTAAATGCCCGCTTTGCTCGCCTGCGCCGATCACGGCCACATAGATGTTGGAGAACTCACGTGGGTGTTGGGCCAGCGCTTTCGCAAATGGCGCACCGGCGTTGACCTCGGTGCGAAGTGCGGATACCAAGTCGCGCTGACGGGGCGTTTCGGCCTCGTCGCTGAGCGCGCTCAAAGCCCGCTCCAACGGCAAACCCGCGGCGACCAAGCCTGCGAGTTGACGCGTCCACACGGTGAGCGCTGTGCGGCTGAAGACTTTGCTTTCCCAGATGACGGTGTTCATGCCCGTGTTCTGACTGCGCTGCACGGGCTCAACCTTGAGCGGCACCAAGTCTTGTGCGCGCAATTGGCTGCGTGCCGTGCGTGCGGTGTCGGCTTCCAACACGCCACGGCGGGTTTGACCTTGGGGGTCTAGGGCTTCGAAGGAATAAGCGGGCATGGGGTAATGCTACTGGATGCGACTGTGGTGCGATCATGAAAAACGCCTCGTGGTTGACGAGGCGTTTAGATGGTTGCATTCCCACAATATGTAGTTTTACAAAATCATTCTTCCGTGTTGACGGATCTCAGCGAATTAACAGTTTGCAATACAAACGTAGTTTGTGGTGTTGTTTGTTGTGTTGTTTGTGGTGGAGGTCGTAGTTGTGGTGTTGGTAGCAATCGTCCAGCGAACCCAAATCCCGCGACCATGCGCATCGTTGTTTGAGAGTTGGATCGACGTGATCTTGGCGCCTGAGCCGTAGGCGGTTGTGCAAGAACTGCCGCATTGAGCCAGTGCCGCAGCGATGGTGGCTTTGCCACCCAAGGCGTTGATCATGGATTTGTCTTGCCACGCTTCCCTTTTCGCCTCGTAGGTGAGGCCAACAGGCTGAATGCCAATATTCACGTCCAAGAGGTTGCCAAAGAAGCTCACACTGTTGGTGCCCAATTCGCTGTTGGTGATACTCAAACCACTGGCTGCCACAGCGGCTGCACCGGTGGTTGCATCAAACAGTGGACGTGCGGAACGGTGCTGATAGCTGGTGGGAGTACCCGTGTAGTCGGCATTGGGATAGGCCACGATCTTGAACCATTTTTTGCCTTGTGCCTGTGCTGCATTGTTGTTGGCGATGGCTGTGGCATTGCTCACAACTTTGAAGTTGGAGCAAGCCATAGAGGTTGATGTTCCAACGTCAATGGGCAAATAGTCGCCATTGCAAGTGCTGTTCACTTTCAGTCGTGTGGTTTCCGTCCATGTCGTCCCATCATCAATGCTGCCGTACAAAATGACGCTTTGGTAGGTGCGGGGTTTGCTGGTGTCGTAGCTAGATCCGGCATAACCTGTAAAAGAGAAGTTAACACCGGTTTGCAATGTTGGTGCAGGTGCATTCGTTCCCACATAGTTTTGCTGATAAGCCAAAGGCTTCAACTCAAATTTAAACGGTGCACGGTTGCCGTACGGGTGCCATTTGTTGTCCGCGCCCAACACCACAGGAAGCGTAAACGTTTCTGTGGACTTGTCTGATTTGGTCGAAGTGGCTTGACCTTGGCAAACCACAGGTGTCGCTGAGGTGTTGCAACCGTTCAACACGTAGTTGCTCAGTTGCATGCCGACGGCATTTTTTGCAATGCTGGCAATCGTGGTTGCACGGTTGTTGCCGTTGTCCAAAAAGTCGGCATCAAAGATGTCAAGCATGGCTGCTGAGTTGATGTCTGCTGCTGTACCAGTCAACGCATTGAAGGTACTGAGCATGGTTTTAATGCCCGAGGTGTCGAGCTTCACATCGTCGGATGATGGTGCAGTCACTTTGGCCACATCGGCAGGTTTGGCGTCCGGCGCAATGGTGTTCGTGGCTTGCGTGTTCTTGTCGGTGATTTGGATCGCTTGACCACTTGTTGCCGTGTTGTTGCTGATCGCCACCAAGTCGAGTAATTTATCGAGACCCTTGTTATCGGCTGCAAATTTCGTGGTGAACAAGTCAACTTTACTTGGGTCTTCTCCCAGCGCTGTCAAAACGTCTTTCAAGGCCGCATTTAAACGGGCCTTGGCATCGGCAAGTTTGGTTGCATCTACGGTTTTGATTTTTGCAGCGTCTGCAAAGACAGTCGCTGGGTCTGCGCCTACTGCTTGTGCTGTTGCCGCGTCTGTGGCCGGTGTGACGTTGATCACCCCGCTGACACCAGCTGCAGGCACTGTGTCAAGCACGCTGTGCAGCGTGTAACTTGTGCCTCCCGCTGTTCCTGTGGCTTGGACCATCAGCGGGGCAGTGAAGCCCGAGACGTCGCTGAAGGTGTATGAGCCATCGGCACCTGCTGTTTGAATTAACGTCTTTCCGGCCCCGTCTTTCAAAATGATTGTGGCGCCTGCCAGCGGTGCGCCTACGGCTGCAGTGCCACTGAGTGAAGGAGTTGTACTCGCTGTACCGCTGCCACCGCCACAGGCAGTCAAGGTTGCGATGCAAATGCCAGTCAGCAGATGCGCTAAATGTTTTTTCATGAGTTGTCCTTTGTATTGATTCAGACCAAACGCAGCACTCAAAGATGAGTGCCGACAGTCTAGTTCTTTTATTAATACAAAGGAATTCAATTTTTTCGATCAGTGCCTTTTAATTAATCCCTTGTAACGCGCACCAGCTCTTCGCGGGTGGAGACGCCCAAACGCACCAAGCGTTCGCCATCGTCACGCATCAACGTCATGCCGTTGCGCAACGCAGCCTCGCGCAGCTGCGCTTCGCTGGCTTGGTTGTGGATGAGGGCCCGCATGTCGTCGTTGGTGGTGAGCAATTCAAAAATGCCAGTGCGACCTTGGTAGCCGCTGTGGCCGCAGGCGTCGCAACCCTTGCCTTGGCAATGCGTGCAGGTTTTGCGCAGCAGGCGTTGGGCCAACACGCCCAAGAGCGATGAACTGAGCAAGAAGGGTTCTACGCCCATGTCGGTCAAACGCGTGACGGCGCTGGCCGCATCGTTGGTGTGCAGTGTGGCCAGCACCAAGTGGCCGGTGAGCGAGGCTTGGATGGCAATTTGCGCGGTCTCAAAGTCGCGAATCTCACCGATCATGATGATGTCGGGGTCTTGGCGCAGGATGGCGCGCAGGGCTTTGGCAAAGTCCAAATCGATCTTGGCGTTCACCTGCGTTTGGCCCACGCCTGCCAACTCATATTCAATCGGGTCTTCCACCGTCATGATGTTGTTGCGTGTGGCGTCTAGCCCTTGCAGCGCTGCGTACAGCGTGGTGGTTTTGCCCGAGCCCGTGGGACCGGTGACCAAAATGATGCCGTGCGGTTGATGGACCAACGCTTCAAAGCGGCGCAGCGTGTCACCCGCCATGCCGACGGCTTGCAGCGTGAGTTTGCTTTCCGACTTGTCGAGCAAACGCAGCACGGCGCGTTCGCCATGGGCACTGGGCAAAGTGGACACACGCACGTCAATGGCGCGTTGGCCCAAGCGCAGCGAAATGCGGCCGTCCTGCGGCAAACGCTTTTCGGCAATGTCCAGCTCGGCCATGATTTTCAAACGTGAAATCAGGGCCGCATGCAAGGCACGGTTGGGTTGCACCACTTCGCGCAAGGTGCCATCCACGCGAAAGCGCACGCTGCTGTGGCGCTCGTAGGGCTCGATGTGGATGTCGCTCGCGCCATCGCGTGCGGCTTGCGTCAACAGCGCGTTGAGCATGCGGATGATGGGCGCGTCGTCGGCGGCTTCCAACAAATCTTCCACAGCAGGCAGCTCTTGCATCATGCGCGTCAGGTCGGCGTCGCTCTCGACCTCGCTCACCACGGCGGCGGCATTGCTGTCGGCTTGGGCATAGGCCTCGCTGATGCGTTTGGCCAGCGTGGCTTTGTCGGTGTATTCAAACGACTGCACGGCGTGGCGACGTGTCACCTCGCTCCAGGCGCTCAGGTCGGGTGCATCGCTGTGCCAAAGCGTGAGCGTGTGGCCATCGTCCTCCAGCAACAGCTGGTGGGTGCGGGCAAAGGCGTAGGGCAGCGGGCGACGCATGGCTTTTATTTGACCGTTGTGCTCGGTGGTGCCAGCGGTGGCAGTGTGGGGACTGGGCCCGTGTCGAGCAAGGGGTTGAGTGAGGGCACTGCATTGCGTTGCAAGCCCATCATTTGTTCGTAACGGTTGACGCTCAACGAGTCAGACGCTTTGGCATCACGAACCACCACGGGGCGTAAAAACACCATCAGGTTTTTCTTGCTGCGCGTGCGGCTCTCACTCTTGAACAGCCAGCCGAAGCCGGGGATGTCACCCAAACCCGGCACTTTGCTGGCGTTGCTCGAATACTCGTCAGACAACAGACCGCCCAACACGATGATGGAGCCGTCGTCCACCAACACGTTGGACTCGATGCTGCGTTTGTTGGTGATCAAACCAATGCTGGCGGCCTTGGAGTAATCCACGCTGGAGACTTCTTGAAACACGGTCATCTTGACGGTGCCGGTCTCGCTGATTTGTGGTTTGACCTTGAGCGTCAAGCCCACGTCTTTGCGTTCTACGGTTTGAAACGGATTCACCGCACCGCCCGTTGTGTTGTTGTTCGTGTACTGACCCGTCACAAACGGCACGTTTTGGCCCACCACGATCTTGGCTTCTTCGTTGTCCAAGGTCAGCAAATTGGGTGTGGAGAGGATGTTGGCGTCGCCATTGGTTTCTAGGAAGTTGGCCAAGCTGCTCAGCACGGTGGTGCCGTTGACGTTGCGGATGGTGCCAATGTTCAAACCCCCGCCAATGCCTGCGGTGGCCGCGGTGGTGCCGCCTTGCGACAAGCCGACGATGTTGCCGGTCGACCCAAAGTTGGTGCCTGCCACGCCGTTGCTGCCCAGTGCGCCTTGCCATTGAATGCCCATTTGCAGCGCCTTGTCGGCGTTGACCTCGGCAATCAAACTCTCCACCATGACCTGCGCGCGGCGTTGGTCCAGCAAGTCGATCACGGCGCGAAGCTGGCGGTATTGCGGTTCAGGCGCGGTGATGATGAGTGAGTTGGTGGCCGTGTCCGCTTGAATCTGTCCGCCCGTGGTGGCCCCGCTGGCGGCGTTGGTGCCACCCAAGGTGCTGCCGGATGCGGTGCTCGGTGTGTTGCCCATTGGCAATGTGCCTGTGCTGGCGGTGCCTGACGTTGTGCTGCGCACTTCACCGCTGACGGCGGCACGCAAGGTGGCCGCCAGTTTGGTGGCGTCGGCATTTTTCAAATACACCACATGGATGTTGCCGCTGGGGTTGCTGCTGCCGGGCTGGTCTAGCTTTTCCACCAAGGCGCGCACCAGCGCCACGCGGGCGGCGTTGGCTGCACGCAAGATGAGGGTGTTGCTGCGGGGCTCGGCCACCAAGGTAGTTTTGAACTCGGCCCCCGTTTGACCGGGGGTGGCGCTCGGCATGGCGGCTCCGCCGGACTCGATCAAGCGCAATACCAGTGGCGCCAAGTCGATGGCGATGGCGTTTTTGAGCTGAATCACTTCGACGTCACTGGCGTTGGACACATCGAGCGCTGCAATGATGCGCGCCATGCGTTGCAGGTTGTCGGCGTAGTCGGTGATGACCAGCGAGTTGTTGCCAGGGTTGACGTTGATGGTGTTGTTGGGGCTGATCAGCGGGCGCAACACAGGTAGCAAGTTGTTGGCCTGCTCAAAATTGAGCTTGAAGATGTGCGTGACGATTTGGCCGTTGGCCGCGCCGGAGCCCGCGTTGTCGATTTGCTGCACGCTGCCGCCTTGCAACTTCGCGTCGGCTTCGGGCACGATTTTGTAAAGCCCTTTGGTCTCGACCATGGCAAAACCTTGCAAGCGCAAGGCTGCCAAGAACTGGTTCCAAGCTTCGTTGGGCGAAACGGGCAGCTCGGTGCTGAGGTTGATCGTGCCCTTCACGCGAGGGTCCACCACCAAGTTGCGGTTGGACAGTGTGGCCAAGGTGCGTGCGACGGACTCAATGTCTGCGTTCACAAAATTCAGAGTGATGGGCTCTGCCGCGTTGGCCTTCTTGGCCGGTGGCGCGGCGTGCGTGAGCGACAAGCCGCTGAGGGCAGGGAGCAGGCCCAGACAGAGTCCCAAGGCCAGTGCCAGCGTGGTGGGTTTGAAAAATGTGTGTTGCTTTGGCATACGCGTTAACCCAGTTTCAAGATCGACTTGGCACCTCGGCGTTGGCCGAGGATGTTCAACAAATTAGAGAGTGCGGCCTCGGCATCGGGTTCGCTCGATGCTTCGCCATTGAATTGCAAATGTCCGTTGCGCCATTGGCCTTGGCCCTGCAGCTTCAAGCTGCCTTCCACGGTGTCGAGGGTGAGGCGCATTGTGTCACCCGCGGTCGAGGCGCCCGTGCCCAGTACCACCAAGCGGTAGCTGCCCAAAGGCTTGAGGGTGGACAGTCGGGTCGACATGTGTTGCAACTCCAGTTGGGCTTGGCCTTGCAGCTGCGTTTGGCCTGCGATGTGTTGCCACGTCAATTGCTGTGTGCTGAGTTGCAATGCGCCTTCGGCTTGCATCGTGTTCCAAGGCGCGCCCAAACCCGTCAACCACGATGCGGGCCATGTGGAACGTTGGTCGTTGACCTGCACGCGAATCCCACGCCATTGCGGTGTCACATCCACCTGAATGGTTGGTGAGGTACAGCATGCCGACGCCAGGCTGGCGCGCAATCCCAAGCGCGCTGCCGACACATCAAGGTGTGGGCCAAATTGCCATTGCACACGCGTTGGCAACGCGGTGTTGGATGCTTCAGATTGCGGCCCTGCACTCAGCACGGCTTGGGCGGAGCCGTGCCACACGGTGCCTTGCGGGTCGCGCAACATCACGCGTTCACCGCTGGCTTGCGCCACGATGTGGGCCAGCCAATAGGCGGGGGCTTGGGTGACCATGGCCAGCACGGCGCCGATGGCCGCGCCCGTCCATACCCAGCGGCGCGTGCTCACTGCGCCCTCGCCGTGTTGTCAGGCAAGCGCAGCACCAAGCTGCCGTTCCATGTGGTGTTGTTTTTGTCGGTGTCAGCGCCACGCGTCAGGTGCGCTTCGGTGGGCAGCACTTGCGCTTGGTTGCGCACTTGGGTCAACCATGTGGCCAAGGTTTGCGCAGGCACTGTTTTGAGTTGCACCGACACACGTTCGCCTTGCACCGTCAGTTGAAAGGGTGAATTCGCGCTGAGGCTTTGCAAGGTGCGCAGCGCCTCGTCGCGCGACAAGGGTGTGCGTTGTTGCAAGGCTTTGGCCTGTGCTTGCAAGGCCCGCATGTGGGCTTGCTGCACGCCGATGTGGGCGCGGCGTGCATCGCTGTCGCGCAAGGTGTGCATCGCGGGGGCGATGGCCACGCCCCAGATCAGCACCGAGGCCAGCAGCAGGCCCAGCCAAGCCAAGCTGCGTTGTTCGCGCACGGACAAGACTTGCCAGCGTGTGGCCGCCGTGGCTTTGAGCGCTTGAAAGGCGTTGCTCATGGGTGGACCTCCGCTTGCAACACCCAGGTGTTGTTGCCGTCTTGGCGCAGGCTGAGTTGTTGGGCTTTGAGCGCAGTTTGGGCGCTTTGGATGGTCTTGTCGTCGAGCGTCAACCCTTGCACCCGCAGAGACGCGTTGGCGAAGTGCAGTTGCGTGGGCACAGTGTTGGCAGGCAACACGCCCGCGAGGGCGGCCAGCAATGGCTCTAAATCGGTGCGGCTGACGTGGCCTGACTTCTGCTGCAAAGCGTCCACTTCGCGTTGCATTTGCAAGGGGGCGTCGATGACCAAGCTGACGGCAGGAAAACTGGTTTTCAAGATGCGTTGCAACGCCAGTTGCTGTTGATCCAAGGCAGACTTTTCGCGCCAAGCCAAAGCGTTCAGCCCCACGATTTGCAGCAGCACCAAGGCCGCAATACCCACGCGCACAGCACGCCACGCGGGGGCATGGGCCAAGGTTTGCCAAGCACTTTGCAACCCACGTTGCAGACGCTGGCTGCGACCTTGTGCCCATTCGCCTTGGGCCAAATCCCACGCCGATTGGCTGGCGGCCACCCAGCGTTGGGCGGCGCTTTGCAGCAAGGGCTGACGCTGCAGCGTGGTTTGCACGCGCTCGACCATGGCGGGCTCGGCGTAGATGTGCAGATCCGGGTTGTTCAGCGCGTCATTCAGGGCCTGAAAAGCGCGCCATGACGCGGCGTTAGACGGCAACAGACTGACACCTTCTGACTGCGTCAACACGCTGAGTGCCTGTTCAGGCGCGCCCATGATGTGCAGCGTTGGTGTGTCGGTGGGTTGTAACTCAGGCACCAAGCGTTGCACGGTCAAGCCTGCGGCTTGCAGTGGGGCCAGCACTTCACGCAACCACGCTTTGTCGCACACGGCCACGCAGGTGTTACCGCCTGTGCGGGCCAAGCTTTGACTGTGGGGCGGCAGCACCAAGTGCAGTTGCTGTGGGTCGTCGAGCAAACGGTCTTCCAGCAAACCATGCAGCACGTTCGCCAAGCGCGGGCCGTGACTGCCCGGCGGCAGTTGTACGCTGAGCCACGACATCCGGCTGTGCGGCATCACAGCAACCACCTCGCCCGCATGGGCCGACAAGGTCGCGGCTGCGCCCGTTGCGCTGCGCGTGACGCTGTGGCCGTCAGAGTGCACATGGGCGTAGCCGGTGGCGGCGTGGGCTGAGGTGTGTGGCAGGGCGATGATCAACATGAGAACGGTCATTGTAGAGAGCCAGACTCACGCCATATGACAGTTAAGTTACTCTGCTCACGCTTGACCAACGAGCGTTCTTGCAGCGTGGTTTGCGACATGCGCAACCGACCCAAAACTTCAAAAAACTGTGTGTTCACGTTGTGGCTGTTTTGCAGGTCGGCGGGGCGTCCTAGGGCTTTGACAAAGTCGTCCAAGGTGGACCATGGCGTGCGTTCGCGTTGTTGCACCAAGCGCTGCGCATCGCCCATGCTCAAGCCCGGCACGCTGGCGTACAGCACCTGGTGGCTGGCGGTGTTGACGTTGACGGTGGTGGGTGTGGGCAGCAGCGTGAGGTGGGGCGCCAAGGTTTTCAAAGAGGCGGGCGAGAGGCCCAGCCATGTCAGTTGTGCCACGCGTTGGGGCATCAGCGGCGTGCTGGTGTTGCTGCTGTCAGACGACTTGCGTTGCGCGGCTTGCAGGCCCAGCACCAAGAGGTTGAGCTGGGTTGGTGGGACGCCCAAGACATCAAACAAACGCTCGAAGGCGGCGAGGGCGTTGGGATCGGGTTGGTCACCCTTGATCAAGTTGGTGACGTTGAGGCGGCCTTGCAGGTCGCTGACTTGGCCCGACAAGAACACGTTTTGCGCGAGGTTGTCGTCTTCGCCGCTGTTGCCTGTGGTCACGCTGCCATCGGGCAAGGCCGCCAAAAAGCTGGACAAACGCGCCTCTTGCAGCGGTACGGCCCACGGCTCGGCCAAGCTGTCGGTGGGGGTGTTGGCGTGATCGGCGCGGGCGTCTTCGCGCAAGATGACGCGGGCCCAATCGAGTGCGCCCGTCAGCAGCCAGCGGGCTTGTGAACGCTGGCGTTCCGCGCTTTCGACCTCAATGGATCGCCATTGCTGCCACATGGCGCCCGCCGCCAAGGTGGCCACCAACGCGACTGTGAGCATGGCGGCCAACAACGCCGCACCGACCTGAGATGTGCGCGGCGTGCGCTGGATGAGGCGCGTCATGTTTTGGTGTTGCTGAAGTTGGGACGCACCCAGTCGAGGGTGATGCGTCCGCGCAGGCCTGTTTGGGCGGGTAGCTCTAGCAACAGGCGAATGGCGTCTGGGGTGACCGGTGTGGCGCTGGTGTTAGGCAGTGCGCCCCCGTTGGAGGATGCGCTGCCAATGGCCGCGTCGCCGCTAGAGAGCGGGTTGCTCCATGCATTGCCCCTGAAGTAGCTGATTTGCCAGAGGTTCAGGGGCACCAAGGTGGTTTCTAAGGCTTGGTCTTCGCTGCTGGGGTTTTGGCCCCAGCGCTGGGCTTGGGCCCATGCTTGTTGCAGACTGGCGCGGGTTTGCAGGGCAGGGGACTGCCAACGTACCCACACGCCTTGGTTGTTGCCCGCTTGCGGTGTGTCGCGGCGTGTCCAAGCCACGACCCACAGGCCGGCGTCGCTGCCGTCCACGCGCCAAGTGCTGGCGCGGCGGGTGAGGCGCAGAGTCTGGCCGTCCCAAGTCACGCCCGCATCATTCAACGTCGGCACGGGCTGCATGGCGTCGAGGTCGGCTTGCCATTGGGCGAGCACGGTTTGCATCACGGTGATTTGGTCCACCTGGGTTTGGGTGATGTTGCGGGTGCGCATGAGCCCATCCAAGCCGCGCCAACTCATGCCCGCCATGACAGCCATCAAGGTGATGGCGATCAGCAGCTCAATCAGCGTGAAGCCGCGTTGCGTGTGGCGGCGGTGTTGGTGCGCCATCAGTAACGCCCCAGCACGGTGGTGACCCGAAGGATGGGCGTGGTGGCGTCAAAGACTTGCGCATCCACGCGACGAAACGCTGGGTTGGGCGTGGTGCGCACGGTCAACGCCACCTCGAAATTGCGCTCGGCTTGGACGCAGGGCACGCGTGTATCGCCCACACCCGGCATTTGCTGGGCCAAACGCAGTTGTTGGATGGCGTTGTCCGCGCAGATTTGGCCCAGCAACACATCGGTTTGACGCTGCGCATTGCGTGTCAGGGCGCCGCTGACCTTGGTGCCCGTCATCAAGGCGAGCGCGACGATGGCCAGCGCCACCAAGACTTCAATCAAGGTGAAACCTTGTTGGCCTTGGTGTTGGCGCTGTTGATTTTGTGTGGCGGTGCTTTGCGTCATGGCACCACCTGAAAAGGCCGCAACCCGTCGGTGGCTATTCGCAATTGCTGCAATTGCTGCAACTGCTGCACTTTGGCAGGGCTGGTGGCATGGCTGGCGGAGATAGACAGCGTGATGCTGGCTGGTGACATGATGGGCTCTGGCCCCAGTACAACCCCATTGGGGATGTTCGCGCCAACGGTGCTGACTTGCGCTTGGGTGGTGGGGTAGAGCCACGCTTCTTGGCGTGTGGCCAAGCCGCTGTTTGCCACGGCGCTGCTGATCTCGTAGCCCTCGGCGGTGGTGCGCCATATCAATGCCACGCCACTGGTGCGCGACTGGGCACGAGCGGCTTCGAGCTGGGCAGTGAGGCGCTGGGCCTCACGTTCGAGTTGGGTTTGGCCGCTGTCGCGCATCGCCAAACTCACACCCGCCATGGCGAACCCGATGATGGCCAAGACCACCAACAGCTCCAACAGGGTCAGGCCGCGTTGGCGCTGCATGACGGGCTGGGCCGCGTGCTTATTGCCAGCTGCCGATGTCGGCGTTTTTGCCTTCGCCGCCAGGTTGGCCATCGGCACCCAGTGACAGCACGTCGATCTCGCCTTTCACGCCAGGGTTCATGTATTGGTAGGGGCGGCCCCATGGGTCGTTGGGGAGCTTGTCGATGTAGGGCTTCCAGTTCAGTGGCGCTGGGCCGGTGGTGGGCTGCACCACCAAAGCTTGCAGGCCTTGCTCGGGGGCAGGGTAGCGCTGGTTGTCCAAACGGTAGAGCTTGAGGGCTTGCATCAGGTTGCCCACGTCGGTCTTGGCAGCGGTCACGCGGGCATCGTCTGCGCGGTTGAGCACGTTGGGCACCACGAGCGCGGCGAGCACGCCAATGATGGCGAGCACCACCATCAACTCAATCAGCGTGAAGCCGCGTTGGCTTTGACGTGGGCGTTGCGTGGGGGCGGGGTGGACGGTATTCGGGAGGGTGGTCATCAAGGGGCTCACAAGTTCGCTGTCAAGCATGAATCATAATCCGCGCATGCTTCGCCAACGCCTCTCCTTCGCTGCTGTGTCTTCGCTGTCATTGGGGCGCGGCTTGTCCAGTCGCGGCTTGCAGAAAGTGCTGACCGCTGCGGTGTGGGCCGCTGTGGCCTTTAGCGCGGTGAGTTGGGGTTTGCGTTGGTCGGCCAGTGGGCAAATGCAAGGCTCGGCCATGGCGGCACCGCAGGCGCTGCCAGATGTCGACACCGCAGCCGCTGCCCGCAGCTTAGGCGCCTTGCCTGTGCAAGCGGCGGCAGCGCCTAGCTTGGCGAGTCGTTTTCAGTTGCTCGGTGTTTTGGATGGCGGCCCCAACGCAGGGGCGGCCTTGATCGCGGTGGATGGCAAACCGGCCAAGCCGTTTCGCGTGGGTGCCGTGGTGACCGACGGCTTGGTGCTGCAAGGCACCGAAGCCAAGCGCGTCAGCCTCGGCGCGGGGACCGACAGCCCGCCTGCGCTGACGCTGGAGTTGCCAGCCAAGAAGTAAAAAAGGCGCTGATCAGCGCCTTTTTTATGCCTGCCAAGGCGTAAAAGCCGTGGCTGATGGGCACTTCAGCGTTGCAAAAACAAGCGATAAGCGGGGTTGAGGGTTTCTTCCACAAAGGGGTAGCCCAATTCGTCCAAGAATTTGGCGAACATTTTGTTGTCTGCTTTGGGCACTTGCAGTCCCATCAAAATGCGGCCGTAGTCCGCGCCTTGGTTGCGGTAGTGGAACAGGCTGATGTTCCAGCCGGGGCGCATGGCCAGCAAGAACTTCATCAACGCACCGGGGCGCTCGGGGAACTCAAAACGCAGCAAGCGCTCTTCGTGCGCCAAGCTGGAGTGCCCGCCCACCATGTGGCGGATGTGCTCTTTGGCCAGCTCGTCGTGGGTGAGGTCGATGGCTTCAAACCCGTTTTTGGTGAAGTGGCTTGCAATTTTGTTGCTTTCGCCTTTCACGCCCGTGGTCAAGCCGACGAAAACATGGGCCTTCGCTTTGTCGCTCATGCGGTAATTGAACTCGGTCACATTGCGGGGCGACTTGCTGCCACCTAAGCTGGGCAGCTTGCCAATCAGCTCGCAAAAACGGCGCAGGCTGCCGGGCTGCTCGGGGATGGTCACCGCAAACAAGGCTTCGCGTTCTTCGCCCACTTCGGCGCGTTCGGCCACAAAGCGCAAGCGGTCGAAGTTCATGTTGGCGCCACACAAAATGGCGGCGTAGGTTTCGCCCTTGGTTTTGTGCTCGGCCACGTATTGTTTGATGGCAGCCACGGCCAATGCGCCTGCGGGCTCGACGATGCTGCGGGTGTCCACAAACACGTCCTTGATGGCGGCGCACACGGCGTCGGTGTCGACGGTGATGTAGCTGTCGACCAAGTTTTTAGACACGCGAAAGGTTTCTTCGCCCACCAGCTTGACCGCGGTGCCGTCAGAGAACAAACCCACATCGTTGAGGGTGACGCGTTTGCCTTTTTGCACCGACTGCATCATGGCGGACGAGTCATCCATTTGCACGCCAATCACTTTGATGTCGGGGCGCACGGCCTTGATGTAGTTGGCCACGCCCGCAATCAGGCCGCCGCCACCGATGGCGACGAACACCGCGTCTAAGGGGCCTTGATGCTGGCGCAGCATTTCCATGGCAATCGTGCCTTGGCCCGCGATGACATCGGGATCGTCAAACGGGTGCACAAAGGTCATGCCGTTTTTCTTTTCCAGCATGGTGGCATGTTGGTAGGCGTCGGAGTAGCTCTCGCCCGCCAGCACCACGTCGCCGCCCAAGGCTTTGACCGCCTCAATTTTCACGCTGGGCGTCGTGGTGGGCATGACGATGACAGCTTTGGTGCCTAAGCGCTTGGCACCCAGCGCCACGCCTTGGGCATGGTTGCCTGCCGAGGCGCAAATCACGCCTTTTTTCAACTGTGCGGGTGTGAGGTGCGCCATCTTGTTGTAAGCGCCGCGCAGCTTAAAGCTGTGCACGGGTTGCTGGTCTTCGCGCTTCAAAAGCACGGTGTTGTTCAGGCGTCGGCTGAGGTTTTTGGCAACTTCTAGCGCAGATTCAACGGCCACGTCGTACACGCGGGCGGTCAAGATCTTTTTCAGGTAATCGGCGGGTTGCAGGGCGCGGGGCTTGGGTGTGCGGGTAGACATAGGGTGATTGTCTCTTATGAAAAAATCAGGCTCAGCGATGCACGCAGGCGAAAAAAAACCCCGAGTTTTGCAACTCGGGGCTGAATCCACTTTTGAGGGTGGAGGAGACAAGCCTCTAGTGTATACATTTTCTGTTGCAGCGCAACATTTGTCAGACAATTGGGTATCAATTTTTAGGAGAAAAACATGGAATGCACCGTCAGCTGGACCGGTAATTCGGGCACCCGCTCAGGCATGGGCTTTGTGGCCGAGACGGGCAGCGGCCACGTCGTAGCAATGGATGGCGCCCCTGATGCGGCCAAACCAGAAAACGGGGGGCAAAACTTGGCGCCACGTCCGATGGAAATGCTGTTGGCGGGCACGGGGGGTTGCACGGCTTACGACGTGGTGCTGATTTTGAAGCGCGGTCGCCACGATGTGCGCGGTTGCAGCGTGAAAATCAGCAGCGAGCGCGCTGAGGTCGACCCCAAGGTGTTCACCCAGATCAACATGCATTTCACCGTGACGGGTAAAGCCATTCCCGCCTTGGCCGTGGAGCGCGCCATTGCCATGAGCCATGACAAATACTGTTCTGCCAGCATCATGCTGGGCAAAACGGCGGAGATCACCACCAGTTTTGAAGTGGTAGAAGCTTAAAACCCGTGTTTTAGATGCGATGCGCCACGGTGGTCATCACTTTGGCGGCTAGCTTCATCAGCCCTTTGATCGGGGCAGGCAGCTCGGTGGCACCGGCTGCCAATGCCTCTTGCGCATGACGGGCTTCATCGGCCTTCATGGTCGCCACGATGGCGCGTGAAGCGGTGTCTTTTTCGGGCAACTGGTGCATATGGCTTTGCAAATGCGCCTCGACTTGGCGCTCGGTTTCCACCACAAAACCTAAGCTCACGCGATCGCCGCCCAGTTTGGCTGCCGCGTAGCCAATACCAAACGCACCCACATACCAAAGCGGGTTGAGCAGGCTGGTGCGCCCGCCTAACTCTTTCAGCCGCTCTTCGGTCCACGCCAAATGGTCGGTTTCTTCGTTGCAAGCCTCGGTCAGGTGTTGGCGCAGCGCCACATCGCGTGTCGCCAAGGCTTGGGCTGTGTACAGCGCTTGTGCACAGACCTCGCCCACATGGTTGACCCGCATCAACGCGGCAGCTTCGCGCTTTTCAGCCTCCGTCATGGCCGTTGCAATGGCATGACTTGGGTTGAGACGGTTGGCGTGGTGGTTCGCAAACACGGTGCGCAAGGCACTGTCAGCGGCAATAAGAAGAGCATCCATGTCACTGAGTTTAAATCCGCCAACGGCTAATGACGCCGTTTGTGCATTTCCGTGTTTGTGGCGTATTTCCTAGGGTTTGCCATGCATGAGGGGTGTCTTTGTTGCATCAAAGCAACATGAAAACTCTATTTTTCGACTTTGTCGTGGAATGTTGCAGAGCTGTCTGGTTCAATAGCGCCAACTTCCCGAAAACGGAGGTTGGCTCTGGAAAGTCTGGAGCCCCTGTTCAAACCTTGGAGAACCTTGAAATGAAAAAAACCCTCGTTGCTATCGC
>NZ_JAVKLQ010000066.1:0-24289 GCF_031539175.1 Limnohabitans sp. | reverse complement strand
GTGACGGATGAGGAATTGACTATGATTGAAAACCGATTGAATCATCGCCCCAGAAAGCGACTAGGATTCAAGACACCTCACGAGGTATTCCATGCCTCGTTAAAGCGTGTTGCACTTCGTCCTTGAATCCGCCAAATCAAATATAAATATTTATTCAATTGATCCGTTGAGTTCTGCGCGCTTTATATCCCGCAGCATGAACAAATAAAGACTTTCGACTTTCTCACGTGCCCAAGGTGTTTTGCGTAAAAACTTGAGGCTCGAGCCCACGCTGGGGTCGTGGGTGAAGCACCGAATGGCAATGCGTTGGCCTAAGTCTTCCCATCCGTAGTAGTCGGCCAATTCGGTGACGATTTTTTCTAAGGTTAGCCCGTGCAGGGGGTTGCGCGCTTGTGGGTTTGGCGTTGAGGAGGTCATGGGGTGTTTAGGTGTTGGCTGCAGTTTCGGAGACCGCATGGATGAGCCGGTCAATGTCGGCATCCGTGGTGGTGGTGTGTGCGCTTGCGCGGATGATGTCCGTCAGCCCTCGGGCTTGGAGGTCGAGTGGGGTAAAGGCGAGCCCGTTCAACGCGACTTCCACACCCTGTGCGTTGAGTCGCGCCTGTGCCACTTTGGAAGTGCTGTGATCGAACGTGAACGACACCAAGCCAGACTGCGCCACACCGATATCGCGCAGTTGCACGTTAGGAATGTGAGCCAGTGCCTGACGGATGGCTTGGCTTTTTGCAAAGACGCGGTGTTGAATGTTTTCTAGGCCTTGGGTCAACGCCTCTTCAAGCGCTTGGCCCAGTCCCAAGCGTGCCGCGATGCCCGCCTCGGAGGTTTCAAAACGGCGTGCATCTTGGCGTAGCGTGTAGCGCCCTTGTGCGAAAGGGGCTGTGAAGTGGTCCACGACAGGCGGTGTCAGCGCTGAAAGAAAGGCCCGTCGCACATAGAGCAAGCCTGTGCCACGTGGCCCGCGTAGCCACTTTCGTCCAGGTGTTGTCAGCACATCGCATTCCAACGCTCGCACATCCACGGGCAGTTGTCCCACAGCTTGGGCCGCATCGAGAAAGAACGGTATGCCTGCTGCGCGGGTCAGAGCGCCAACTTTGGCTGCGGGTTGAATCAGGCCACCGTTGGCGGGAAGCCAAGTCAGTGACACCAACCGAACCCGCTCATCGAGCATGTGGGCGAGTGCGTCTAGGCACACCTCACCCGTGGCGGTGGAGGGGATGATGTCCACAGAGGCCCCGCTGCGTTGGGCCTTGTGTGCGAGCGCCGCGTAGTTGCCGCCCCATTCGCTGCGCGCCACCAAAATGCGGTCGCCCTGAGAGAAATGAAGGCACGACAGCACGTCGCGCCAACCCCGTGAGTGGCTGTCGGTCAAAGCCACTTCATCTGTGTCGCAATTCAGCAGTTGGGCAGCACGGGCGTAGACCTGGTCGAGCGCTGGCTGCTGCTGCATGGCTGCAGCGTAGCCGCCGATGCGGCTTTCTAACTGCAAATGGGCCACCACCGTGTCGAGCACGGCGGGCGACATCAACGATGCGCCGGCGTGGTTGAAGTAAGCCACGTTTGAGTTTGCCATGGGGTTCACGTGTTTCGGGTGCGTGCCAGCGGTGGGTTGCGCGAAAAGTAGCGCTCAATGCTTTTCATCAAGGCGTTGGCGAGTTCGTTTTGGTAGCTCTCGCTGGTCAAGCGGGCTTCTTCGTCGGGGTTGCTGATGAAGGCGGTTTCGACCAACACGCTGGGAATATCGGGGGCTTTGAGTACGGCAAAACCGGCTTGCTCGACTTGCGGTTTGTGCAGTTTGCCAATGCGCCGAATTTGGCCCAGCATTTCGCTGCCGAGCTTGAGGCTGTCGTTGATCTGGGCCGTGGTGCTCATGTCTAGCAGCGCGCGTTGCACGGAGGCATCTTGGGTTTTGATGTTCAACCCTCCGACCAAGTCGGCGCGGTTTTCTTGGGTTGCCATCCAGCGGGCTGCCGCGCTAGAGGCTGCGCCTTGACTGAGCGCAAACACGCTCGCGCCTTTGGCTTGTGGCGTTAAAAATGCATCGGCGTGCAGGCTGACAAATAAATCGGCCTGTACGCGCCTTGCTTTGTCGACCCGCACTTGCAAGGGCACAAAAAAGTCTGCGTCGCGCGTGAGGTAAGCGCGCATAGGCAAGTTGCCGTATTTGGTTTTGATGACCGTGTTGTTGATGCGCTCACGCATGCGGTGGGCAATTTGCAGCACCACATCTTTTTCTTTGGTGCCACGTGGGCCAATCGCGCCGGGGTCTTCGCCGCCATGTCCTGGGTCGAGCGCCACGATGATGAAACGCTCGCTGCCTTGGCCGGTGTTGTTGGCCACCGACGCTGCGGATGTGAAAGGCGCACTCGCGCTCGACGCGGGCGCCTGCGCAGCCAAGGGTTGGGGTTGACGATTTTGACTGGCTAACAACTCACCCAAGGGGTCAGATGACGTGCCCAAGGTAGAGGCCGAGACCGACGGCGTGGCGGTCATCGATGGCACGTGGGTGTGCGTGCCGTTGAGTCGGTCCACGATCAGTGCTTCCAGCGGATCAGCCACTTTGGTGGGGTAAAGGTCCAAGACCAAGCGATGTTGGTAGCGCGCGCCGCCCGAGCTGACGGGTTGCAGGTTGAAGACTTGGGGCTGCACCATTTGTCGCAAGTCCAGCACCAAGCGCACTGTCGTGGGGGTGTATTGGCCCACGCGCACACCGGTGATGTAGGGGTCGTCTGAACGCACTTTGCCGACCAACTCCCGCAGCGCGGGGTTGAGTTCGATGCCGTCAATGTCGACCGCCAAGCGGGGTGGGTTGGCCACAAACAGGGGCGTGGTTTTCAGTGCGGTGTCGCTCTCAATCGTGACGCGGGTGTAATCAGCGGCGGGCCAAACTCGCACGGCCATGATGGTGGCGCCGAAGGCGATGTCGGCGCTGCCTAGTAACAGTGCTAATGTGCCGCCCTTAATCAGCGTGCGTCGATGGAGCGGCTTGTTCATGTCAGCAGAGCCTGCCCGAGCGGGGTGTTGGCTTGAAGGGTGACACTGCGTTGTGCATCGTCACCCACTCGAATGTGCAGATCTAGGTCTGGGGTGGGCATCACACCTTGTGCGTTTTCTGGCCATTCGCACAGCGTCAGGCCGGGGCTGGCAAAGATGTCACGAAAACCGGCGTCTTCCCACTCGCGTGGGTCACTGAAACGGTAAAAGTCGAAATGCCAAATATCACCCGCCTTCACTTGGTAAGGCTCAACCACCGCGTAGGTTGGGCTTTTGATGCGCCCCTGCACACCGAGCGCGCGCAAGAGGTGGCGCACGAACGTGGTCTTCCCTGCGCCCAAGTCGCCGTGCAAGGTGATGCAGGCTTGCAGCCCGCTTGGCGCGCGCGTCAGCGCCGCTGCCAAGCGTTGTGCAAAGGCTTCGGTGGCGGCTTCATCGGGCCATGACAGGGTTTTTACAATGACAGAATTCTTCAAGGAAGTCGGTTGTCCAGTTATCACCAATTATTGCTATCGGAAATACAAAATTTGGGGAAATCCCTAGGATTTTCCCAAATTGCGGTGGCACCGTTGGATTTGTCGTCTGCCGAGCCGCATTTGCAAGCATGGCTGAGTCAAAATTTTCATGGCGACATGGATTACATGGCCCGTCACGGGATGAAGCGCGCGCGTCCCGCCGAGTTGGTGCCAGGCACGTTGAGTGTGTTGACCGCACGCATGAATTATTTACCACGCGACACCCCATCCGATTGGCAAAGTGTGGAGTGGCAGCGCCTGAGCAAGTCGAGCGAGGCGGTGGTGTCGGTCTATGCGCGAGGGCGCGATTACCACAAGGTGTTGCGCCAGCGCTTGGACACCTTGGCACGGCAGATTGACGCTCATTTGACCGCACATGCGGAAAATCTGGGCGACGAGGGCTTGCACTACCGCGCATTCACCGATTCCGCCCCTGTTTTGGAAGCCGAGTTAGCCGCTCGCAGCGGGCAGGGCTGGCGTGGCAAGCACACCTTGGTGCTCAACCGCGAGGCGGGCTCTATGTTTTTCTTGGGCGAGATTTTTCTCAATATCGCTCTGCCCGCGTCTGAGCCCACCAGCGCGCACTGTGGCCAATGCACCGCGTGCATCGACGTATGCCCGACCCAAGCCATCGTGGCACCCGGGGTCGTGGATGCACGGCGATGTATTTCGTATTTGACGATTGAGCATGCGGGGCCCATCGACGAAGCCCTGCGCCCCTTGATGGGAAACCACATATACGGCTGCGACGACTGTCAGCTGATTTGTCCTTGGAACAAGTTTGCACAAACCGCCAGCTTGCCCGACTTTGATGCACGCGCAGGACTGGTTGGGCAAGACATCACGCGCTTGTTAACGTGGACCGAAGATGAGTTTTTGCGCTACACCGAGGGCAGCCCCATTCGCCGTATTGGGCACGCGCGTTGGGTGCGTAATTTGGCCGTGGCGGCGGGCAATGCGCTACGCCAAGGTGCAGACGCAAGGTTGACGCAAAGCCTGCAAGCCCACCTCACGCACGAGAGTGAGGTGGTGCGGGAGTGTGTGCAATGGGCGCTTAGACAGTACGCGATTTAATGCGAGTGGCGATCGCTGCTTTAGTCCTTGATCACGATCGCTGTCGTCCTAGCGTCGTTGTACATGGCTTCACCATGTTGTGGCTTGCCAAAGTCACGCAATAACGCTTGAACCTTGTCTGAGGCCAAGTAGTCGCCAAACTTCTTTGCTGTTTCAGCGCCAGGCGTGGGGTCAGTCAAATACAGCGTGTGATACGGGTTCGCCAAGAGGGGACCACCTCTGAACAACTTCTGCAACTTGGGCATGTTCTGACGTTCAACAATGAATGTGCTGGAATCAGTTAGAAAGTAGGCACCTTCATCGTTTGCTCGTTTCATGCTGGCTGTCATGAAGTCTTTGGTGATGATCAACGTTGTGCTATCTGGCGTTCTTCCTGCGACTTTCCAAATCTCATTTTCTTTTTGATGCGTGCCTGAGTTGTCACCGCGCGATACGAACTTTGAACCAGAGTCTTGAATGCGTTTGAACGCATCTATGGCGTCAGTGGCAGACGCAATCTTTGCAGGGTCAGTGGCTGGGCCCAAAATCCAAAACTCGTTTGAGCCGATGAGGTTTCGTCCCTTTGCCCATCCGTCGGCAATGGCTTTGCGTTCAGCTGGGGGCGCATGGGCCAGCACCATATCCACTTTGCGCTCTTCCAACAAACGCATGGCCTGACCCGATCCAGCTTTGTACCAAGTCACCGTGGCATCGTGTGTTGTTGCGAAATCAGTCGCCAAGACTTCCAAGAGTCCCAGTTCGCCCGGACTGCCAGTCGCCAGTGAGAACTTGTTTTGACCATTGCCCCAGACGGCACTGGGTTGCGAAGTGGGTTGCGCGAAGGCATGCATGATGCCTATTGTCATGATGGCTAAAAAAGTCAGTTGTTTGGTTTTGCTAAAAATGCGCATGTAGACCTCGGTAAGTGCTTCTAGCGTATGGGCGGCGTAATACCGTGGCAATATGTTCTTGCTTGCATAACGGCTCATGTGCCAATGCCGATCGTCCCCGTTAACATCAAGTCATGGCATTTTTTACGCGTTTGATACTCGCTTTGTTCGGCATGGCTTTCGCTGTGTTGTTCGCTTTGGGCGTGTTGTGTTGGTTGGCCCTTTATGTGGCATTTGCTTGCGCACGTTGGCTGCTGACGGGGCGAAAGCCACAAGTGGTGGTGATGTGGCAGCACATTAAGACCATGCGCAAAGGAATGCAGACTAGCCAGAGTGCAAGCTGGTCCAGTTGGTCTCGTACCAGCGATGGCCACTGGCATGAAGCGCATGGGCACGCCCAGCGCACGGCGCTCAATGCTGATGTGGTGGAGGACGTCGTGGTGCGAGAAGTCCACGAACAACGTCAATTGCCCAAAGACTGAGTCCTGCGCTCGGTTAAACCCAACCTTGCCGCCAGACGCTGTCGTCTTGCAGTTCACGCCACGGAATGATTCGCGTGGCTTTTGAAAACACCGCTTCGATTTCCACCGACTCAATCGGCTCGGTGGGTGACTCGGGTCGAATCACGCGGCTGACCAAGAAGTGCTTTTGTTTGGCCACAGGGATGACAGCCGTCCATTTGGTCAACAGCAATTTCTTGGGGTTCAGGGGATTCATCAGGGTAAAGCGCTGATGTTTCAGCGGTCCTTGGCCGCTTTGACGGCTTGCCCCAACTCAATCACCGCCAAGGCGTAATAGCTGCTCCAGTTGTAGCGCGTCACCACATAGAAGTTTTCTGTGCCTGCTACATAGCTGGGCGCGTCGTCCCCGTTGAACACTTCGACCAAGGCCAATGGTCCTGCGTGTTGCACCGCGTCTCCGTCTAGCAAGGCTCCTTTGGCCAAGAAACTGCTGACGCTGAATGAGGGCACGATGTCGGGGGCGAGCAGGGTGGGTTTATCGAGGCGGGCTTCGTCAAAGCGCACGGGGTAGTGCGTGGGCATGCCGGTTTGCCAGCCGAAGGCTTTGAAATAGTTGGCCACTGAGCCAATGGCGTCGATGGGGCTGTTGCGCAGGTCAATCGCGCCGTCGCCATCAAAGTCCACCGCAAATTTGTTGATGCTCGACGGCATGAATTGGGGCCAACCCATGGCGCCTGCAAAGCTGCCGGTGATGGGCTGTGTGTTGCCTTTGAGGGTGTATTGGCGCCATTGCACCAAGAATTGCCCCAATTCCGATTTGAAAAACGCTTGACGTTCAGCGGCGCGTGGGTGCGCAGCGGGGAAATCGAGGGTCAGGGTGGTCAAGGCATCGAGTACGCGGTAGTTGCCCATGTTTTGACCGTAAAAGGTCTCAACCCCGATGATGCCCACGATCATTTCGGCAGGCACGCCATAGGTTTGCTCGGCACGGGTGAGGGCACTGCGGTAGGTTTGCCAAAACTGAACGCCAGCCTCGATTCTTCGAGATTCAATGAAACGCTCGCGGTAGGCCCGCCAGTTTTTAGGCACGCTGACGGGCGGCGGCATGACCAATTGCGGCACGCCATTCAAGCGACGTGCAGCGCTGAGTTGTTCGCGTACCCAAGTCACAGGTAAGGCATGTTGTTTGGCCAACTCGTCAGCCAAGATCGACACGTGTGGTGTGAGGCCAAACGTGGGGCTGTTGACCTTGTCCTTTTGAACTACTTTGTGTTTTTTGGGACGCGGCGTGTCATGGCTTTTGTGTTTGGGGGTGGCGCAGGCGCTGGTGGCCATGAAGGCCGCAAACAGTGCAACGCAAGTAAAAGGACGCAGGGTAGAGAGTGTCACGCGGGTTTGCCAAGGGCTAAATGCAAGGCCTGCATGGTAAGCTGAGACGGAGAGAAATCGAGACACACACGATGCGTAAAACTGGTTATTACACCCATCCCGAATGTTGGTTGCATGAGATGGGCGCTGGCCATCCTGAATGCCCTGATCGCTTGAGTGCGATTCAAGACCGCCTCTTGATCAGCGGTGTGGATTTGGGCCTCACCCAACTGCAAGCCCCCGAAGCGCCGTTGGCAGACATTGAGTTGGCCCACGACCGCATGTACATCGCGGCTTTGCGTGGCACCAGCGACCGCTTGCAAGAGGACATCGAAGCCGGTGGCCCCGCTTATTCACACATGGATGCCGACACCGCCATCAATGCGCACACATGGAAAGCCGCCCTCAGCTCGGCAGGCGCTGCCATCGCGGCCACTGACGCGGTCTTGGCGGGTGAACTTGAGAATGCTTTTTGCGCCGTCCGCCCCCCGGGGCACCACGCCACCCGCAAACAAGCCATGGGGTTTTGCTTTTTTAACAATGTGGCGATTGCTGCTAAGTACGCGCTGGAACGCCACGGCCTGAAGCGCGTGGCTGTCGTCGACTTTGATGTGCACCACGGCAACGGCACGGAAGACATCTTGGCGGGTGATGACCGTGTGCTGATGGTGAGTTTTTTTCAGCACCCGTTTTATCCCTACACAGGGGCAGAGAACCCAGCCGCCAATATGGTCAACATTCCTGTGCCTGCTTACACCAAAGGCATGGATGTGCGGGAGTTGATTGAAACGTATTGGGTGCCGCGCTTGGAAGAGTTCAAGCCCGAGATGATTTTCATCAGCGCAGGGTTTGATGCGCACCGCGAAGACGACATGGGCCAGCTGGGCTTGACCGAGCAAGATTACAGCTGGATCACCCACCGTGTGCGCCAAATTGCCTTGCGTCACGCCCAAGGACGCATTGTTTCTTGTTTGGAGGGCGGTTACGACTTGAGCGCGCTGAGCCGCAGCGTTGAAGCGCATTTGCGCGTGTTGGCGGATATTTGATGAAAACGAATCGTCATGAGTGATTTGCAAGAGTTATGGCTGGACTTACAAAGTCCGGCCATCGTGTTGGAACTGCTGGGCCTGTTGGCTTGCATTGGGCTGGCTTGGTGCATCAGTTGGGTCTTGGGGCGAGGGGCCGCAGGGCGCGGGTCGATTCTGTTTGGTCGCCGCGTGGTGGACGGTTTGTTGTTTCCCACGTTGTCGCTGGTGTTCACCTTTGGTTTGAAACTTGGTTTGCTCAAATGGCAGCATGTGCCAGTCTTGAAGGTGGTGCTGCCGATTTTGGTCTCGCTGGTCATCATTCGGTTGATTGCGCGCGTGTTGACGGCCGTCTTTCCTGCCTCACAAGGCGCACGCGCCATTGAGCGGGTGGTGTCTTGGTTGGCTTGGGTCTTGGCCGTTTTATGGATCACGGGGCTTTTGGCGCCGGCCATTGAGGAGCTGGATAGCCTAACTTTTACCCTAGGCAAGACCCGCATCAGTGTGATGCACGTCATTGATGTGGTGATGACGTCGAGTTTTGTGTTGGTGCTGAGCTTGTGGCTGTCTGCCGCCATCGAGAATCGCTTGCTCAACCGCGCAGTGTCTGATTTGTCGATGCGCCGTGTGGCCTCCAATGCATTACGGGCCATCTTGTTGTTGATCGGGGCTTTGTTTGCCTTGTCCTCGTTGGGGGTGGACTTGACCGCGCTGTCGGTTTTAGGCGGTGCGTTGGGCGT
This sequence comes from Limnohabitans sp., assembly GCF_031539175.1. GTDB lineage: Bacteria > Pseudomonadota > Gammaproteobacteria > Burkholderiales > Burkholderiaceae_C > Limnohabitans. The sequence goes on along the minus strand of NZ_JAVKLQ010000066.1, from coordinate 15,246 downwards.
GGGTATTGGTTTTGGTTTGCAAAAGTTGGCTGCCAACTACGTCAGCGGCTTTGTGATTTTGTTGGAACGCTCACTGCGCATTGGCGATTACGTGCGGGTCGATGGCTTTGAAGGGCGCGTGACGGACATCAAAACCCGCTACACCTTGGTACGCGCCAACAACGGCAGTGAGTCGGTGGTGCCCAACGAGTTGCTGATCACGCAGCGCGTGGAAAACTTGTCTCTAGAAAGTACCAACATGCTTCAAACCTGCACGTTTTGGGTGGGTTTGGAGAGCGATGTTGCGCAAGTTCAGGCTTTGCTGGTCGGCGCCGCGTTGAGCGCGCCGCGCGTCATGCCCGAGCCTGCGCCCGTCGCTTTGCTGGCCGAAGTGGCGCCACAAGGACTGAGATTCACGCTCAATTTTTGGATGGATGACCCTGCAAACGGCCAATCTTCAGCACGCTCAGGCGTCAATATCGCAACGCTGGCTGCGTTGCGTGGTGCGGGTGTGTTGTTGGTGAAGTCGCCACAGGAGGTGGTGCTTCGGACTTGAAGCGCTGAATTTTGTGCACAATAGCTAAAAAAGCACGGTCGTTCTAAAAAATACCGTTCCTAAACCCTACAATGTGACGTTTACGTAAACGTCAATCTGTTTTCACTCAAAACTTGGAGCTTTTGCCATGAAGGTATTGGTCGCTGTCAAACGCGTTGTTGACTACAACGTGAAGGTTCGTGTCAAGTCGGACAACTCAGGCGTGGACATCGCCAACGTCAAAATGAGCATGAACCCCTTTGATGAAATTGCCATCGAAGAAGCTGTTCGCTTGAAAGAGAAGGGCGTGGTGACTGAAGTCATCGCCGTGTCTTGCGGTGTGACCCAATGCCAAGAAACGCTGCGCACGGCCATGGCCATCGGCGCGGACCGCGGCATCTTGGTCGAAACCGCTGAAGAGTTGCAGCCCTTGGCGGTGGCCAAGTTGCTCAAAGCCTTGGTGGACAAAGAGCAGCCAGGCTTGGTGATCTTGGGCAAACAAGCGATCGATGACGATTGCAACCAGACCGGTCAAATGCTGGCCGCTTTGGCGGATTTGCCCCAAGCCACGTTCGCGTCCAAAGTTGAAGTGGCCGATGGCAAAGCCAGCGTCACCCGCGAAGTTGACGGTGGTTTGGAAACCGTGTCGGTCAGCTTGCCCGCTGTGATCACCACCGATTTGCGTTTGAACGAGCCACGCTATGTGACCTTGCCCAACATCATGAAGGCCAAGAAAAAGCAACTCGATGTGTTCAAGCCCGAAGACCTCGGCGTAGACGTGACCTCGCGCATCAAGACCTTGAAGGTCAGTGAGCCACCCAAGCGCAGCGCTGGTATCAAAGTGCCCGATGTGGCCACCTTGGTCGACAAGCTCAAGAACGTCGCCAAAGTCATCTAATTAGAACTACGCAGGAGAAACACTATGACATCTCTCGTGATTGCTGAACACGACAACGCTTCCATCAAGCCTTCGACCCTCAACACCGTGACCGCTGCTGCCGCTTTGGGTGGCGAGGTTCATGTGTTGGTGGCAGGCCATAACGCCGCTGCTGCTGCCGCTGCTGCCGCACAAATTACAGGCGTCACCAAAGTGCTGCATGCCGACGGTACGACCTTGACGGACGGCTTGGCCGAAAACGTGGCAGCCCAAGTGCTCGCGGTGGCCGCTGGTTACAGCCATCTCTTGTTCCCTGCAACTGCAGGTGGCAAAAACGTGGCCCCACGCGTGGCGGCCAAGTTGGACGTTGCACAAATCAGCGACATCACCCGCGTCGACAGCGCCGACACCTTCGAGCGCCCCATTTATGCGGGTAACGCGATGGCCACGGTGCAGTCTCTGGATGCCGTCAAAGTCATCACCGTGCGCACCACGGGCTTTGATGCCGCCGCGGCTTCGGGTGGTTCGGCTGCCGTCGAGAGCGTGGCTGCTGTGGCTGACTCTGGCAAGAGCAGTTTTGTGGGCCGTGAAGTGACCAAGAGCGACCGTCCTGAATTGACGGCTGCCAAGATCATCGTGTCGGGTGGCCGTGCTTTGGGCTCGGCTGAAAAGTTTGCCGAAGTCATGACACCATTGGCCGACAAGCTTGGTGCCGCGATGGGCGCCAGCCGCGCTGCGGTCGATGCGGGTTACGCCCCCAACGATTGGCAAGTGGGACAAACCGGCAAGATCGTGGCCCCTCAGTTGTATGTGGCATGCGGCATCAGCGGCGCCATTCAGCATTTGGCCGGTATGAAAGACAGCAAGGTCATCGTGGCGATCAACAAAGACCCCGAAGCACCGATCTTCTCGGTGGCCGATTTCGGTTTGGAGGCGGACTTGTTTGTGGCTGTGCCAGAGCTGGTTTCGGCACTTTAAGTCTGTGATCAAAAGGCACTCTGCGGGGTGCCTTTTTTCTTGTTTGTATTGATTCTTGGAGACTCACCGTGAGCTACATCGCCCCCGTCAAAGACATGTTGTTCAACATGCAGCACCTGGCCGGACTTGACCAGATCGCCCAATTGCCCAGTTTTGAAGATGCCGGTTTAGAAACTGCGCAAGCCGTGCTGGAAGAATGTGCCAAGTTGAACGAGTCGGTGTTGGTGCCTTTGAACTGGGAGGGCGATAAGAACCCTTCATTCTTCAAAGATGGCAACGTCACCACCACGCCGGGCTTCAAAGAAGCCTATGCCCAGTTCACCGAAGGTGGCTGGCAAAGCCTGCAGCATCCCGCTGATTTTGGGGGGCAAGGCTTGCCCAAAACCATCGGTGCAGCCTGCGGCGAAATGCTCAACTCGGCCAACATGAGTTTTGCCTTGTGCCCCATGTTGACGGACGGTGCGATTGAAGCTTTGTTGACCGCGGGTTCGGACGACCTCAAGGCCACTTACCTTGAGAAATTGATTTCTGGTGAGTGGACCGGCACCATGAATTTGACAGAGCCTCAAGCCGGCTCAGATCTGGCTGCTGTGCGTACCCGCGCAGAGCCACAGCCCGATGGCACCTTCAAGGTGTTTGGCACCAAGATTTTCATCACTTACGGTGAGCACGACATGGCCGAGAACATCGTCCACCTCGTGCTGGCGCGTGTGCAAGGCGCACCCGAAGGTGTGAAAGGCATCAGCTTGTTTGTGGTGCCTAAGTTCATGGTCAACAAAGACGGTTCATTGGGTGCACGCAACGATGTGCACTGCGTGAGCATTGAGCACAAGATGGGCATCAAAGCCAGCCCTACAGCCGTGTTGCAGTATGGCGACCATGGCGGCGCTGTGGGCTTCTTGGTGGGCGAAGAAAACCGCGGTTTGGAATACATGTTCATCATGATGAATGCCGCCCGATACGCCGTCGGTGTGCAAGGCATTTCAATTGCTGAACGTGCTTACCAAAAAGCCGTCACCTTCTCGCGCGACCGCGTGCAAAGCCGTCCTGTGGATGGCAGCATGAAGACCAGCGCGCCCATCATTCACCACCCTGATGTGCGCCGCATGTTGATGACCATGCGCGCCTACACCGAAGGCTGCCGCGCGATGGCTTCTGTGGCGGCTGCTGCTTATGACGCCTCGCACCATCACCCCGACGCTGAGGCGCGCAAAGAGAACTTGGCGTTCTATGAGTTTTTGGTGCCTTTGGTCAAAGGCTTCAGCACCGAGATGAGCTTGGAAGTCACCAGCTTGGGCGTGCAAGTGCACGGCGGCATGGGCTTCATTGAAGAAACAGGCGCAGCGCAGTATTACCGCGACGCCAAAATTTTGACCATCTACGAAGGCACCACCGCCATTCAGGCCAATGACTTGGTGGGGCGCAAAACAGCGCGTGACGGCGGCCAAACAGCCAAAGGTATTGCTGCACAAATTGCCAAAACCGAAGCTGCTTTGCTTCAGCAAGGGAGTGCCAACGCGTTGGCTGTGGCTGCGCGTTTGACAGCGGCGCGTGAGGCCTTCTTGACGGTGGTCGATTTTGTGGCTGCCAACAGCAAGTCAAACCCTAACGCGGTGTTTGCAGGCAGCGTGCCTTATTTGATGTTGACCGGCAATTTGGTGGCCGGTTGGCAAATGGCGCGTGCCTTGTTGGTGGCACAGGACCATCTGGCCAAGGGCGCAGACGCGGCATTCATGCAAGCCAAGATCACCACCGCACGTTTCTATGCTGACCACATCTTGGCCAAAGTGCCAGGTACCCGCGACAGCATCGTTGACGGTGCAAACAGCGTGACCGAAATGGCCTTGGACGCTTTTTAAATTGCAAGCCATGCCAGGACCAACAAGCATGCAAGATTCGTTTCGACGTGTTTTGTGCATGGTGTGCTTGGTCTTGTGTGCTGCCCAGCCGGCTTGGGCGGCTGACCGCCTGATCCCGTTGACCACGCGTCCCGAGGTCACCATCAGTTACTGGTGGATGCCGAGGGACGGGGCCACGGCAACTGTCTTGCTTTTTGCCGGTGGCGGTGGCGGCATTGGCTATCGTGATGGCGAACCGAAGTCGGGCAATTTTTTGATGCGCAGTCGCGACGAATTTGCCAAGGCGGGGTTCAATGTGGCGCTGATGGGAAACCCCAGCGATGCCCCTAAGATGACCCCCGCATTTCGACAATCTGCCGAACATTTGACCGATGTACGTGCCGTTGTGCAATCCCTGCGCGAACGTAGCCAAGTGCCAGTGTGGTTGGTGGGCACAAGTCAAGGTACGCTCAGCGCTGCCGCTGCGGGCATGGATTTAGGGACTTCGATTGCCGGTGTCGTTTTGACGTCAACCGTCACAGGGCATCAGTTTGGTGGTTCTGTGTCTGAGTTGGCTTTGGATAAGTTGCTGGTGCCTGTGTTGGTACACCAGCATGCCAAAGATGGCTGCAAAATCACGCCCCCCTATTTGGCAGAGCGCTTGATGCCCAAGCTCACTGCCTCCCCTGTGAAGAAATACATGGAAGTCGATGGCGGACAAAATCCGACAGGCCCACCGTGTGAAGCATTTCACCACCATGGCTATATAGGTATGGAATCCGAGGCCGTGGCGCAAATTTCTGCTTGGATCAAACATCCTGTGCCTTGAGGCTCGCTTCTTTTTTTGAAAGTGCAATTCATGTCCAAACTTCCTGCTGTATTTGACACACTGAAATTCCCAGTCATCGCTTCACCTTTGTTCATCATCAGCAATCCAAAGCTGGTGATCGCTCAGTGCAAGGCCGGCGTGGTGGGCTCCATGCCCGCGCTCAATGCGCGTCCGGCTGAGCAACTGGAGGAGTGGCTGATTGAAATTACCGAAGCTTTGGCTGCGCACAACCGTGAGCATCCTGACCAACCGGCTGCGCCTTTTGCGATCAACCAAATTGTTCACAAAAGCAATGACCGCTTAGAGCACGACATGGCCATGTGCGTGAAGTACAAAGTGCCAATCATCATCACCTCTCTGGGGGCGCGTGAAGATGTGAACGAAGCGGCGCATAGCTATGGCGGTATCGTGTTGCACGATGTGATCAACAACAAATTTGCGAAAAAAGCGATTGAAAAAGGCGCCGATGGCCTGATCGCTGTGGCCTCAGGTGCAGGCGGGCACGCCGGTGTCAAAAGCCCATTTGCCTTGATTCAAGAGATTCGCGAGTGGTTCGATGGCCCCGTTGCACTGAGTGGCTCTATTGCCACGGGTGGTGCCGTGTTGGCGGCGCAAGCCATGGGTGCTGACTTTGCGTACATCGGTTCAGCGTTTATTGCGACAGAAGAAGCCCGTGCGGCTGAAGACTATAAGCAAGCGGTGGTCGAGAGCACATCAGACGACATTGTGTTGAGCAATTTGTTCACGGGCGTGCATGGCAATTACTTGGCGCCTTCGATCCGCAATGCCGGTTTAGACCCAGACAACTTGCCCGAGAGCGACCCCAGCAAAATGAATTTTGGTGGTGACGCTAAAAAAGCGTGGAAAGACATCTGGGGCTGCGGCCAAGGCATTGGCGCGATCAAGGCGGTGGTACCGGCTGCTGAGTTGGTCGCACGTTTGAAACGTGAATACCAAGCAGCCAAGTCACGCATCACCGCCTGATCGCCAAGGCTTAGCGCAAGACGAGCACAGGCACGCTGGCGTGCGTCAAGACTTGCTGGGTTTCACTGCCCAGCAACAAACGCTTGATGCCACGGCGGCCATGCGAGGCCATCACAATCAAATCGGCTTTTTGTTTTTTAGCCGTGGCGATGATGGCGTCTGACACGATGTCCGATTTCACCACCACAGGCTTCACACTCACGCCTTTGGCTTTGCCAGCTTTGACCACGGTGTCGAGCATTTTCTGTGCGTCATCGGCCCACTGTTTCTCAATTTTTGAGACTTCAGTTGGGTTCAGGGGCAAAGAACCTTCGAAATAACTTTGTGGGTAACGTGGCGTCACTTTGACAGCGACCAACTCAGCGCCACTCAAGGCGGCCAAGGCAATCGCACTTGTGATGGCTTTTTTGGACAAAGTAGATCCGTCGGTGGCGACCAAAATTCGTGTGTACATCAGTGACTCCTAAGTTATGAACAGGTTCAGCTTAGCGCTTGGGTTTTACCGTGTCTTGACGTAAGTCAAGCTTAAGCAAGAAGGACGCGCTAGGCTACAGCATATATGTATTCAGATCCATCGACTGTGCTTTTGCTGGACGACCGCCAAGAGTGGTTGCGTTTTAGCCAACCACACGCGCCCACATCATCCCAAGCCAGCCCCCAAGTTTGGGACTCGCATGTCGTGATTCAAGGCATGCACTGCGCTGCTTGCTCCTTTGCCATTGAAGATGCCTTGCTGGCGGTGCCTGGGGTGCAATCGGCAGAAGTCAACGCCGCCACACACCGCGCAAAGATCGTGTGGTCAGATGCCCTCGTCTCGCCGTCCATGTGGATGGCGGCCATTTCAAAAGCGGGCTATGGTGCCTTGCCTGCCGCTGATAGCACCTTGCGCCAGGCACGCCAACTTGAGACCCGCCGCGCCTTGTGGCGCTGGTTGGTCGCCGGTTTTTGCATGATGCAAGTGATGATGTATGCCTATCCGGCTTACGTGTCGGGGGAGGGGGACATTACCCCCGATATGGTGTTTTTGTTGCGTTGGGCATCGTGGGTGTTGACCTTGCCTGTGGTGCTTTTTTCATGCGGCCCATTTTTTAGCAATGCCCTGAGAGATATTCGTCAGCGTCGCATCAGCATGGATTTCCCGGTGGCTTTAGGCATGGTCATCACCTTTGCGTTGAGTTCAGCGGCGACGTTTGAGCCCCATGGCATGTTTGGTGGCGAGGTCTATTACGACTCCTTGACCATGTTTGTGTTTTTCTTACTCACTGGCCGTTGGCTAGAGCTGCGTTTGCGTGACCGCACCGCGGGCGCGCTTGAAGTCCTGATGAATCGTTTGCCCGACAGCGTCGAGCGTCAACAAACAGATGGTCGCTTTGAGCGTGTGGCAGTTCGCCGCGTCTTGGTGGACGATGTGATTCGTGTGTTGGCCGGTGAAAGTTTTCCTGCTGACGGTGTTGTTTTGCAAGGCCAAACCTTGGCGGATGAGGCCTTGCTCACGGGCGAGTCGCGTCCACAGTCTCGCGGTGTGGGCAGCCTTGTGGTGGCGGGTAGCCACAACCTGAGCGCTACTGTGGTGGTCCGTGTGACGCAGGTGGGGGAAGGCACGCAGTTTTCCAAAATTGTGGCGTTGATGGAAGATGCCTCGCTGCAAAAACCGCGCTTGGCGCAATTGGCTGACCGTGTGGCCAAGCCCTTTTTGATCGGTGTTTTGGCCATGGCCGCGTTGTCGGCTGTGGCGTGGTGGCCAAGCAACCCGAGCCATGCGCTGATGGTGGCGGTGGCGGTGTTGGTGGTGACGTGTCCTTGCGCATTGTCTTTAGCGACGCCTGCCGCTATGCTGGCGGCTGCGGGTACTCTGGCGCGTCATGGTGTGCTGGTGCGGCGTATGCAAGCCTTGGAGTCCTTGGCCAAGATTGACACGTTGATTTTTGACAAAACAGGCACCTTGACCCGCGACGGTCAGCGTATCACCCAAGTTTGGACGGCTGAGGGCACAACGCCAGAGCATGCCCTCGGCATTGCAGCGGCTTTGGCGCAACATTCGGTGCATCCTTTGTCGCGTGCGCTGGTGGCTGCTCAGCACGATTTGGGCATGGCGCTTGCGTTAGATGTGGGCGATGTGCATGAAGTGATGGGGCAAGGCTTGCAGGGCGGTGTCGTGCAAACCTTGCGGTTGGGATCTGCGCAGTTTTGTTTGCCTCAAGGTAAGGGAATACCCGAATATGCGCAGACTTGCCAAGTACACTTGTGCAACGAAAACGCATGGCTCGCCAGTTGGCAGTTGTCAGAGGATGTGCGCGATGACGCAGCACAAACCGTTCAAGGCCTTCAAGCATTGGGCATCGATGTGTGGTTGTTGTCTGGCGATCAAGTTGAGGCGGTGCAGCGTGTCGCGCAACGTGTGGGCATTGCACATGCTGTGGGGGCTTGTTCACCACAAGATAAATTGGTCCGTATGCAAGAGGCGCAAGCCCGAGGTGCGCAGGTGGCGATGGTCGGTGATGGGCTCAATGATGGGCCGGTGCTGGCGGGGGCGCATGTCTCGATGGCGTTTGGCAATGCAGTGCCTTTGGCGCAGTCGAAGTCAGATTTGGTGCTGATGGGCGGCAGCTTGTTGGTTGTCGCGCGCAGTGTCAAGTTGGCGCGTCACATGCTACGGGTTGTCAAGCAAAACCTGGCTTGGGCGGCGCTGTACAACGCGGTCTGTGTGCCACTTGCTGCATTCGGCTTTTTGCCTGCGTGGTTGGCGGGTTTGGGGATGGCGGTGAGTTCGCTTTGGGTTGTTTTGAACGCTTTAAGGCTCACGAAAGGGTTTTGATGGATATTTTGTATTTGTTAATTCCTTTGTCGGTGATCTTGGTTTTGTGCATTCTTGGCGGCCTCTGGTGGGCCATTCATCAAGGCCAATTTGAAGGCGTAGAGCAAGAAGGCGAGCGCATTCTTCGCGACGATTGATTTGCATCAATACCCGACCTAGGGATATTGAGGATACTGATTAAAAATGAAAGGTGACCGATGAACTCATCACAGCAGTCCGTCTACAGCGATACCGTTGTACGGCAGTTTTCCATCATGGCGGTGGTCTGGGGCGTGGTTGGCATGTTGGTGGGGGTGATCATCGCCTCTCAACTGGCTTGGCCCGAACTGAACTTTGGCATTCCTTGGTTGAGCTATGGCCGTTTGCGTCCATTGCACACCAACGCGGTGATTTTTGCGTTTGGCGGCAGTGCACTGTTTGCCACCAGCTATTACGTGGTGCAGCGCACCTGTCACACCACGTTGTTTTTGCCCAAGTTGGCCGCGTTTACCTTTTGGGGTTGGCAGTTGGTCATCGTGGCAGCGGCCATCAGCTTGCCCTTGGGTTTTACCCAAGGTAAGGAATATGCCGAACTTGAATGGCCGATTGACTTGCTGATTGCGGTGGTCTGGGTGTCGTACGCGATTGTTTTTTTTGGCACCGTCGGTACGCGCAAGGTCAAGCACATCTACGTGGCGAACTGGTTCTACGGCGCCTTCATCATTGCGGTGGCTTTGTTGCACATCGTCAACAGCGCTGCCATTCCTGCCGGTTGGATGAAGTCGTACTCTGCCTATGCGGGCGCTCAAGACGCGATGATTCAATGGTGGTATGGCCACAACGCGGTGGGCTTCTTCTTGACCGCAGGCTTCTTGGGCATGATGTATTACTTCATCCCTAAGCAAGCTGGCCGCCCTGTTTACTCGTATCGCTTGTCGATCGTGCACTTTTGGGCTTTGATTTTCACGTACATGTGGGCGGGTCCACATCACCTGCACTACACCGCGTTGCCTGACTGGACGCAGTCCTTGGGTATGGTGTTCTCGCTCGTGTTGTTGGCGCCAAGCTGGGGCGGCATGATCAACGGCATCATGACTTTGTCGGGCGCATGGCACAAACTGCGCGATGACCCCATCTTGCGTTTCTTGATCGTGTCTTTGTCTTTTTACGGCATGTCCACGTTCGAAGGTCCGATGATGGCGATCAAAACCGTCAACGCCTTGTCGCATTACACCGACTGGACCGTGGGCCACGTGCACTCGGGTGCTTTAGGTTGGGTGGGTTTGGTGTCGATGGGCTCCATCTACTACTTGATTCCTAAGTTGTTCGGTCAAAAAGAGATGTTCAGCAAGAAGGCGATTGAGGTCCATTTCTGGATGGCCACCATCGGCATCGTGCTCTACATCGCGGCGATGTGGATTGCCGGTGTGATGCAGGGCCTGATGTGGCGCGCCATCAACGCAGACGGCACCTTGACCTACACCTTTGTGGAGTCTGTCAAAGCCACTTACCCGTTCTATGTGATCCGTATGTTGGGTGGCTTGTTGTACTTGGCCGGCATGTTGATCATGCTTTGGAACGTGCTGAAAACGGCTTTAAACGGCAACACAGTCAGCGTCGCTATTCCTGCACCTGCCCACGACTGAGGAGAACCACATGTCTGACAACAATTCCAAAGGTTTCTCCCACGCCCGTGTGGAGACCAACAACTTCTTGATGATCGTGCTGATTTTGATTTCGGTTGCCATCGGCGGCTTGGTTGAAATCGTGCCTTTGTTTTTCCAGAAATCCACCACGGAGCCGGTGACGGGCGTGAAGCCTTACACCGCATTGCAGCTGGCGGGTCGTGACATTTACGTGCGCGAAGGTTGTTACAACTGCCACTCGCAAATGATTCGTCCTTTCCGTGCTGAAACTTTGCGCTACGGCCACTACTCAGTCGCCGGCGAGTCGGTGTACGACCACCCCTTCCAATGGGGCAGCAAGCGCACCGGTCCTGACTTGGCGCGTGTGGGCGGTAAGTACAGCGATGAATGGCACCGTGTGCATTTGAACAACCCACGTGATTTGGTGCCCGAGTCGAACATGCCCGAATACCCATGGTTGAACAAGAACATGGTGAACGCTGCAGAGATGCCTGCACACCTGAAAGCTTTGCGTACCGTGGGCGTGCCTTACTCGGATGAAGAGATTGCCAAGGCGGCAGAAGACGTCAAGGGCAAATCCGAAATGGAAGCCGTGATTTCTTATTTGCAAGTTCTGGGCTTGGCCCTGAAATAAGGAGCACACCATGGACGTGAACGATTTGCGCGCGGCCACCACGGTGATCTCATTTGCCGTCTTTATTGGCATCATCGTTTGGGCTTATTCCAAGCGCAACAAAGAAGATTTCGAGGAGGCCTCTAAGTTGCCCCTCGATCAGGACTGAGTGCCCTAGGTGCTCTGTAAAGGAATCGAATCATGAGTGATTTCACAAGTAGTTTTTGGTCGGTCTTTGTGGCCGCTATTTCGATCATTGGCGTGCTGTATTGCGCTTTCTTGTTGTGGTTTTCCGCACAAGTCAAAGTGTCAGCGCATCAAACGGAAGACGGTACCACCGGCCATGTGTGGGACGGTGACTTGCGCGAAATGAACAACCCCTTGCCGCGTTGGTGGTTGTGGCTGTTCATCATCACCATCGTGTTTGCAGCGGTGTACAGCGTGGCCTACCCTACGTTAGGCAGCTATGTGGGCAAGTTGGGTTGGACTTCTCAGGGTCAATACGATGCTGAAGTGGCCAAAGCCAATGCAGACCTGCAGCCTTTGTATGCGGCGTTTGACGCGCAAACGCCTGAGAAATTGTCGACCGACCCCAAAGCCATGGCTGTGGGTGAGCGTTTGTTCATGAACAACTGCGCCCAATGTCACGGCTCTGATGCGCATGGCTCCAAAGGCTTTCCTAACTTGACCGACGGCGATTGGTTGCACGGTGGCACGCCTGACAAGATCAAAGAAACGATCACCAAAGGTCGCATTGGCCAAATGCCTCCCATGGCTGCTGCTGTGGGCTCACCCGACGACATTCGCAACGTCTCTCACTATGTGTTGAGTCTGTCTGGCAGTCCACACGACTCCGTGCGCGCCGCTTTGGGTAAGTCGAAGTTTGGTGCTTGTGCCGCCTGTCACGGCATGGACGGCAAAGGTAACCAAGCTTTGGGTTCTGCCAATTTGACCGACAAAATCTGGTTGCACGGTTGGGGCGAAGAGGCGATCACGGCCATGATCAATGCGGGCAAGGTCAATCAAATGCCCGCGCAAGAAGGTCGTTTGACACCCTCGCAAATCCACGTGTTGACTGCTTATGTGTGGGGCTTTTCTAATCAACCTGCGACTGCAGTCGCGACGGATACTGCGAAGTAATCACCTTGAACTCTGCTGACGACGCGAAGCAGCGCAAGACCATCCCCATCGTCGCAGCACCTGCGGGTGCTGACGACGAGGCGATGGTCTCGCTTTATGCGGCTGCTAAAAAAATCTATCCCCGATCTGTCCAAGGTGTGTTTGCACAATGGCGTTGGTTTTTTGTCGCGCTGACGCAGCTGGTGTTTTATGGCTTGCCTTGGTTGGAGTGGGGCACGCGTCAAGCGGTTTTGTTTGACTTGGCATCGCGGCGCTTTTATATCTTTGGTTTGGTCCTGTATCCGCAAGACTTCATTTACTTGACAGGCTTGTTGGTGATTTCAGCCTTGTCGCTGTTTTTATTCACCGCAGTTGCTGGACGTTTGTGGTGTGGCTTTGCCTGTCCCCAAACGGTGTACAGCGAAATTTTTCTCTGGATTGAACGCAAGATCGAAGGGGATCGTTCGGCGCGCATGCGTTTGGATGGTGCGGACTTCTCCCTCGAAAAACTGGTGAAGAAGTGGTACAAACATCTGATCTGGATCTTCTTGTCAATCTGGACTGGCTTCACCTTTGTGGGCTACTTCACGCCGATTCGTGAATTGGCCATGGAGTTTTTCACCACGCACATGAGTTCGTGGGAATTGTTTTGGGTGTTCTTCTACGCCTTTGCGACCTATGGCAACGCGGGCTTTATGCGTGAGCAGGTTTGCAAATACATGTGTCCCTATGCGCGTTTCCAGAGCGCCATGTTTGACCACGACACACTCATCGTGACTTATGACAGTGAGCGGGGTGAACCGCGTGGTCCTCGTTCGCGAAATGCTGATTTGACTAAGCCGCAACTGGGGTCTTGCGTAGATTGCACCATGTGCGTTCAGGTGTGTCCGACCGGCATCGACATTCGCAATGGTTTGCAGTACGAATGCATTTCATGCGGCGCTTGTGTGGACGTGTGTGATTCCGTGATGGACAAAATGGGCTACGAGCGTGGCTTGGTGCGCTTTGCGACACAAAACGCCATGGGACAAAAATGGTCAGCCAAGCAAATGCTTCAGCGCATGTTGCGGCCACGCGTCCAGGTCTATGCGATGTTCTTGATTGGCTTGATCGCATTTGTTTTGGTGTCGCTCAGTTTGCGCACGCCCTTCAAAGTGGATGTGGTGCGCGATCGTTCTACCTTGTCCCGCATCACGGAGGTCGGTACATTGGAGAATGTGTACCGTCTGCAGATCATGAATGCTTCGGAGAATGCCCAGACCTACCATTTGTCAGTGCGTGGTTTGCCCAACATTCGCATCGAAACTGAAACCGATGTGAAGGTCGATGCGGCTCAGTCCCGTTGGGTGGTCTTGCGTGCAGACATTCCGTATGGCTCTTCGGAAGCTGGCTCGCACAAAATCCTGTTTGAAATTCAAGCCGTGGGCACAGACGACTTTGTGGTCGAAAAATCTGTGTTTATCGTGCCCCGCTGAAAGTCACTATGAACGCAACCGCACAGTTTGATACAAAGCCTTGGTGGACCCATGGTCACGTCTGGCTCATCATCGCAGGCCCTGCAGCCGTTGTGGTGGCTGGATTTGTGACTTTGGCGATTGCCATTCGAGTCCCTGATCCCGTGATCGCCGAAGACTACTACCGTCGAGGTTTAGAAATCAACAAGACCTTGGCTGAACAAAAAGCATTGGCGCCAGCCATGCAAGCGCGAAACCATGCGGCCACACCTGTTGTGCCTGATGGCAAAGCAACATCAACCCCCGCTAAACCATGATGGTCCAAAGGTTAGGGGCTCAAATGATCAAAAATCTTTCCTTTGGGAGAACGTGATGTTGGCGCAACGAATGATGTGGATTATTTGGCCAGCCTTTTTGCTGGCTGGCGTTTTAGAGATCGTGGTTTTCGCGATGGTCGACCCAGAGGATATGCAATGGGCAGGGCAGCCGATTGATATTTCTAGGCAAGGTATTTACACCTTGTCTTTTTTTGCGTTTTGGATAGTGTGCGCTGCTTCGAGTGCGCTGACCACCTTGTTGTCGGCCTCACCCTTTGAGGTGAATCGTTGCCCCATGGTGCCCACAGAGCGTCCCGATGGATGCCCTAAGCAAGAGAGTTGCTGCGATTAAAGCGGCGTTCCGCAGGTCGGCGCATTCACCAGCGCCTTGAGTGCATCCGTGTTCAAGATCCGCACGTGGCGTTGCTTGACTTCAATGATTTTGTCATCCGCAAATTTTGAAAAGGTGCGGCTGACGGTTTCTAATTTCAGCCCTAAATAGCTGCCAATTTCTTCGCGCGTCATGCGCAACACCAACTCCGATTGTGAGAAGCCACGTGCGTGCAAGCGTTGCACCAAGTTCAGCAAAAACGCGGCGAGGCGTTCTTCAGCCCGCATGCTACCCAGCATCAGCATCACGCCGTGTTCGCGCACGATTTCACGGCTCATGATTTTGTGCACGTGGTGTTGCAGTGCGTTGACCTCACGCGAGAGTTCTTCGATGCGGTCGAAAGGCATCACACAGACTTCAGCATCTTCAAGCGCCACGGCATCGCAGGTGTGACGATCGCTGACGATGCCGTCGAGCCCGATCACTTCGCCAGCCATTTGAAATCCCGTGACTTGGTCGCGTCCGTCCTCGGATGACACACAAGTTTTAAAAAATCCAGTGCGAATGGCGTAGAGCGCGTTGAATTTCTCGCCGTTGTGAAACAGGTTTTCGCCTTTGGGTACCTTACGGCGTGTGGCCACCACTTCATCGATGCGCTGCATGTCTGCGTCTGTGAGGCCCATAGGCATACACAATTCACGCAGGTTGCAGTTAGAGCAGGCGACTTTGATACTGTGGGAGTTCATACGTGAGGCAAACCGGTTTTTTGACTTGAGTCAAAACTAAAAAAGCAAATTCAGTCCACATTATGTTGGGCGGATTCAAGGACGAAGTGCAACACGCTTTAACGAGGCATGGAATACCTCGTGAGGTGTCTTGAATCCTAGTCGCTTTCTGGGGCGATGATTCAATCGGTTTTCAATCATAGTCAATTCCTCATCCGTCACGGTTT
>NZ_JAVKLQ010000065.1:0-48578 GCF_031539175.1 Limnohabitans sp. | reverse complement strand
TTGGTATCGTTCTTCTCGGCTGAGGTGCTTGTACATTGGGCAATTTCGATTTGGCGGTTAAAGCGGCCATGATGCTCTCGCATCCTCAGCCACCTATAACCAGTTCATCTTTGTTGCACTTCGTCCTTGAATCCGCCTTGCAAATTAATTACCACTAACAGACAACGAAAGGTGCAGTTACTCACGGACACAACGCAAAGTTGACCCAAAGTGCCTCGTAAGTTACCGAAGTAATGCAGTCAAAACCGCTTGTAAGGCACTTACGAGGTCCATAGCTATCTTGTTACCTGATGAACCCACCGTCGAGCCCACGGCCAACATGGACCAAAACACAGAAGCTCACGTCATCGCCGTGTTGGGCGAATGGCTCAAGGGTCGCACGTTGTTGATGTCGACCCACCGCCCGCAGTTGCTGGAATGGGCCGATTTGATCGGTGTGATTGAGGCGGGCCAATGCGTGGCCATCGGCCCCAAACAAGAAATGATTGACAAGTTGTCGCGGGGCATTGACGTGAAAACGGCAGCCGCGCAACGCTAAGGAGTTTTGAGATGAGAAGCAAACAATTTGGTATCAGCACCGTCGAAGACGACGAGCGCGAAGCCAGTCGTATCTTGGTCTGGGCCACCGGCGCCACGCTGGTGGTGGCGTTGACTTGGGCAGGTTTTTTCAGTTTGGATGAAATCACACGCGGCCAAGGCAAGGTCATTCCCTCCAGCCGCGAACAAGTGATTCAAAGCTTGGACTCAGGCGTTCTGCGCGAAATGCTGGTGCGCGAGGGCGATGTGGTCGAGAAAGACCAAGTGCTCTTGCAAATGGACGATGCACGTTCTGGCGCGGGTTACCGTGAAGCGAACGAAAAGTACCTGTCATTGTTGGCCATCGCGGCGCGTTTGCGTGCGGAGGCCAACAACACCCCGCTGACGTTCCCCCCACAACTGCACGCTGAAAAGCAATTGGTGTTGCAAGAAACGCAGGCCTATGAAGCGCGCAAGTTGGCGCTGGCCGAGTCGTTGGTGGCGCTCGACTCTTCGTTGTCGGCCATCACGCGTGAAATCACCATGACTGCGCCTTTGGTGCAAGGTGGCGTGATGTCCGAGGTGGAGCTGTTGCGCTTGAAGCGCCAACAAGCCGAATTGATGGGCCAACGTGCGGAGCGTAAAAACCGCTACCTCACCGACGCCAACAACGAGTTGACCCGCGTGTCGTCTGAGTTGTCGCAGACCAAAGAAAACGCATCGGCGCGACAAGACGCGTTCTTGCACACCACCGTGAAGTCGCCCATGAAGGGCGTGGTGAAAAACGTGCAAGTCACCACCGTAGGAGGTGTGATTCAAGCGGGCCAGCCCATCTTGGAAATTGTGCCCACCGAAGACGAAATGTTGGTTGAAGCCTACGTCAAACCGTCCGAAGTGGCGTTTTTGAAAGTCGGTCAAAAAGCAGTCGTGAAGTTGAGCTCGTATGACTTCAACAAATACGGCGGCTTAGACGGTGAGTTGGAGCACTTGAGCCCCGACACCCTCAAAGACGACCGTCAACAGCGCAAACCCGGCGCCAATCCCGCCGACATGGAAGAAGGTTTCTACCGCATCTTGGTGCGCATCAAAGACCCCAACCGTGTGCGCAAAGGTTTGAAGCTTGAACCCACCCCCGGCATGACCGCGACCGTGGAAATCCGTACGGGCCAAAAAACCGTGTTGGAGTACCTGTTCCGTCCGTTGCAAAACGTGTCGCAAGCGTTGCGCGAGCGTTGATGCTTCAGGCTTAACATGCGCCAATGACCTTACCTGCCCCCACGCTCGAACACCTGTGTGACCTCGCCGTCACGATTGATGCACCTGTTGAAGTCGGCCAAACCGCGATGGGCATGCGCCGCATGATCCCCATCACGGGTGGCACGGTGACAGGGCCGCAGATGCAGGGCCGCATCGTGCCGGGCGGGGCCGATTTTCAGTTGATCGTGGGCGATGGCACGCAGGCGCATTTAGATGCACGTTACGTGCTGGAGCTGCAAGACGGCAGCCGTGTGTTTGTGCAAAACACCGCGTTGCGCGTGGCATCTGCCGAAGACTCCGCCAAGATTCGGCGTGGTGAACCCGTGGACCCCGCGCGCGTTTACTTTCGCTGCCAGCCCAAGTTTGAAGCGACCCACCCGCAATGGGCTTGGTTGGCCGAGCACCAGTTCATTGGCGTGGGTTTGCGCTTACCCGACGCGGTGCATTTGAGTTTTTACAAAGTTTGTTAAACCCCCATTGCTCACGTCAACCGATACAGCACACTAAAAAAAGAGGCCTTGGAAAACCAAGGCCTCTTTTGCATGCGTCACCGTTGCATCACAAGCGGTTCGGCAACCACAGCGCAATGATCGGGAAGGCGATCAAGATGATGAGGCGCAAGATGTCGGTGATGACGAATGGGATCACGCCTTTGAAGATGGTCATGAAGCTCACGTCTTTCACCACGCTCTTGATGACGAAGACGTTCATCCCCACCGGCGGGTGAATCAGCCCCAGTTCCACCGTCATCACGATGATGATGCCGAACCAAATCGGGTCGAAGCCCAGTTGCAAGATGACGGGGTAGATGATGGGCACGGTCAAGATGATCATGGCCATGGCGTCCATCAAACAGCCCAGCACCAAGTACATCACCATGATCATGGCCAGCACGCCGTAGCGGCCTACGCCCAAACTGGTCAAGAACTCGGTGAGCTTTTGCGGCGTTTGGGTGATGGTCAAGAAGTAGCCAAACAGCAGCGCACCAATCAACACAGTGAACACCGCGGCCGAAGTGCGCGTGGCCGACAGCAGCGCCTCGCGAATGCCTGCGCGGTCCAGTTTGCCACGCAGCACGCCCAGCAAGAACGCACCACTGGCGCCCACGCCGCCCGCTTCGGTGGGGGTGAAGAAGCCGCCATACAAACCGCCGATGACGAACAAGAACAACACCAAGGGCGCCCACACATCCTTCAAGCCACTCACGCGTTCGCGGAACGACTTGCGCTCACCCGCAGGTAACCAGTCGGGGCGAAAGTACACGATCAGCATGATGGTGATGACGTACATGCTCATCGCCAACAAGCCGGGCACGATGCCCGCCATGAAGAGCTTGCCAATGTCTTGTTGCGTCAAGATGGCGTAGACCGCCAACACGGTGGACGGCGGCAGCATGGCGCCCAAGGTGCCACCCGCGGCGATGACGCCTGTGGAGAAAGATTGCGGATAGCCAAAGCGGCGCATTTCAGGGTAAGCCACAGCAGAGAAGGTGGCGGCTGTCGCCACCGATGAGCCGCAAATGGCTGCAAAGCCACCGCAAGCCAACACGGTGGCCACGCCCAAACCGCCGCGCAAATGGCCGATGAAGGCATTGGCTGCGCGGAACAGCTCGCGGCTCACGCCTGAGACCGACACAAAAGCGCCCATCAGCATGAACATCGGGATCACCCCAAAGGTGTAGTCCGTCACAGTGCGCATGGAGGTTTGGCCAATCAGCTTGAGCGCGGGGCCGGTGCCCGCGATGTAGCTGTAGCCAACCACGCCTACCAAGCCCATGGCCATGCCCACGGGCACGCGCAAAAGCATCAGCACGAACAACACGACAAAGCCAATGATGGCGACGGCATCGGTACTTAGTTCCATTTTTTATTCGCTTGTTTTCATTTCAGGGTGGTCTTCCAAAGCCTCGGGCTGGAAGATCAGTCGCCAAGTCCGGATGCCAATCAACAACACCGCGCACACATCACCCATCCACGCCACGGCGAAGAAAGGCCATGTGGGCAAGTTCAGGTCGTAGGTCAACACGTTGTCGATGTAGGTCATGCTGACCTTGTCGAACAGCATGATGGTTTGCACCGTCACCACAAACAGCAACACCAGCGTGGCGAACACGTCGATGAATCGGCGCATGCGTGGGCTGGCGCCCGTCCACAGCAAATCCACCGTGATGTGGCTACCGCGATAACTGGTGGCGGCAATGCCCCAGAAAATCAAAATGCCCAACAACAAACGACCGAAGTCGTAGCTGTCGGGAATGGAGGTGTCGAAGAATTTGCGCAGCAACACCGAGATGAAGATGTTGGCTGCGACGATGCCGACAAAGAGCGCAGCCATCCATTCGATGCCATCGATGATGCGATCGAATGGATTTTTGCGAGGCGCAGATTCAGTGCTCATGCTGCGCTCACATGCCCGACTTGTACTTGGCCAGCGATTGCTTGAAGGCGTTCATCACCGCCACAGGGTCTTCGCCTTTTTTCTTCACGTCTGCGGCCCATTGCACTTCGGCTGGCGCCACGGCTTGCTTCCACGCATTGAGTTGGTCAGGCGTGAGCTTGTAGACCTCGCGGTTGGGATCGGCCAACAGTTTGGTGTGGCCGGAGATTTCAAAGTCGGCCCAAGCGCTGCCGACCTTTTCAGCCCACTCGCTGGTGCAATGGCTGTCAACGGCTTTCTTTTGGTTGACCGACAAGGCGGCGTATTTGTCCTTGTTCATTACCCACACAAACGGGGTCACGTAAAACGGCACATCCATGTGGTACTTCACCACTTTGTCGATGCCAAACAAGGTCAACGAGCCCCATGGGAAGGTGATGGCCTCGGCCACGCCGCGTTCCAGCATGTCGCGCGACTCAGGTGCCGAGGCTTGCACGTTGGTGCCGCCCAGCATGGTGATGACTTGACCCACGGTGGAGGTGGCAGGACGCACCTTCATGCCCTTGATGTCGGTGGGCAACACAATTTTCTTGCGTGAGTGAAAGGCGCCAGGGTCGTGGGCGAAGGCGAAGCAAAAGTGCACGTCTTTCATTTCTTTGGCTGCGTAGTTGCGGTACCACGCGTCAATGGCGGCCGAGCCCGCCTTGGCGTTGTTCACCATGAAAGGCAACGACGCCGCTGCAAAGATGGGGAAGCGCCCAGGTTGGTAGCCGGGGTTGACGTACGAGAAATCAGAAATGCCGTCGCGTGCCATGTCGTAATGGTCAAACGCTTTGCCCAACTGCTCGGAGGGGAACAAGGTGGCGCTGATGGTGCCGCCCGATGCGGCCTTCAGGCTTTCGCCCCAGGCTTGCAACGCGGGGTTGAGCGCATGTTGTGCAGGCACCCAGCTGGCCATTTTGACCATGACGGGTTTGTCTTGCGCTTGGGCTGCACCGAAAGTGAGTGCGGCGATGGCTGTAGCGACCAGTGTGCGTGAGAGTTTGACTTGCATGGGTTCCTCGCAGAAAAGAGTGGACGAAAGTTAGGCAAATACCAGCGCTGCAGACACAGCGTTAAAGTTATAAGTTGTAATCGTTTTGAGTGCGGCTGAATACAGGTGTTTCCCCCTGTCACCGAGGTTTCATGGGGCTTGCGCTGGGGCGTGGCATCCAACGGATGGGTTGCGCTTTGACCTCGCGTGCGGGGGCCCCGTGGGCGCGCAGCATTTGGTCAAGGGCGATGCCCGCTTCGTCGCGCAAGGCGGCTTCGCGAGCTTGGTCAATGGCGTGTGCGCGCTCGGCGGGGCTGTCAAAACTGGCGCCCTGAGCCAAGTGCCGCAAGATGTGCAGCAGGTTGTCGCGTCCGCGGTCGTGGGTGCCGCCGTAGCCTTTGATCAGACGGCCACATTGGGCCAGTGACAGACCCAGTGCCGCGCTTTGGGCGCTGGCGTGGGTGACGGCGTGCAGCCATTCGTCGATCAAAGCTTGTTCTTCGGCGTAGCGGTGGCCGCGTACACGCAGCCATGTGAGGCTGGCCAACAAGCGCAGCATGACCATGCCGAACACGCTGTGCGTGCCCACTTTGATGGGGAATGCCAAAGGCTGCAGGCCACGCACGACGCGGGCGTTGTCCCAACGCGTGAGCCGCAAGGCCAGGGGCTTGGGCAGCAGCGCTGCAAACTCGGGAATGCCGGGCTTGAAGTGGTCAAACAGCTTCACCACATCGTCGTCTTTGGCTTTGACTTCGCCGCGCACACGGGCCCAGCGGCTGGCGCGGCTCTTCAAGTCGGCCACGCGCACGATGTCGTCAAACGCCATCCACAAGGCCAGCCAGCGGGCGGTTTCTTGGGTGACTGGGCTGTGACCGAGCGGCTCGGTGGCCAGCACGGTGCGCAAGCGCTGCACGTACAAGTCCACATAGCGTTGGCCTTGGTAGTCCATGAGTCGGTCCACGCCCAAGGCCAGCACCTCGTGCAGCGCCTCAGGAAATTGCGCCGCAATCTGGGCGGGCAAGGTGGGGGTGTCGGGTGTGGCTTTTGGCTGTGGGGCCAGCACCGCATCGACATAACGCGACTGTGTTTTTTGGTTGTGCACCGCGTCCCAGGCCAAGCCAAAGCCACGCAAGCTGGCGCGTTGGCTGGCGTTGAGTGCGTCGGCGGGCGTGCCGTCGGCAATGGCGGCTTCGTAGTCGGCACGTTGCAACGGCAGCACGCCGCTGGCCGCAATGCTGCCCAGCATCACCGCACTCACCACCGTGCCCGCCTCGCGGGTCAGGCTGGCCATGTCCAGCACATGGCTGGCGCGGCTGTGTTGTTGCAGCAGTTGCACCAAGGCCGCATCGTCCAAACGCCCATCGCCCATTTGCATTTTTTCTTGCGTGGTCAAGGCGCGGTTGCCTGCGCTGATGAGCAAGGTGCGGTCGGCCGAGCTCAGGCCGTTGCCGATTTGTCGTGCGGTTTCCAGCAGTTCGGACGACACCAACAAATCGAGTCGGCCTGGCAAGGGGTTGAGGCCAAACACAGGTTTGCGTCCGCTCAGTTCGCGGCTGTGCGTGGGAAACACTTCGAGGTAATAGGTGGTGGCGCCTGTGCGCTGTGCCACGCCGGGGATGGAGGTGGCTTGTGCGGGGTAGCCCGCGTGACGTGCCGCCTCGATCAGCCAATCGGCCAGCACGCCGCCGCCTTCGCCGCCTAAGGCGCACAACAAAATAGAAATGGGTTGGGTCATGGCAAGTCTTGAAGGGGGCTAAGCCGGTTGAAGCACGCGCACCACTTGGCCGCGCACTGAGGCGATGAAGCGTTCCCACAGCGACGCGTTTTGCACCACCTCTGCACGGTAGAACGAAGGGCACAGCGTGGCCGCATGGGCGTTTTCGCCACACAAGCCGCAGCCCACGCAGCCGTCGATCACGGTGGCCACGGGGTCGACTTTGAGCGGATCGGGGTTGTCTTTGAGGGTCAGTGTGGGGCAGCCCGACAAACGAATGCAGGCGTGATCGCCGTTGCACACGTCTTCGTCCACGCCGTATTTCACGCGCTGCACGCGCTCGCCTTTTTTGAGCAGGCTGGCAATCCACGGCTTGATGCGGCGCTGGCGCTCCAGTTGGCATTCGCCCTCGGCGATGATGACCTTGAGGCCTTGAAAGTCGGAGGTGAAGGCGTCGACCAAGGTCTCGCGGACTTTCGCGACTTCGTAGGTGTGCACCGTGCGCATCCACTTCACGCCCAAGCCTTGAAGCGTGCGCTCGATGGTTTGGTTGGTGTGCGCCAAGCTTTGCCACTTGTCGGCGGCGGCGAGTTTGGCCGCGTCATCGGGGGTGGAGATGATGTCTTGCGTGCCCGTGGCCGAGGTGTAGCCGTTTTTGAAAATCAGCAGTACCGCGTCGTCGCCGTTGAACAGCGCGCTTTGCACGCCGGTCAACAAGCCGTTGTGCCAAAACCCGCCGTCTCCCATGATGGATAACACCCGTCGCTGCATGGACGGCGACACACCCGCGCGGCTGGCCAAGCTCATGCCGTAGCCCAAAATCGTGTGGCCGGTGGAGAAGGGCTCGAAGGTGCCCAGCGCATGGCAGCCAATGTCGGCGGCCACATGCACTGCGCCAATGTCTTGCTGCGCGAGTTTGATGGCTGAGAACACAGGCCGCTCGGGGCAGCCCACGCAAAACCCGGGGGGGCGTGCGGGCAGGGTTTGACCTTTGTCTTGCAACGTCTGCGTGACGGCGGCGCGACGGTCGCGGTTGCCTTGTAGCCATTGGCTGATCGCCGTGGTGTCGGGCGCTAAATATCGGTTCACAAATTGCAACAAACCTTGCGCCATGGCCTCGGCGGTGTACTCGCCGCCTTGAGGCAACCAGTCTTTGCCGTGCAAAGGTGTTTGCACATCGCGGCGACGCAGCAGGGTGGCAATTTCTTGTTCGATGTATTCGGGCTGGCCTTCTTCCATCACCAACACGCCGCGTTTGCCGATGCAGAAGTTGGCCATCTGTTCGGGCACCAAGGGGCAGGTCACGTTGAGGACCAGCAAGGGAATTTTGGTGTCGCCAAATGCATCGGCTAAACCGAACTGTTGCAAGGCGCGAATCAGTGTGTTGTACAGACCGCCTTGCACGATGATGCCAAGGTCGGCGTGTTCGCCGTCAAAGTGTTCGTTCAGGCCATGCGCTTCGATGTAGGCGCGTGCCGCCGGAATGCGTTCTTGGTGCTTGAGCTTTTCATGGCCAAAGGTGACGGGCGGGTGGGCGAGTCGGCTGTAGTCAAACTTGGCCGGTTCGCGCATGGCGTGCAGGGCCGAGATGGCGGGCGCTTGGTTGTCCTTCGCCACAAAACTGCCGCGCACGTGGCAGGCGCGAATGCGCAGCTCCATCAAGGCGGGCATGTTGGAGGCTTCGGACAGGCGAAACCCATGCTCCACCATGTCCACCATGCGGCTCAAATCAGGGCGTGGGTCAAGCAGCAACATGCCTGACTTCAAGGCGTAGGCGTGGGTGCGTTCTTGGATGACCGAAGCGCCTTCGCCGTAGTCTTCGCCCACGACCACCAGCACGCCACCTTTGACGCCGGGGGATGACAAATTGCTCAGCGCATCCGCTGCCACGTTGGTGCCCACGATGGACTTCCACGTCACTGCACCGCGCAAGGGGTAATGGATGGAAGCGCCCAACATGGCCGCCGCCGAGGCTTCGTTGGCGCACGCCTCGACGTGCACGCCCAGCTCTTGCATGTAGTCTTTGCCTTGCACCATCACGTCGAGCAAGTGCGACACGGGGGCCCCTTGGTAGCCGCCCACGTAGGCCACGCCCGATTGCAGCAAGGCCTTGGTGATGGCCAAAATGCCCTCGCCGTGAAACGTTTCGCCCGCGCCCATGCGCAGCATTTCCACTTCTTGGCTGAATGAAACTTCCACGGTTTGTCTCCTGTTGTGCAGCGCAGTGTGGGTGGGCTTGGTTCATTCATCAATACAATGAGTCGACTAAGTACTATTAGTTTTATGCATATCAAAGACGTTGACCTCAACCTGTTGCGCCTGTTCGATGCGGTGTACCGCACCCGCAGCGTGAGCCGTGCCGCGCAGATATTGGGCCTGACGCAGCCGTCCGCCAGCCAAGGTTTGACGCGTTTGCGCTTGCTCATCCAAGACCCGCTGTTCACCCGCGCGCCCGGCGGTGTGCAGCCCACAGCCAAGGCCGATCGCTTGTCCGCAGCCGTGGCGTCGGCGTTGACCACGTTGGAAATCGCGCTGAACGAATCGTCGTCGTTTGACCCTAGCGCCTCCATTCAGACGTTTCGCCTGCACCTGAGCGACATTGGCGAAGCGCGGTTTTTACCCGCGCTGATCTCGGCGGTGCGCCGTCAAGCGCCGGGGATTCGGGTGGAGTCGGCCCCGCTGGCGCACGACGACATTGCCGCCGCCCTCAACAGCGGGCGCTTGGATGTGGCGATTGGCTTTTTGCCCACCGTGCAAGGCACACGCCAACACGCCTTGCTGCAAGACCGCTACATCGTCCTGTTGCGCAAAGACCACCCGTGGCTGAGTGCGCCAGAGGCGTTGCCTAGTGCGACGGTGGCGCCCATGACGCCACAAGCGCTTGGCAATCCCAGCACGTCCACCACCCCCCTCTCGCGTTTGCGCCAACTCGACTATGCGGCCGTGCGCTCGCACGCCGAAACCTTGCACATCTTGCAACTGCTGCAGCTCGAAGACCGACTGCGCCTCACGGCCGCCCACTTTTTGGCGCTGCCCGACATCGTGCGCAACACCGACTTGGCCGTGCTCATGCCCCGCAACATCGCCCAAGGTTTTGCGCAAAGTGGCGACTACGTGTTGGTCGAGCCCACCTTGCCGCTGCGGGATTTCACCGTCTCGCTGCACTGGAGCGCACGCTTTGAAAGCGACCCTGCCAACCGCTGGCTGCGTGAACTCGTCACCACCTTGTTTGAGGCCATGCCGCCCGATGAACGGACGGTGTAGCCTTGGCGACGACGGGTTGTTGGCCTGCCAAGGCGGTGAGCGCATGGGCGCATTAACATCCAAGCTCATTGCAATTGACCTTTAGGAGCTTCTTTCATGGCCCACGCCGCATTCAACTGGCAAGACCCGTTTTTGCTCGATCAGCAACTGACCGACGAAGAGCGCATGATCCGCGAAGCCGCGGCCGCCTATTGCCAAGACAAGTTGCAGCCGCGTGTGCTGAACGCGTTTCGCAATGAAAAGACAGACATCGAGATCTTCCGCGAGATGGGCGAGTTGGGCTTGTTGGGCCCCACCATCCCCACCGAGTACGGAGGCCCAGGCCTGAACTACGTGGCCTACGGCCTGATTGCCCGCGAGGTCGAGCGTGTCGACTCGGGCTACCGCTCCATGATGAGCGTGCAGTCCTCACTCGTGATGGTGCCCATCAACGAGTTTGGCACCGAAGAGCAAAAGCACCGCTTCTTGCCCAAGCTCGCCACCGGCGAGTGGATCGGTTGCTTCGGCCTGACCGAACCCGACCACGGCTCTGACCCCGCCAGCATGGCCACACGCGCCCAAAAGGTGGCGGGTGGCTACATGCTCAAGGGCAACAAGATGTGGATTTCCAACAGCCCCATCGCCGACGTGTTTGTCGTGTGGGCCAAAGAAGTGAGCGAAGGCGGCCAAGTGGGCCCCATCCGCGGTTTCATTTTGGAAAAAGGCATGAAGGGCTTGAGCGCCCCCGCCATCCACGGCAAAGTGGGCTTGCGTGCCTCCATCACCGGCGAGATCGTGATGGACGGCGTGTTTGTGCCCGAAGACAACGCCTTCCCCGAAGTGCAAGGTTTGAAAGGCCCGTTCACCTGTTTGAACAGCGCCCGTTACGGCATTGCGTGGGGCGCATTGGGGGCTGCCGAAGACTGCTGGCACCGTGCCCGCCAGTACACGCTGGACCGCCAACAGTTTGGTCGCCCTCTCGCCGCCAACCAACTCATTCAAAAGAAGTTGGCCGACATGCAAACCGAAATCGCCTTGGGCCTGCAAGGTTGCTTGCGCTTGGGCCGCATGAAAGACGAAGGCACCGCCAGTGTGGAGATCACTTCCATCTTGAAGCGCAACTCTTGCGGTAAGGCCTTGGACATTGCCCGCATGGCCCGCGACATGATGGGCGGCAACGGCATCAGCGATGAGTTCGGTGTGGCCCGCCATTTGGTGAACCTCGAAGTGGTCAACACCTACGAAGGCACGCACGACATCCACGCGCTCATCTTGGGTCGTGCGCAAACAGGCATTGCCGCTTTCTCCAACTGAGTGGGGTGTTCACGCGGGTTGACGCTCACGTGACCCAAATGCGGTGGGATGGGTGTTGTCACTAGGCGCGTCCCGCTTCAAATCGATTAATGTGTGGCTTTAGAGATTTTCTGGAGCCACACTTTGACTGACGCATCCCAACCCAAAGCCTCGCTTGATCTGACACGTCGCCAAACCCTGCAAGGCCTCGCGGGCTCTTTGGCCAGTTTTGCAGCCCCAGCGTTCATCAGCAGCGCGGCACTGGCGCAAGACAAGTTCCCCAACAAACCCATCACCCTCATCGTGCCTTGGACGCCTGCAGGCCCCAGCGATGCGGTGTTGCGTGCGTTTGCGGAGAGCGCCAGTCGTATCTTGGGCGTGTCGGTGATTTGCGAAAACAAACCCGGCGCAGGCGGCGCGTTGGGCGCAGCGGCCATGCTGGGTGCGCGCCCCGATGGTTACACGCTGACGCAATTGCCTTTGGGCATTTACCGTCAGCCGCACATGCAAAAAACCAACTACGACCCGATCAAAGACATCACGCACATTGCGTGCTTGACGGGTTACACCTTCTGCATCGCCGCGTCGCTGGATGCTCCGTTCAAGACGCTGAAAGAAATGGTGGCTTACGCCAAAGCCAACCCAGGCAAGCTCGAGTACGGCCACACCGGCACAGGCACCACCCCGCATTTGGCGATTGAAGATTTCAGCCAAAAAGCGGGCATCGAGTTGAATCCGATTCCCTACAAGGGCGCCGCCGAAATCATGCAAGCCATCTTGGGTGGGCACCTGCGCATGGCCAGCAGCACGACCGAGATCATCCCCTTGGTCAAAGAGGGGCGACTGCGTTTGTTGGCGACTTTGGGCAGCAAACGCACCAAAGCATTTCCAGACGTGGCCACCGTCAAAGAAAGTGGTTGGGACACCATTTCTGAATCGCCCTTTGGCATCGGCGGCCCCAAGGGCATGGACCCTGCCGTGGTGCGCGTGCTCAACGATGCGTTCAAGAAAACCTTGGACGACCCAAAAGTCATCGAGACCTTGGACAAGTTTTACCAGCCCGTGATTTACATGAACAGCGAGGACTACACCAAGTACGCGGTGCGCACGTTCGAGGCTGAAAAGGCGACGGTGGAACGTTTGGGCTTGGCGAAAAAAGCGTGATGACCAACGATTTATCTGACACCCTAGCGCTGCAGCGCGCCGCCTATCTGGCGCACCCCGTACCCAGCTTTGACGAACGCAAAAGCGATTTGAAAAAGTTGCAGGCCTTTGTGCGCGAGAACCGCGACGCCATCGTGGCGGCGATCTCGGCCGATTACGGCCATCGCTCTACACACGAAACCTTGTTTGCTGAAATCTTCCCCGTGCTTGACGGGGTGGACCACACCCTCAAGCACTTGAAAAAGTGGATGAAGCCGCAGCGCCGCGCTGTGGACTTTCGCAACTTTTTGGGTGCACGCAACACGGTGGTGCCGCAGCCCTTGGGTGTGGTGGGCGTCATCGTGCCGTGGAACTTCCCGATCAACTTGAGCTTTTTGGGGCTGATCGCCATCTTCGCTGCGGGCAACCGTGCGATGGTGAAGATGTCGGAGAACTCACGCCATTTGGCCCAGCTGTTGATCGAGAAAATTCCGGCGTACTTCCCGCCCGAGAAGCTGGCCTTTTTTGACGAAACCGGCGGCGTGGGCATTGCGTTTTCAAAGCTCAAGTTCGACCACTTGATGTTCACGGGGTCGGGTCAAACGGGTCGCGCCGTGATGGCGGCCGCCGCGCAGAACCTGTGCCCCGTCACCTTGGAATTGGGCGGTAAATCGCCCGCGTTGGTGTGTGACGATTTTTCGCTGCGCACCGCGGCCGAACGCTTGCTGTTTGTGAAGTGTTTCAATGCCGGTCAGATTTGCACCACGGTCGACCATGTGTACTTGCCCAACACGGCGGTGACGGAGTTTGTGGCCTTGGCCAAAACCATCGTCACCCAACGCTACCCCTCCATCGACAGCCCTGACCTGACGGCCATCATCGACGACACGGCGTTTGCCCGCATCACCCAAGCCATGGAGGAGGCGCAGGCGCAAGGGGCAGAGTTGGTGCAGCTGATCCCTGGCAAAAAATGGGATGCGCAAACACGCAAGATCGCCCCGCATTTGGTGCTCAACTTGCCCGCAGACACAGCGTTGCACACCCGAGAAATCTTTGGCCCCGTGTTGCCTGTCATTGGCTATGCCTCGTTGGAAGAGCCCATTCGCGCCATCAACAGCGGCCCACGACCCTTGGCGTTTTACCCCTTCAGCCACAACAAAAAAGTGGTGGCCGAGTTGTTGGACCGTGTCATGTCGGGCGGTGTCAGCGTGAACGATGCGTTGTTTCATGTGGCACAGCACGACTTGCCGTTTGGTGGCGTGGGTGAGAGTGGCATGGGCCATTACCACGGCTACGAGGGCTTTGTGACCTTCTCGAAAATGCGCCCTATCTTCAAGCAGGCCGCGTTCAGTGCGGTTAAGTTTTTGTGGCCACCCTACGGCAAGTTCGCCAGCAAATACCTCGACTTTTTGAGCCGTTAAGCTTTTTTGTTCACCAACATAATCCCTGCCGCCACGGCCACCAGCGCGGCGAGGGTGTGGGTGGATACCGTTTCGCCCAACCACAGCGCGCCAAACACCATGGCAAACACGGGCGTCAAAAACACGAACGAGCCCAAACGCGTGGCGGGGTAGTGCCGCAGCAGCCACATCCACACCAAGTAACTGGCGAACGCACCCGCCACGGTTTGGATGATGAGTGAGCCCCACGCAAACGCGCTCACGTTGAATTGCCATACCTCGCCCAATGCCGCAGACACAAAGGGCAGCAACACCGCACTCATGGTCACTTGGTAATACAACAGTTTTTCTGGGCTGATGCTGGCCAGTCGCGTGGCGCGAATGACCACCGTGGTCAAAGCCCACAGTGCGCCAGAGGCCAAAGCCAAGCCGTCCCCCAAGCCAATGGCGCCTGTGGCGCCGTTGGCGTATAAGCCGTCTTGCAAGGCAAACGCCACCGCCGCAAACGCCAGTGCCAAGCCCAGCCATTGCACGGCGCGCATGCGCTCGGTGGGCACAAACAGAGGCAGCAGCACCGCCACCCAAAAAGGCGAGGTGTACAAAAACAGGGTCAAACGCGAGGCGGTGGTGTGCTGCAAGCCCACGTAAATGCACACAAACTCCGCGCCAAACAGCAAGCCCGCCAGCAACCCCGCACCCAAGGTGCCATCGCGCTCAAACAGCGCCACCCCTCGGTGGTGGCACCAGCCCCACAACAAGGCGGTAGCGCCCATGAAGCGAATGGCGGCTTGCAGCACCGGCGGCACTTCGGGCAGCGTGGCTTTGACCAGCACTTGCTGAAAGCCCCAAAACAGGCAACACGCCACGAGCAGCGCCGTGGCCAGGGCATCCAAATGATCGCGACGTTGGGTCATGGGGGTCCTTCAAGGTTCAGCTTTGAACTTAACATGCCGGATCTGTTTTCACGCTGACAAGCCCTACTTTTCATGAACCGTCGCGACTTTAACCTTCAACTGCAACGCAGCGCCATCGCGTTGGCCATGGCCCCTTGGCTCACCGCCACGGCCCAGCCGAGTGAGCAGGTGCGTCGCTGGCGCAGCAACCCGTTTGCATTGGGCGTGGCCAGCGGACGCCCCCGCCCCGACAGCTTGGTGCTGTGGACGCGCTTGCTGATCGCTGAGGAAGACCGTGCATCCAGCGGGCCCGATGCCCTGCGTGTGCAAGTGACGGTGTTTGCCGATGCGGCCCTCAAACGCCGCGTGCAAAAGATAGACGTGGTGACCGACGCCAACCGAGGCCACAGCGTGCATGTGCCTCTGCAAAACCTGCAGCCCGCCACCGACTATTGGTACCGCTTCAGCCAAGGCGATGCCTTGAGCACCGTGGGCCATGCCCGCACCGCGCCTGCCGCCAACGCCGATGTGCAGCAACTGCGCATGGCTTTGGCCTCGTGTCAGCATTACGAGCACGGCCAATACATTGCGCACCAAGAAATTGCCCAGCAGTCGCTGGACTTTGTGCTGTTTGTAGGCGACTACATCTACGAGAGCACCAACCCGCAATACGCCGTGCGCCAACACAGCAGCGGCGAACCCAAAACTTTGGCGCAATACCGCGAGCGCTACGCCCAATACAAGCGTGACCCGCATTTGCAAGCCGCGCATGCCGCCCACCCATGGGTGTTGATGTGGGACGACCATGAAGTGGTCAACGACTATGCCAACGACCAAGACCGCAACTACACCGACCCGCAACAGTTTTTGTTGCGCCGCGCCGCGGCCTATCAAGCCTACTTTGAGCACCAACCGGTGTTGATCGGACCCGACCCGCAAAGCCCGCAGCAAGCGTCGATGCGTTTGTACGAGCAATTCAACTGGGGCAAGTTGGCGGACATTTGGACCCTCGATTGCCGCCAGTACCGCAGCCCCCAAGCCTGCCGAGACCCCGTGCGTGGCGGTGGCCGCATGGTGACGCAGTGCGACGAGCTGGATGACCCCAAGCGCAGCATGCTTGGCACCGAGCAAGAGCGTTGGTTGGACTTGGGGCTGGCCGCCTCGAAACGCACATGGCGCTTGCTGGCGCAGGCCACCTTGATTGCCCCCACCAGCATCCCCGCACCCGTGGGTCGGGCTACCTACAACGACGCGTGGGACGGCTACGGCCCTGCGCGCCAACGCCTCTTACAAAGTGTGGTCGACCACAAGCTGAACAACGTGGTCACCTTGGGTGGTGATGTGCACATGAACGTGGCGTC
This sequence comes from Limnohabitans sp., assembly GCF_031539175.1. Taxonomy (GTDB): domain Bacteria; phylum Pseudomonadota; class Gammaproteobacteria; order Burkholderiales; family Burkholderiaceae_C; genus Limnohabitans. The sequence goes on along the minus strand of NZ_JAVKLQ010000065.1, from coordinate 32,349 downwards.
GAACCTGCGCTTGGTGCCTAACGACCCGCAATCGCCCATCGTGGCCAGCGAATTTGTGACCACCTCCATCACCTCACGTGGCATGGGCGACAACGTGTTGGGCGTCATCAAAGCCAACAACCCCGATTTGCTGCACGCTCGCGCCGATGAGCGGGGTTACAGCTTGATCACGGTCACGCCAAGCAGCGTGCGTTGCGATTTCAGGAGTACCGCGTTTCCTGCGGGCAAAGAGGCAGGGTTGAAGACGCAGGCGAGCTACGTGGTGCGCAGCGGCAAGGCGGGGCCCACGCCGGTTTAAACCACCACCGAAATTTTGGCTGCGGCTGCCCGTGCGCGTGCCAAGGCGTTGGCATTCTTAGCCAATGCCACCGCCATGCGACGGTACGGACGCGTGGTGGGTTTGCCAAAGATGCGCACGTCCACATCGGGCTCGCTCAAGGCCTCGGCCACACCGGTGTAGGTGGGGTTGCTGCCGTCTTGGGTGGCCAGCACCACGGCGCTGGCGCCTTCGGTGCACACGATGTTGGCAATGGGCAAACCCAAAATGGCGCGCGCATGCAGATCAAACTCGCTCAGGTTTTGGCTGATCATGGTGACCATGCCTGTGTCGTGCGGACGTGGGCTGAGTTCGCTGAAGATCACTTCGTCTTTTGTCACAAAAAACTCCACGCCAAACAAGCCTGCACCGCCCAAGTCGGCCGTCACTTTGTCGGCCATGTCGTGCGCGGCTTTGAGGTAGCTCGGCAGCATGGGCTGGGGTTGCCAGCTGTATTGGTAGTCGCCGCGTTCTTGCACATGGCCGATGGGCTCGCAAAACAGCGTGGGGCCCTTGCGTTGGCGGATGGTGAGCAGGGTGATTTCAAATTCGAAGTTGATGAACTCTTCGACGATCACTTTCTTGCGGTCACCGCGCATGCCCGCGCAGGCGTAATCCCAACTGGTTTGAATGTCGGCGGCGGTTTTGGCCACGCTTTGGCCTTTGCCCGATGAGCTCATCACGGGTTTGATGACCACCGGAAAGCCAATGGCATTGGCCTGTGCCAACAGTTCGTCAGCCGACTCGGCGTAGTTGAACTTGGCGGTGCGCACGCCCAACCCCACGGCCACGTCGCGGATGCGGTCGCGGTTCATGGTGAGGTTAGCCGCCCTCGCGCTGGGGATGACTTCAAAGCCTTCTTTCTCGACCTCCAACAACACCTCGGTGCGGATGGCTTCGATCTCGGGCACGATCAAGTCGGGCTTGTGTTGTGCGATGGCGGCACGCAAGGGCGCCTCATCCAACATGCTGAACACACACGATTCGTCAGCCACTTGCATGGCGGGTGCGCCTGCATAGCTGTCGCAGGCGACGACGTAGCAGCCCAAGCGCTTGGCGCTGATGACGAATTCTTTGCCCAGTTCACCTGAGCCTAAAAGTAAGATTTTTTTCATGAATAGTTCCGCGCGTTGTAGTGCCGATGCGGAATTGTTGCCGCTACGCCTACGTACGGCGTATACAAATTACGTCGCTGTGACGATCACACCGCGATCCAGCGCGTAGCTGCGGTCGCTCACCCAATCGGCGAAGTGGGTGTTTTGTTCCGACAGCAGCACGCTCACGCCTTGGGCTTTGAGCGCCAAGATCATCTCACCCATTTGTTCCACGATCACGGGGGCCACGCCCTCAGACGGTTCGTCGAGCAGCACCATGAGCGGGTTGCCCATGAGGGTGCGTGCCACGGTGAGCATTTGCTGCTCGCCACCGCTCATGTGGCTCGCGGAGCGCTGTTGCATGTCCGCGAGGTTGGGGAAGAGGGCAAACACTTGGTCCAGTGACCATTGCGGCGCGGGGCTGCCATCGGCCCAGCAGCGGGCGGGTTGTATGCCAATGGTGAGGTTTTCCAGCACGGTCAAATCGGTGAAGATGCGGCGGTCTTCGGGCACATAGCCCAGCCCCCATCGTGCGGCTTGGTAAGGCGCCGTCTTCGAGATGTCTCGGTCCGCAAACATCACGCGGCCTGTGCGACGCGGCATGAGGCCCATGATGGCTTTGAGGGTGCTGGATTTACCCGCGCCGTTGCGTCCGATCAGTGCCACCACTTCGCCGCGCTGGATATGCAGCTGCGCATCGAACACGACTTGCGCTGCGCCGTACCAAGCGTTGAGGCCTTGCACATCAAGCAGCGGCGTCGGTGTGGTGGATGCGATGGGGGTGGACAGGTGTTTCATGGTGTTGCAGCGTTGCCAAAGGTCTTGCCGCTGCCAAAGTACACGGCTTGTACCTGCGGGTTCGCTTGAATTTGCGCGGGCGTGCCTTCGGCAATCAGTGCCCCACGCGCCATCACCAACACGCGGTCGGCGTGCTCAAACACCACGTCCATGCTGTGCTCGGTGAAGAGCACGGCCACGCCGCGTTCGGTCACCAAGCGGCGGGTGAGTTCCATCAGGGCGTGTCGCTCGTCGGGGGCCATGCCTGCGGTGGGTTCGTCCATCAGCAACAGACGGGGTTGGTTGGCCAGCGCCATCGCCAGTTCCAAGCGTTTGACATCGCCGTAGGCGAGGGCGTTGCAGGGGCGCGATGCTTGGTCGTCCAAATGCACTTGGGCCAGCAAGGCTAGGGCCTCGTCGCTTCGATAGCGCGTGGCGCGTTGCCAAGGCGCCAAGCTATGGCCATCGGCAGAGAGCAGTGCCATTTGCACGTTCTCGGCCACGGTGAGCGAACCAAAAGTTTGTGCGATTTGAAAGGTGCGGCTCACGCCCATGCGCCACAAGTCATGCGGCTGACGGCCCAGCAGCGACACGCCGTCCAAAGTGATGCTGCCACTGTCAGGCGCGAGTTGGCCGTTGACCAAGTTGAAGGTGGTCGATTTGCCTGCGCCGTTCGGCCCGATGAGTGCGAGCAGCTCGCCCGCTCGCAAATTGAACGACACATCGTTGACCGCTTGGTTGCCGCCAAAGGCTTTGTGCAGGTGTTGCACACTTAAAAGGGCGGTGCTGTGGTGTGGGTTCATGCCGCACCTCTCTTCTCTGAACCGAGTGCACTGCTCACGCGCAGCCACAGCGCCTGCACCGACCCCGCAATGCCTTGCGGAAACACCAGCACCATCAGCAGCATGCTGCCGCCCAGCACGGCACGCCAATAGTCGGTGCTGCGCGCCAAGCTGTCTTGCAGCGCGGTGAAGGTCACCGCACCGACCAGCGGGCCGACCAGCGTGTGCACGCCGCCCAAGAGCACCATGACCAAGCCATCGACCGACTTGCTGACGCCCAACACATCGGGCGAAATGCTGCCTTTCGAGAAGACAAACAAGGCCCCTGCCAAACCCGCAAAACCAGCGGCCACCACAAAGCCCAGCCACTGCACACGCGCCACGTTCAAGCCCATGGCTTCGGCGCGGCCCACTGAGTCGCGGCTGGCACGCAGTGCATAGCCCAGAGGCGACATCAACATGCGGCGCAAGGCATAAACGCTGGCGCTCACCAAGGCGAGGGTGAGCCAGTAATACGTGGCTTTGTCTTGCAACCCCTCGCTGGGCCACACGCCGGTGAGGCCGTTGCTGCCGCCCGTGAAGTCGTCCCATTGGAAGCAGATGGACCACACAATTTGTGCAAACGCCAAGGTGAGCATGGCCAAGTACACGCCCGACAAGCGCACCGCAAACCATGCGATGGGTGCTGCCACGCAGGCGCTGACCAGCGGCGCCAACAACAACGCCGCTTCGGTCGGCACGCCCGCACGCAACACCAACAACGCCGCCGCATACGCGCCCACGCCAAAGTAAGCCGCGTGGCCAAACGAGTGCATGCCCGCAGGGCCCATGATGAAGTGCAAGCTGGCCGCAAACAAAGCGGCGACCAACAAATCAATGCCCAACACCAAGGTGTAAGACCCGTCTGTGGTGAACAGCGGCAACGCCAACAATGCCGCATCGAGCAGCAGCCAGACGCGTTGCGTGCGTGCGCTGCCCAAGGCGAATGGCGTTTCTTGTTCGGTGTTGACGCGAGGCGTGCTTTGCGGTTTGCCCAGCAAACCCCAAGGCCGCACCATCAATACCGCAGCCATCACCAAAAACTCGGCGACCAGTGTGAGTTTTGAAAACGCAAACGACACGCCGAACACGTTCACCGTACCCACGGCAATGCACAGCGCTTTGATTTCGGCAATCAACAACGCTGCCACAAACGCGCCCGGAATCGAGCCCATGCCGCCCACGACCACCACCACAAACGCGTCGCCAATCGTGGCCATGTCCAACCCCAAGTGCGCGGGCTCGCGGGGCAGTTGCAGCGCACCGCCCAAGCCCGCCAAAGCACAGCCCAGTGCAAACACAGCGGTGAACAAATGGCTTGGGTTGACGCCCAGCGCGCCCAACATCTCGCGGTCTTGCGTGGCGGCGCGCACCAACACGCCAAAGCGTGTGCGCTGCAAGCACCACCACAACACAGCCAGCACGAGCGGGCCGGTGGCGATCAAAAACAAATCGTAGGTGGGAAAGCGGCGGCCTAAAATATCCACTGCGCCGCTCAGGTTGGGTGCGCGTGGGCCCAGCAAATCTTCGGCGCCCCAGAGCCACAGCGTACCGTCTTGAATGACCAATGCCAACGCAAACGTGGCGAGCAACTGAAACAACTCGGGGGCTTGGTAAATGCGTCGCAGCACCAGCACTTCGACCAGCGCACCCAACACGCCGGTGAGCAGGGCCGCACACAGCAATAGTAAAAAGTAAGCGGTGGTTGGGCTGGCCGCATCGCCAAGCACAAGGCCCACTGCTGAAGTCACGGCAGGCGTTGCGTGTGACACCAGCGAGTAAGCCACGTACACCCCCAGCATGAAGAACGAGCCGTGCGCAAAGTTGACGATGCGCGTCACGCCAAAAATCAGCGACAAGCCTGCCGCCACCAAAAACAAAGACGACGCGCTTGCCAGCCCGTTGAGGGCCTGCACCAAAAAGCTAGCGATGTCCATGTGGCGTTTGAGGGCTCAAATTAAAACGCCCGCAAAAGGCGGGCGTTGTGTTGGGGAATTGACAGCCGTTTAATGGCTTGGCCGGAGTTTTTTCACAACGTCATCGCTGGGCTGCACGGTCGCGCCGTCGATGTAGCGGTAGTCTACCAACACCCCTTTGCCACCGTCGTTTTTGGTGCGACCCAAAAACGCGCCCATGGTCGACTGGTTGTCTTGTTTGCGGAACATCACCTTGCCGTAGGGCGTGCTAAAGCTCAGGCCGCTGAAGGCGGTGACCAGCTTTTCGCTCTCGGTGCTCTTGGCCTTGGTGATGCCTGCTGCCAAGGCTTGGATCATGCTGTAGCCCACGACCGAACCCAAGCGGGGGTGGTCGTTGTACTTGCGGTGGTAGGCCAAGAAGAAGGCTTTGTGCTCAGGCGTTTGCACGCCGTACCAAGGGTAGCCGGTGACGATCCAGCCGTTGGGCGTTTCGTCTTTGAGCGGCTCCAAATACTCGGGCTCGCCGGTCAGCAAGCTCACCACCTCACGGCCTTGGAACAAACCGCGCGTGTTGCCTTCGCGCACAAATTTGGCGAGGTCGGTGGCAAACAGCACGTTGAAGATGGCGTCGGGTTTGGCATCGGCCAAGGCTTGCGCGACCGAGCCTGCATCGACTTTGCCCAAGGCTGGGGCTTGTTCGGCCACAAACTCCACATCAGGTTGGGCCGCTTTCAGCAGTTGTTTGAAAGTGGCTGCCGCCGATTGGCCGTACTCGTAATTGGGGTACACCACAGCCCAGCGTTTCTTCTTGAGCTTGGCGGCTTCGGGCACCAGCATGGCCACTTGCATGTAGGTGCTGGCGCGCAGGCGGTAGGTGTAGCGGTTGCCGTTTTGCCAGACCATTTTGTCGGTCAGAGGTTCGCCCGCGAGGAAGAACACTTTGCGTTGCTTGGCAAAGTCGCCCAGCGCCAAACCAATGTGCGAGAGGAAAGCGCCCGACAGCACATCCACCTTTTCGCGGCTCAGCAGCTCTTCGGCGGCACGCACGGCGTCGCCGGGCGAGGCGTTGTCGTCACGTGTGATGAGTTGCAGTTGTTTGCCGTTCACGCCACCGGCGGCGTTGATCTCTTCCACGGCCAGCTCCATGCCCTTTTTATAAGGGTCAAGAAACGCGGGCTGTGCTTTGTAGCTGTTGATCTCACCAATTTTGATGACGTTCTGAGCGAAGGCGGGCAGGGTGGCCACGCTGAGGAGCAGGGCGGCGGTGCGCAAGGTGGCGGCAAGTGTGATGTTCACGGTGTGGCCTTTCAAAGTAGGCATGCGCAAAAGTTGCACACGCCTAGAAATAACAGGAGTGAATTGTCTTGCAAACGATCTGAGCATTTGCATACGAAATGCCAGGGCGCTTAAAGAAAAACCCCGCAATGCGGGGTTTCTCACATTCAAGACCCAGCTGGCGCTGGGCTGGCGTGGTTACGCTTCCAAGCGTGCAGCCAAGGCAACTTTGGTCGCGGTCATCTCAACGGGCAAGTGGTAAGCCAGTTGGGTGAACAACTCTTCGTGCAACTTCAACTCGTCGACCCAAGCCGCTTTGTCGATGCTGGTGACGGTCTTGAATTGGTCGGCCGTGAAGTTCAACCCAGTCCAGTTGATTTCTTCGTAGGTAGGGCTCACGCCGAACACGTTTTCAGCGCCTTGGGCTTGGCCTTCGATGCGGTCAATCATCCACTTCAAGACGCGCATGTTTTCGCCGTAGCCAGGCCACACAAACTTGCCGTCTTCGCCTTTGCGGAACCAGTTCACGCAGTAGATCGAGGGCAGCTTGGCGCCCGAGGTTGCCAGCTTGTCGCCCATGTCGAGCCAGTGTTGGAAGTAGTCGCTCATGTTGTAGCCCATGAACGGCAACATGGCGAATGGGTCGCGGCGCACCACGCCTTGTTGGCCAGCGGCCGCAGCGGTGGTCTCAGAGCCCATGGTCGCGGCCATGTAAACGCCTTCGGTCCAGCTGCGTGCTTCGGTGACCAAAGGCACCGTGGTGGAGCGGCGGCCACCGAAGATGAAGGCGTCGATGGCCACACCGTTGGCGTCGTCCCACTGGCTGTCCAGCGCGGGGTTGTTGGTGGCGGCCACGGTGAAGCGGGCGTTGGGGTGGGCGGCTTTGGCGCCGGTCTCTTTGGCGATGGCTGGGGTCCAGTCTTTGCCTTGCCAGTCGATCAAGTGGTCAGGCAATGAGCCGGTGTCTTTCTCCATGCCTTCCCACCACACGTCGCCGTCGTCGGTCAGTGCGACGTTGGTGAAAATGACGTTCTTGTCCAAGCTGGCCATGCAGTTGGGGTTGGTGTGGAAGTTGGTGCCGGGGGCCACGCCAAAGTAACCCGCTTCTGGGTTGATGGCGTACAACTTGCCGTCTGAGTGCGGCTTGATCCAAGCGATGTCGTCACCGATGGTGGTGACTTTCCAGCCGTCGAAGCCTTCGGGTGGTACCAACATCGAGAAGTTGGTTTTGCCGCAAGCGCTGGGGAAGGCGGCTGCCACGTGGTACTTCTTGCCTTGGGGGTTGGTCACGCCCAAGATGAGCATGTGCTCGGCCAACCAACCTGGGTTACCGGAGGGCCCCTCCGAGGCCGCACGGCCCATGTTCGACGCAATGCGCAAGGCAAAGCACTTCTTGCCCAACAACGCGTTGCCGCCGTAGCCGGAGCCGTAAGACCAAATTTCGCGTGTCTCAGGGAAGTGCACGATGTATTTGGTTTTGCTACAAGGCCACTTCACGTCCGCTTGGCCAGCTGCCAAAGGTGCGCCCACGGTGTGCACGCAAGGCACAAACGCGCCGTCGGTGCCGATCACGTCAAATACGGCTTTGCCCATGCGGGTCATAATGCGTTGGTTCACCGCCACGTAGGCGCTGTCCGACAACTCAATGCCCACGTGCGCAATGTGCGAACCCATGGGGCCCATGCTGAACGGCACCACATACATGGTGCGGCCTTTCATACAGCCGTCAAACAAAGGGTTCAAGGTGGCGCGCATCTCGGCGGGGGCCATCCAGTTGTTGGTGGGGCCAGCGTTTTCTTTCTTTTCAGAACAGATGTACGTGCGGTCTTCCACGCGAGCGACGTCGGAGGGGTCCGAGCACGCCAAGAATGAGTTGGGGCGCTTGGCGGGATTTAACTTCTTGAAAGTACCGGCATCGACCAATTGCTGGCACAAGCGGTCGTATTCTTCTTGGCTGCCATCACACCAGTAGACGGTGTCTGGTTTGCACAAGGTTGCCATTTCGGCAACCCAAGCGACCAGCTTGGGGTTCTTTACATATGCGGGTGCATTTACGTTCATCAAAAGCTCCTAAGTCAAAAAATTGAGATCAGAGCCCAGCTTTGTTGGCGCGAGGCTCTGACCTCAATGCATTGCCGTGGTGTGACACGGGGGGTCGACTATTTTAAGAATCTAACCCCTTACACAGCCTTTCAAAGGGTCATAAACAGGACAAGATGAGACAAAAAGGCAACAAAAAAGCGCCTGTGAGGGCGCTTTTTTGGGGCGGTGCGTCACAAATCAGTGCGCATCACGAAGGCTTAGGCCATGAACACAGCGATAAAAGCCAACAAGAAAATCAGCACGGCGCCAGCCGCAGGCAACACGATGGGCATGAGTGGAACGATGGCTTCCACCACGTCTTGTTCGCCGGTGTGGGTGTTGTTGTGGGGGTTTGACATGTTCAGCTCCTCAAAAATTAATTGCTGAAATTTTATGCTAATTCATGCTCGCCACTGTCGTGGTCGAGACCGTCAGTGCTGGGTTGAGGGAAATACCTTGGCGCGCAAGCTGATTTTTCAGCAAACCTTGGTAGCGCAAGTTGTGTACAGGCGTCACTGAGTGGTAGGCGGCGGCCCCAAACCAGGTGTAGCCGTGGCGCTCGAGCCCACGCTTCAAAAACCACGCCGACACATAAGCGCCTTTGCACGCGTCTAACAAATGCTTTTCGGTCACGCCGTAGCGCTGTAACTCGGGCAAATGCATGGAGTTGATCTGGCCAATGCCCAGGTCCACCGTGCCATTCGTGTTTTTGCCCACGGCGCGTGGATTGAGCCCCGACTCGACTTGCAGCACCGCCAGCAGCAAATGGGGGTTCACACCGTGAAACTCCGCCGCTGACTGCAAGCACGACGGTGCGTTGGTGGCCCAAGTGGCAGGTGTCAAAACCAAAAGAGTCAAGGAGAGTAACCATTTAACAGTCATGATTGAATCCAAATTAGTTTATTTAGTAGTACTTTATCACGACAATGTAGTTTTTAATGTCAAAATTACCTGAAATATGAAACCTGAGGATTTACTTGTATGAATAGCTTTCTGATCTTTGTCTTCGCCATCTTGGGCCTTCAGTTGGGCAGCTTCTTGAATGTGGTGATCTACCGCCTGCCCAAGCAGTTGCAGCGGGAATGGCGAGTCGACTGCGCTGCCTATCTAGAAGTGACAGTCCCCCACGAAGAAGCGACCCCACTCATGAGTTGGCAAACTCGCTCGCAATGCCCGCATTGCGGCACCACTCTGCGCGCCCGCGATTTGGTGCCAGTTTTGAGCTTTTTGCTGTTGCGTGGCCGCTGTGCCCATTGCCAGCACCCTGTGTCTTGGCGCTATCCCTTGGTGGAGTTGGCCGTGATGGCCGCTTGGGGTTTGTGCGCAATGCATTGGGGGCCGAGCTGGGTAGCTGTCTTGTGGGCCTGCTTTGTCACCACCCTCATCGCGCTCGCCTTCATTGACGTCGACACCCAGCTCTTGCCCGACCAACTCACCCAGCCTTTGTTGTGGGCGGGGTTGATCGCTGCCGTCTTGGGTTGGACCGCGCAGCCCTTTTCCCCAGCGTTTTGGGGCGCCATTGCGGGTTACATGAGTTTGTGGCTCGTGGCTTACTTGTTTGAAAAGATCCGAGGCCAAGCGGGCATGGGCGCGGGCGACTTCAAGTTGTTCGCCGCCATGGGGGCTTGGTTAGGGGTGGGTGCGCTGCCCTTGCTGGTGCTGGGCGCCAGTGTGGGCACGGTGCTGGTAGCTCTGGTGATGCATCTCACAGGGCGAGGCTCCGCCGACCAACGCATGCCCTTTGGGCCCTACTTGGTGCTTGCCGCGCTGGCCGTGTTGTGGCTCAACACCCTAGGTTTTGAATTGACAAAAGCTTTGTTGGTTTAAAAAACAACAACAAATGAAACATTAAATGCAAATTTAGTGTTAATTTTGTTAAATAGTAGTACTAAATAGTATTTTTGACTGTATAGTACACAACACATCAAAACGATGTGCATCAAATTAACATAAAAGGTATCAAAAATGAAGATTAATTCACAAATCAAACAAATCGGTAAGCAAGCGGGTTACACCTTGATCGAACTGTCGATCGCCATCGCCATCATTTCGGTCTTAATCATGTCCGCCTTGTTTGGTGTGCAGAAAATTTTGGACAACAACAACGCTGACACCACAGCGCAGCAAGTGACGGCCGCAACTGCCAACATCACCAAGTACGCAACCATGATGTCGGATAAGTTATTTTTGGCATCCGTTGCAGCGGTGGCACCGATGGGGGTGTGGCCAGAAAACGTGGTGCTCAACACGGGCACAGTTGCGGCGCCTGTGTGGAAGCTGCGAAACCCCTTCGGCGGTGACTACATCGTCGGTTCGACAACTACTGGCTACTTTATTGGTATCACCAACTTGTCAACTAACGCCTGTTTATCACTCGGTGCTTCGCTGAACAACGCGGCAATGCAAATTGACACAGACGAAGTCGCAACCTACACGGCTGCAACAACTGCAATGCCAACGACAGGCTTGCTAAACGTGAAACCTTTGGGTGGCAAAGCTACCAGTGCCACGCTATCGACAGGCTGCGCAGCTACTGCCGCAGGTAAGAAGAAAAACGTGTTTGTGCAGTACGCCTTGTAATCCAAAAAATTTTCTTGACCCCCTTTCTACGTCGCCGATCCTGTTTTCATTCAAGGTTTCCAGCAACGGCGTGTAGTTGGGGTGTCTGGCAGCAAAAGATAAAAAGTCTCCAACATGTCTGAATTCAACCGGTGGTTTTGCTTGGCCCTGTGCGCCTTCGCCACAGCTGCCACTGCCCAAACTCAAGACCCCTCGATCTCTGCAACGCGTGTGGCCCTCGACGTGGAGTGGATTCGCTCCCCGCGTGCCGTCTTGAGTTTGGACAGTGGCCTCACTACCCAACAACGTGCCGGGGCCGCCATACAGGGCGCCAAACCCGTGATGCTCGAAGCAAACACCACCCGCACGGGGGGGCGTCAGGTTTGGAGCATTGAGCAATCTGAAAAGCGTTTGTCCAGTGCCTTGGAGCGCTGGGCACAGCTCGCGGGCTGGCAACTGGTGTGGGAGGCAGAGCGTGACTTTGTCATCGAGTCCAATTTGCACCTAGAGGGTGAATTCTTAAGGGCGGTTGGCACGGTCATGCAATCGCTGGGTAATACCGACTACCCACTGCAAGCCAAGGCCAACAGCGCGACATTGACCCTGCGAATTTCAAGGTACCAAGATGCTGGCGTTCAATAAGATTTCCATTGCACTGAGCCTCGCCCTGTTGTCGGGTTGCGCCCAAGAGCTGCATCAAAAAATCTCCAACGAACAAATGGAGATTCAAACCCGTGGCGAAGTAGCCCAAACGCTGATTCGTAAAAAGCAAGTGGCCAGCCCCTATTTGGTCGAAGAAAGCTTGCCGCGCTTCACCACCCGCTCGGTGCCTTACGAGCGCATCGACAAATTGCCCGCCCATTTGGGCAAAGTGACCATGCGCGTGCCTGGCCGCCACAGCTTAAGTAGCGTGGGCGAGATGGTGCAGCGCCTGATCGACATTCCCGTGGTTTTGACGCCCGATGCCTTGCTCGACGCTGCCATGTTTGCCCCCGGACAGGCTGCCGGTATTGCCACGCCAGGTGGAGCCGCCAACGGCGCTATGCCAGGCGGAATGCTCATGGGCGGTGCCAACGTGGCACTGAACGCGGGAGCTGGAGCTGCCAGCAAGGCGATGCAAGACAACAACGACATCAAACAACGCGCAGCGGATGCTGGCGCCAACCAAGCAGCGTTCACGGATAAAGAACTGAGTAGCACCTTCGAGCTGAACTACAGCGGCACCGCGACGGGCTTGTTGGACTACATCGCCGTTCGTGCAGGCGTGCAGTGGCAGTACCAGCAAGGGCGCATCACCTTTTCGCGCGTGGTCACGCGCTCCATGTCTGTCAAAGCTTTGGCCGGTGGTTTGAAAACTTCAGGTGCAGTCAGTATGGGCGGTGGCATGACCGCCACAGCCACAGCTGAAAGCGATGTGTGGCCCATGTTGGAAGCCACGTTGAAAAACTTGGTGTCGCCACGCGGTCGCATTCAGGTGGACCCCAAAAACGGCACTGTGACGGTTACCGACGCATTGCAAAACGTGAACACCGTGGCCAAGTTTCTGGACAAGCAAAACGACACCATGCTGCGCCAAATCGTGCTCGATGTCGAAGTGCTGCAAGTGGACCTAAAGCAAGAACACGCCACCGGCATTGACTGGAGCGTGGTGAGCCGTGGTCTGGGTGGCGCTTTGAGTTTGAACGCCCCCGGCTCTGTCGGGGTGTTCAGTGGCTCCACCGGTGGCTCAGTCGGCGCAGCGATTTCGCGCAACGACGGAGGCTCGGTCAAAGCTTTGGTGAATGCGCTGGAGCAATACGGCCGCGTCACCTCGACTTACTCCACTGTGGTGGCCACGACCAATCGCCAACCCGTCCCCTTGGGCGTGCAAAGCAGCGAGTCATATTTGGCGCAAGTCACAGCCGGTGCCAACAATGCCGTGACCGGTGTGGCCACGGGAGCTACGCTGACGCCGGGCACCGTCAGCACCGGATTCAGCATGGTGTTGATGCCCGTCATCATGGACTCCAACCGTGTGTTGATTGAAAGCACCTTGCAAGTCAGCGCTTTGCGCGAGTTGAAAGACTTTTCCAGCGGCTCGGGCGCAACGTTGAACCGAATTCAGTTACCCAGCGTGGACAGCTACAGCACCATGCAGCGCATCAATGTGGCCTCGGGCGACACGATGGTGATGTCGGGCTTTGAGCGCGAAACCAATCTGCGTGACGAAAACGACATGGTGCGCGGGGTGGTGCCCGGCAGCCGCCGTGGCAAAACCAGCAAGCAAAGCACCGTGATTTTGATCACGCCGCGCCTGCAATGAGCTTGGTGTTGTGATGTTGAATTTATGGAAAAAGCTCAAAGGGCAGGTGAAAGCGCCTGTGTCAGCAGAGCTCAGTGGCAAGGCTGAGGCTTTGCCCAGCGGGTATGACCAAGCCTCTGACGAGACGGGCGCTCAAGCGCTTTGCCAAGCGCTGGTGGTGAATGGCAAGCACTTGGTGTTTGGCGGTGCGTGGACACCTGTGACTGAAGAAACGGGTTGGAAAAAAATTCTAAACATCGCCTTCAACGAAGGCTATGCGCACCACGTTCTCAACGAGTACGAGAGCACGGTCGGCCTGTTTGGTGCGTTGCCTAAGAACGTGAAAAATGCCCATGCCGCAGCGCTGGTGTTTGCGCAGCATTTTTCGGCAGGCGGGGTCGAGTTGTTTGTTTTTCAAAGCGGCGAGCAGTGCGGCTTGGTGGGCTTGATGGAGTACGCCCCCATTCCCGGCTACGACGTTATGGGAACTCAAGAGGAAATTCAGCAAATCATTCACGAGTTCAACGACATCAACACCTCGCAGTTGGTGCACAGCTACGGCAATGTGAGCTGGGTGGATGACATTCAGCCGCTGGAGCTGAACAAGGTGGCCTACAAAGCCGACGTGAAGTCCAAGCTCAAGCGTATTCCAAACATCAAGTTGCGCGTGCTGATGGGCTTGGTGGGGATGGTGTTTGTCGCGACATGTTTGTACGGCTTTCAGCAGTACCTCGACATGCGTCAAGCGGAGCAAGATGCGTTGAATGCCACGTCGCAAAATCCGAACTTGATGTACGAGCAAAGTTTGGCCTTTGCACTCAAGACCGCAGGCGAGCCTGGAAGCCGCAATGTGCAGGTTTGGCGTCAATTTTTTGCCAAAGTTCCTTTGAACGTCGGGGGCTGGAATTTCAAAACCCTCGAATGCAAGCAGTTGGTGTGCGACATCGTGTGGGTCCGTTCATCGGGCACGTTCAAAAGTTTTGAAACCCAATTGCCACCTGCCCTGAAGGCGACAACAGGCCTGAAGATCGACAACGAGTTGGTCAAGGCCGAAGTGGTCACACAACACAAACTCAACGATACGGTCGCGGTCAACAGCAAAAAAGGCCTTGACCTTAAAACCCTCCCCGTTGAACAAGAGGTCCAAAAGCTGTGGGGCAGCCAGTTGCAAGATCTTTCGCTGCTGAAAAATTTGAATGTGAGTTTGGGCAAGACAAGTTTATTTGGCGGGCAGGGCAACGTGGCTGAATTGATGCGCCCCATCGTCAAGGGCGCGTGGAGCATTGAACATGACATTTGGAGCTTGCCCGAGCTGCCTATGCCCGACTACGTCGTGCCCGAGAACTTGAAGATTGCGCTCAGTGGCGCGCGCGAGTTCCGATACAAGATTGAAGGAAGCTACTATGCAAAAGCTAAATAAATGCGTGGCCACTTGGCTGCTTTGTACCTTCTGTGCGAGCGCCGCTTACGCGCAAAGCACAGGTACCACCCTAGAGCAAGCGATTGAGTTGGCCCGTGCCAGCAAGTCCGGCGAATTGGGCTTGCGCCCCGGCGTGCGTGCGAGCAGTGAATCTGTGCCTTTGCCCAAACCTGCGCGTACCGAGGTGGTGCAGCCCAAAATTTGGAGCATCACCGGCCTAGACCGTGACCTGACCGCCGAGGTGGTCTACGAAGGTAAGGTGTACCCCCTTTCTTTGGTGAGAAACCACCGTCGCGTGGGGCCTTGGATGTTGGTGCGTTTGAGTGCTAACTCGGCCGATTTTGCGTATCTACCCAAGGGGCAGCAGATGAGTAAAAAGGTCCACATGGTGGAAGTCTTCCCGCCTGCGTCGCACGCGCAATTACAGGGCTATTTTGAGGCTCCCCTGTTAATGGGCGCGCCAGTTGTCGGATCGGCTACAGGTGTTTTGGGTGCTCGCCCACCACTGCCCCCCGAATTGATGCGCCCTGCGATGCAGCCATGAGTGTCGCCAGCATCATCGCCCCAGGCACTGTGACAGGGCAATTCATTAGCAACTTCAAAGATGTGCCGACCTTCAGCAATTTGCTGACGCACGGACACGAGGCCGTTACCACCGTCCCCAAAGAAAAAGAGCGCACCTTGGTGGCGTTGGGTTTGCAAGACAAAGGTTACTTTTTGTTGTGCATGCCAGAAGAGCAAAACAAGGTGGCGTGGTTTGCGCTACGCGAGCGTTTGAAAGCCCGTGGTTACCTGCCACGCGGCCACGCCACATGCAGCGAAGAGGTGATGAACGTGTTGCTGCGGGACGTGGGACGTGTGAGCAAAGAAACGGCGCGTCAAATCGAAGAAGACGCTGAAGTGGTCAGTGACATCGTCAACGAGTCACAACCCATTGGTTGGTTTCGCGATGTGTTGGCCAGTTGCATCAACTTAGGTGCCACCGATTTGCACTTTGAGTTGCGCGGCAACCGCGCCATGGTGCGCGTGCGTTTGGATGGTTTGATGCGCGAGCTGACGGCCGTGCCTTACCAAATTGCGCTCGACGGCATTTCGGCGGTCTACAACATCATTGCCGAAGAGCGCTCGCGTTCGGAAGGCGTGTTCAACCAATCGCTGGCGCAGCAAGCCATGATTCCTTTTGCGTTGGGGTCAGAAACGGTGAACCTGCGCTTTCAGAGCCATCCAGCCGTGTCAGGCATGGATGTGATCATGCGGATTTTGCGCACCAACAAAGACAACAAAAAGAAGCTGAGCTTGGATACCTTGGGTTACACCCCGTCACAAATTGATGCCTTGCAAACGGCGGTGGGCAGCTCATGGGGCGGCATCTTCATTGCGGGCATCACGGGCTCGGGAAAGACCACCACTTTGAACACCTTGCTCACGCAACTGGCGCAAGAGGGCAACCGAAAAATTGTGTCCATCGAAGACCCGGTGGAGTACCACGTCAACGGCGTATCGCACTTGTCGATTCAGCGCAGCGTAAATGGCGATGAGTCGGCGAACCCCTTCAAAGGCGCCATGATGGCGTTCTTGCGGATGGACCCCGACGTGGGCATGTTTGGCGAGATTCGCGATGAGTTCTCGGCCGAGATGGCCTTGGGCGCGATTCAAACGGGACACAAAATTTTGACCACCGTTCACGCCACGTCGGCCTTGGGCGTGGTGGACCGTTTGACGTCGAAGGCGTTAGGGCTGTTGCGCGACAACGTGTGTAACCCCGAGTTTTTGTCGGCCTTGGTGTACCAAGTGTTGACGCCCATCAACTGTCCTTCCTGCAAGGTGCGTGCGATGGACGTGATGTCACCCGCTGCGCTGATTCCGTATCAAACGATTTTTGGTCTGGATGTGCGTGACATTTATTGTGCGAGCGATTGCGGTTGCGACGAATGCCTGAAGCCCAACATTGATTACTCCAATAGCAAACACGCGGGCGTGAAGGGCGTGAAGGTGAGCGCGGAAGTGATCTTGCCGGACGAAGACATGTTCTTGCTGCTCAAGGACGGCAAAGACATCGAAGCCCGTAAAGCGTGGCGCGCCAAGCGCACGGCCAAATTCAACGAGGCTGATATGACAGGCAAAGAGGCGTGGGGCCACGCGCTGTACGACATGTCGAGGGGATTGATTGACCCGTATTATTTTGAGATGAACTTTGGCTTGCCCAAGTTGTTTGCGCCTAAGGTCTAAACCAGCATGCTGAATTCGTGGATAGATGCGATCTTGTTGCGCAGTGCACGCAATGCTTTGCGCGCGCGTCGTGCGGAGTTTTATTACGACTTGGCGTCGTCGCTGGCCGACAAAGTGCCGTTGTTTTCTACGCTGAAAGACTACGAAGCTCGTGCACGCCGACGCAACCGTGGCGACGCCTTGATGTACTTGGAGATGCTGCAGGCCACCGAAGTGGGTTCGCTGTCGGATGCTTTAATTCCCATCGTGTCGCCCACTGAGTTGATTTTGTTGGATGCGATTCAACGCGGCGGTGATGCCGAGTTGGCCAAGGGCTTGTTTTTCTTGGCGGAGACCGTCGAGAAGATTGACATGATGCAAGCCTCTGCTCGCAAGGCCGTGGTGTACCCCGTGGTGTTGTTGGCTGTTTTTTCGGCGATGTTGGCGGGCTTTGCCCTGTTTGCCGTACCCATTGTGGCCCAGTTGTTTGACCCTGCGTTGTGGCCATATATGGGTCGTGTTTTATACAGTGTGTCTGAGTACATCTTGCACTTTGGCCTTCACACCTTGTTGGGATTTGTGGCTTTGGTGGGGGCCTTTACCTATTCGCTGCCGCGCTGGCAGGGGCCCGTGCGCCGCCGCTTAGACCGCTTCATGCCTTACGGCATGTACCGCGTGTATACGGGCTCAATGCTGATCGTGTCGCTGTCCGTGCTGCTCAAGTCGGGCGTCTCGCTGCGCTCAGCCATTGAGCGCGCCATGAAATACAGCAGTCCCTGGCTCCGCTGGCATTTGAGAGAAATTTTGCGCAGCTTGTCAGACCAGAGTGCCGCCAAATTTGGCACGGCTTTTCGCACAGGTCTGTTGACCCAAATGATCGAAGACCGCATTGAAGACGCTGCCAAGCGGCGCGATCCTGTGACTGCTTTTGTGAAGATTGGTGTGGGATCGATTGACAAAATTGTGCGCACGGTGGAGGACGCGTCTGGCAAGGTGAACACCATCATGTTGGTGGTTGGCGGTCTTATTTTGGGCGGCATGATGCTCGGCTTCATGCAAACCACCATGGAAATTCAAAGCGCAATCAAGCCCACATGAGTATGAGACGCACCACCCCAATTCGCCGCGTACAAGGCTTCATCTTGATGGAGGTCATGATCGCCATGGCAGTTTTTACGGCCATGGTGGCCTATGGGCTGTATCTTCAAAACTTGACCGCAAAAGCTGAACAAGGCCGCGTCGTGGGTCAGCAGTATGCAGCCATCAACACCGCTGTGGGGAACTACATGGTCACTCACTATGCGGCGCTAGAGAAGCTGCATGTGGGCTGTAGCACCACGACATTCAAGGTGGGTACGTCGGGAGCGTTCACGCCAATGGCTTGTGGATTGCAAATTTCAAGCACGGTGAGCATGGTCAATGGCATGCAACCCACCGTGGCTGAATTGATTGCTGCGGGGTACTTGCCTCCTGAAAAAGCAGGCGTGGTTGCAGGCGTGCCATCATTGCCCATGGACTCTGTGGTGGCTGAGGCCAATGCAAGTACGGGTGTCGCATCGAACACCAAGGCGAAGGGGCGCTTATTCATCAACATCGACCGTGTGTGCTTGGCAACGCACGCGGCTAACCCGGCCTCGGTGAGTGCGCCGCAAGCGCCTGATGCGGTAACCGGTCTTTGCGGCCCACAGACCACCACCAGTTTGACCAGCTTGGTCTTCAACACCCAGCCCTATACCTTCAGCAGCGCGACTAATTTTGGCTACGCCAACCGCATCAGCGCAGCGTGGACCCAGATTGGTGCCGATGCCGCCATGTCCAACATCACCAAAGGTGGCGAGTTGAAGGGCGCGAACTTTGAAATTCCCAACCCTGTGCGCAGCGCCACCAACATAGGGATGGCCGGCATTGTGGCCGTGCGCAATGGCTACGGTGCGTCCTACGCCAACAACCACGCACGTGTGGATGGCAGCAATCCGCCGACTGCAGATTGGAGCTTTGCCAACAACAGCATTTCGGACGTGGGTAAGCTGACCGCGGAGTCGGTCAATGCGCAAACTGTGAGCGCCAAGATGGTCAATGCCGAGGCCCTGAAACTGGGTAGCCGAGTGGAAGGCGATGCATGTGACGCGAGCAAAGAAAACGTGTCGTTTGGCAGCGACACAATTTTGATGTGCAAATCCGGCAAGTGGGCCGCCTTATCCGCAAAGGGCACGGTGAATGGCCTTGAGTACTATGAGTTTGTGTTGAATAAAAACAGCGGTCAAGGGATGGCGCTTAGCGTCACCCATTGTCCGAAGTCGGGGTGCTCTGTGGGGTATTCATTCAGCAATGGTGGCCCAGTCGAGCTCATCACCTCGCTGAAGAATGATGAATGGCAGCCTGTGGTGGTTCGTGCTGTCGATCAACCGAACGGCTTGAATGGCGTGGTGCAGACGAATTACGGGTTTGAGGTGGACGGTTTTGGATATTACAAATTCATGTTCTACACGGGCGCTGGTCTTTTCTCACAATTATTTAATGCCGAATATGCCTACTTTGTTATCCGGTTTTACCGCATCAACCCATGATTAACCACGTTTCATTCGCGCCCACGAATTATTTGGGCCCCGTCATCAGCGCGCACTACGACCACGTCGAGGTGTTAGCGAATCTGCATGCACAGCCCGATACGCAAGGGTTGACGCGCGGTAGTTTTGTGGTGATGGTGCGTCACACGAATCCAGGCACGCCGTTTCAGGAGGCGCTACAAGCGCCTCGCGAGGAAGACATCAGTCGCGCTGAGTTCATCGTGTTGCGCTTGCGGGATGTGAAGTCGCTGCTCGAATTGAGCGAGCACCACTTACGCCATTGCAACCGCTTGGTGGCCGCGACGCCGGGTTGCGATGCACTCAGTCTGAGCGTGTTGTCGTTCGAGGTGTTGGGCACCTTGTTGCTGGACGCTGCGGGCGCCAATGGCTTTCGTTTTTCGGGCGATGCTGGGCGTCTTGGGCATGCCAGTCGCTACTGCGCGTTCATGCCTTGTCAACTGATGTTGGCCATCATCCTCAATGGCACGGTGCCACGCGGGCAGCGCATCAACCTGGGTGTGTTGCGAGAGAGCGAGACCAATGCGTACACGCAACAGCCGCAGCCGATTTACCTGTCGATGGGCGATGTGCGCGGCAAGCGCACCGCCATGTTTGGTAAAACCCGCCTGGGTAAAAGTAACGTGGTGAAGTTGTTGGTGCAGGGCATGCTGGACATCACTGCGCATGACTCTTCGGTTGGACAGCTGATTTTTGATGTGAACGGCGAATACGCCAACGACAACCCACAAGACGGTGGCTCCATTGCGTCGTCCTACCGAGACCGTTGTTTGGTGTACTTCTTGACGGACCGAGGCGGCAATGCCGACGGCAAGCTGCTGCGCTTTAACTTCTTTGAGCAAACGGACAAAGCGTTCGAGATCATGCGCGAGTTGTTGCCGGAGTCGACGGTGGCCACCGACTATGTGCGCACCTTGCTGAACTGTCGTTTGCCCGAGTTGGTACGCGACCCACGCATGAGCGAAGACATGGCGCTGCGTGTACTGCGCAAAGTCATGTTGTTCTGGACGATCTTGCATGAGGCAGGGTTTGACCACGACGAGGTGCGCTTGGTTCAGATCTTGAATCACATGGGCTTCAAAACGCTGTTTAACCCTTGCTTTTCGCAAGCGTTGCGGTTGGCGGCCTACCAAGCGATCAACGCCCAGCCAGCACCCGCGGCGCCAAAGTCGTTCTTAGAAATGTGCGCCGAAATGCGTGTGATTGCGAAGTTTGCGCTGTCTTACGGCAACGACCCAAGCTTGACGCGCAATGGCGTGTTCTTGTTTGAGTTGGACGAAATGATCATGGCCAGGTTCTTGACGCCCAACACGTCAGATGGCCCGTTCGTGTTGCGTCCTTGCATGCCGTTTCATGCGCCGATTGCCGATGGGTTCATTGACGAAATCTTGCAGGCGCTGCATGTGGGCAAGACGGTGATCGTGGATTTGGGGGGCGCGAATGAAAAGATCATTCGTTACTTTGCCAAAACGTTGTCGGTGGCGGTGTTTCACGCCCAAGAGCAAAAATTTGTGAACAACGCGTTGAACGACCGGTATGTGCAAATTTATTTCGAAGAAGCGCACATGATTTTTCCATCCAGCGCGTCAAACGTGATCGACGTGTATTCGCGTTTTGCCAAAGAGGGGGCGAAGTTTCACATTGGCATCGTTTACTCCACGCAGTCGCCATCTACAGTGAATGAGGACTTGTTGGCGCAGACTGAAAACTTCTTCATTGGTCACTTGTCCAGCGATCGCGAGGCGGCCAGATTGGCTTCTGTGCAACTGGCGTTCAAAGGTTGCGAGGAAGACATCATGCGCATGCGCACGCCGGGTTTGATGCGCATGCTGGCGTACTCGAACCGATATTTGATCCCTGTGCAAGCGGGGCGCTACAACGGGCAGACGCGGTTTGTGGATGCGCCTTGAGTGACGTCAGGCCTTCGCTTTAAGCCACCACGCGCAACACTTCTTCGCCGTAGGCTTCAAGCTTTTTAGCGCCAATGCCTGCAATGCCTTGCAGGCTTTCCAAATCGTGCGGTGCGGCTTGTGCAATGGCCGCCAAGGTGGCGTCGTGAAAAATCACATAGGCGGGCAGGTTGTGCGAGCGCGCCACTTCGCCGCGCCAGGTCTTGAGCGCTTCGTAGCGTTTCTGGCCTTCGTCATCGAGTGCAATCGGTGCCGCCTTGGTCGCGCCGCTGGCGGTTCGCTTGGCTTTGCGGTCGGCGGGGGTGGACACCGAGGCACGCAAACGCACGGTGACTTCGCCTTTGAGCACGCCGCGTGAGGCCTCGGTCAAATACAAGGTGTTGAAGGCTTGCGCGTCCACGCCCAAAGCGCCGATGGCAATGAGTTGGCGCAACACGCCGCGCAATTGCACTTCGCTGAAATGCGCACCGATGCCGAATGTGCTCAGACTTTGGTGGCCGTATTGGCTGACTTTTTCGGTGGCTTTGCCGCGCAAGATGTCCATCATGTGGCCAGCCCCGAATGACATGCCGCTTTGTTGCTTCACCCGATAAATGGTGGACAACAGCATGCGTGCGGCCTCAGTGCCATCCCAAATATCAGGTGGGTTGAGGCAGTTGTCGCAGTTGCCACAGGTGTACTTGGGCGCCCCGCTTTCTGCAGTTTTGTAGGTTTCGTCAAAGTAGCCGAGCAGGCGCACACGTCTGCAATCCGTGGCTTCGGCCAAGGCCAGCAACGCATCGAGCTTGCCGCGCATGACTTGTTTGAACTCTTCGCCTGCGGGGCTTTCGTCGATCATGCGGCGTTGGTTCACCACATCGTTCAAGCCGTAGGCCATCCAGGCGTGGGCAGCTTGGCCATCGCGGCCGCCACGGCCGGTTTCTTGGTAATAGCCTTCGATGTTTTTAGGCATGTCCAAGTGCGCCACGAAGCGCACATCGGGTTTGTCGATGCCCATGCCAAACGCCACGGTGGCGACCATCACCAAACCGTCTTCACGCAAGAAACGGTTTTGGTGCTTTTGGCGAATCGCGCCATCCAAGCCCGCGTGGTACGGCAGCGCGGCAATGCCCGCCTCGCACAAGTTGTTGGCCACTTCTTCCACGCGCTTGCGCGATTGGCAATAGACGATGCCGCTGTCTTGCCAGTCCGGCCCCGTGTGCTCACGCTGGATGAAGCGCAGCAGTTGGGTGGACGCGTCTTTCTTTTCAACGATGGTGTAGCGGATGTTGGGGCGGTCAAAGCTGCTGACGAATTGTTGTGCGTCTTCGAGCTGCAAGCGTTCGACGATGTCGGCACGCGTGAGCGCATCGGCCGTGGCCGTGAGTGCCATGCGTGGCACGCCTGCGTAGCGCTCGTGCAGCACGGTGAGCGCGCGGTATTCGGGACGGAAGTCGTGGCCCCATTGGCTCACGCAGTGTGCTTCGTCGATGGCAAAAAGACTGAGCTGGCCTTGCTCGTGCAGCATGTCCAGCTGCGCCAAAAAGCGCGGCGTGGTGATGCGCTCGGGCGCGGCGTAAAGCAGGGTGATGTCGCCGCGTCGCAGGCGTTGCTCCACCGCATTGGCTTCTTCGCCACTGAGGCTGGAATTTAAAAAGGCGGCTTCAACCCCCGCTTCGTGCAGCGCCCCCACTTGGTCGTGCATGAGCGCAATAAGCGGTGACACCACGATGGTGATGCCGTGCCCCGCCCGCTGGCGCGCAATGGCCGGAATTTGATAGCAGAGTGATTTGCCGCCGCCCGTGGGCATGAGCACCAAGGCATCGCCGCCGCCACACACGTGGTTGACGATGGCTTCTTGGGGACCACGAAAAGCGCCGTACCCGAAGACCTCGCGCAGGATGTCTTGGGGGTTCACAGGGGTGGACACGGCAGCTTTCGGCTTGCGCAGACTAAGCTGACAAGACGTGGAGAGGGGGGGCAAGTGGGGACGAACGAAGGCATGAGCCAGCTATTGTCCCTGCTTCTTACAATGGACCCATGACCCAAGCCTACACACGCGCAAAAGAATTACCCGCCATTTTGGCCAAACGCATTGCCATCCTTGACGGTGCGATGGGCACCATGATTCAGCGTTTCAAGTTGACCGAGGCGCAATACCGCGGCGAGCGTTTCAAAGACTTTCACAAAGACGTGAAGGGCAACAACGAGTTGCTCAGCCTCACCCGCCCCGATGTCATTCGTGACATTCACGAGCGTTACCTCGCTGCTGGCGCTGACCTGATTGAAACCAACACCTTTGGTGCCACCACCATCGCCCAGGCCGACTATGACATGGCCGACTTGGCCTATGAGATGAACCTGGCCTCAGCGCGCATTGCCCGCGAAGCCTGCGACAAATACAGCACGCCCGACAAACCCCGTTTTGTGGCTGGCGCTGTCGGCCCCACGCCTAAAACCGCCAGCATCAGCCCTGATGTGAATGACGCGGGCGCACGCAATGTCAACTTTGAAGAACTGCGCGCCGCGTATTACGACCAAGTCAAAGCTTTGGTTGAAGGTGGTTCCGACGTGTTGTTGGTCGAAACCATTTTTGACACGCTCAACGCCAAAGCGGCGTTGTTTGCGATTGAAGAATTCTTTGAAGCCTCGGGTGAGCGCTTGCCGCTCATCATCAGCGGTACCGTGACCGACGCCTCGGGCCGTATCTTGAGCGGCCAAACTGTGACGGCGTTTTGGCACAGCGTGCGCCACGCGCAGCCGCTGGCCATTGGCCTGAACTGCGCCCTGGGCGCGACGCTGATGCGTCCTTACATCCAAGAACTTAACAAGGTCGCAGGCGACACGTTCATCAGCTGCTACCCCAACGCTGGCTTGCCCAACCCCATGAGTGACACCGGCTTTGACGAAACGCCTGATGTGACAAGCCGCTTGCTGCACGAGTTTGCGGCGGAAGGCTTGGTCAACATCGTGGGTGGCTGCTGCGGTACCACGCCTGAGCACATCGCGGCCATTGGCAATGCGGTGGCTGACCAAATGGCACGCGCTTTGAGTGCAGGGCCTTTTTACCGCGAAGCGACGTAAGTTTTAATTCGGCATTAAAACGCGTGACAACATGCGCACCATTACATAGCGTTTGTCGGCGCTATCCGCTGGCGGGTTTTCAATCGGCGTCACGCGTACCAATAATTTGTATTGCATGCCTGGCGTGAAGGTGAAGCCCTCAATGTGGCCGTAAAAGTCAGACCATTTTTCTGCGCCGCCCTCTTTCACTTGCAAGCAGCGCATGGGTGCAGCAGCGACGCACGCCACGTCGTGACCCGCTACGGTGAGCGTGATGTTTTTGGCTTTTGCTTGAGCCCGGCTTGACGGGCATTCACCATCTGACAGCCAAGTGGCCCCCGCATCTTTCATCATGCAGCGGTTTGAAAACGTTTGGGTGTGCTGCGGTAACTGGCCGCACACGGGGGCGTATTCGCGGGTGCAGATGCCGGCTTGGGTTTGGGCGGAAATCAAAAGCAAAGATGTCAAAAGTAGACGAGTGAACATAAATTGGGTTTGAAAGCGAAGCTAGCTTGATTAACGTCACACTCGTTCGAAAAGTGGACAAAATGATTAAAAATACAAACATTACTTATTCCCGCCTATAAGTTAGCGAGAACCCTTTTGGATAAGAAACAACTCTCCGAAATCGACATCTGCGAAAAGTTCATTAGCCCCGCCATAGCGCGTGCGGGCTGGAACATTCACGACCAGATTTATCGCGAATATCCGCTGCGTGTAGGCCGCGTCACGGTGCGGGGCAATAAATCACACCGCGACCAAAGCACGGTTTTGCGCGCCGACTATGCGTTGTTTTACAAGTCCAACATTCCAATCGCGGTAGTTGAAGCCAAAGACAACAACAAAGCCATGGGTGCGGGCATGGCCCAAGCCATCAACTATGCCGATTTGCTGGGCGTGCCGTTTAGCTTTGCCAGCAACGGCGATGGCTTTGTGTTTCGTGACGCCACCTTGGCCGATGGCGTGCTGGAGAAAAACCTCACGCTTGAGGAGTTTCCCTCACCCCAAGACTTATGGGAGCGCTATTGCGCTTGGAAAGGCTGGACGCCCGAAGTTCGCCAAGTCACCGAGTTTGACTACGCGCCCAGCAAAACCCCGCGCTACTACCAAATGAACGCCATCAACCGCACGGTTGAAGCCATTGCCCAAGGGCAAAAACGCGCCATGCTCGTCATGGCCACTGGCACGGGCAAGACATACACCGCGTTTCAAATCATTTGGCGCTTGTGGAAAAGCGGCGCTAAAAAACGCATTTTGTTTTTGGCCGACCGCAACATCTTGATTGACCAAACCATGGTCAATGACTTCCGCCCGTTCAAAGGCGCAATGGCCAAACTCAGCCCCAACGCCAAAGGCGTGGAGCGCGTGGATGCACAAGGCAAAGTGACGGTGGATGACGTAGACCTAGCGGTCAACAAAACCACCAAACTCGTTGATAAAAGCTACGAAATTTATTTGTCGCTCTACCAAGCTGTCACAGGCACAGAAGAAGAGCGAAACATTTACAAACAGTTCTCGCCCGATTTCTTTGACCTCATCGTCATTGACGAGTGCCATCGCGGCAGCGCCGACGACGACTCGGCTTGGCGCGAAATCTTGCGCTACTTTGGTAGCGCTGCCCATGTGGGCCTGACCGCCACACCCAAAGAAACCAAAGACGTTTCAAACAGCGACTACTTTGGCGAACCCATTTACACCTACAGCCTCAAGCAAGGCATAGAAGACGGTTACCTCGCGCCCTACAAAGTGGTGCGCGTAGATTTAGACAAAGACACCTTTGGCTGGCGCCCCACCCAAGGCATGACTGACAAATTTGGCCATGTGGTGGAAGACCGCGTTTACAACGCCAGCGACATGAACCGCAAACTCGTGCTCGAAAAGCGCGACGAAGTTGTGGCCGCCAAAATTACTGAATACCTCAAGGCGACCGACCGCTACGCCAAAACCATTGTGTTTTGTGAAGACATCGACCACGCCTCGCGCATGCGCCAAGCCCTGAGCAATGCCAACGCCGACATTTGCAAAGACAACCCCAAATACGTGGTGCAAATTACCGGCGACAACGCCGAAGGCAAGCTAGAGCTAGACAACTTCATCGACCCCGAAAAAACCTACCCCGTCATTGCCACCACCTCAAAGCTCATGAGCACCGGGGTAGACGCGCAAACTTGCAAGCTCATCGTGCTGGACCAAAACATCAAGTCCATGACCTTGTTCAAGCAAATCATTGGTCGCGGTACGCGCTTGCGCGAAGACTTGGGCAAAACGTGGTTCACCATCATCGACTTCAAGCGCGCCACTGACAACTTTGCTGACCCCAAGTTTGACGGCGAGCCCGTGCAAATTTACGAGCCTACGCCCGACCAGCCCGTCGCACCGCCCGAGCAACCGGGCGACACACCTTTCCCTAGCAATCCTCCTAGCGGTACGCCCGTAAACGAAGAAGGTGGCATTTTTGCCCCAGGCAGTGGCAATGGCGGCACAGAAACAGGCGAGCCCAAAAAATACGTGCTCGGCAATGTGTCTGTCTCTGTCGCGCGCGAGCGTGTGCAATACCTCAACGCCGACGGCAAGCTCATCACCGAGAGCCTGCGCGACTACACCCGCATCAACCTAGTGAAGCAATACGACTCGCTCGACAAGTTCTTGCAAGCGTGGAACCACGCCGAACGCAAAGCTGTGTTGATGGAAGAGCTAGAACGACAAGGCGTATTCATCGACGCCTTGGCTGCTGAGGTGGGCCAAGACTTAGACCCATTTGATTTGCTGCTGCACGTCGCCTACAACCAGCCGACCCTCACTCGCCGCGAGCGCGCCAACCGCGTGAAAAAGCGCAACGTGTTCACCCAATACGGCACAGTGGCTCGCAAAGTGATGGACGCCCTCATCGACAAATATGCCGATGAAGGTATTGCGACAATCGAGAGCAACGAAGTTTTGAAGGTGCAACCCTTTACAGACTTTGGCAGCCCAGTTGAACTCATTAAAAGCTTTGGCGGCCGCCCTCAATACCTGGGTGCATTGCAAACGCTGGAGCGCGAGCTGTACAACACATCAACATAACGAATACGGGTACACAAAGACCATGAAAGATCTTTTCAATAAAGCCAAATCCAAAGCGGGTGACTTGGTGACATCTGCCAAAGATATGCGGCCTGATGCGGGAGACATCAAACGTGCATCTGACTTTTTGGTCGATGCTGCAAGCAAGACAGCAACAGAGGTAGGTCGTCTTGGAAAAGATGCACTCAAGACCGATATGGCCAAAGACGCGGCGGCAGGTGCAGCGATTGGTGCGGCTGTGGCCGTACCCATTCCCTTGGTTGGACCTGTCGCTGGTGCAGTAGTTGGAGCAGGCTTGGGTGTTTACAAAAATATCAAGCAAGGACCGAAGACCGAACGCCCGGTGGCTTTGCCGGACGACACTTCTCCAACGGTCATTGAAGCGGAAAGCAAAATTGTTCCATCGGTCGATAAATTCGAAGAGCTAAGCAAGCTGCACGATTTGAAAGTCAAAGGTGTCTTGACCGAAGACGAGTTCGCTGCTGAAAAGAAAAAAGTCTTGGACCGCTAAGCCGGTTTTGAGTCAATAAAGAATCCGAATGTCCAACCTCTCCTCCGTCATCAAATCCATCCAAGACATCATGCGCCAAGACAGCGGCGTGGATGGCGACGCGCAGCGCATCTCGCAGCTCACCTGGCTCTTGTTCCTCAAAGTGTTTGACGCGCTCGAAGAAGAGCTGGAACTGACCCGCGACGACTACAAAAGCCCCATCCCCGAAGCCATGCGCTGGCGCAACTGGGCCGCTGATGCCGAAGGCATCACCGGCGACGCGCTGCTGGACTTTGTGAACAACCAACTCTTTGCCACCCTCAAAAGCCTGAGCGGTGACGCCCAGCGCAACCCCCGTGGCTATGTGGTGCGCGGCGTGTTTGAAGACGCCTACAACTACATGAAAAGCGGCCAGCTGCTGCGCCAGGTTATCAACAAACTCAACGCGATCGACTTCAACCGCCAAGCCGAGCGCCACCAGTTCAACGACCTCTACGAAAAAATCCTCAAAGACCTGCAAAGCGCGGGCAACGCGGGCGAGTTCTACACACCCCGCGCCGTGACGCAGTTCATGGTCGACATGGTCAACCCCCAGCTGGGCGAGCGCGTGATGGACCCGGCTACCGGCACGGGCGGCTTTTTGGTGTGCGCCATCGAGCACCTGCGCAAGCAAGTGCACAACACGGCAGACGAAGCCGTTTTGCAAAACAGCATTGGCGGTGTTGAGAAAAAACAAATGCCCCACATGCTGTGCGTGACCAACCTCATGCTGCACGGCATCGAAATGCCCAGCCTCATTGCCCACGGCAACACACTGGCCCGCCCGCTGCGCGACTACACCCCCGCCGAGCGCGTGGATGTCATCCTGACCAACCCGCCCTTTGGCGGCATTGAAGAGCCGGGCATCGAACAAGGCTTTCCGGCCGATGTGCGCACCAAAGAAACGGCGGACTTGTTTTTGGTGCTCATCAAACACATTCTCAAAACCAACGGCCGCGCCGCACTGGTGCTGCCCGACGGTACGCTGTTTGGCGAAGGCGTGAAGACGCGCATCAAAGAACAACTGCTGGCCGAATGCAACCTGCACACCATCGTGCGCCTGCCCAACGGCGTGTTTGCGCCCTACACTGGCATCAAAACCAACCTGCTGTTTTTCACCAAAGGCAAGCCCACCGAACACGTTTGGTACTACGAGCACCCCTACCCAGCGGGGGTGAAGAACTACAACAAAACCAAGCCCATCCGCATCGAAGAGTTCGATGCCGAAAAAGCCTGGTGGGGCACCGAGGCCGATGGCTTTGCCGCCCGCGTGGAAAACGAACGCGCGTGGAAGGTGAGCATTGATCAAATCAAGGCCGCCAACTACAACCTCGACCAAAAGAACCCCCACGCCGCCGAAGTGGTGAGCCACGACCCCGAGCAACTGTTGACCGAATACGCCCGTCTGCAAACCGAGGCGCAAAGCCTGCGCGACCAACTCAAAAGCATTCTCGCCCAATCGCTGGGAGCCCCAGCGTGAGCGCAGTGCTGACGGCGCAAGAGCCCAGCGCCAAATACCTGGTGAATTTGCAGCCACCACTGGTGCGGCATTTCGACTTGATCGCCCAAGCTCCCGGTGGCGTGGCCCGCCTGCGCGAACTCATCTTGACGCTGGCCGTGCAAGGCAAGCTGGTGCCGCAAGACCCGCGCGATGAGCCTGCGAGTGAACTGCTCAAGAAGATCAGGGCAGAGAAAGACCGGTTGATCGCCGAAGGCAAGATCAAGCGGGACAAAGCCTTGGCTGAAATTGATGACGAGGAAAAGCCGTTTGAGTTGCCACATGGCTGGCAATGGGTGCGACTTGGCTCTGTTTTTAAGCTTGAGTATGGTTCAGCAATGCCGGAGAAGTCTCGTCTTCATGGCGACATACCTGTATATGGCTCCAATGGGATTGTCGGTTTCCACAACGAGAGTCTTATTCAATCACCATCATTGATTGTTGGAAGAAAAGGTTCGGTTGGCGCGGTCAACATGTCATTGAGTGCATTCTGGCCAATTGACACAAGTTACTTCGTAACGCCACCTAGCGGTATTGATCTTCGGTTCAGTTATTTTTTATTTGTATCGTTGAAGCTAGGTAAGCATGACAAGGCCACAGCCATACCGGGCATAAATAGAAATGATGTTTATAAAGAAGTCGTTGCATTACCGCCTGAGTCAGAACAATCCCGCATCGTCACCCGCGTCGAAGAGCTCATGCAACTCTGCGACGCCCTCGAAGCACAAGGCCAGCTCGAAGCCGAACAACACGCCCGTCTCGTCAGCACCCTGTTCAGCAGCCTGCTGCAAAGCGACACCCCCGAGGCACTGGTCAACAACTGGCAACGCATCGCCACCCACTTCGACGTGCTGCTCGACCGCCCCGAAGCCGTGGATGCCCTTGAACAAACCATCCTTCAACTGGCAGTGCGCGGCCTCCTCGTCCCCCAAGACCCCACCGACGAACCCGCCAACGTCCTCCTGCAAAAAATCCGCACCGAAAAAGACCACCTCATCGCCCAAGGCAAGATCAAACGCGACAAACCCCTGCCGCCCATCACTGACAAAGAAAAACCGTTTGAGTTGCCGCAGGGGTGGGAGTGGGTAAGGCTGGGTAGCCTTGGGGTTACACAAACAGGTGGAACGCCCGCGTCTAGCAAGCCAGAGTATTTCGATGGAAATTTTCCATTTATCGGGCCTGGACAAATTACCCCAAATGGTCAGATTCTGTCGGCAGAAAAATTCATATCTGAACTTGGTACTTTGGAGTCAGCCGTTGTTGAACCAGGTGACATCTTGATGGTTTGCATAGGTGGCTCTATTGGGAAATGTGCTGCAGCTACATTTCCAACGGCATTCAACCAACAAATTAATAGCATTCATCCGCTGTTGTTGTCCAGTGAGTACGTTCTGAATGCCATGTCTTCAATTGATTTCACACAGGCTGTTCTTAGCGCTGCGACAGGATCGGCAACGCCGATCATTAGCAAAGGCAAGTGGGATTTATTGCTTTTACCGCTACCGCCTCGCGTAGAACAATCTCGCATCGTCACCCGCGTCAACGAACTCCGCAGCCTTTGCGATGATTTGCGCCAACGCCTAGAGGCTGCTCAAGCGATGCAGTCGCATTTGGCCGATGCCTTGGTGACGGGTTAAGGCGCGCAACCCAACCATGGCTTCACGCAACGAAAAACCTTGGTTGAGTGTGGACGATCAACTCGCGCAGTTGGTCGAACGGGGCATGGCGATCAGCGACCTTGCCAAAGCCCGCGACTATCTGGAGCGCATTGGCTATTACCGCCTCAGTGGTTATTGGTATGACATGCGGGTGCGCGATGTTCCGTTTTCCCCTCTGGACCCTAAGACAAGGCGCAAGCCCAAAAAGGTGGTGATTGAGCGTCCCGTTTTGGATGAGTTCAAACCTGGCACGCGCTTTCAAGATGCGGTGGACTTGTACGTGTTCGACAAGAAACTGCGCTTACTCACGATGGATGCGCTGGAGCGCATTGAGATTGCTTTGCGCGTAGATTTGTCACATTGCTTAGGCAAGGTAGATCGCTTCGCGTACATGAATCCAGCGATTTTTCACAACACTTTTGCAAGTGACGTCAGCCTCGACTCGGGTTTGACCAAGCATCACGAATGGTTGGTCAAGCACGCGAAGTTGATCAACCGGTCTCGCGAAGAGTTCATCAAACACAACAAAGAAAAATACGGCTTGCCATTGCCTATTTGGGTGGCTTGCGAGGTGTGGGACTTCGGCTGCATGTCGACCTTGTTTGCTGGCTTGACCACCGAGATGCAAGATAACATTGCAGCCGCCTATGGCGTGAGCGATGGCCGGGTGTTTGACAGTTGGTTGCGCAGCTTGAACTATTTGCGCAATGTGTGTGCGCATCACAGCCGCCTGTGGAACCGTAACGTGGTGGATCAGCCCAAATTGCCTGCTGTGGGTGAGGTGCCAGCACTGGATGGTTTTCAGGGTGACCCAAACGCAAGCTTGCGTGCCCGCCCGTTTGTGTTGCTGTGCATTTGCCAGCATTTGATGACGGTGATCAACCCATCGTCAGGCTGGGGGCAGCGCTTGGTGACCTTGCTGCAAAGCGATTTTCCAGACTTGCGCCACGTAGGCCTGACGCTGCATGGCATGGGTGTCGATGCTTCGTGGGAACAGCGAGCTTGGTGAGCGGCCAAAGAAAAACCCCCAAGCAGCTTGACGCCGAAGCGTTTTGCCGAAGGGGGCCGTGTTGGGAACAGTCTACCAAACTCCCCCAAGATTTTTTGAAACCGGTTCTCTAAAACCTTTAAATTTGTTATCTGTGTCGCTGGATAACAACTCGCGCATGGGTTAAATACAGGCGGATTCAAGGACGAAGTGCAACACGCTTTAACGAGGCATGGAATACCTCGTGAGGTGTCTTGAATCCTAGTCGCTTTCTGGGGCGATGATTCAATCGGTTTTCAATCATAGTCAATTCCTCATCCGTCACGG
>NZ_JAVKLQ010000064.1:0-8764 GCF_031539175.1 Limnohabitans sp. | reverse complement strand
GGCGCCGGGGGCACCAACACCAGCAGCTTCAGCAACAAGGACACCTTCTACTGGCTGCGCGGAGACGCGGGCAGCACGGGTGCCGTGGACGTGGTGTGGGACTTCAATGCCACGGTGGGCGCGAACACCGGCATGAAGCTGGACCTCAGCGGCTTGTTGCAAAACCATGTCAAGGGTGCCACCGACAACTTGAGCGCGTGGATTGCAAACTTCGCCACTTACAGCACCGCAGCAGGCACTTTGGCGGGCAGCGGGGCGCCGGCCAATACGTTTGCTAACGGGACATCAACCACCAGCATGACCAAAATCGTCATCGACGTGGACGGTGCAGGCGCCGGAACGGTGACGCAGACCATCTGGCTGCGCAACTTCACGCCCGCGGGTGACCTCACGGCCACCACGGCGGTGGCCAACGGCTGGTTGGTGGTTTAAGGCTGGCCATGATGCAACACACCGCCTTGCACACCCAAGCCGCCGCGCCTGTGGCCGCGCCCGCGTATGCGTCGTCGCTGGCCGACCTGAAGGGCCGCATCCGCTCGACCCGCGTGCAGGCCAGCTTGGCGGTGAACCGCGAGTTGGTGTTGTTGTATTGGCAGATTGGGCGGGAGATTTTGCAGCAGCGTGCCACGCAGGCGTGGGGCTCGAAAGTGTTGGAGCAATTGGCAAAAGACCTCAAGGCCGAGTTCCCCGAGATGCGCGGCTGGTCATTGACGAATCTCAAGTACATGGCCTTGTTTGCCAAGGCTTGGCCCGAAGGGCTAATTGGTCAGCAGGCTGCTGACCAATTGCCTTGGGCCCACAACTGCTTGCTGATTGACAAGGTCAAAGACCGCCCCACCCGCGAGTGGTACATCCGCAAGACGATCGAGCAAGGTTGGAGCCGCTCGGTGTTGGAGCTGCAAATTGAGACCCAGGCGCATACGCGTTTTGGGGCGGCGCAGTCAAATTTCAGCAGCACTTTGCCCGCGTCGGATTCGGATTTGGCGCAGGGTTTGTTGAAGGACCCTTACACCTTTGATTTCCTAGCGCTCACAGAGGCGACGAACGAGCGCAGCATCGAGCGCGGTTTGGTGGGCCAGATGCGCCAGTTTTTGGTGGAGCTGGGGGTGGGTTTTGCGTTTGTGGGCAATCAGTACCGGCTGGAGGTGGAGGGGGATGAGTTTTTCATCGACCTTTTGTTTTATCACGTGCGTTTGCATCGCTATGTGGTGATTGAGTTGAAGAACACCGAGTTCAAGCCCGAGTACGTGGGCAAGCTGAATTTTTATTTGGCGGCGGTGGACGATTTGGTGCGCGACCCAGCGGTGGACGGGCCCACGATTGGTTTGGTGTTGTGCAAGAGCAAGAAGGGGGCAGTGGCGCAGTATGCGTTGCGCGATATGGGCACGCCCATGGGTGTGTCGACGTACCGCACAGCGTTGCCCGACGCAGTGACAGATTTGCTGCCCAGCGTGCAGGTGTTGACCGAGACGATGGACAGCCTGTCTAGCTCCAATCCCAACCCACAGCAACACAAAGGGAGCCAGCCATGACGCCTCGTTTGCCTGTGCACCCCCAAGCCGCCGCGCCAATGGCCGCAGTGGAAAGCCGCATCCAGACGCTGCGCGGTCAGCGGGTGTTGCTGGACGCGGATTTGGCAGAGTTGTATGGGGTGGATACCAAGGTGTTGAACCAAGCCGTGAAACGCAATATGGACCGTTTTCCGCTCGACTTCATGTTTCAGTTGACGACGGATGAAAAAACAGAGGTGGTCACAAATTGTGACCACCTCGCCAAGCTCAAGTTTTCAAAGAGTTTGCCTTTTGCCTTCACCGAGCACGGCGCGATTCAAGCGGCCAATGTGTTGTCGTCACCCGAGGCGGTGCAGATGGGCATCTATGTGGTTCGTGCCTTCGTGCAGATGCGCAAGTTGTCTGCCACTCACGAAGTGCTCGCCCAACGCCTCGACGCCTTGGAGCAAAAGACCGAGGCGCTGTCGCAGTCCCACGACAACTTGAGCCAGAGCACCCGAGCCCAACTGCGGCAGGTGATCGATACGCTGCGACAGTTGATGACGCCGCCCACGCCACCCAAGCGCCCGATTGGGTTCACGGCAGATGTGAATGGGGGCAAGCCATGACGCCGCGTTTGCCTGTGGGCCCCCAAGTCGCCGCGCCACTAGCCGCAGTGGAAAGCCGCATCCAGACGCTGCGCGGTCAGCGGGTGTTGCTGGACGCGGATTTGGCAGAGTTGTATGGCGTGCAAACCAAGGTGTTGCTGCAAGCCGTTAAACGTAACTTGTTGCGATTCCCTTCTGACTTCATGTTTCAGTTGACGGCGGAAGAGTTCGCCAACTTGAGGTCACAAATTGTGACCTCAAGTTTTGGCAGACATGGCGGTCGGCGAACCGCGCCTTACGCTTTCACCGAGCAAGGGGTGGCCATGTTGTCATCGGTGTTGACCAGCCCGCAGGCCGTGGCGGTGAACATCGAAATCATGCGCACGTTCGTGCGAGTTCGTGGCTTGGCGGCCACCCACGAAGATCTGGCCCAACGTCTCGATGCCTTGGAGCAAAAGACCGAGGCGCTGTCGCAGTCCCACGACAACTTGAGCCAAAGCACGCGCGTCCAACTGCGACAGGTGATCGACACGCTGCGCCAGTTGATGACGCCGCCCACGCCGCCCAACCGCCCGATTGGGTTCACGGCCGATGTGAATGGGGGTCAGCCATGACGCCGCGTGTCGCGATGGCCCGCGTGGGCCAAGAAGTCCCTGCGATGTCCTCATTGGCATTGCACGCTGCGCAAGCCAATGAGGCAGGTGCCGTGACGGGGCAGGTGGTGCAGGGGGCTGGCCGTGAAGGCGGCGACTGGTTGGTGAAGGTGTATGACACCGAGAGCAATTTGTTGGGCGCAGAGTTGGCGCGTGCAGATGGTTCGTTTTGTGTAGACCTTGACCGCAAGCCTGTGACAGCGATGCTGGTGTTGCGCATAACTTGGATGAGAACGGCGGCGAATGACGCGTTTGCCAACCCGCTGAGTGCCGAGGTGGTGCTAGAGACGATGGAGGCGGTGGCAGTTTGGGATGGCGGCACGGTGCATGTGGAGTTGGCCGAGACGGAGGGTGTTCCGGCGAATTTGGCTGCACCCGAGGTCGTGCCCGAGGCCGTGCCCGAGGCCGCACTCGAGGCTGCACCAGTGCCAATGCCAGAGGACTTAACCGCACCCGAACCGGCACCCGCACCCGAAGTGCTTGTGCATCACGCTGAGGTAATGCCTGTGGCCGAGATGGCTCAGCAAGCTCAGGTGACCGGGATGGTCAAAGGGGTGTGTGTCAGCGATGCGTCGACGGTGGTGTCGGGCAAGGCGTCGGCGCGGGTGAAGTTGCCCAACACGCGGATGCAAGGCGGCGGGACGGTGACGGCTTGGTTCAATTTGCAGACGCCTGTGAGCGAGCAGGTGCAGCAGGTGTTTGATTTGAAGTCGCGGGACGGGGCCTTGGCAGCGCTGCTGTTGCAGGACGGCGTTTTGTGGCTACAGGATAAGAGCGGCTACGTGGTGGCACGCTCTGCCAAGAGCTGGTGCATGAGCGCAGGTTGGCACCATGTGGCGATTCAGACGACGGATGCCGTGGGCAGTGGTGCTTCCACGTGTTCGCGCTGGTCGGTGTGGGTGGATGGGGTGGAGGTGCTGACCCAAGAGGGGGTGAGTAGTTTTGCGCTGACCTTGGCGGCTGGGCTCACCAATGTGTGGCGTGTGTCGCTGGGTAACTGCGAGTTGGGCGATTGCCCGATGGCGGGTTGGGTGGGGGGCGCCAAGATTTGGAATGCGGTGTTGACGCCGCAAGAGGTGCGCGATGACACGGCTGCTGTGCTGCGCAACGATGCGGGTTTGAAGGGATGCTGGTTACTGGATGCGGATTTGCGCAATTCGGTAGCGGGCGGCGAACGGGCGGTGTTGTTGGGTTCGGCCAAGTTGGTGTGCGCACCACTGAAGAGGTTCGTGGGAACCTAGGCGTTTGTCGCCACCTGTATGCAGGGGGCATCGCAGTTTTGCGAAACAGTTAAAAATTTTTGAAAAGGAACTTTGAATCATGCCAGCAGCAGAAAACTCCGAAGAAAGCCAAAACTTTTGGCCAGGTTATGTCGACACGTTGGTCAACATGGTGATGTTTCTCATTTTATTGATTGTTGTGTTGGCGATGGCGGTAATGTTTTTTTCAGTCAAAGCACGCAATGACGCTCTGAAGTCAACTGTGCCGTTGAAGGACCCTAACAAAGCCGCGCATGAGAAGGTGTATCCGGGTATGGCAGATGAGCTGCCGCAAAATCCAACGATTCAAGATATGCGTAACTTGATTGATCGCTTGAAAGAAAAACTGTATCAAAGTGAGTTGCGTAATAAGCCAAGCGGATTGAATCCCGTGCTCAAGCCGAATGAGACGAAGATGGGCCAAAGTGAGAGAGTTGAGGATGCGTCTTCCAAGGTGGGTTCGTTGCCTAACGGAGTTCAAGACTTTGCATTACGGCCCAGTACGTTGATCATTCGTTTTCGTCCCGGCGCGTTGGACATGACGGATGCAGAGGCAAACCACATGCACAGTGTGTTTGTGAAGCACTTTGAATATTCGACGGGAAGTGGTCAGAACTTTATGTTGACGGTAGATGCGGCTGAGGGACTGAGTGAGTCCAACCGAATGGCGTTTTACAGGGTGGCTGCAGTACGCAACCGCCTGATGGCGATAACAGGTGTGCCTGCAAGCAAGATTAGTCAAAAGATTTTGGCCGTGCCTGCTAGTGCTTTGACTGGTACAGAAGCACTAGAGGTCCGCATTACCAAGGTCGATTGACATGACTGACCAACACATATTGGTTGGAGACTTGCAGTACGTTTTACGCATCTTTAGAAAGATTCGAATGCAAGATATTCGCGATATTCGCAATATTGATACGGATATGTTGTTTGTTATGGAGAATGGGCAACGTATTTTGTGGCAGTCAGGTGCTTTAAATTCTTTGCAAGAGCCAGAATTAATGTTGGTATTTAAAGATGGAACTCTAAGGGCCCAGCAATTATTGAAGCAACTTGAGAGTATTGATATCAAACAGCCTAATGATGAAAAGCATTTGCTGTTAGATGATTCTCATTTTATCTTGCACTCAGATGCTATGGCATTTCAACAAGCCATGTGTATTGAACAAAAATGGATATTAATATGAAAGCAATCAATTATGTTTTAAATGATGCTACTTGTGGTACATCTCAGGCAGCAAAACTCTTGCAAGTTTCAGTTGGGACTATTCACCACATGATAG
The DNA here is from genome assembly GCF_031539175.1 of Limnohabitans sp. Classification (GTDB taxonomy): domain Bacteria; phylum Pseudomonadota; class Gammaproteobacteria; order Burkholderiales; family Burkholderiaceae_C; genus Limnohabitans. The sequence continues at coordinate 3,471 of NZ_JAVKLQ010000064.1, read as the reverse complement.
AAAGAGGAGAGTTAGATGCTTGGTTAACCGTTGGCGGACATAGGCGAATTCCTTTAGATTCGATTCGAAATTGCCAAATACGCCGTCGCATGCACATCTCAGCGCAACCAGAAAATATTAAGATTTTAGTTTTAGCAGATGACTTTGAGCTTTTTACAAAGCTCAAGTGGATGCTTAGTCCTCTAAATAACGAAGAAGTAGTAAACGTGAATTTCTTTTCTGACCCTATAAAGATGATGTTAGATTTGGATTCTATAGCTCCAAGGTTGGTGGTGCTGGATAAGTCATCACTAGCATTGCTGGGGGGCTTTAGTTGGTTTTCTCAATTTAGAGAGAAGAATAAATATAAACATACACAAATTCTCTTGATTGGAGATGTCTCAGAACCGAGTGAAATGTCTACTGTATTAATTTTTAATGTAGACACAATTTCAAAATCATTTGAAGATTCGTGGCTGAAAGGTTATGTTAGTGCAGTGCTAACGTCAGGTAAATTACTATGTCAGTAACAGAGAATGACTGGCGACTTGCTTTTGTTAATGATTGGAGATCTGCCTGGAGTGATAAAAATATAGAAAAAATATTGTCTTTCTATCAAGACGGGTTTGCCATGAATTCTCCACTTATTTGTGACTGCCTTGGAATTGATAAAGTTCTTTGTGTTGGTAAAGCAGAGTTAGAAAATTATTGCAAATATATTTTTGCGAATTTTCCAGAGTATGTGATTCGTATGGTGGGAACCTCTTTTAAGGGCGAAACAATTACATTGCATTATTATGATTGTTTTGCTAAACTGGTTACTGAGTCCATGCAATTTTCTCCTGATAGAAAAGTTATCAATTCAGTTGCATTCTATTATAGTGTAATAGTATTAATTTAATGTTCAAGATGTTGAATACGTATTCATTGTTAGTCGCAAGGTTTTCGTTCCTTCTTATCACATTATGGAGTTCGCACTCTGTGGCACAAGTCTATCTTGAGCTCGGGTCTTCTTTTGTTGCATATAAAAATTCATTTGGCCCCGCATATGTTAAAACGAATCAACAAATAGGTAGGGTAATCGTTGGCTTTGAATCCTCTAAAACTTGGTCAGGAGAGCTTATGACTGGTATAGCTCAGCTATCTAACAATCCTGTTTATCTGAATAATGTGGCAATGTCAGGTTTAGATATCAAGTTCAACAAAGCGTACGCCGTTTATTTAAAGGGAAATCAATTCATTAGTAACGATTTAAAGTTTTTTGGGCGTGTTGGTTTTGCAAATGTTGCAGGGTCTGGAACCTATCAGGCCGTAACTGAGAAATTTCAAGAAAGTGGCATTTCATATGGCTTAGGTGCTGGAGTGAATTTCAAAGGTGATCAATATCTAAATATCGATTACTTATCAATCATTAATAAAAATGAAATGCATATTAAAGCAGTCAGTATAAGTTACGGCAAGTACTTCTAATTCACTTGATTAGCATTTTTGTTGTATAAAAGGTGTGTCTGTATCAGTTAGAGATCATCTTAATTTATAGATTCAATAGCAAAATAATACTTACAACGTTTCTTTTTTAACAATTATTTGTTATTGAAGGGGTTGCGCCATCAAGTTATGCTTGATTAATGAAAAATACATATGAAGCCTCACCAGTTTATTTGCCAATAGTAGATGGTTGGGGGCAGGAGTTTGCTAATGATTGGCTTAGTGCATGGAATTCAAAAGACCTTGATAAAATTGTTGGGTTTTATGCTGATCAGGTGACCATGATTTCACCAACGGTAACGGAACTAACAGGGCTACAGGAGGGCATTACGTTACAGAAATCCGATATTAAAGAATTATATTCAAAGTTATTTATACAAATACCAGAATTGCATTACTCTCTGGTTGCAGTCGCCGTTGGAATTGATACGCTGACAATTCATTACACAAGTTGCCAATGTGATATGGTTGCAGATGTAATTAAGTTTGATGATTGTTGGAGAGTGACGAAATCGCATACTTATTATTGAACATGGGATACTGTTTTATTTAAACAAAACATTATTTATCACGCACCATGCGTATCGGGTGTAAGGATTCTACAGACTCTGTTGTTGTGTAACCAGATGAAAAATCAACAAGCCATGCTTCGCCTGGTATTTGGACGTTGGGCGATGACGACCAAGTTGCTAGAGTGGGGGTTTGTGGAAACCATGGACTGTTAATTGCAGGAGTATCTTTCGAATGGTCTGCGATTGAATAAAGCTCAACAACGTTAGGTAAACGCCATTTTTTTCCATCAAGGAAAGACTCTGATAATGTTTGAGTATAGGCTAAGGCCCCACTCCAGGAGTAACTGCTTGCGGCGCCTGTACAAGTTGAACCGTTTCAATTCATTCCGACTGCACATCTTTGCCAAATTAGTCTCGTTAGACTATCAAAAACTTCAGAATCTTCGGTTCCTGATGAGGATATAAATCGAGAGTTAGAGGCATATTGCTTTGAAATACCTCTAACTAAGCGAACCGAATATGCAGAGTCTTTGTGGTCAATATTATCGTAAAGATTGTTTTTATTAAAAGTAATATCCCAGGCGCATGTCGGACAAGTTACGTCTGGGGTTGAACTCCAAGTCCATTCGATTGACGTATTCGGAAAAATATTCGTATCTATACCAAGTTGGACACTGCTGCGTCCTCTGTGAGCTAGGCTCATAAGCTCTTCAATTGTTGGAAGTCGCCAATCGCTGTATCCGCAAAGACTAGCATTATTAATCGCCCTAACGTAACTTTCAGTATTACATTTCGAAATGTCGATCACTCCTATGCAGCTGCCGCCAACTTCTGTACCGGCGTACCCCCCATTTTCAGATTGATTAGAGCTAAACCATGTATAGAGATGGCCTTTGTATCGCATGCTTGTAGGCGTTGCATTCTTCGACTCCCACCAAAGCCCCGTTACATTGTCTCTGACGCAGTCCCAAATCTCGCCAGATATTTCTGATCCGTTTTCGTTCCAAGCTACGTTTTGTAGTGTCAAGGGCTTGCCAAGCTGATCCATTTTCGTGTAATCGAACCCGGCCAATCCTGAGCCGAACTTGAGAAGATCTCCCCGCGCAGCGAGAGCATCTCTCCCATACAGACCATCTTGTTGTGTGCCCCAAAGATTAGCTGTCCAGTCAACAAGTGTGCATACTAGTCCACTGCTCCAAGAAACAGGACTAATGCCAAAGTATTCAGAGCATGTATCTATTCCCGAGTCGTTAATTGATCCATGTCGCAACTCATACTCGCTACCGCTAGAACATCCTTGAAGAAATAATACTATCAAAAAAAAATAAATTTTGAATTTGGTCATTTTTATCTAAGGCGGATTCAAGGACGAAGTGCAACACGCTTTAACGAGGCATGGAATACCTCGTGAGGTGTCTTGAATCCTAGTCGCTTTCTGGGGCGATGATTCAATCGGTTTTCAATCATAGTCAATTCCTCATCCGTCACGGTT
>NZ_JAVKLQ010000063.1:0-5580 GCF_031539175.1 Limnohabitans sp. | reverse complement strand
TCTCAGCTTCAGCTGGTTGAGGTCGTTGACCTGCAGGCCATCTCCACGGCCACAGTTGCGAACATCTCCAGCACTCAGCTCAACGCATTGAGCTCCACGCAACTCCAGAAGTTCACCTCCTCTCAGGTCCAAGCCCTCACCAGTTCACAACTCAACGCTCTCAGCTCCACGCAGCTCACAGGACTTGACGTCAAAGAAATGGCCGCATTGAGCACGGGGCAAGTACAAAATCTCTCGAGCACGCAACTGAACTTATTGAATCCCGCACAACTGGGTGCATTAACGAGTAACCAAGTACAGGCCATCACATCAACCAAATTGAACGAGTTGACAACCACTCAAACACAAGCTGTTCCACTGAGCGTCTTGCGAGCATTGAGTACATCTCAACTCAATGCATTGAGTTCTACGAAATTAGAAGCGTTGACAACAGAACAAATCAACCAACTCTCCGCAGAGCAGTTGCAATCGCTGTCAAGTACCCAATTGAACAACTTGACAACATCGCAATTGGCCAGCTTGGTTGGCAGCAAAATGCAAAGCTTGAGCACAACGCAACTCAATGCATTGAGTTCAACTTCTCTGCAAGCTTTGAGTGCTTTAGCGATCAAAGGATTGAGTTCTGATCAAATCACAGGGTTCACAAGCACTCAGTTGAACAAGTTGTCGACCGCGCAAATGGCCGCCCTGAACGCATCACAAGCCAAAGCCTTAACGAGTACGCAGGTTAACGGCTTGACCAGCTCTCTGATTCAAGCCCTAGGCACCGCCAATATTCAACAAATTTCGGTGGGGTTGATGGCTAATGTTTCCAGCGCTCAGCTGAATGCTTTGACCACGGCACAAGTGGTTGCTTTGACATCCGATCAAGTGGGGGCTTTGAGCAGCACGCAGCTCAATAACCTAGACACAACACACCTTCAATCGATTGAGAAATTGGACATCAAATCCATTTCCACAACGAAATTGAATGCGCTGTCATCGACCAATCTGCAAGCACTGACTAGCGATCAAGTTACAGCATTGACATTGGATCAAGTGAAGAACTTGACCACTGCACAGCTGTCCAAATTGACCACGACACAAACCACTGCGTTGACTAAACAACAAGAAGCTGTCTTAACGCAAGCCCAAAAAGACAGTCTGGCTTGATCAGCCTGTGATGAATCTAAGCCAAGGCCAAGAGCGCTTTCCACTGCGTCTCTAGGCTTTGGGTAAGGGTAATGGCCTGTTGAGGTGGGCGAGCCCAATATCTCTGCAAAATGCGTTGATAACGGGCACGCAAGCGTTTACTTTTTGCCAGACGAATCGCCTGTTTCTCATAAGCTGTATGACTGCTGGTAATTAAGTCATCCAAGCCAACTTGTTTTAACAAGCTAGCAGCCATGCGAGACACTGTCGTTTGACCGCTAAAAGTAACCATGGGCAAGCCACACTCAAGCACATCGCGGGCCGTAGATCCGGCGTTATAGGGATGAGTGTCCAAGTACAGATCCGCCAGCTTTAAACGCGCACGGTACTCATCAAACCCAGTGCGTACGGCAAAGATCAATCGACTATCACAAACACCATGCCGACGCGCCTCGTTTTTGAGCTGCTGAGTGGCCGAAGCGTTGTCGTCAAGCAGCCACAACACTGCTTCATCGACACGTAAAAGCACGTGCATCCAAACACTGAATTGCGCTGGGTTAATTTTGTAGACGTTATTGAAATTGACCAACACCACCGCGTTTTCAGGTAAACCCTCGCTCGCACGACTCACATGCAGTTCAGGCACGGCACTGGCACGGCACAGTGGAAGAAATCCACCTTCAACAAACAGCGGCTTCTCACTGTAAAAAGGTTTGAGGACATCGCGCCATACGTAGCGATCGGTAACCACGAAGTCGATCCAAGGCATCGCTGTGCTGCCCATAAAACCCAAATAGCTGCCTTGCAAAGGCGCAGGACGTAAAGCAAACAGCCCCGGACGTGCACCAGCACTCAATCCATGCATGTCAATCAACACATCGATCTCAAAGTTTGCAATCACCTGCGCAGCATCTTGATCTGTCATCTCATGCAAATGCACCACGTGGTCAAAGGCTTGCAGTAGCCGTCTACGCACTGAAGAGCCATCTTCTGGCGAATAATCGAAAGCGTAAATTTCAAAACCTTGCCTGTCATGCGCCTCAATCACATCGGGCAACAACAGCCCCACAGCGTGCGCGCATAAATCACCCGACACATAACCCACACGCACCTTGTCATGCCGATAGGGGCCGCCCATAGACGCTCGCTTTTCTGCAAAAGCATACTTACGCTTGACCAAAGCCTGAGAGGCCAACCATTGCAACGCTGGTTCATCTTGCAAAGCCAACATGGCCAAAGGAGATGTATAGGCCAGTTGCTCATTCAGAGACATCTCAGGAATGTCTTGATACACGGGCCACTTACATTGTTTTGCCCTTAAAAAAATCAGATGCTGAATTACATCCGGTTGTTTTGGCTTCAGGCGAAGACTTTGCATTAAAGCTTGCTCTGCCTTGTCAAATTGCTTGTTGAGCTCTTGCACTCGGCCCATGTGATTGAGTGTCACGACGAGATGCTCAGGACTGGCAGACTGAACCAAAAGCTCTGAGGCCACCACGCCTCCCCATTGTTCAAGTGCAGCGGTGTATTCTTTTTGACGCTCTAGCAACAAACCTAAATTGATGCGTGCCTGAACGAAATCACTGCGCAGCGCCAAACTTGAGCGATATGCCTCTTGCGCGCCCAAAGAATCTCGCTGCTCGGCCAACAAGACGCCCAAGTTGAACCAAGCCACGTATTTGTCTAAGCTCTCAGTGTCTGCAAGCCAATCTCGATAACAAGTAATGGCCTTCAATCTCTCACCTGCTTTCAGCATGCCTTCTACCGCGCCAATCAATTGCGTCAAGTTATACGTTGGCAGCGCTTGGGCAACAGCGGAAGGTAAATCGACTACGGAAATAGAAAGAGGCATAGACAAAGCGGCAATGTGCGCACAAGCAAGTGGCAACTCTTTGCCACTTTGACACCCGTACACATAACGACATCAGCTCAAGCGATTTTTATGCCAGTTGATATGCTATTTGTCGGATCATCCAAGAACCTTATTGCATCTGGCTTGGTTATTGCTTTGAAAAGTCATTCTTTATGCAGACCGTCAAATTATCGTCAGAGGACTCGAAAAAATGAGTACAAAAGCACCGAAAAAAGCCAAGCCAGTCCAAACCAAACTGGACCAAGCCGTGGCGCTTCAGCAATCGGGCGATGTGAGCGCTGCCAAAACCATTTTTTTACAAGCTCTAAAAGCTGATGTCAAAAATCCCGTCGCCTTATATTCGCTTGCAGCCATTGAATGCGGCCACAGCAATTTCAACCAAGCGCTAACTTATATCGAGCCGGTGTTGCTGAGTCACCCACAATTTCCACAAGCTCATTTGGCGCATTCGGTGATTTTGTTCAACCTTAACGAAATGGCTGGCGCATTAACGTCTGTCCTCAAAGCCATAGAGCTCGACCCAACGCTCCCCACAGCCCAATCACATTTACAAACCGTTCAAACCGTGATGGAGTCGGCCAACACAACCAAACCACAAGGCTCTGCAGAAGCTCTTGGTCTCAACACACAAGGCATCGCCTTGCAGAGTGAAGGCAAACACGGCGAGGCACTTGCACTGTTTGAGCAGGCTTTGGCCTATTCACCCAATAATTTCATGTCGCTTTACTCCATGGGGGTTTCTCAATCTGCCCTGGGACTAACACTGCAAGCCAAGGAATGCTTTGAGCAAGCCATCACCGCAGCGCCTCATATGGCCATTGGCTATTTTGCAAAAGCCAAAACTTTGCATGACTTAGGTCTGGCAGAAGCGGCCATTGCGGCCTATGACGAAGCTATTCAAGCAGACCCCAACTACATGGAGGCTTACACCAACAAAGCCGCTTTGTTACAAGCCATCAACCGACACCATGACGGTTTGCTGACCTTGGTAGCCGCCACAGACATTGACCCTAACCATGTGCGCTCACTGGAAGGACAAGGCTTGATCTTGGGTCAATACAAACAATATGGCATGGCCATTCAAGCGTTTCAACGCGCCTTGCAAGCCGACCCTGACTATATTTTTGGCGAAGGCCATTTGATCAGCGCGCGCATGAGCAACTGCGACTGGACTGACTTTGAAGCCAAACGTGAACTCATTTTTGAAGGCATCCGTGCCGGCAAAAAAATGTGCGGACCTTTGACCATCATGTCTCTCACCGACGATGCTGAATTAGCCCGCCAATGTATTGAGATTTATGCAGCCGACAAATACGGCCCATCCATGTTCACGTTGTGGAACGGCGAAAAATACCAGCACCGTCGCAAACGTGTGGCCTTTATTTCTGCCGACTTCCGAACGCACCCAGTGGGCTACCTGATGATTGGTATGTTAGAAAAATTTGATAAATCAAAATTCGAGATTACCGGCGTATTTACGGGTACCCCCGATGCCAGCGACTTATGGAAACGCTACCGATGCGCCTTTGACCACTATTTAGACGTGCAAGACAAACCAAGCCTCGAAGTGGCCAAACTGCTGCGCGCCATGGAAATTGACATCGTCATTGACCTGTCGGGCCACACTGAAGGCACGCGCCTAGAAATTTTGTCGCACCGCCCTGCTCCTGTGCAAATGACGTATTTGGGTTTTCCTGGAACCTTGGGATTGCCCTTCATCGACTATTTGATCACCGACCCCGTGACCGTGCCGCCCGACATGCAGCAGCACTACCGCGAAAAGATTTTGTACTTGCCGCACTGCTATTTGCCGCGCGACGATTCGGTGGTCCCCGCCGACAAAGTGCCCACCAAAGCCGAATGTGGTTTGCCTGAAGAAGGTGTGGTGTTTTGCAGCTTTAACCATGACTACAAAATCAACCCACCGATGTTTAAAGTGTGGATGGACTTGCTAAAAGCCGTGCCCGGCAGCGTGCTGTGGCTGATGAAACTCAACGACGGTGCTCACGCAAACCTAACGCAATCAGCGATTGACCAAGGCGTTGACCCGAACCGGTTGGTTTACGCCACCCGAGTGCCGTCCATTGAAGACCACTTGGCTCGCTACAAACTGGCCGATGTGTGCCTGGACACCTTCCCCTACAACGGCCACACCACGACCAGCGACGCGTTGCTAGCTGGCGTGCCAGTGGTGACGCTGATGGGGAGTAGTTTTGCTTCACGTGTGGCAGCAAGTTTGCTGCATGACGTGGGATTGCCGGAGTTGGCCTGCTACAGCTATCAGGAATACCAAAATAAAGCTTTGCAGATGGCGACGGATGCGGCTATTCGGACGCATTACAAGGGGCAATTGAAGCAGTGTATGGACTCACAAAGTTGGCCGCCTACACCGAAACAACAGTCTGTGGCATTGAATCAACTCCTACAACAAATTTAACAAAGGCGGATTCAAGGACGAAGTGCAACAAAGATGAACTGGTTATAGGTGGCTGAGGATGCGAGAGCATCATGGCCGCTTTAACCGCCAAATCGAAATTGCCCAATGTACAAGCACCTCAGCCGAGAAGAACGATACC
>NZ_JAVKLQ010000062.1:0-9264 GCF_031539175.1 Limnohabitans sp. | reverse complement strand
GTATCGTTCTTCTCGGCTGAGGTGCTTGTACATTGGGCAATTTCGATTTGGCGGTTAAAGCGGCCATGATGCTCTCGCATCCTCAGCCACCTATAACCAGTTCATCTTTGTTGCACTTCGTCCTTGAATCCGCCTTTGAAATCAACGCCACTCATACGCGTCTGCATCACGTATGCCATGCACACTTCGCCCAAAAGTGCTTACCTCGTACGTTCGCGCAGCCTTGAGCAAACTGCGACGTTGGTGCCGCGCCAACTTTCGCGCCACCCAACTTTGCGCCATGTACAAACGCATCAAATTGCGATTGCCCAAGCTGTCGTTTTGATCCAGCTTCATTTCTAGTTTGAGGGCTTTTTGGGTAGTCATGCCGTAGTGGTGCAACCACGCATCCGCGGTGGTGCCTGTGCTCAAGCCTGCTTCTAGCGTGCGCTGAAAAAAGATGGCATCTTCATAGCCCAGCAGCTTGGGCACAGGCATGAAGTAGCCAATCTCGTTCCACACATCCTCGCGAATGGCCATGCACACGGCATGCGGCGCGCCTTTGCGGAGGTAGCCACGCATGGCGTCTTCGGACTGTTGGGCCCACGCGGCAAAGTCGTAATTCAACTCGCCCTCCACCATGGCGGGGCTGGCAATGTGTAGGTTGTTGGTCTCGGCAGACGCTAGCAAGTTGCGCAGCCAGCCTTTGGCGCAAATGACATCGTTGTTCATCACCACTGTCCATTTGGACTGAATGGCCAACGCCCCTTGGTTCCACGCGGCACCGCAGCCCAAATTGCGGTTGTTCAAAATCACCCCACCAAAGCCCTGCTGCCCCAACCACTCGCGTGTGCCATCGGTCGAGCCGTTGTCCACCGCCACAATGCGCGAAAAATCGACCTCGTCACGGTCCAAGCTGGCGATGAACTGCTGGGTGTAATCGAGCTGGTTGTAGCAAGCGAAGGTGAGGGTGTAGTTGGGCGGCGTCATTGGGTGTGATTCTACCGAGGGGGCTGCAACGCCCTACCCCGGCAACCCCAATTGCAGCTTCAAAACTCCTTCCACCGACTTGAGATCTGGCTTGCTCAACACGCCCAAACGCGTTGTCAATCGCTCCTTAGCCACCGTTGTCAACTGATCGGCCATGGCTTTGCTCGACTGCCCGGCTAGCTCAACAACTGCTTCACTTGGATACAGGCGCCCCGTATTGGAGGTGAGCGGCACGACTTGCAAACGATTCAAATGCTTATTGGACAAATCATTGCTCATGATGACCGCAGGTCGTATTTTGCGAATTTCGCCCCCTTTGGCGGGGTCAAAATCAACCCACCAAACCTCACCGCGCCGCATGGTCGCCGATCAAAGCCTCGCTCCAAACCAACGCCTCTTGTTCACGAACAACATCTTCAGCCATGGCGCGATAACCTGCCGCTAAATCGTCTGTCACGACGTGAGGGCGTGCCAAATTTTCTAAAAAACCACTGATTTTTCTGCGCCCCACGACGCGCACTAGACCTTCGTAAACCACTTCGTCCATCGTGATCGTCATTCTTTTTTGCATCGCCAACTCCTTATGCATATATGCATTATGAAGTGAAGCTGATCTCTAAGCAAGACATTTACCTCAGCGGGGGCCGACCAATTGGGATCTGCCCACAATTACTGCGAACAGCCTCCTTACCAAGCCTTTAATGATTGGATCAACATCGGCAGCATCTTGCGGACATCACCGAGCAAGGATGTCAAGGTGCTTTCGAACGGAAGGTGCGGCATTTCGTCGATGACAAGTTTCGCGACTGACCGTGCTTGCTCCAGGTCACGGGTTTTTTTAAGAGGTTCGCGCTCAGGCAAACCGGAAAGCCAAGCCTTGTGCAAAGCAAACGCACGAGGGTCAGGCACACGCATGGGCACTGGCCATCCATCTTCATCAATGGCGACGGCATCCAACTTGGGAGCATTCAAGAGCCACTGCAGCCCCGGCACCTCAGTCGCCACAAGGTCTTCCTTGGAAAACGTGATGTTTTCTGATCACAGCCTCGTACGCATACAAATCCTGGGTACCAATCACCGTAAAGCTGTCATGAAGACCAGCTCGATCAAGTTCGCGCAGCACACGAGCGACCACCCGTGGCACGCGGTTCAAGCGCAATGCCTTGTTCAGCCTAGCCTGCTCCTGAATTTTTTCGGTGATCAACTGCAAGCGCTCCTGCGCCACAGCCCGCCCGGCAATACTTGATGAAGTCGTTGCTGGTTTGACAGTGGCTTCATGGCGTTTCCGGCGAATGTTCATTTTTTAAATTTTGCCGGAAACACGCTACAGAATCAAGCTCGAACCAGCAGCCATGCCCACCCACCTCACCGTATCCGGAGCTAAGTGGCATGCAACGCCTTCCATCTAGCGTACTCCGAGGGGCGCAACCCATAGCGTGCCAGCATGCCCTCATGTAAACGCCTGAGTTCTTCGATGAGCAGCGCTTGCACCGCATGCTGCTCAGCGGCTGGAATATGTTTTGCCACAGATCGCTGTATACAGGTGAGTGGGTCTTTGTCTGGCTGCGTGATGACCTCACGCAAAGTCTGCTTGATAAAGTCCCGCCAAGCCAATCGAAGTGGGTCTGGCTCAGCGAGCTCTTGCTTGATGGCCAAGTACTCTTGCGCCGACCGCTCATAGGCCCACACGTACAGGTCGCGCAGCAACTCCACGCGAGTCATTTCATAGACACCCAGCGTTGCGCGACTGTAGGCCTGCTCTTGCACGTCCAAAAAGGTCAACAACTCGATCGCTGTTCGATGGTTCAAGATCATCTGCGTTTCGATCGCAGCCTTCCCGTGCTCAATCAACTCGCGCGTGTCTAACCGAGAGTAAGTATTACCTTCCAAATGGCTCGATGCTCACGACAGGTCAATCAACAATCGATTCAAAATGGCGCGGCTGTAAGTACCCGCAGGCTCGGTCACATCCGCGGTTTTGCCCATGTTGTGCAACTGACGGCGCAGCGACTCGGACAAATACCAAGTTTCGTTCGGGCGATAAGCCTCCAAAAAGTCTCGCTGATAGCCAACAGGTTTGCGTGCTTCTGGCGGCTGGTCAACATTCACCCGACGCGTTGATTTTGCCGCTCGACGTACTGGTCATATTGGCGCCGTTTGCGAATTAAAGTGGCGCGATTGTGGCGCAGTTTTACGAACTGCGCCAACTGTGTCTGACGTCACCGCTTACGCTGATAAGGTTCCAATCGGTCATCAGGGGCCACGCTGTCGTTGTCAGGCTTGGCAGGCGCATGCGCCTTGACGTTGGGCGACAGCCACACTGTGTCGGCAAACAAGTTCACGGGGCGTCCCACCTTCGCGCCGCCATCACGCAGCAGGGGCTTCCAGCTCCATCCGGCGCTGTAGCGGCTGCTGCTGGTTAAGAAGGCGTCGAACGGAATCATCCAAGCAATGCCTTTGTCGAACGAGCCTTCACCAAACACCGCTGCAGGCACGTTGGTTTTAGTGGCATAGGCGCTGATGCTCGAGCCGTTGGCAAACACCTTTTGGATGGACATGGTGGCACCGCGGTCACCCGCCAAATACTGGCCCACGCTTAATGAGGTGTGCACGCCTTCAAACGGGGTGATCCAATAACCCGTCAAATGGCCGGTGTTGATGGCATAGTCTCTGAAACCAAAGTCTTGCGCGAAGTTGCGCTGCTTGACGTGGTTCACATCCAAACCAGCGGCCCACCGGCTACCCGGCTCGCGGTACAGCACCTCGCCGCCTACGCCGCCAAACATGTTTTCAAAATAACCTGCGTAGGCAGCGCCGTACCAGTTAGCACCTAGGCGGTTGGTTTTGCTGATGCTCAGGTTTTCTAGGGTCACGCGTGAGGTGGTCATGTACTCGGCAATGTGCGTGCGCACTTGCGGCATGTTCGACCACCCGGGGGTGAAGCGCTCGTAGTTGTCCGACAAGCGATAGCGCAGCGTGCCATTGGCTTTGACGTTCCAAGGTAGCTCTAGCCCCATACCCTTGACCACGATCCAGTGCTCTGCACGGTGGTGATGCATTTGCAGGCTGAGCTTTGCCCCCGGGCGCACGGTGATGCGCTTGACTTGATGTCGCTCACCTACATCGACGCTGTCGTAAGCGCCCCAAGGTCTAGCGACTTTACGATGCTGGACCGATTCAGAAATATTCTCAGCATCCAAGCGGGCAACAACTTGTTTGACTTGCTCCACATGGCTGCTGGCGGCGACCAGCAAGGCGTCTGGGGTGTCGATGACAAGCAAATCTTGCGTACCCAAAACCACTACGGGGCGATGGGGAGCGTGCACATAGGTGCTGTTGGCTTGCAATGCAAAGCCTTGCCCGTAGATGCGGTTGCCTTGAGTGTCTGCTTGGATCAGGTCTGCCACTGCGTTCCAACTGCCGACGTCGCTCCATGCGCCGACAAAGGGCAACACGGCCACGTTGGTGTGGCGCTCCATGACAGCGTAGTCAATACTCTCAGACCGGCAAGCTTCAAAAGCTTGCCGGTCTGGGCGCACAAAGCCACCGTCTGTAGTGGATGCGCTCATGGACTGCTGGCACGTTTGCAAAATATCGGGAGCGTGCTGACCTAAAGCGCTCAGCAAAGTTTGGGCTGAGCACAAGAAAATACCGCCATTCCAAAGTGCAGCCCCCGTGAGCAACAACGCCTCAGCCTTGTCTTTTGCAGGCTTCTCTGCAAAGCCTTCGACGTTGAATGCGCCATCTGCCCGAATGTTGCCTTGACGAATGTAGCCATAGGCGGTGCTGGGAAAGGTTGGCGAAATACCGAAAGTGACGATAGCACCTACTTGTGCAGCGGCAACGCCTTGCTTGACGACGTGGGCAAAAGCCTCACCGTCTGGGATGTGGTGATCAGAAGGGCAGAACAGCAGCAGGTCTTCTGCTTTTACAGCCAAGGCCGCTATGGCCATGGCTGCGGCAGTGTTGCGCGCCACGGGCTCCAGCAATACTGTGCCCTGCACTTTGGCTGCCTGCATAGCTTCGACGACCAAAAACCGATGCTCATCAGAAGCCACGCAAATAACGTTTTTACTTAAAAACGAGACCCGCTCTAGTGTGAGTTGCAGCAAGCTCTTGCTGCCAATAAGTGGAACAAACTGCTTGGGAAAGCTCTTGCGACTGAGCGGCCAAAGGCGGGTACCAGAGCCGCCGCACAGGATGATGGGGGTAATATTACTCAACGCTTAAAACTCCATGCTTTGTGTAACAAGACCATTTGCGTACTGCCTTGATCTGTTTCTAAGGACTTACGCAGGGCTCGGCGAACAAACGCAAATAACAGGCTAAGGAACAAACCACCAAAAGCGGCCGCCAACACAATCATGGCGCGCTTAGGCTTTGCTTTGCGCTCAGGGGCAGTTGCCACATCAAGTTGCTGCAACAAAGGCCCTTCTTTGGCTTCGTCCACACGAGCCAGCTCATATTGCTTAATGAGCACTTCAAGCATGGCCTCTTGAACTTTGACATCGCGATAAGACCTAACGGCCTGCTGCTGCAATGGCGTTGAAGTTTCGGCCACACCACTGCCCTGCTCTAGCTTGTTCAGTTGACTGCGCAGGGCAGATAATTCACCGCCCAAGCGCTGCACGTCGGGGTTTTGAGCTGTGGCGAAACGGCTCATGGCACTCATTTGCACTTCGCGCGCCGCTATTTGGCCCCGTAGCTCGGCACTGGCACGCACGCCACTCTCAGCCAGAACAGCGGTGACTTGCATGCCCGACTGCGCCTTGGCTTGCCTAAAGCTTTGCTCGGCTTCTGCCAACTCGACTTGCACTTTTTTGATTTGCTGCTCGTAAAACATACGACGCTGCTGGGCGTCTGTGACGGCCAAGCGGCCTAACAACACACGCAGCTCGTCGACATGCAAGTTGGCCAATTGGGCAGCAAACTCTGGGTCTTTGTCGTCAGCCTCAATGGAGATAAGACCAGATTTTTTGTCTGGGGCAATTTTGACGTTGTCTTGCAGTTTTTTGCGTGTATCTGCAATCGTCTTTGTGTCGTAACGCTCTTGCAACTTCAGCTTTTCGATGATGCTTTTTTGCAGGCCTTCGCTTTGCATGAAGGCCACATACATTTCATCAGGGCTTTTGATGCCTGCAGCAGCCCCAGCCAAACCGGCCAAACCACCCAAGCTGGCCAGCGCAGAGGCTGCGCCGCTTTGCTGTTGTTGAGGTGGCATCATCACGGTTTTGGCTGTGTATATATTGGGCAACAGCAAGGCGACAACCACCGCGACAGCAGTGAAGAGGCCTGTTACTTTAAGGATGGTGGTTTTTTCTTCGCCTAAGGCAATGGCCAAATCGATCAGGCTGATTTCTTCGTCTTCAAGCAAGGCGGCTTGTGCAGTGGTTTGCTCGGTCATGCTCGTGCCTATCAGTTGCGCAAGGTTTTGTAGGCAGCGGCACCCAAGCCGAGCTGGTACAAAATTTGGGTGATGTCTTTGGTGTTGCGGATGAAAAAGCTCCAACCGGCTTCGCGGTCTAGCTTTTCGGGCATGACGATGGTGTCGCCAGGCATGACCTTGGCGCTCAGCACGGGGTTGCCCCACGAGCCGGTGGACGTGACGGCAGAGCCGTCGGCACGAATCAAAATAACGCCATCGCGGTCGGCACTTTGGCTGACGCCCGCCACTTTGAGGTATTGCTCCACCGACTGGTCTGCTTTAAAGAGCAAGGCCGACTCGGTGTTGACCGAGCCAAACACATACACAAAGTCTGGGCGACTGGGCACCACAAAACGGTCGCCGTTTTGCAAGCGCAGCTCAGGAAGCTTGTTGATGTAGTTGTACATCTCGGGCGGCATGTCCATGGCAATGCGACCTTCTGGCTTGAGGTTACGCACACGTTCGATGGACTGGCGCTGCGCTTGCTGCGCGGCCAAGATGCGGGCTTGGGCCAAAGAAGCATCAGAGCTGGCACCCATGCTTTGGCTGATTTGCGCCACGCTGGCACTTGACTCGGCCTCTAGGCGGCGAATGAGTTTCTCCAAGTTTTCGGCTTGGCTTTTGCGCACGTCTTCGCGGTAGAACGAGGCGCCAAACAAGTAGGCGTCATGCGTGAGGCCGCCTGCGCGTTGCAACACAGTGGTTAAGGTTTCGCCGGGTTTGACTTGATACACCCCAGGGCTGGCCACTTCACCTTCAATGCGCACCATGGCGCGGCGCTTGGCAATGGGCACACGCACATCGGTGACCGAGAACACGGTGACCACATCGCCCGCTTGAAGCACTTGGTTGTCGGGGTCTTTGGCGTTAGACAGCACGCGTCCCAAGTTGAAGGGCACCAAGCTGACGCTCATGTCTTGGCGGTTGAGTCGCTCGATGAGGGCGTAGTCCCAATTGATTTCGTCGTACAGGTTACCTACCGACTCGGCCAATGAAGGCAAGCCACGCTTGGCAATTGGCTCGATGACGGCTTGCTGTGAATACAAACGGTTTTCGCGGGCGTCGCGCAGTTCGCGGGCGTTTTTAGAGGCTGCGGCGTTGCTAGTTGTACCGGTGGGCATGACGCCTTCGCGCAGTTGGCGCTCGACTTGGGCGTTGAGCACGTTATCGGCCAACAGATCATCCGGAATCATTTCGCGCTCGCGCTGGGTGCGCTCGCGTTGGTTGCCGTCAAACAGGGCTTCGTTTTGGCGACGCACCGAGTCGCGGCTGATGAGGGCTTCGCGGTTAGGAATGAGGTCGCTCACGCGCATGCCTTCGCGCCATGCCAAGCGCACGGGCTGAGCCACGTTGCCACGCAAGGTAACGGCGTTGGCCATCTCGGGGCTGATGGCTTGCACGGTCAGCAAGTCGCCGTTTTTGAGGGGGGTTTTGAGGCCTGAGACATCCAGCGCGAAGCCTTCTACGCTGCGAGGCTGATTGAGGCTGGGGTTGATGCGCTCTAAAGTGACGCGACGGGGGTCGGCCACCACGGGCACGCCACCGGCCACGCTGAGCAACTGCTCTAAAGTCTCAGACGTGCTTTTCAGCTCGTACACCGCAGGGTTGTTGACCTTGCCCACCATGGCGATGTAGCCAGCGGCTGGAGGAATGAAGATGACGTCGCCATCGATCAGCTTGGCATCGGCAGCGTTGCTGCCTTGGGACAAGAAGCTGTAAAGGTCGAGCTCGGTCACCACTTGGCCTGCGCGCTTGAGTTGCACGCGGCGCATGGAGCCATTGGCATTGGGGCCGCCTGTGGCAAACAAACCGCTGGCCAACGTAGACACGCTGCTGAGGGTGTAGCTGCCAGGGCGGCGGGCTTGGCCCACCACATACACGGTGATGGAGCGCAGGGTGCCGAGGCTGACGCTGAGCTGGAAGTCTTTGTAGTACTTGCTGACCGCTGTGTGCAACACGCTTTCGGCTTGACCGGCTTTGACGCCTGCCAACTGCACCGCGCCGACGCGTGGCAGAGTGACCATGCCGTTGCGGTCGATGGTGGTGCGCACGTCGATGTCGAGCGAGCCCCAGCCACGAATGATCACTTGGTCACCAGGGCCGAGCGGGTAGTCGGCAGAAACAGGGGCGTTGTCGACAGGGGCAAAGGGGTTGCCGCCGGGGCGCTGGCTGCTTTGCACGTTGTCAAAGAAGGTTTGGCCGTAGAGGGGCAGTTTGAAACCGGTGGTTTCTAAGACGAATTTTTGGAAGTCGTTGGGCTTGAGGGGCTCCACCAATTGCTGGTTGTAGCCGCCTTGCATGTTGGGCAAGGTTTGTGCGCCTTGAGGGGGGCACCAAAAGGACTGGTGGGGTCGACTGCACGGATAGAGGGCACACCACCCGCCGACATGGCACCGAGGCCTGCGCCACCTGTTACGGCACCTGCCGTGAAACCTTGAGTTTGGCCCGTAGGCGCTTGCATGTTTTGCGCGTGGGCTGAAACCACAAAAAGCGACAGCACCATGGCTACCGCAGCACTTGAACCAAGCGCAAACTTCAATTGAGGCATTGAAAACATCTTTCGGTAAAAACAAAACACCTCGGCAAAGTGCTGAGGTGTTGGGTAGTTTTTATTTTGAGGACCGATTATATGAAGGGAATGTGACGAATTGATGGCTCTTTACGTCACGAATGGACCAATTGCGCATTCATAGCCACCCAAAAATAATCACCAATGGATTAGCTTTTGAAAGAGGCGGATTCAAGGACGAAGTGCAACACGCTTTAACGAGGCATGGAATACCTCGTGAGGTGTCTTGAATCCTAGTCGCTTTCTGGGGCGATGATTCAATCGGTTTTCAATCATAGTCAATTCCTCATCCGTCACGGTT
>NZ_JAVKLQ010000061.1:0-52906 GCF_031539175.1 Limnohabitans sp. | reverse complement strand
AACCGTGACGGATGAGGAATTGACTATGATTGAAAACCGATTGAATCATCGCCCCAGAAAGCGACTAGGATTCAAGACACCTCACGAGGTATTCCATGCCTCGTTAAAGCGTGTTGCACTTCGTCCTTGAATCCGCCTTTGATGGCTATGCCATTGAGCGCCACGCCCCTTATGAGCGTGCGCGTGCCGGTATTGGCTACGTGCCACAGGGCCGCGAAATTTTTGCACGCTTGACGGTGGAAGACAACTTGCGCATGGGTTTGGCCACGCAGCCCGCAGGCACAGACATTCCTGCTGAGTTGTACGAATTGTTTCCAGTGCTCAAGCAAATGATGCACCGTCGGGGTGGTGATTTGTCGGGTGGACAGCAGCAGCAATTGGCGATTGCGCGGGCGTTGGCGTCGGGCCCCAAACTCTTGGTGTTGGATGAGCCGACCGAGGGCATTCAGCCCAGCATCATCAAAGACATTGGTCGCGTGATTCGGATGTTGGCCAACCGAGGTGACATGGCCATTGTGTTGTGCGAGCAGTACTACGACTTTGCCGAAGAGCTGGCCGACGACTATTTGGTGATGGAGCGCGGCGAGGTGATTGCACGCGGCCCGGGCTCAGAAATGCAGGCCAAGAACGTGCGCCAATTGGTCGCGATTTAAGCGCAGGCGAGGGGCAAAAATGGCCCCATTCGCCTGCTCACATCGCCCAGATTCGAGGCGGCTGGTCGTTCATGGTCCACAAACCTTTGCGCCATGCCGCCCACACGCTGCGCAGCAGCGTTTGCGCAGGTTCCACCAACGGTGAGAGGGTACGCAGCACGATCACGCGGGGGTGAGGTGCGGTGACCCCTGCATGCAGTCCCGCTGGTGCGTGTTCGGTGAACTCACGCGCAAGCGCCAAGGCTAGGTCGCGACGCTCACGGCTGAGGTCTGTACCGCAGGCAAACACCAAGGTCGCCAAGCACCTTGCCCCCGCTAGGCCGAGGGGGCCATTGAGCAGGCGCTCGTCTTGCGCGTCAATCAAACCACGCTCGAGCCAAACGCCAGCAATTTCAAGGTGCTGTTGCAGCTGACCTTTTTCAAACGGTAAGTTGGCATTGGGCAATCCGAGTGCCGTGATGTCCCACGCCATCAACTCTGCGGTGGGGGCAAGGTCAAACACGGCATGGTTCAAGCCATGGCAGCCGTTGTAGGCGATGGTTTCCAGCGGTAGCCATTCCAAGCGCGTGTGTTCGCCGAGGGTGGCATGTACCTTTTGCGTGGCCAAGCCTTGTTCGCTGCGGTAGAAACGCGTAGCGCCAGGCGTGGTGATCAAGCCGTGTGATTCAGGGGCCAAAGTGACGGTGATGTCCAACACGTCGCCGCCCACCAAGCCGCTAGGGGGGTGAACCAGCACGTTGTGGCACACCGCTTCGCCTTCGGGGTAGAGGCTTTGCAAAATACGCAGAGGGCCATCGTGTTCAAACCGTGCAACGGTTCGCGTGCCCTCTCGCGCGTAGTCCAACGCCAGTTTGGCGTGCCAGCCTTTGACCGTCATCGTCCAGCGGCTTTGTCGGCTTTCACCTGCTTGGCAATGGCCTCGACCTGTTCGTTAGACATGCCGTATTTGGCTTGCAATTTCTTGAGTTTGCGTTCTTCTTCTTCGGTCACGATGTCATCGGCCAACACTTCGCGAACTTCCATTTCATAGAAGGTTTCGCGGCGTTGCACTTGGGCGGTGTAAGCAGTGGCGACCACACCGGTCAAGATCGCGGCCAACGCGATGGCGAGTACTTGGGTCACCACGACCAAAATGGTGCCCACAAAGGTGACAGGGTCCACATTGCCCCAGCCTGAAATGATGGTCAAGATGAACCAATGCATGGCGGCGGGAATAGAGGGGAACACATCAGGTTGTTCATGGCCTTCAATGATGTAGATCAGCGAGGAAAACAACAAACAGCTGATGAACAGCAAAAACATGGCGGACGAAAAGGAATCACGCTCAGCTTTGACCGCTTCGAGCATGTCTTCCATGGCGCTGTTGTAACGCGACAGCTTGAAAATCCGCATCAAACGGAACATGCGCAACACGCGCAAGTCTGCACCCGGAAAGAGCAGTTGCAAGTAAAACGGGACGGTGCTGAAAAAGTCCACCAGCCCATAGGCACTGAACAGGTATTCTTTTCGGCCCTTCCAAGGCGAGTCGTTGTCTGCGGGGTATTTTTCGCTGTAAGACCATATGCGCAAGGCGAACTCGACCGAGAATACCCCCACGCTGACCAAATCAAAATAGTGAAAGAAGCCTTCATAGGCCTCATGAAATTGGTGAACCGATTCCAAGATGATGGCGATCACGTTGGCGATCACCAGCACCGCGATGAAAATTTCGCAGGTATGGCTGGCCTTGTCAGGCACTGCGCCATCCAAAATTTCGAAGGTACGGCGCTTGATGGCTTTGTAAGTACGCATGCTGGTCGGTGTCATTCTTGTGCCGCTTTCTTGTCGGCTTTCACGCGCTCAACCATGACTTGCACTTCTTCATCGGTCAAACGGAATTGGTTTTGCAGGCGCTTGAGGCTGTCACGTTCCGCATCACTGATGTTGTCATCGGCCAAGACTTGAATGAGCTGCTCTTGGTACGCCGATTTCTTGCGAGACATTTGTGTGGCAAAGGCAGAGGCCACGATACCGGTCATGATCGCGGCCATACACACGCCCAAAAAGCCAGTCAGCAACGCGATGATTTCGCCTGCATGTGTGACAGGTTCGACGTTGCCATAGCCCGAGGTGATGGTGATGATGGACCAGTAGATGGAGTGCGGAATGGAGCCAAAAAACTCAGGCTGTTCGTGGCCTTCGGCAAAGTGCATCAGCGAGGCAGACACGATGGTGGCGATCAACAACAAGAAGGCGGCAGAGCCAAAGGCGCGACGCTCTGAATGCACGGCTTGAAACAAGTCTTGCAGCGCAGTGTTGTATTTGGAAAGCTTGAGAATTCGCAGCAAGCGCAAGACACGCAAGATGCGCAGGTCGAGGTAGGGAAAGAACATGTGCAGGTAATGCGGCATGGTGGCAAAGAAGTCGACCAGACCAAAAACACTGAAGATGTAGCCACGACGACCGCGCCAAGCGCCGCCTTCTTCTGGTTTGTAGCGTGCACCCAAGGACCACACGCGCAAGATGTATTCGAGGGTGAAAAACATCACGCTCCAAAATTCCAACTCATGGAAGAAATCTTTGTAGATGGCGTGGATTTCAGGCACAGAGTCCAAGATCACGGCTGAGCAGTTGACCAACACCACGGTGGTGATGAGCAGTTCAACGTATTTGCTGACTTTGTACTTGTGAGATCCGTCTAAGACCTCCATGAGGGAGTGTTGGAAACCGGTAGTCATCGAAAAAAAGTCATCAATCTATGTATCAAAAGAGCCGAGCCACACGAAGGCGTCAAGCTTTGCCCTGAATTTTTTGCCACAGCGCGAATTCGGCATCTGACAAACGCTGGCCTTGCATGGCTGCTTCGTCAAATTTGCTGCTATCGGTTTGAATGCCCAGTTGTCGAATTTGGCCCAACAACATCTTGTAGTGTTCGACAGCCAACTCCGGTGTTTCTGCGATTTTGTGAATGGGTAACGGCGTGCGTTCTTCCAGTTCGTGCTCTTGAATCACTTGGTCAATCAGGGCGTTGATTTCCTCGGTCGACAGGTGCAGCCGTTTCGCTTCTGCACGAATGATGACGGCCTCATCCTCGTCAATACGACCGTCTTTGAGGATGCTGAACAAGTTGGCTTTCAACGCGTCACGTTCTTTCACCAACTCGTCGCTGAAGGCCGATGCCAGCAAGGCGGCAGGAATGGCGAAAATACCAATGCCCAACAACGCCAGCACGATGGTCAATGTACGGCCCACAGGGGTGACAGGCGAAATGTCGCCGTAGCCCACGGACGCCAAGGTGATCACTGCCCAGTAAATGGAGGTGGGGATGTTTTCGAACTTGTCGGGTTGCGCATCGTGTTCAAACAAGTAGCCGAGGCTGGCTGTCAAGATCACCAGCAACAACATGATGAAGGCCGAGGCACTCATGATGGGCCATTCACGCACGACCACTTTCACCAAGACGGCCGTGGCATCACTGCCGCGTGTGAGTTTGAGCAATCGGGCCAAACGGAAGACCCGCAAGAATCGCAAGTCAAAGAGGTGGTGCAAAAACACTTCCAAGTAGAAGGGCAGCACGGCCAAGAAGTCAATGAAGGTCGATGGCGATTTGGCCTGTTTGATGCGACCTAAGACGGCGCCTTTGTAGCCCGGTTCTTCGACACAGGAATACAAGCGCATGCAATATTCCACCGTGAAGATGGCGACAGCCACGGCATCCAAGATCACGAATTGCAAGTTCAAGATGTAGTGCACGCTTTGCACAGATTCCAAAACCACGGCCATGACCGACAGCAAAACCCAAACTGCGATGAACACTTCAAAAATGTTCTGCATGGTGCCGCCGTAGGGGCTGGGGAATACCAAGGCATGGATCTTTTGGCGGAATGTGCGATCTTTGTTGAGGCGTTTGAACTCGGCAATGGCAGGAACCACCACGCGGAACAATTTCAAAATTCGCAGCAATCGCAAGAATCGCAGAACGCGCAAATCAATGGGAATGAACGCCTTCAAGTAGAAGGGAGCGACAGCCAAAAAGTCGATGATGGCGAAAGGGCTGGTGGCAAAAGAAAAGCGCGCATGTTTGGCGGTTTTGAATTCTTCGTCTTCAGGCGCCAAATAAAATCGCAGCAGGTATTCGACCGTGAACACAGTCACGGAGAAGATGTCGAAGAAGTCAAACCAGTGCTTGTAGGGCTCGTACACCGCAGGCACATGCTCGAACATCAAGGTGAACAGGTTGCCTACGATGAGGAAACTGATCCATTTGTCGATGTCTTTTTGGAAATTCCCAGGTATGTGGGGATCCAACAGCCAAGCGTACAGCCACTTGCGCATGGGCAAGTCTTTGGAAATCTCAGCTTCTTGTGCTTGGCCAAGAATGGCCTGCATGTCGATGTCTTTGAGGAAATGGTTGGGTTTTGTCGCCATGATGAACCTCAGAATTCCAACTCGGTGATCTTGACGGGGTAGCCACCCTTGTCGCAAACCGTGATGCGCACCTGCATCTTGTAATCAATCGGATCGCTTTCAACCAAGGGCGTGACCACGAAGGGCACAGGAGAGCCGGGGGGCGTGGCCATCAGGTCTTCCAACACAATGGCGCCCATGATTTGACGGTCTGACGGTATGCATTGCGGCACCAGCTGAGGGAGCTCGTTAAAAAATGGGTTACGTAAATCTTTCAATTCCGTCTCGGCCATCAAGTAGGCCAAGCAGGCGCCCCACGTGCCAGCCACGGGGGTGTCCGATTTGGCGGGGTCTTGTGTGGGTTTGACGCCGCCTTTGCATGCAGGGTGTTTGAAGTCTGCATCAAAGCGTGCCCCGCTTGCCTCGGTCAACCAAACCGCCCAAGCTTCGCCATTGCGTTTGGAGTCTTCAGTCTTGTTACCTTCTCGGTAGTTCAAGACGCCGAGCCAAGTCACGCAGACCAAAACGCCTGCTAAAAACACCATAAACAAATAATCGGCGGTGGTGGGGCCGAGCGCTTTGTTCTCAGGCGTTGGGTCGTGGGGTGAGTCCATGGGGGTGCTGCCGTTGAGATAAAAAAATGGCGATCTTTGTTAAAAAGACCGCCGAGGCCATCTATTCATGATATTCGCAAATTTGACGAATATTTTGAATTTCCATCAAAAATGATGATAGTTTGAGAGGCTGATGGCCCTCTGACAAGCTGTCCACAAGGGCTTCTAAGCGTTCACCCCAGTTGCGGTTTTCAATGATCTTGCGATCCGCGATGTGCCCATCCGGTGGTGTGTTTTTCGATGTAGCTGAACAGCTCATACATCACCATCGCCATGGCGCCCACCACCACCAAGCCAGCAAAGGCCAAGCCCATTTGCATGGCAGAGCCTGCGGAGATCAGCAGATAGCCGATGCCTTCGTTGGCCGCCGTCATTTCTGACACGGTGGTGCCGACAAATGCCAAGGTGATCGCCACTTTGAGTGAGCCGTAAAAATAAGGCATGGAGCGGGGCAGGCCGACTTTGATCAAGACGTCCCAGCGCTTGGCACCCAAGACGCGCAACACGTCTTCGAGCTCTGGCTCCAAGGTGGCCAAGCCGGTGGCGATGTTGACCATGATGGGGAAGAAGCTGATCAAGAAGGCCGTCAAGATGGCTGGGCCCACGCCAATGCCAAACCACACCACCAAGATCGGCACAAAGGCAGCTTTCGGCAGCGCGTTGAAACCGGTCATCAATGGGTAGACGGCGGCATAGGCCAAGCGTGAGCTGCCAATGACGAAGCCCAACAGCACACCCACAACGATGGCAATGCCAAAGCCCACCATGGTCACCCAAAAGGTTCGCCAAGCGTGGGCCGCAATCACGTCACGAAATTCCACCATTTGTTGCCAAATGCGAATCGGTGAGGGGAAGATAAATTCAGACACATTGAAGATCGAGCACAGCGCTTGCCAAATCAGCAAGGTGGCCACGAGCAGGCCCCAAGGCGCCCAAGTTTCGAGTTGTTTTTGAGTCATGGTCTTGCGTTCGAATTACTGCTGAATGGCGGCGCCCGTTTTGCGCATGGCCCCGATGTGGCCGCGCAACTCATGCACGATGTTGGTGAACTCGGGGGTGTAGGTCACCTCTAAGTCACGCGGGCGTGGCAAGTCGATGTCGCGTTTGACCACAAAACGGCCTGGACTCTTGCTCATCACATAGACGGTGTCGGCCAAGAAGACCGACTCGCGCAAGTCGTGGGTGACCAAGATGACGTTGAACTTTTGCTCGGCGTGCAAGTCGCGCAGCGTGCACCACAGCTCTTCGCGGGTGAACGCATCCAACGCGCCGAAGGGCTCGTCGAGCAAGAGCATCTTGGGTTCATGAATCAGCGCGCGGCAAATGCTGGCGCGCTGTTGCATACCGCCCGACAACTCCCACGGGAACTTGCGTTCATAGCCGCCCAAACCCACGGTTTGCAGCAGTTTGAGCGCACGTGCTTCGTACTCCGCTTTCTTCTCTTTGAAGTTGGCGCGGTAGGGTTCCACGATTTCCAAAGGCAACAACACGTTGTCCAGTGTGGTCCGCCAAGGCAGCAGGGACGGCGATTGAAACGCCATGCCGCTGATCTTGAGCGGGCCATTGACAGGCTGGCCATCCACAAAGATGCTGCCACGGCTGGGTTTTTTCAGACCCGTGGTGAGCTTCATGAACGTGGATTTACCGCAACCTGAGGGACCGACGATGGCGATGAGTTCGCCTTGTTTGACCTGCAAGTTGATGTCTTCCACCGCGAAGTGGTCTTGGGCCATCAGCTCGTCGTTGTAGGCGAGCCAGACGTTTTGGAAGTCGACGAAGTTGGAGTCAGAAGCAGTCATCAAGTCGGCGCCAGTTTATTTTTTCGCTTTTGGGGTCGGCAGCACGTCGAGTTCTTTGGCCGTGGGCAAGAACGCACCGTTCCAAATTTCATCGGCTTTCACACGTGTTTTGGTGTTGAACGCGTCAGACACTTGCGACGCCATCAACGACAAACGTGGGCCTTTGATTTGACCAAAGCCTTCGGCGCGTGCGTCCGGGCTGTTGATGACGGTGTCGATGGCCAGCTGCAAGCGACGCGTTTCCATCGGCACGTTGATGATGCCGTCACGTGCTTTCACGGTTTCGATGGACGCGGCGGGGTTACCAATCACGTCTTTCATGCCCTTGGCGAAGGCAGCCAAGAAGGCTTTCACGGCGGCTGGGTTTTCTTTGAGGATCTTGGGGGACGCAATGATGGCGTTGCCGTACAGCTTCACACCGTAGTCTGGGTATTGCAGCACGACCACGTCTTCGGCTTTCACGCCACGGGCTTCAATGTTGAGCAAAGAGGTGAAGGTGAAGCCAGTGATGGCATCCACATCGCCGCGCACCAACATGGTTTCGCGCAAAGGTGGATCCATCGCGGTCCAGGTGACGTTGGCGACGTCGTTGGCCTTGGCAAAAATGGGAAAAGCGCGACGGCCTGCATCAAACACGGGGGCGCCCAGCTTTTTGCCAGCCAAATCGGCGGGCGTTTTGATGCCTGATTTTTTCAACGCCATCACCGAAGCGGGGGTGTTGTTGTAGACCATCATCACGGCCACTGGTTTGTTGGGGGCGTCAGGGTTGTTGGCGTGGAACTCCATCAAGGCAGCCAAATCGGCAAAGCCCATGTCGTAGGAGCCCGAGGCCACGCGGGTTACTGCACCGCCAGAGCCGTTGCCGGCGTCGACCGTCACATCCAGCTTGGCATCTTTGAAATAGCCTTTGGCAGCGGGCACCAAGAACAAGGCGGCAGGGCCTTCAAAACGCCAGTCGAGCTGGAATTTGATGGGGGTGGTTTGCGCAAAGGCGCTGCCAAAGCTGGCGGCCAAAGCCAAGCCGAGCGTGGTTTTCAAAAAGGTGCGTTTGATCATGAGGATTCCTAAAGCCTTTGGCGGCATTGAATGGTGTGATGAACTTACTCTTGCAATAACGGTGCCTGCTTCTCAGTGCTCGGGGCCGTTACTTAGGCGCAAATTGTGCGCGAGTTTGGTTTGTATACAAAACGGGTTTGCACCAAGCGTGGGCGCATGCACCTTGTGTGTGCATTTGTAGAGTTTCGCACCCGCATGAAAAAAGCCAGCTCGCAGGCTGGCTTTTGGGGTGAGGTGAGCGCCTTTTAATGGCTGTCGGCTTGGCGTGCCGCTTCGACAGCGGCTGAATCGTCGGCCGAGGCCCCGTTGAAGAACAGGTTCAACAGCACTGCAGAGAGTGAAGCCAACAAGATGCCGGACTCAATCAGCGGGTGCAGGTTGTGCGGCATCCACTGCTTGAAGTTAGGGGCAATCAGCGGAATCATGCCGATACCGATGGAGATCGCGACCACCAAACTGTTGAAGCGGTTGTTTTTAAAGTCAACGCCGCCCAAGATGCGAATGCCGGTGGCTGCCACCATGCCGAACATCACCAAGCCAGCGCCGCCCAACACCACGGTGGGCAAGGACTCCACCAAGGCAGCCATCTTGGGAATGACGCCCAAGATGATGAGGATGATGCCGCCTGCCACGCACACAAAGCGGCTCTTCACACCCGTGACGGCGACGAGGCCCACGTTTTGCGAGAAGCTGGTGTAGGGGAAGGTGTTGAAGATGCCGCCAATCAGCGTACCCAAACCGTCGGTACGCAAACCACGGGTGAGTGCGGCGCGGTCCACATGGCGGTCGGTCATTTCGCCCAAGGCCAAGAACATGCCGGTGGACTCGATCATCACCACGATCATCACCAAGGTCATGGTGAGGATGAGCACGGGGTCAAACACAGGCATGCCAAACTGGAACGGTGTGACGATGCCAAACCACTCGGCCTTGCCCACTTTGTCAAAGTTCATCAAGCCCATGCCCGTGGCCACGATGCCGCCGATGACAATGCCCAAGAGCACCGAAATGTTGGCGATGAAACCTTTGGCGAACTTGGCAATCATCAAGATGGAAACCAGCACCAAGGCGGCAATGCCCACGCCGGTGAGGTCGGCGTACTTGGGATTGGGCATCTTTGCCATCAAAGCCAAATCTTTGGGCACAGCTGGCAAAGTAGAGCCGGGGGCTGAGGCTGCAGCCGCGGCGTCAGCCAGCCACTTGGCGTGTTCTGGGTTGACAATGGACGGGGCAGTTGGGCCGAAGGGGTTGCCAAAAATCCAGTTGATGCCGATGCGCATCAAGCTGATGCCAATCACGGCAATGATGGTGCCGGTCACGACGGGTGGGAAGAAGCGCAACATGCGACTGACCAAGGGGGCGATCAGCATGGATATCACGCCTGCACCCATGATGGCACCGAAAATGAGTTGTGCACCGCTGTCGCCCGGGTTGGCGTTGGCCATCGACACCATGGGAGCCACGGCCGCAAAGGTCACGCCCATCATGACGGGCAGTCGGATGCCAAACCATTGGGTCGCACCCCAAGACTGAATGAGGGTGACCAAGCCGCACACAAACAAGTCGGCTGAAATGAGCATGGCCACTTGTTCGGGGCTGAGTTTCAAAGCGCGCCCGACGATGAGTGGCACAGCCACAGCACCGGCGTACATCACCAAAACGTGCTGAAGTCCCAACGCGGCGAGCTTGCCCTTGGGCAACCGCTCGTCAACAGGGTGTGTGAAAGAGGTCATGGGAATTTCTCCAAGTTAATCGCATACAAAACTGTATACAGTTTTTAACTTGACGATGCCTAGAAGAAACCCTTGCATCTTTGACGCAACAATAGGCACCCGTTTGTTTTGGCCATCCTTCGCAATATTCAGGAGATCACGCTTTGAATCAATCGACCCGTTACGGCATCATCGGCTGCGGCATGATGGGACAAGAGCATTTGCGCAACATCGCGTTGTTACCGGGTGCCAGCGTGACCCGTATTTTTGAGCCTGATGACGCGATGGCAGAGCGCAGCTTGGCCTTCGTGCCTCATGCCCAGCGCGTGGCCAGCTTGGCCGAGGTGGTGATGGCCGATGACGTGGATTGTTTGTTGATCGCCAGCCCCAACTTCCGCCATGCCGAGCAACTGCGCGAGATCGCAGCGCTGCGCCCCTTGCCTTTGTTGCTTGAAAAGCCGGCCTGTACCTCGTTGGACGATGTGCGAGCCTTAGCCGCCTTGGCCAGCGACTATCCCGCTCCGATTTGGGTGGCGATGGAATACCGCTACATGCCGCCTGTGGCGTTGTTGGCCCAAGAGGTGCACCGCCAGCTCAACACGGGCCCCGTGACGATGCTGTCGATTCGTGAACACCGCTTTCCATTTTTGGTGAAAGTGGGTGACTGGAACCGCTTCAACCAATACACCGGTGGCACCTTGGTCGAAAAATGCTGCCATTTCTTTGACTTGATGCGTCACCTCACCCAAAGCGAGCCTGTGCGCATTTATGCCTCTGCGTCGGTGGCTCACAACCATTTGGATGAGCAGTACCCCTTGGGCACGCCCGATATTTTGGACAACGCCTACGTGGTGGTGGACTTCGCATCAGGCCAGCGTGCGTTGCTGGAGTTGTGCATGTTTGCCGAAGGGGCACGCTACCAAGAAGAGATTTCGGTGGTGGGGCCCAAAGGCAAGGTGGAGTGTTTTGTGCCAGGGCCAGGTCGTTTTTGGCCTGAGCATTTGGGCGAGGCACCTATGCCAAAGCTCGTCATCAGCCCGCGTGAACCCAAAGGTCCGCGCGAGTTGGACGTGCCGGTCGACGCTGTGGCCTTGGCCGCGGGTGACCACAATGGCTCCACGCTTTACCAGCACCAACGCTTTAACGCGGTGGTCCGAGGTGAGGGGGATATCGAGGTGAGCTTGCGCGATGGCTTGGCTGCCGTCGTCATGGGCTTGGCGGCACAAGAGTCGGCGCGCACGGGACAAGCGATTGACTTGACGCATGGCGCGTACGCTTTGGGCACCTTGCTCCACGGCGTTTAACTTGGCGATAACCCCGAGCGTTAGGGACATGGATTCCTTTATTATTCATTCATAGATTTCGCGCGATCGTTTACAGGGTTTTAGATTCAATTTATGGCATCCGTCCAACTCCAACAAGTCACCAAAAGCTACGATGGCAAGCACAACGTCATCCACGGCATTGACTTGGACATTCAACACGGCGAGTTTGTCGTGTTTGTAGGGCCGTCGGGCTGCGGCAAGTCCACCTTGCTGCGCATGATTGCCGGCTTGGAAAGCATCACGGGCGGCGATGTGTTGATTGATGGCGTGCGCGTCAACGACCAAGCGCCGCGCCACCGTGACATTGCCATGGTGTTTCAAGACTACGCGCTGTACCCCCACAAGAGCCTGTACGACAACATGGCGTTTGGCCTGCGTTTGCGCAAGATGCCCGAAGACGAGATCAAGCGCCGCGTCATGGATGCCGCACGCCTGCTGCACATCGACCACATGTTGGACCGCAAACCTGCGGCCTTGTCGGGTGGCCAACGCCAGCGCGTGGCAATTGGCCGTGCCATCGTGCGTCAGCCCAAAGTGTTTTTGTTTGACGAGCCCTTGTCTAACCTCGACGCGCAGTTGCGTGGCGAGATGCGCAGCGAAATCAAAAAATTGCACCAGCGCTTGGGGGCCACCATCATCTACGTCACCCACGACCAAGTCGAAGCGATGACGTTGGCCGACCGCATTGCCGTGTTGAGCGGTGGGCACAAGATGCAATACGCCAGCCCGGACCAGATTTACAACCGTCCCGCTGCCCAGTTTGTGGCCGGCTTCACCGGTAGCCCGCCGATGAACTTGCTGCCGTGTTCGCTTGCGAACGGGTTGGCAGACGTTGGCGGTGCAGGCGTCGCTTTGCCTGCCGATTTGTGGGCGCGTGCCGCAGCGGCAGACGGCCATGTGTTTGGCATTCGCCCCGAAAACATCGCATTGAGTCCCCGCGACGGCCAAGCCCACATCGCCATGAATGCGCAAGTCGTCATCACCGAGCCACTGGGCGCGGAGACTTTGGTGACTTTCCAAGTGGGGCAAGCCGAGTTGGTGGCGCGTTGCGCGCCTGACTTCAGAGCGCCCGCTGGCAGCGCACAAACGATTTACTTGGATGCCTCGGCGCTCCACCTGTTCAATGCATCCTCAGGGCAAGCGCTTTGACGTCGGCCCGCACCTTTGAATTTATCCAACGGAGACAAGCCATGAAAAAACGTCAAGCATTGAAATTCACCGCATTGGCCTTGGCCGCAGGCCTGTGCGCAGGCAGCGTGTGGGCGCAGCAAACCACCTTGCGTGTGTTTGTGGGCCCTAACCAGCGTCCTGACTTGCAGCAAAAGCTCTTTCAGGAATACAACAAAGCCAACCCCAACGTGAAGGTCGAGATTGAGACCGGCGGTGCCACCTCGGAGTTGCAACGCCAGTACCTGTCCACCGTGCTCAACGCCAAAGACTCGGCGATTGACTTGTTCTTGATCGACATCGTGAACCCCGCACAGTACTCGTCCAAAGGCTGGATCGAGCCCTTGGACAAATACGTGGGCGGCCCCGCAGCCTTGCGCAACGACTATTTGCCCGTGTACCAGCAAGCCAACGTGATTGACGGCAAAGTGTTCGCCATGCCCAGCCAAGGCGATGCGATGTTCATGTACTACCGCAAAGACTTGCTCGCCAAATACGGCGTGGCCGAGCCCAAGACATGGGACGAGTTGGCCGCTGCTGCCAAAAAAATCATGGCCGGTGAGGGCAATGCCAATTTACAAGGCTTGTCGATTCAAGGTGCGCCGATTGAGGGGGCTGTGTGTACCTTCTTGTTGCCCTACTGGGGCCAAGGCAAGCAGTTCAACGATGCCGGTGGCAAGCTGACGCTGGACAAACCAGCGGCCGTCAAGGGTTTGAACGCTTGGTTGGGCATGGTTGACCAAGGCGTGATCAAAAAGAACGTCGCCGAGGTGAAAACGCCTGACACGGTCAACGAGTTCAAAGCCGGTCAAGTGGTGTTCGCCATCAACTGGGGTTTTGCATTTGACCGCTTCAAAGACGACGCCGACTCCAAAGTCAAAGGCCAAGTGGGCGTGATGCCACTGCCCGCCATGGCCGGCGGCAAATCGGCCACCTGCATGGGCGGCTGGCAGTGGGCGATGAACGCCTACAGCACCCACAAAGACGAAGCAGGCAAGCTCATCAAGTTCTTGTCGTCTAAGCAAGCCAGCGCGTTTGTGGCCAAAGAGGGCTCCATCTTGCCGGTGTTCCAAAGCGTGTACGCCGACCCTGACGTGAACAAAGTGGTGCCTTGGTTCAAGGACGCCTTGCCCGTGGTGTTGGCCGCCCAAAGCCGCCCCATGGTGAACGACTACGGCCAAGTCTCCGACATCATCCGCACCACCACCAGCGCCATCTTGGCCCGCACCAAAACGCCTGAAGCCGGTGTGGACGAAATTGCCGCGCGCGTCGGTCGCCTGATGCGTTGATGCTGTCTAAGCTGCGCGACCCCAGCGAGAAAACGCTCGCGGTGATGCTGCTGTCACCCGCGTTTGCGTTGCTGCTCGCCATCGTGGTGTATCCGATCGGCAAGCTGATTTACAACAGCTTGTTCGCCATCGACAAAGACGGTGCCTTCTTGGGGCTGCAAAACTATGTTGACGTGTGGCAAGACCCCTTGTTTTGGAACGCCACGCAAAACACCTTGCTCATCACCCTCATCACCGTGCCTGGTGCGTTGATCGTCGGACTGGCCTTGGCCTTGTTGGCGAATTTGCCGTTCAAGCGCAAATGGCCGGTGCGCTTGTCGCTGTTGTTGCCTTGGGCGCTCCCGTTGTCGTTTGCGGGTTTGATCTTTGCGTGGTTTTTTCACACCGAGTACGGCGTGGTCAACGATGTGTTGATGCGTTTGGGGCTGCAAGACGAGCCCACCAGTTGGTTGCTCAAACCGCGCTGGGCCTTTGCCGCCATTTGCCTGACCATCATTTGGAAAACAGCATCCTTCATGGCGCTGATTTTGTTGGCGGGTTTGCAGATGATTCCCCGTTCTTTGTACGAAGCTGCAGAAGTCGACGGCGCGAATTTGTGGCAACAGTTTTGGCAAATCACCATTCCCATGTTGATGCCCAGCATCGTGGTGGCCTTGATTTTTCGAACCATCACCGCGCTGCAAACCTTTGACATTCCGTACACCATGACCAAGGGCGGGCCCGGTGAGGCCACCGAAACCTTGGCCATGCTGATTCACAAATACACCATCGACTATTCCGACATTGGCTTTGGCTCCACGTTGGCCGTCTTCATGTTCGTGATCTCTTTGGTCGTGACGGGCTTTTATTTGAACCACATTGGAAAGAACGCTGCATGAGCATGGCGCAACAACACGGGCTGTGGTCGTCCCCCATGCTGCGCTGGATCGCGGCGGGCATTGTGGTGATCAACGGGTTTTTTCCGGCGGTTTGGATTTTGTTCACCTCGCTCAAGGCCGAGAGCGAACTGGTGCAAAAGCCCATCACGTGGTGGCCGCATGGGCCGACGTTAGACAACTATGTGCGCGCGTTCACCGACCAGCCGCTGCTGACGTACCTCAAAAACAGCGTGTTGGTGGCCTCGGGGGCCACACTGCTATCGCTGGTGGTGTCAGCGTTTGCTGCGTATGCGATTGCGCGTTTGAACCTCAAATACCGCCAGCTCATCTTGACTTGCATCGTGGCGTCGAGCATGTTCCCGTTGGTCACCTTGTTGGTGCCCATTTTTGAGACCATGCGCGCTTTGGGTTGGCTCAACACCTATGCCGCTTTGATTTTTCCGTACGTGGTGCTGAACTTGCCCGTTTGCACCTTGGTGCTGGTGAGCTTTTTCCAGAGCATTCCCAAAGACTTAGAGAACGCCGCCATGATCGACGGCTGCACCCGCATGGGCGCCTTGGTGCGCGTGGTGGTGCCCTTGGCCGCGCCTGGCGTGTTCACGGCGGGCATCTTGGCATTTGTGAATTCGTGGGACGAATTTTTGCTGGCGCTGTCGCTCAATTCCAGCCCTGCCGTGCGCACGTTGCCGGTGGGCATTGCGCTGTACCAAGGCGAGTTCACCTTTCCTTGGCCCATCATTTCAGCGGCGCTGATCGTGTCCATCGTGCCGATTGCGCTCTTGATTGCTGCCTTTCAAGAGCGCGTGGTGGGCGGCTTGACCCAAGGCGGTTTGAAGGGCTGAGGCTTAAGCGGGCAGTGCAGCAAACTGCGCCATTTTGCTGCGGTAATACCCCAGCCCGCCTGCATCGGTGCTGCCAAAGCCGCGCACGGCTCCCAGCACGATGTGGTGGTCACCGGCTTCGATGAGTTGGTGGATGTCGCAATCAAACCAAGCCACGGCGCCTGCCAAGCGCAGACGTTGGCTGTCTAAGCGCGCCACAGGCACGTTGGCGAATCGATCGGCCATGCTGCCTGTGGCAAATTGTCCAGCCAATGCGGCTTGATGCTCGGCCAACACACTCACGGTGAAGCCGCCTGATTGGGTGAACGCTGCGTGGCTGCTGGCCTCGCGGCGAATGCTCCACAGCACCAAGCGGGGGTTGAGCGAGACCGAGCTGAACGAGTTGCACGTCATGGCCCAGTCTTGGCCCTCAAAATGGGCGGTAACCACCGTCACACCGGTGCCGAAGCTGGACAAGGCTTTGCGATAGTCCATCGCGTCTGTTGTGTTGTGCATGGTGTCCTTAAGGCACTTCGTGCCCGCAGGCCAATTCGTAGAGTTCAAACCACGTTTGGCGGTCCATGGGCACGCGCTCGGCTTGGTTGAATTGCGCGATGCGTTCCAGCTGGTTGGTGCCCATCACAGGCAGCACTCGGGCGGGGTGGTGCAGCAACCAAGCGATGGCCACGGCGGTGGTGTCGGTGCCAGCCGCTTGGGCCAAGCTTTGCAGCTTGGGCGCGAGTCGCGCTGCGGCCGTGCCTGCGGTGTGGGCTTGTGTGTGCAGGCGTCCGCCACCCAAAGGCGACCACGCCATCACGGGCATGACATGTTGTTGCGCATGGGCCATTTGGCCGTTGATCAAGGGCTCGGTGTTGAGCAAGCTCACTTCGAGTTGATTGGTTTGCAGCTTGTGCGTCATGCGCGATTGCAGCAGGTCCACATCCCAAGGCATGAAGTTCGACACGCCGACGCCGCGCACTTTCCCACTCTTGATCAGGCCATCCAAGCACTCACCCAAGGCTTGGGCGTCCATCAGCGGGTCAGGGCGGTGGATCAACAGCAGGTCGATCACGTCCACACCGATGCGTTGCAGCGAGCGGTCCACGCTGGCGCGCACATGGGCGGGCGAGGTGTCGTAGTGCTTCACGCGGGTGGTGGGCCATTGCTGCGAGAGCAACATGATGTCGGTTTTGGTGACGACTTCGATCTTGCTTTTCAAGCTGGGGTGCGCTTTGAGGGTCTCGCCAAACAGCGATTCGCAGCGGTAGTCGCCATAAATGTCGGCATGGTCGAAGGTGGTGATGCCTTGGGCCAAACACGCTTCGATGCGCGCCAAATTGGCCTTCACCGAGGTGTCACTGGCTTCGCTCAAGCGCCACACACCGTAGGCCATGCGGCTCAAAGATTGGCCGTTAGGCAGGGTGAGGCGACTCACGGGGGACTGACTCATTTGCGAACTCCTGTGCCCAGCGGTGTGGGCGGTGTGGTAACGGGCACGCGCCCATATTCTTGGGCGAGTGACACGGTTTTGAGGTGGGGCAGCACTTTGGTGCCGAAGATTTCGCATTCGTTCAAGTGCGGATAGCCCGAGAAGATGAAGGCGCGTATGCCCATTTTCATATAGTCGTGGATCTCGCGGAGCACTTGGTCCACGCTGCCCACCAAAGCGGCGCCGCAACCGCTGCGGGCGCGGCCTACGCCGGTCCACAAATGGGGTTCGATGTAGCCCTCTTCGTCAGCGATGTCGCGGTTTTGGCTTTGCAATGCCACGCCTAAGCTCTTGGCGTCCAAGGCTCGATTGCGAATTTCTTGGCCTTTGCCGTCGTCGAGTTTCGACACCAGCTCACGGGCGTACTCGCGGGCTTCGGCTTCGGTGTCGCGCACGATCATGTGCACGCGCAGGCCGTAGTCGAGCAGGCGGTTGTGTTTGGCCGCTTGGGCATGCACGTCGCGCATGCGTTGTGCCAACACGTCTTTGGGCTCGGGCCACATCAGGTAGGTGTCGCAATGGGCTCCGCAGAGGGCCAAGGCATCGGGGCTGTAACCCCCGAAGTAGAGCAGGGGGCCACCATTGATTTGGTAGGGCCGCACGGGGTCGGTGGACAAACCTTTGAGGTTGTAAATCTGGCCTTCGTAGTTGATCTCGTCTTGCGTCCACGCCTGCTTCAAGATCTCCACCACTTCCCACGAGCGGCGGTAGCGGTAGGCACTGTCTTCTTGCTGACCAGGAAAGTCCGACGAGATCACGTTGAGCGTGAGGCGGCCTTCCAAGATGTGATCCAGCGTGGCCACGGTACGGGCCAGCATGGCGGGGTGCATTTCACCGCAACGGATGGCGGCGAGCAAATTC
This sequence comes from Limnohabitans sp., assembly GCF_031539175.1. Classification (GTDB taxonomy): domain Bacteria; phylum Pseudomonadota; class Gammaproteobacteria; order Burkholderiales; family Burkholderiaceae_C; genus Limnohabitans. The sequence continues at coordinate 34,856 of NZ_JAVKLQ010000061.1, read as the reverse complement.
ATGCGCGAGGTCTTGGGGGCGACCGCCGCGGCAAAGGTCAGCGTGTCTTGGCCGACTTGGTAAGACGACGGGCACAAGATGTTGCGAAACCCCAGCTCTTCCGCGCGTGTGACGATGCGGCTGGTGTTGGCCCAGTTGCTGCGCAAATCGCCATCGGGTACGCCCAAATGGCGGAAATCGTCGGAACACAAAGGCGCAAACCACGCGACTTCGGCACCCTGAATGTCGGCGCCTCGGACAGGAACAACGCTCATCAAAATCTCCTGATGGAAAAAGTGAATGAATGGTATATGAATTGAGCGATGCGTGTGATGGGTGTTTCCACGCATTTGCGATACTTGGACCCCATGAAGGCCTCCACTCCCGCCAAATCTTTGCCCGTGTATCTGCAAATTGCAGAGTTGTTGACGCGCCAGATCAAGGCGGGTTATTGGCAAAGCGGCGAGCGTTTGCCCACCGAGGCTGAGTTGGCCGAATCGTTGTCGGTGGCGGTGGGCACTTTGCGCAAGTCGCTGGCGCTGCTGTCTGAACAAGGTGTTTTGGAGCGCATTCAAGGTTCGGGCACGTATGTGCGTCGCGCCGAAGGGTCGCAACGCATTTACGAGCTGTTTCGCTTGGAATTGACCACGGGTCCCGGTTTGCCCACGGCGCACATTTTGGATGTGAGCGCTTGTGCCCGCCCTGCACATGTGCCCGTGTTGGGGGCGGACCCCGTTGCACCTGTGTGGCGTGTGCGGCGCTTGCGCTTTTTGAGCCAAGTGCCCGTGGCGTTGGAAGAAATTTGGTTCGATGGCGCGCTGGCGCCTGCTTTGCAAGCGTCAGACTTGGGCGATTCCATGTATCTGTTCTACCAAACCCAGTTCCAAGTTTGGATTGCCCGAGTCGAAGACCGCATCAGCGCCGCGCCTGCGCCCGAGTGGGCAGCACCGCCGTCGGGCATGCAAGTGGGTCAAATCGCGGGCTTCATTGAGCGGCTGTCCTGGACCGCCAACAACACCTTGGCCGAGTTTTCGCAAACTTGGTTTGACCCAGCGGTGTGTCGCTATGCTTCGCGGATTAGCCAGTGAATGGTTTTGTTTACGCATGGGCGCGAGCTTTATGACGGCAGCGGGTCTGCCCGAGTAGGTGGCTGATGACGATGAGGGTTATGTGCGCATGGCGGTGCAGATGGCCCAAGACCGTGCGGCTTTGCTCTCCCTGAAACGCGGCGCGATCGCTTTAAAACTCGTCGAAGCTGGGACGTGGTGGCGCACACCCGGGCGATGGAGCAGGCGTTTGTGGAAATGGTGAGTTAACGCTATTGCGCGACAGTATTGGGTTGACGTGTGACAGATTGCGCGACACAATGGCGCCGAATTCTGTCGCGCAATGGCGCGCTTGCAGGACATGACGTTAGCAATGAAAGGTCAAACTATGTCACGCGCTACACCAAGCGAAGAGCTCCATTTGATCGCGTCTATCGTTTCCGCTCATCCGAATGGCATTGGCATCTCGAACATCGAGGCGGAGATGGTCCGCAGTCAACAGGTCGAGCTCAACCGTCGCACACTGCAGCGGCGGTTGCAAAAACTCATTGAAATGAAGCGCTTGAGCGTTGAGGGTGAAAGTACCGCGTTGGTTTACAAGCCTGTCGCAGGCGCTGTTGTTGCGCTCACAGGCGTTACCGCTTCGGCCTCTGTGGGGCGAGGGGAGGCAGAGCTGTACGTATCTGTTTCCCCTGAGGGCGCGCGCATTCGCGACCAAGTTCGTTTGCCTCTGATGCATCGCCGCCCTGTCGGTTATCAGCGTGAATTTTTAGAGGCTTATCAGCCTGGCCAAACTTTCTATCTGTCGGCGTCATTGCGAAGCCAGTTGCACGACATGGGGCGTACAGCGGCCAACGAACGCCCAGCTGGCACCTACGCCCGAGATATCCTGAGCCGCTTGCTCGTTGATTTGTCATGGGCGTCATCCAAACTGGAAGGTAACACCTACAGTCGTCTGGACACTCAAAACCTCATTGAGTTAGGACAGATAGCCCAAGGGAAGGATGCCATTGAAACGCAGATGATCCTGAACCACAAAGCTGCTATCGAGATGCTGATTGAGGATGCGGATGAGGTTTGCTTTGATGCCTTCACGTTCAAAAACATCCACGCCGTGCTGTCACAGGACTTGATGCGAGACCCGCAAGCAAGTGGACGTTTGCGTCGACGAACTGTCGAAATTTCTGGAACCGTGTTTCACCCAGCAGCTTTGCCGCAAGTTATCGAAGATTGTTTTGAACAATTGCTGAACAAGGCGTCTGCAATCCCAGACCCATTTGAGCAAGCTTTTTTTCTGATGGTGCAATTACCTTACTTACAGCCGTTTGAGGATGTGAATAAGCGTGTCTCGCGTATCGGTGCCAACATTCCGTTGATCAAAAGCAACCTTTGTCCTTTGTCTTTCGTTGATGTTCCAGAACGTGCCTACGTCGAGGGAACTTTGGGCGTGTACGAACTCAACGAAGTTGACTTGTTGCGTGATGTGTTTGTTTGGGCATATGAACGCTCTTGTCAGCGTTACTTAGCCATCACGCAAACCATGGTCGAGCCCGATCCGCTAAAAATTAAGTACCGTGAGGCGCTCATCCAAGCGGTTCAAGTGGTGGTCAAAGGGCTGCTGCGACCGCAGTCTGACGTGATTGCCCAAGTCGCGCGTGATGCTGTCCATGAGGCCGATCGCGATGCGTTCATTCAAATGCTAACTGACGCGTTACGCCAGCTGCATGAAGGCAGCATCGCCCGTTATAGGCTGCGTCGCTCTGAATATCTGGCTTGGCATGCAGGGGTCCATCCGGAGTCAGAGCTTGCCCGCAAACCCTAATGCTGATGATGCTAATCAGCCTCTGACTCAACCCAATAAGTCTTGCAAGGTCCGCGCAATCACCTTCGTGGCACGACGTAAATCTTCCAAGTCCAAACGCTCATCGGCGCGCTTGGCATGACTCTCCAACACCGTGCGCGGACCCGCGCCGTAGATCACACCCGGAATGCCGCGTTCGCTGTACAAGCGCACATCGGTGTAGAGCGGTGTGCCCATGGCGGGAATGGGTTCGCCAAAGAGCGCTTCACCGTGCTTTTGAATGGCATCGACCAAGGGCTTGTTACCCGCCAGCGGTTGCATGCTGTGCGCCATGAGCATGCGCTTGATGTCCACGCTGATTTGCATATCAGCTGCGCGGCCTTGGTTGAAGCCGGTGACCGCATCGGCCATGACTTGGCGAATGCTGGCTTCGACCGCAACAGGGTTTTCTTCGGGAATCATGCGGCGATCGAGCTTGAGCATGACCTTGCCGGGGATGACGTTGGTGTTGGTGCCGCCTTCAATCAGACCCACATTCACATACGGGTGGTTGATGCCCTCGACCTTGGAGGTGATGGCTTTGTACAAGGTGTTTTGGTGGTACAGCGCGTTGAGCACGGCCACGGCGCCTTGCAAGGCATCCACACCAGTTTCGGGAATGGCAGCGTGGGCCATCTTGCCGTGCACGGTGACTTCCATTTGCAAGCAGCCGTTGTGCGCGGTGACCACTTGGTAGCTGAAGCCTGCGGCAATCATCAAGTCGGGTTGGGTCAGGCCTTGGTCTAACAACCAGCCGGGGCCGAGCAGGCCGCCGAACTCTTCGTCGTAGGTGAAGTGCAGTTCGAGGTTGCCGTTGAGCTGGTGGTTCTCTGCAAGGTTCACGGCTTCCAATGCGCGGGTGGCGAAGGTGAAGGTCGAGAAGTCGCACTTGCTCACGGCGCTGGCGCGGCCATAAATTTTGCCGTCCACAATGTCGCCGCCGTAGGGCTTTTGGGTCCAGCCTTCGCCGGGGGGCACCACGTCGCCGTGGGCATTGAGGGCGATGGTTTTGCCAGTGCCGTACTTGCGGCGCACGATGAGGTTGGTGATGGTTTCAAGACCATACGCTTTCACATCGGCGTCGGGCACGGCGTGTTTTTCGGCGTCAAAGCCAAAGTCTTTCAGCAGCGTGGCGGTGCGCTCGGCGTGGGGGGCGTTGTTGCCGGGGGGCGTGTCGGTGGGAACGCGGATGAGTTCTTGCAAGAATTTCACTTGCTCGTCGAAGTGTGCGTCAATCCAGGCGTCGAGTTGGGCGTAGGTGGTGTGGCTCATGGTGTGTCTCGGTGTTTTCGTAGTGGCTGTGACTTCTTGCGTGCGAGGCGTCTTTGGGTTTTGTGGTCGTGTCACGCGTGCGTGTTGTGCAGCAAGTGCATGAAGGCGTCGATGGCCAGTTGCATGTCGTCGCTTGTCGTGGATTCCAGCGGGTTGTGGCTGATGCCTGCGTTTTGGCCACGCACAAACAGCATGGCTTGGGGCATGACTTCGTGCAGTTTCATCGCGTCATGACCCGCGCCACTGGGCAGGTGGAACACGGGCACACCGAGGGACTGCACGGCTTGCTCCCAAAGTGCTTGCAGCTTCGCGTCGCTCGGTGCAGCGCTGGCGCGCATGGTTTCTTCCAGCGTGTAGTGCAAGCCACGGCGTTCGCAAATGGCTTTGAGCACAGCGAGCACGTCGTTCATCAGCGCATCGCGCATGGCATCGGTGGTTGCGCGCAGATCGAGGCTGAATTGACAGCGACCGGGCACCACGTTGATGGAGCCATTGGGCACAGTCAGCATGCCGACGGTGCCGACCAAGTTGGCTTGTTGTGAGGCGCGTTTCTCGACGTAGAGCGCAAGTTCGGCGACGGATGTGGCGGCATCGCGGCGGCGGTCCATCGGCGTGGTGCCTGCATGGCTAGCCATGCCAACGATTTCGCCCACAAAGCGCACGCTGCCGTTGATGGAGGTGACCACGCCCAGTGGAATATCAAGCTCGTTCAGCACAGGGCCTTGCTCGATGTGGACTTCCACAAAGCCCAAATACTCAGCCGCGTTGCGGGTGAGTTTGGGGATGTCGTTGATGTTCAAGCCTGCTTGCTGCATGGCTTGGCGCATCGTGATGCCGTCCGCATCTTGTTGGTCCAGCCACTCGTTTTTAAAGTCACCCACCAAAGCGCCAGAGCCTAGGAAGGTAGCTTTGTAGCGTTGGCCTTCTTCTTCAGCAAAGGCCACCACTTCGAGGTTGAAGGGCAGACGCTGGCCCGCACGGGCCAGTTCGCGCACACAGGCCATGGGCACGAAGATGCCCAAGCGGCCGTCGTACTTGCCGCCGTTGCGCACGGTGTCGTAGTGCGAGCCGGTCATCAAGGTTTTGGCATTGTGTGAGGCCGCTTTGTAGACGCCCACCACGTTGCCTACCGCGTCGATGTGCACGTCGTCAAAGCCGCAAGCCTTCATGCCCAGCTCGATCGTGCGGGCGCATTTCAGGTGCGCGTCGGTCAGGTAAGTGACGGTGAGTTCTTCGCGTGCGACGTATGGCGCGTGTTGGTTGACCACGCCTGCGTCGCTGAACTGGGCCAACCACTCGTGCCAGTCCCACACCTCGTGGCCCAGCGCGGGCTCGTAGCCCAGTTTGTCATTGAGGCGAATCTCCACGATGCGGTGGATGTTGCGCAAGCACTCGGCCAGTTCGTAGTCGGGGTGGTTGTGCAGGCGGCGCTCGAAGGTGCTGATGATTTGCTGCTTGTTCAAGCCAGAGCCACGTGGGCCGCGCACGGCCAAGATGAACGGGAAACCAAACTTGGCGTTGTAGCTCGCGTTGAGCTGCTGGATGTGCGCAAACTCATCAGGCGTGCAATTGGTCAGGCCGGCTTTGGTTTGTTCATGGGTCGATTCAGCGGTGAGGCTTTTGCTCACCATCGCTTTGCCCGCCAACTCGGGGTGGGCGCGGACCAAGGCGAGCTGGGGTTCGCGACCTGCTGTTGCCAGCACCTTCACCATGGCGTGTTTGAGCGCGGCGGCAGATGCAAACGGGCGTGCATCCAGTGCTTGCTCGGCAATCCAATCGGAGTGTTCGTACAAGCCGGTCAGCAACGCGGCAGCCTCTGTGCGGGGCAGGGTGTTGATTTGGTTCAGCGTGATGGTGCTCATGTCGGTGTCCTGCTGTTTAGTTGCCGCTGTAGGGATGCACTTGTTTCCAGTGACGCGCAATGTCAATGCGACGCGCCACCCAAACGCGGTCATGTTTGGCGATGTGGTCTAAAAACTTTTGCAGTGCCACGATGCGGCCGGGCTTACCCAGCAAGCGGCAGTGCATGCCGATGCTCATCATCTTCGGGGCTTCGTCACCTTCGGCGTACAGCGCATCAAAGCTGTCGCGCAAGTACACAAAGAAGTCTTCCGCTTGGCTAAAGCCTTGCGGCAGTGCAAAGCGCATGTCGTTGCAGTCGAGCGTGTAAGGCACGACGAGTTGGGGTACGACGTCGCCATTGGTTTTTTTGACCTTCATCCAAAACGGCAGGTCTTCGCCGTAGTAGTCGCTGTCGTATTCAAAGCCGCCGTGGTCTGCCACGAGGCGGCGTGTGTTGGGGCTGTCGCGGCCGGTGTACCAGCCTGCGCCATGAATGCTGTTGCCGTGTGTGGTGCTCGTTAGGCGCTCGATGATCTCGATGCCCTTGTTCATGTGCGCACGCTCGGTGGCTTCGTCGGTGGTTTGGTAGTTGATCCAGCGGTAGCCGTGGCAGGCAATTTCGTGGCCGAGTTCCACAAACGCGGCAGTGAGTTCGGGGTGGCGCTCGAGCGCCATGCTCACGCCAAACACAGTCAGGGGCAGGCCGCGTTTTTCAAACTCGCGCAAGATGCGCCACACGCCCACGCGTGAGCCGTATTCGTAAATGCCTTCCATGCTCAGGTGGCGGTCAGGAAAGCTGGGCGGGTTGAACATCTCGCTCAAAAACATCTCGCTGCCCGCATCGCCGTGTACGGTGGCGTTCTCGCCGCCTTCTTCGTAGTTCAGCACAAACTGCACTGCAATGCGGGCTTGGTTGGGCCATTGCGCGTGCGGCACTTGGCGGCCGTAGCCCACCAAGTCACGGGGATAGGCGGCGGTGCTGTCGTAAGTGGCGTTGGGGTTGGACATGCAATAACTCCGTATTTAAATAAGCGCAAGCGCTTAGGCCAGCGCCATGGCGATATCGTTGCTGGGCACTTTTCGGTCGAGGGCCAAGCCTTCTTCCACGTTGCGCAAGTGTTCGTCCATCAACTTGACGGCCAAGTCTTCGTCTTTGGCCGCGATGGCTTTCAAGATTTCGGCGTGCTCATCGGCCGAGTGTTCGGCCGCATTGGTGGTTTGGTACATCAGGGTGATCAGGGCACAACGCGAAATCAGTTCGCTCAGAATTTGGGCCAACACCGTGTTGCCCATCAATTCGGCCATGCGCACATGAAAGTCCCCCAGCAAATCGGTGCGACTGGGCACATCACCGCTGTCGACGGCTGCCTTTTCTTGGGCCACGTGGTCCTTGAGTGCTTTGATTTGCGCAGGCGTCACGTGGCGCACAAAGCTTCGGGTCATCTCGACTTCGATCATGCGACGCACCGAAAACACTTGGCGGGCTTCATCGGAAGAGGGGGTCGCCACAAACGCGCCGCGTGCAGGCTCCATGCGGATGAGGCGCTTTTGGGCCAATTGAAACAAGGCTTGTCGAATCAGCGTGCGCGAGACGCTGAAGTGATCGGCCAACTTTTGTTCAGCCAGCTTGGTGCCGGGATGCAAGCGATGCTCGACGATCGCTTTGGTCATCGCGTCCACAATGGTTCGGGTGGCGGTTGAGCTGTCCATTTAGAGTCTCCGTGCGATGTCAATTTTCAGAAATGATAGCCGCAAACGCCAAAACTGTATACACTTTCTGTCGACCAAGTTGGTCGCCATCATTTTTGGGAGCGTTTCATGGGATTGAGCACACACGTTTTGGACACCATGCACGGTGGCCCCGCAGCGGGCATGAAGGTTTCGTTGTTCACCACAGACAACGGGCAAGCCACACTGGTGAAGTCGTTCAACCTCAACCATGACGGACGCAACCCCGATGGCTTGCTCTACGACAACGACAGTTTGAAAAAGGGCACTTACCGCTTGGTGTTTGATGTGAAAGGCTATTTCGCCTCGAAAAAAGTCGAATTGCCTGAGCCGAATTTTTTAGACCAAGTCATCCTCGATTTTGGCGTGGCGCACACGGATCAGCACTATCACGTTCCGTTGCTGGTAAGTCCTTGGAGTTACTCGACCTACCGCGGGTCTTAATTTTTTTGTATACCAAGCAGCATACGTGCTGCGAATTTGGGGTGCATGTCACTAAAATCTAGGTCTTCCCCCCAGATTTCCACACCCCACACCATGACCCAAGTCACCAACACCGTGCGCTTTGTGCTCGACGGCCAGATCGTTGAAGCTCAAGGCGCTCGTCGCACCACCACCGTTCTTGATTACCTGCGCGAGCAGCTTCACCGTACCGGCACCAAAGAAGGTTGCGCTGAAGGCGACTGTGGCGCCTGCGTGGTGATGGTGGGTGAGCTCAATGCCGCTGGCACGGGCGTGGACTATGTGGCCACCAACGCATGTATCCAGTTGTTGCCTTCGCTCGACGGCAAATCCATCAAGACCGTGGAAAGCTTGAAAAAAGCTGACGGCACCTTGCACCCCGTGCAAGATGAGATGGTCAAGTGCCACGGCTCGCAGTGCGGCTTTTGCACCCCCGGCATCGTGATGAGTTTGGTGAACCTGGTGCAAACCAACACCTCGCCCGTGCGCCAAGAGATCACCGACGCCTTGAGCGGCAACTTGTGCCGTTGCACAGGCTACGCGCCCATCATCGACGCGACAGCCAAGGCTTGTCAGAAGAAATCAGCTTTGAAAGTCGACGACAGCGCCGACTTGCCGCTGCTCAAAGAAATCAAGCGTGCAAGCACCCCCACCATGAGCCTCGACGGCGAGATCATCGTGCAGCCGGTGGTGCGCACCAAGAAGGGCAACGAGTTTGTGTCACCCGCCACCTTGGCGGAAGTGTCTGACTACTTGGTCAAGCACCCCACCACCACTTTGTTGGCTGGCAGCACCGAAATTGGTTTGCAGGTGAACAAGCAGTTCGCGCGCCCCGACCACATCATGTATTTGGGCAACGTCAAAGAACTGCGCCAAGTCACTGAGACCGACAAGGCTTGGCGCATTGGCGCTGCGGTGTCGCTGGCCAAAGTGGAAGAGTTGGTGGCCAAGGCCTACCCCGACTTTGCCGAAGTGCTGCGCCGCTTCGGTTCGCCCCCCATCCGTTCGACCGCTACCTTGGCGGGCAACATTGCCAACGGTTCGCCCATTGGTGACTCCATGCCTTGCTTGCTGGCGCTGGGTGCCAACCTCGTGTTGCGCCGTGGCGAGAAGACCCGCAACGTGTTGCTGGAAAACTTCTACACCGGCATGAAAAAGAGCGTGCTCGAAGCCGGTGAGTTCATCGAAGCGGTGGAGTTGCCCAAGCCCGTGGCCGGCCAAGTGTTCCGCGCCCACAAGGTGAGCAAGCGTTTTGAGCAAGACATTTCGGCCACCTGCGCGGCCATCAGCTACACGCTCAAAGGCGGCAAGTTGGCTGGCGTGAAGCTGGCCTACAACGGCCTCAGCCCATTCCCGGCGCGTGCACCCAAACTCGAAGCTGTGCTTGAAGGCAAATCGCCAGCAGACGTGAAAGCTGCAGATCTGGATGCCGCGATTGCCGCCAGCTTCACTGCACGCGACGGCCTGCGCGCCACATGGGCGTATCGTGCTTTGGTGGCTCGCAACTTGGCCTTGGAATTCATCGAAGAACAAACGAAAGAGGTGGCTTGAATGAACGCTCCTACCGCACTCAAAAACCTGTTGCCCGCTTCGGGCGTTCAGCAAGGCACGGACGTCGTTCACGAATCCGCACACCTGCACGTGACCGGCTCGGCCACTTACATCGACGACATCCCTGAGCACGCCGGCACCTTGTATGCCGCGCTCATCTTGTCGCCTGTGGCGCATGGCGAGTTGATCGGCGACGGCATTGACCGCGAAGCCATCTTGCGTGAGCACGGCGTGGTGGCGGTCTACACCGCCAAAGACATTCCCGGCGAAAACAACTGCGGCCCCATCGTGCACGACGACCCGTTCCTCGCCGCTGGCAAGGTCGAGTTCGTTGGCCAAGCTGTGGCCGTGGTGGTGGCGCGCGACATGCTTTACGCCCGCGAAGCCGCGCACAAAGCCAAGGTGTTGGTGAAAGAACTCAAGCCCATCTTGACGGTGGAAGAGGCGATGGAAGCCAACAGCTTCATCATGCCGCCCAAGGGCATCACACGCGGTGACGCTGCTGCGGCCATTGCCAGTGCACCTCACACCATCAAAGGCACCACGCGCACGGGTCAGCAAGAACAGTTCTATTTGGAATGCCAAATCACCTATGCGGTGCCTAAGGAAGACGGCCAGCTCACGTTGTACGTGTCGACCCAACATCCAGACGGCAACCAACGCGAAGCCGCACATGCTTTGAACCTGCACACCAACGACGTCGAAGTGATATGCCGCCGCATGGGTGGTGGCTTTGGTGGCAAAGAAGGCAACGCCAGCATCTTCAGCCAAAGCGCTGCCTTGGCTGCGTTCAAGTTGCAAAAGCCCGTCAAGTTGCGCATCAACCGCGACGACGACATGACCATCACCGGCAAGCGTCACGATTTCCGCATCGATTACGAAGTGGGCTTTGACGACAACGGCCGAGTCTTGGGCGCTGACATCACGCTCATGTCGCGCTGCGGTTACAGCACCGACTACTCTGGCCCTGTGAACGACCGCGCTTGCCTGCACATCGACAACAGCTATCACATCCCAGCTTTGAAGTTGGTGAGCCACCGCTGCAAAACCAACACGCAAAGCGCCACCGCTTTCCGAGGTTTTGGCGGCCCACAAGGCATGTTCGGCATCGAGACGGTGATGGACGAGATTGCGATGACTTTGGGCAAAGACCCGCTGGAAGTGCGCAAGCTCAACCTCTACAAAGACCCCGCCATCAGCGGCACGCCCGACACCATGACCACCCAATACAACCAGCTCATCGAAGACTGGGTGGGTGACAAGGTGATCGCGCAGGTCGAACACGAATCTAACTACGCCGAACGCCGCGCAGCGGTGCAAGCCTTCAACGCGAAGAGTAAAACCCGCAAGCGCGGTTTGTCGCTCGTGCCTTTGAAGTTCGGCATCAGCTTCACGGCCACACATTTGAACCAAGGTGGCGCGCTGTTGGTGGTGTACATGGACGGCTCGGTCAGCTGTAACCACGGTGGTACCGAAATGGGTCAAGGCCTCAACACCAAGATGGCACAGGTGTGTGCCGATGGTTTGGGCATCAGCGTGGACCACGTGCGTATCACGGCGACCGACTCACAAAAAGTGCCCAACGCTTCGGCCACTTCCGCATCGAGCGGTGCTGACATCAACGGCGCAGCCATCATGAACGCGACCATGCAAATGCGCGAGCGCTTGAAGCCTGTGGCAGCCCGCATGTTGGGCTGTGTTGAAGGCGATGTGACCTTTGCAAACAACGAAGTCCACGGCGGCGGCAAGTCCGTCAAGTGGGCCGATGTGACCAAGCAAGCGTGGCTCGACCGCGTGGGCTTGAGCGTGACGGGCTTCTACATGACGCCCGAAATCAAATACGACTTCACCACCCTGAACGGCCGTGCTTTCTATTACTACTGCTACGGCGCGGCCGTGAGCGAAGTCGAGATCGACACCCGCACCGGCGAGTGGTGGCTCAAGGCCGTGGACATCGTGCACGACGTGGGCCGCAGCATCAACCCAGCCCTGGACAAAGGCCAGATCGAAGGCGCGTATGTGCAAGGCATGGGCTGGCTCACCATGGAAGAGTGCATTTGGGACAAGAAGGGCAAACTGCTCACGCACGGGCCAAGCACCTACAAAATTCCAGTGGCGGGCGACATCCCTGAGCACTTCAAGGTGTCGCTGTTTGAAAACCAAAACAACAAGCCCACGCCTTTCAACAGCAAGGCCACGGGCGAGCCACCGTTGATGTTGGGTCTGTCTGCCTTCTTCGCCCTGCGCGATGCCGTGGCTGCCAGCGCCGACCACAAAGCGGTTGTGCACATGGATGCACCGGCCACGCCTGAGCGCATCTTGATGGCGTGCGAAGCCGTCAAGGCCAAGGCCGCGGCTTAAACCTACGTGCCTCGCCACACCGCTGAGCTGCTGAACCAACTCCAACATGCCGATGGCGTGTTGGTGTCGGTCGACAGCGTGCAGGGCTCGGGTCCGCGTGAGGTGGGCGCATGGATGGCCGTTTTCCCGCAGACCTTGGTCAACACCATTGGTGGCGGGCATTTGGAGTTTCAGGCGATCGCAGAAGCGCGCGCTTTGTTGTCGCGGCCTGCGCATATCAACCTTCTCGACAATGCAGCGCCGTCTGTCAACGGTCACGCCGCATCGCCGCTCACGCACGAAGACAACGCGCTCACCACGCGCTACGCCCTTGGCCCCGCCCTGGGCCAGTGTTGCGGCGGCGTCGTGCATTTGAAGTTTGAGCGCATCAGTGCCGCTGACGCATCCTCTCTCAAACAACGACTCTTGGCCAACGGCCAACCCCTTGCACTCTTTGGTGGCGGCCATGTGGGCCGAGCTTTGGTGAATGTGCTTAGCACCTTGCCCTACAACGTGCAGTGGGTGGACAGCCGTGACGAAATCTTCCCCGCTCACTTGCCGCCCAACGTGGTGTGCGAACACTCTGACCCTGTGCACGCCGCCGTGGCTGATTTGCCCAGCGGGGCGAGCGTGCTCATCATGAGCTTCAGCCATGCCGAAGATCTAGACGTGGTGGCCGCTTGCCTCCAACGCCAACGCCTGCATGGCGATTTGAAATTTGTGGGCCTGATTGGCAGCAAAACCAAGTGGGCCACGTTTCAGCACCGCCTTGAAGCCAAGGGCTTCACCGCGCAAGAGTTGGCCTTCATCACCTGCCCGATTGGCGTGAGCGGCATCACGGGCAAAGAGCCCGAAGTCATTGCGGTGGCGGTGGCCGCGCAGTTGCTGCAGTTGCGCTGACTATCAACCTCAGTATCAGTCCTTCATCACCTCGCGCATCAACGTGCGCACTTTGCCAAGCAGTGGCGGCTCGGTGCGTGATGCCATGGTGATCAGGCCAAATCGCGCGTTGGCATTCAGGGCGGGCGAGAGGTCGATTTCCACCAAATCAGGGGCAGACGCACGAATGGCCAGCACGATGGCGTCGCCCTTACGCGCCACATCCAGCAAGCTCGATATTTCTTCACAGCGCAAATTCACCAAGGTGTCGGGGTGTGCTGCTGGGCCAAATTTCTCGATTAGCAATCGCGCCACTTCATCGCTCAAGGGCGTGGAGGCAATGGGGTAGTCGCGCAGTTGCGCAAAGGCCACGCTGCGTTTTTTTGCCAGTGGGTGACCACGGCGGCACATGAACGTGCCTTTCATTTCTTGCAAGGCTTCGATCTTCAAGTCGGTGGCGGGTTTGAGTGAGCGAATGTCCAGCACCAAGGCGTCGAGCGTGCGTTCGCGCAGCGCCTGCACCAACAGCGCCGTGCTGCCGCGTGAAATGTCGATGTGCGCCTGCGGATGTTCGGTGGCCATCAGCATGAGCAAGGGCGTCATCAGCATGGCGCCTGGGCCTGAACCGAGGCCTATCCGAAATTGGCCGATCTCGCCTTTTTTCAGCTGCAAACTGGTTTGACGTAACTCGTTGGCCTCGTCCACCAACACGCGGGCGCGCTGCACGATGTGTGTGCCAAACGCCGTGAGCTCATTTTTTCGACCGACACGGTCGAACAAGGGCTGCCCCAATTCATCCTCGAGTGCTTTGATGCTGCGGCTCAAGGCGGGTTGGGTGAGGTGCAGTTTGATGGCCGACTGGCTGAATGACCCGCTGGTGGCCAGTTCGATCAAATGCTTGAGTTGAACCAAGGTCATGGCTGTTCCCATCTATGCATAAAAGTTATGCTAATTGTCATAAAAATGCATTGGACATTATAGGAACGGCTTTTTACGATGCAGCCATAACAACCACTTTGGAGTCGAGACATGTCAAACCAATTCATCCGCTGGGCCGCTTTGCTGAGCGGTTTGTTCTTGGCGGGCGCGGTCTGCGCGCAGAGTTATCCCAGCAAACCCGTCACTTTGATGGTGCCGTACCCCGCAGGTGGTTTGTCGGACGTGATTGCCCGCACCGTCAACAACACCTTGTCCAAAAACTTTGGACAACCGGTGATCATTGAAAACTTGGGCGGTGCCAGCGGCTCCATTGCGGCGCAAAAAGTGTTGAATGCACCCGCAGACGGTCAGATCATTTTTCAGGGCTCGCCCAACGAGTTGATCTTGGCCCCCTTGGCCATCTCGGCCGTCAAGTTCAAGAGCGAAGACTTCCGTTTGGTGCAGATGATTGCCACGGCTCAAATCGGTTTCTTGGCGCGCAAAGACTTGCCCGTGAACAATGTGGATGAGTTTTTAGACTACGCCCGCAAAGAAGCCAAAGCCGGACGTCCCATCACGTACGCCAGCGTGGGCCCAGGCTCGTTCTACCACCTGTTGGGCGAGCACTTGTCCAAAGTGACCGACATTGAAATGACACATGTGCCCTACAAAGGCGCGGCCCCGGCCAACCAAGATTTGTTGGGCGGTCAGGTGGATATTTTCTTGGCTCCGTTTGGCAAGTCGTATGAAGAGTTGCAAAAGCAAGGTAAGCTCAAAGTGTTGGCCATGCTCAACCGCGATCGCTTGGAGTCGGTGAAAGACTACCCCGCCATCAGCGAGAGCAAGTCCTTGAAAAACTTCACCTTCAACATTTGGACAGGCTACTTCGTCAAGAAGGACACGCCCGAGGCCACGGTGCAAACCATCCACAAAGCCATCACCGATGCATTGACCGATCCAGCCGTGCGCAGTGGCTTAGAAGCCAACAGCCAGCTGGTGGCCAAGCCCCTGTCCTTGCAAGATGTGGGCAAAGCGTATGTAGACGGCACGGCGCAGTTCCGCGCCATTGCCAAGTCGATCAACCTGCAGCCTCAGTGACATGACCTACTTGCGTGATGCGCTCACCGACCGAGTGGGCGAGTTCATTCAGCTGCGACGCGACATTCACCGCCATCCCGAGCTGGCGTTTGAAGAGCACCGCACCTCTGAGTTGGTGGCTGCCAAGTTAGAAAGCTGGGGCTATGCCGTGCATCGCGGTTTGGGTGGCACCGGCGTGGTGGGCACCTTGAAGCGGGGCAGCAGCTCACGCTGCTTGGGCCTGCGCGCGGACATGGATGCCTTGCCCATTCAAGAAGCCACAGGCGCTGAGTGGGCCAGCGTCAAGCCTGGCCTCATGCACGCCTGCGGCCATGATGGTCACACCGCCATGCTGTTGGCTGCCGCTAAAACGTTGGCGCAAGACCCGACGTTTGACGGCACCTTGAATTTGATTTTTCAACCCGCCGAAGAGGGCGGCGGTGGTGCGGTGCGCATGATGGCCGATGGCCTCTTCGAACAACACCCTTGTGATGCCGTGTTTGCCATGCACAACATGCCGGGCACGCCTGTGGGCCACTTTGTGTTTCGCGACGGCGCGGCGATGGCCTCAAGCGATTACGTCACCCTGCGCATTCATGGCACGGGCGGGCATGGCGCCATGCCGCACCGCGCGGCCGATCCGTTGGTGGCTGCAGCTTCCATCGTGATGGCGCTGCAAACCGTGGTGTCGCGCAACGTCGATCCGCTGCACACCGCCGTGGTCACCGTGGGCGCGTTGCATGCGGGGCAAGCCAACAACGTCATTCCGGCGTTGGCGACGTTGGAGCTCAGCGTGCGCTCGCTCGACCCTGGGGTGCGTCGCTTGTTAGAGCAACGTATCAAAGCCTTGGTGACCGCACAAGCCGAGAGTTTTGGCGTGCGGGCCGAGATCGATTGGCGGCCGGGTTATTGCGTGTTGGTGAACTCGGCGGCTGAGACCGACTTTGCGCGTCAAGTGGCGCTCGATTTGGTGGGGCCAGAGCGCGTCACCTTGCAGGGCCCCGCGTTGACGGGCAGTGAAGACTTTGCCTTCATGCTTGAAAAAATTCCTGGCAGCTACTTGTTGATTGGCAATGGTGACGGCGACTCTGCGGGGGCGTGCATGGTGCACAACCCCGGCTACGACTTCAATGACGACAACATCGCCACCGGCGCCGCCTATTGGGTCGCGCTTGTTGAAAGGTTTTTCACTCACTAAAATGATCTGAAATTGATTCGACCTTGTGTCGACGTGTGATCGGGAGAGACTGCCAACGCCAACGTGTGCTGGGCAGCGCCGAAGGAGCAACCGCCCCGGAAACTCTCAGGCAAAGGGACCGGTCACACGCACTTATCTCTGAAGAGCTGCTGCCGCATTCGTCTGCCAGTGCACCGAAGGAGCAAGCGCGCTGCGTTCAGCCGTGCGTGAATCTCTCAGGTCCAGAAACAGAGGGGGCGCACTAGGCATGCGGCTTGCGTGCTTGGCGCTCAATCCCCTGACGTTTTTGAAAGCTCATTTCCTATGAAAACAATTGCAGTCATTGGTGGCGGCATCACCGGTGTCACCACCGCTTACGCCTTGGCAAAACGCGGTTTTAACGTGACCTTGTTCGAACGCCATCGCTACGCCGCGATGGAAACGTCGTTTGCCAATGGTGGCCAGCTCTCGGCGTCCAACGCCGAAGTCTGGACGCACTGGTCCACCATCCTCAAGGGCTTGAAGTGGATGCTCAAAAGCGATGCACCGCTGTTGGTCAACCCCGCACCGACTTGGCACAAACTGTCTTGGTTTGCCGAGTTCATTGCCGCCATGCCCCATTACGAGCGCAACACGGTCGAGACGGCGCGCATGGCCGTTGCTGCCCGTGAACATTTGTTTGCTTGGGCGCAAGAGGAGGGCATCGACTTTGATCTCAAGCGCGAAGGCATCCTGCACATTTATCGCGATAAAAAGGGTTTTGACCACGCAGGCCGAGTGTCTGTCATGCTCGCCAAAGGCGGTTTGCCACGTCGTGCAGTCTCGCCTGAAGAAATGAAAGCGATTGAACCCACGTTGGCGGGGACGTACTACGGTGGCTACTTCACGGAGAGCGACTCGACAGGCGATATTCACAAATTCACTCATGGCCTCGCCGCTGCCGCTGAGCGTTTGGGAGTGCGCACCTTGTACGGCCAAGAGGTCACATCGGTGCAGACCAGTGGCCAGCAAGCCGTGGTGACCGTGACACAACAAGCCGTCACACCCAGCGTGCACACCTTTGATGGCGTGGTGGTTTGCGCCGGCGTGGCCAGCCGTGACTTTGCGGCCCAATTGGGCGACCGTGTGAACATTTACCCCGTCAAAGGCTATTCCATCACCGTCAATTTGAACGATGAAAAAAGCCAAGCTGGCGCGCCCAATGTCAGCCTGCTGGATGACGAAACCAAGTTGGTTACCAGCCGCTTAGGCCTCAACCGCTTCCGCGTGGCAGGCACCGCGGAGTTCAACGGCATTGACCGCGACATTCGCGCCGATCGCATTCGCCCGCTGATTGCGTGGGTGGAGCAGTGCTTCCCCAACATCAACACCCGATCGGTGGTGCCATGGGCGGGCTTACGTCCAATGATGCCCAACATGATGCCGCGCGTGGGCCGAGGCAAAGCCGCCAATGTGTTTTACAACACGGGCCACGGACATTTGGGGTGGACCCTGTCAGCGGTCACCGCCGATATGGTGGGGAATGTGGTGGCCGAGTCTGCCCGTGGTGTTCAGATGACTGGCGCTCTGCAACCCGCTTGATGCCCTTGGCAAAGCCCCGGCTAGGCGTGCGTCTTGCTAGGGTTTCTCCGAGACTTGCCCGCTATGCTTGGCGACAAAAAGTGTATACACTTAGTGTCACCTGTCGCAGCGGAGCAGGCCTTGGTGTCGAGGCCTAGTTCGCGACCCTCGTGTCTTCACAGTGCCCGCAGTGGTGAATGACAAACTTTGAATCAAGTGACTGAGGTTCGACATGGACACCTATTTTCTCGACTGGGCCAACCTGCTATTGCGTTGGGTACACGTCATCACAGCCATTGCATGGATTGGCTCGTCCTTCTACTTTGTCTTCCTCGACAACAACCTGATCAAACCCAATTCGCCTGATCTGCTGGAAAAAGGCGTGGATGGCGCGATGTGGGCGGTGCATGGCGGCGGTTTTTACAACCCGCAAAAGTACATGGTGGCCCCGAAGAAGATTCACACCAAGCTGCACTGGTTCTATTGGGAAAGCTATTCCACATGGCTCACAGGCTTTGGCTTGTTCACGGTGCTGTACCTCTGGAACGCGGGCACATTCTTGATCGACAAGTCGCTGATGGACTGGTCGCCCGCCGCGGCCATCACCGCTGCTTTGAGTTTTTTGGTCGCGTTTTGGTTGATCTACGACGCGGTGTGCCGCGTGTTTGGTTTCCGTGAAAACGGTGAGCGCACCGTCGCAGGTTTGATGATTGTGGTGGTCGCGTTTGCGGCTTGGCTGTCATGCCAGTTGTTCGCGGGCCGTGCCGCCTTTTTGTTGGTCGGTGCCATGATTGCCACATCCATGAGCGCCAACGTGTTCTTTTGGATCATCCCTGGTCAACGCAAAGTGGTGGCCGCCATGACTTCGGGCGTGGCGATGGACCCCAGAGAGTTGGCCACCCACGGCAAGCGCGGCAAGCAGCGCAGCGTGCACAACACGTATTTCACGCTGCCCGTCATCTTTGCGATGCTGAGCAACCACTACAGCTTTCTGTACACGCATGAACACCATTGGGTGATCTTGGTGTTGATGATGTTATCGGGCGCCTTGATTCGCCAGTTCTTTGTGCAACGCCATGGTTACCACTTGGGTCGCGCCAAGAACCCGCTGCCATTTGCGATTGCAGGCGTGGTGATTTTGCTCAGCGTCATTGTGTGGATGCGGCCTGCGCCCTCGGCTTCGGTTGCTGGTAAAACCGCGGTGGAAGCGCCAGTGAGCTTTGCCGAAGTGAATGCGGTGTTTGTGCAGCGTTGCCAAGCATGCCATGGCGAACAAGTGCAAATGAAGAATGTGCGTTTTGATACCCCCGAAGGCGTCAAGCTGCACGCTTTGAACATTTACCAACAAGCCGTGGTGACCAAGCAAATGCCAATGAACAACGCCACGGGTATTACCGAGGCAGAGCGTGCCACCATCAAGCGTTGGTACGAGGCGGGCGCTGCACTGAATTGATTCAGCGCAGTGGGTGCATCAAGGCCGCTATCTATACTGACGCGACTTTGATTCACCCCTCAAATTTTCCATGACATTGCGTTTGTTTCTGGCCTTAGCTGGCTCGCTGTTTGGTGCGCTGGCGCAAGCCGGCGAAGTGACGGTGGCAGTGGCCGCCAACTTCACCGCCCCCATGCAAAAAATCGCCCAAGCGTTTGAGCAAGACACGGGGCACAAAGCGCAGCTGGCCTTTGGCGCGACAGGCAAGTTTTACGCGCAAATTAAAAACGGTGCGCCGTTTGCCGTGTTGTTGGCCGCCGATGACGAAACCCCCGCACGTTTAGAAAAAGAAGGCCTCGTTGTTGCAGGCACGCGCTTTACCTATGCCACGGGGCGCTTGGCGCTGTGGAGCAAAAGTCCCAGCTTGGTGGACGACCAAGGCGACGTGTTACGCGGCAACCGCTTTGAAAAACTGGGTATTCACAAGATTGCCTTGGCCGACTCCAAGCTCGCACCGTATGGCGCAGCAGCGATGGAGGTGATGACGCATCTCGGCGTATGGCCTGCCGTTAAGACGAAGCTGGTGCAAGGCGAAAGCATTGGCCAAACCTACCAGTTCGTCAGTACCGAAAACGCACAGCTTGGCTTTGTGGCCTTGTCACAAATCTCATTCGACGGTCGTATCACCCAAGGCTCTGCGTGGGTCGTGCCGCAAAGCATGCACACCGCCATCAAGCAAGACGCCGTGTTGCTCAACGCAGGCAAAGACAACGCCGCCGCAATCGCGTTGTTGAAATACCTACAAGCCGACAAAGCCAAGACCATCATTCGCCAATACGGCTACGCCTTGTAAAGTGTGGGCATGAATTTAAGCGCCGAAGATTTCCAAGCCATCGCACTCACGCTGCAACTCGCCAGCGTGACCACCGTGCTGCTGCTGTTGCTTGCCACGCCGGTTGCGTGGTGGCTGGCGCACACGCGATCTGCTTGGCGCGCGCCTGTGGCCTCGCTCGTGGCGCTGCCTTTGGTGTTGCCGCCTACGGTGCTGGGTTTTTATTTGCTCATTGCTTTGGGACCCCATGGTCCGATTGGACAGTTCACGCAATGGGCGGGCTGGGGCACGTTGGCGTTTAGCTTTTGGGGCTTGGTGTTGGGCTCAGTCGTTTACTCGCTGCCGTTTGCCGTGCAGCCGCTGGCCAATGCATTTGAAGCTATGGGGCCGCGCCCCATGGAAGTGGCTGCCACCTTGCGGGCCAGCAAGTGGGATGCGTTTTTTACCGTGGCCGTGCCGCTGGCCAAGCCCGGTTTTGTGATGGCCGCCATGCTGAGCTTTGCGCACACCGTCGGTGAGTTTGGTGTGGTGCTGATGATTGGCGGCAACATCTCAGACAAAACGCGCGTGGTGTCCACCCAAATTTATGGCCATGTGGAAGCGATGGCATATTCACAAGCGCATGGCTTGGCTGGCGTGATGTTGGTGTTTTCGTTTGTGGTGTTGTTGGGGCTGACGTGGTTTAACCGTCGCTCAGACCAGCGCAACAAGGTGGGCGTATGAACATCCATCTCAAGCTAGACATTGCGCGTACCGACTTTGATGTGTCGGTCGATGTGCAGCTGCCCGCGCATGGCATCACTGTCATTTATGGTTCATCGGGCTGCGGCAAAACCACCTTGCTGCGTTGCGTCGCTGGGCTAGAGCCCTCGTCACGTGGCTTTGTGCAGCTGGGCCATGAGGTTTGGCAAGACGATACGCAAGGTGTGAACTTGCCTACGCATCAACGCGCCTTGGGTTATGTGTTTCAAGAGGCGTCGTTGTTTGACCACTTAGACGTGGCGGGCAACTTGGCCTATGGCCACCAACGTGCCGAAAAAAACAACCGCAATGCGATGAGCCAAGCCGTGCAACAGCAAGCCATTGAGTTGCTGGGCATTGGCCACTTGCTCAAGCGCCGCAGCCACGAAATGTCGGGCGGCGAGCGCCAACGCGTGGCCATCGCCCGAGCCTTGGTCACGCAACCGCGCTTGCTGTTGCTCGACGAACCCTTGGCCGCACTTGACCACGCTCGTCGACAAGAAGTGCTGCCATGGCTAGAAAAACTGCGCGATGACCTGAACATTCCCATGCTCTATGTGACGCACGCGGTGGACGAAGTGGCCCGCTTGGCCGACACCCTGATGGTGATGAACCAAGGCCGCGTGCAAGCCAACGGTCCTGTGGCCGACGTGCTGACCCAAGCCAACCTGCCCGTGGTGGTGGGCGAGGATGCGGGTGCGTTGCTGACAGGCATCGTGCTCAACATCGACACCCAATGGCACTTGGCTCAAGTCGGCTTTGCCGGTGGTGCGCTGTGGGTGCGCGATAGTGGTTTGAGCGTAGGCCAAACCGTGCGCCTGCGCGTGCTGGCCCGCGACGTGAGCGTGACGTTGAACGAAGCGACGCAGACCAGCATTCAAAACCACGTGCCCTGCGTGGTGGACGCCATCACGCCAGAGGCACATCCCTCACAAACTCTGCTGCGCTTGCGTTGTGGTGACACCGTGCTGCTGGCGCGTGTTACTGCGCGTGGGGTGCACGAGTTGGGGCTGCAGGTGGGCATGCCCGCTTGGGCGCAGGTGAAGTCGGTGGCGTTGGTGAAGTAAAACCTAAGCCTTTCTCTACAGCCCTTACTTATCGCAATTGAACAGACAACGACTTGAATCAATGAGGAATTGAAATGAAAATTGTAGAAATCAGAGAAGTCACCTTGCCGATCAGCTCGCCGATTCGCAATGCCTACATCGACTTTAGCAAAATGACATTGAGCCTTGTGGCCGTCATCACCGATGTGATCCGCGATGGCAAGCCTGTCGTGGGTTACGGCTTTAACTCCAACGGTCGCTATGGGCAGGGCATGTTGATGCGCGAGCGATTCATCCCTCGCGTGCTCGAAGCCAAGCCAGAGAGCTTGCTCGACGACAGTGGTAACAACCTCGACCCCCACAAAATTTGGGCCACGATGTTCACCAACGAAAAGCCTGGTGGCCATGGCGAGCGTTCGGTGGCCATGGGCACCATCGACATGGCGGTGTGGGACGCGGTGGCCAAGATTGAAGGCAAGCCCTTGTTCCAGTTGTTGGCAGATCGCTATGGCAACGGCCAACCCAATCGCAAAGTGTTTGTGTATGCGGCCGGCGGTTATTACTACCCAGGCCAAGACCACGAAAAACTCAAAGACGAAATGCGCAGCTACATCGACCGTGGCTACTCGGTGGTGAAGCAAAAAATCGGTGGGGCGTCTTTGGACGAAGACCTGCGCCGCATTGACTCGGTTTTGAGCGTGCTGCAAGACGGCCAAAAGCTGTGCGTCGATGCCAACGGTCGCTTTGACCGTGACACTGCCGTGGCTTATGCCAAAGCCTTGTCGCAATACGATTTGTTTTGGTACGAAGAGGCGGGCGATCCCCTCGACTATGAGCTGCAACAAACCCTGCGCAGCTACTACAAGAACCCCATGGCCACGGGTGAAAACCTGTTCTCGATGCAAGACGCGCGCAACCTCATCCGTTATGGCGGCATGCGCCCTGACCGCGATTGGTTGCAGTTCGACTGCGCCTTGAGCTACGGTTTGGTGGAGTACCTGCGTACCTTGGACATGCTCAAAGAGCACGGCTGGTCAGCCAGCCGTTGCGTCCCGCATGGCGGCCACCAAATGTCTTTGAACATTGCGGCAGGCTTAGGCTTGGGCGGCAACGAAAGTTACCCCGATTTGTTCCAACCCTTCGGCGGCTTCCCCGACGGCGTGAAGGTGGAGAACAGCTACATCACCATGCCAGACCTGCCCGGCATTGGCTTTGAAGGCAAGTCGGATTTGATCAAGGTGATGCAGGACTTGTCGCGCTAACTCGCTTGGTCTTGCTTTAAAACCACCAAGCCACGGCATACGGAATCGCCACCGCGCCGACGATGCCGTGCAGACCCATGCCGAGGCTGGCATAAGCCCCTGCCTCGGCATTGACGCTGAACGCGCGTGAGGTGCCAATGCCATGTGCGGCCACGCCCAGTGCAAAACCGCGTTGCCACCACTGCGTGATGCGCAAAGCGTCCAGCACATAACGGCCCAGCACAGCACCCAAGATGCCGGTGCTCACCGCAAAGATGGCGGTCAAGGTGGGCGAGGCCTGCACGCGTTCGGCAATGCCCATCGCAATGGGCGCGGTGACCGACTTGGCCACCAAGCCACGCACCAGCGACTCGTCCACACCCAACCATCGCGCCACGCCCACCGCGGTGAAGACGGACGTGATGCCACCCGCGACCAGCGACAACATCAACACGCCCATGCGCCCCTTGAGCGACGCCAAACCTTTGTAGATCGGAATGGCCAGCGACACCGTGGCTGTGCCTAACAAGAAGTGCACAAACTGCGCGCCCTCGAAATATTTGGCATACGGCATGTCGAGCACGCTGATGCTGAGCGTGACCACCACCACCGCAATCAACACAGGGTTGGCCAGCGGGTTGCGCTGGCTGCGCTCGTACAGCGTGAGGCCCAGCAAATACGCGCTCAGCGTCAGTACCAGAGCCAGCAGCGGGCTGCCCGAGAGGTACACCCAAATGTCAGAGATGGGCGGCAAGTGCGTTTGGAATTCGTTACTCATGTGCTTGGTCCCTTTTTGCCAACACTTTGAGCAAGCCCGCCGTCACCGCCACCGTGGCCACCACGCTCACCACCAGTGCTGCGCTGATGGCCCATGCGTTGGCCTGCAACACCGGCAAATAAAGCACCACGCCCACCGATGCGGGGATGAACAACAATCCCAAGTGCTGCAGGATGCTGCCGCCCACCAAATCAATCGCCGCAGGCACGTGGCCGCGCACGCTGAGATACGCCAACAACAACACCAAGCCCAACACGGGGCCAGGGATGAAGGGCAGGGCGAACTTAGAGACCAGTTCGCCTAGGGCTTGGAAGATGAAGAGTTGGACGAGGCCTTGGATCATGGTCGCAGTGTAGGCGTGCGCGTGTGTTGGGGAGAGTGCCAACAGTTTTGACTTTTCGTTTAACTCTCTTTTGCTGTGGCTTCTATAAATAAACCGCGTTGCTGAGCTTTTCCCAGTTAAACATGAAAGTATCTAAATGGATACAATGAAGCGCTACCACCTAGAGCAAACATCCGCGTTCAGTCGCTGGCTCAAAAGCCTGAAGGACTTGCAAGCCAAGGCAGCCATTGTGTTGCGGCTCAAGCAAGTGCAAGCTGGCCACTTGGGGGATGTGAAGCATGTGGGTGGTGGCGTGTCTGAATTGCGGTGGCACTTGGGGCCTGGCTACCGCGTGTATTTTTGTAAACGCGGAGATCAGATTATTTTGTTGCTCGCAGGCGGCGAAAAATCAACACAGCAGCGCGATATTGTTCGCGCTCAACAATTGGCCAGGGAGCAAACGCATGGGTAAGACAACAGAATTTGATGCAGCCAGCTATCTCGATAGCGAGGAAATGATTGCTGAGTATTTGAACCAAGCCTTGGCAAGCGGCGACACCGACTTGTTGCTGTCAGCGATTGGTGATGTGGCCAAGGCCAGAGGCATGGCGCAGATTGCGCGTGATACGGGTTTGGGGCGTGAAAGCCTTTACAAGGCTTTTGCAACAGGGGCTAAGCCGCGGTTTGATACGGTCCTCAAAGTTTTGCGTGCATTGGGCGTTGAAATACACGCCTATCCTCAAGCTCATTGAGCTTTACTTTGCCCCCAACGCCAACTGCAAAGCCAGCTGGTTATGCCTCTCAATCAACGGCCCCATGTCCACCGTTGCAATCTCACCCTTGCGCACCACCACGCGACCATTCACGATCGTGTAGTCCGCGTTGTCGCTGGCGCACAGCAGCAGCGCGCCGACGGGGTCGTGCACTGCGCCACCGGCCATGCTGAGCGTGTCTGTGCGGAACATGGCGATGTCGGCGCAATAACCCTCTTTGATTTGCCCCAGCTCGTGTGCGCGGCCCAGCACTTCTGCGCCGCCGCGTGTGGCTAGGCGCAGGGCGTCGCGGGGTGTCATCTCGGCGGGGCCGTGGTCGCAACCGAAGTCATCGAGCGCTCGGCCCACGCGTGCCAGCAGCATGGCTTGGCGGGCTTCGTTCAGCAGGTGGGCGGCGTCGTTGCTGGCGCTGCCGTCTACGCCTAGGCCAATGGGTACGCCGGCGTCTAGCATTTTGCGCAGGGGCAAGATGCCGCTGGCCAATCGCATGTTGCTGCATGGGCAGTGGGCAATGCCGGTGCGCGTGCGGGCAAACAAATACGTGCCTTCGTCGTCCAGCTTCACGCAGTGGGCGTGCCACACGTCGTGGCCCACCCAGCCTAGGTCTTCGGCGTATTGCGCGGGCGTGCAGTTGAATTTTTCTTTCGTGTACGCAATGTCGTGGTCGTTCTCGGCCAAGTGCGTGTGCAGGCGCACCTTGTGTGCGCGGGCCAGTTTGGCGGCTTCGCGCATGAGGTCTTGGCTCACGCTGAAGGGCGAGCAGGGGGCCACGGCCACATGCGTCATCGCACCAAAGCTGGCGTCGTGGTAGGTCTCAATCAGGCGTTGGGTTTCTTTGAGGATGAAGGCTTCTTTTTCCACCACGCGGTCCGGCGGCAGGCCGCCTTGGCTTTCGCCCACGCTCATGCTGCCGCGTGTGGCTGTAAAGCGCATGCCAATGGTGTGCGCAGCTTCAATGCTGTCGTCCAATCGCACGCCGTTGGGGTAGATGTACAGGTGGTCGCTGCTGGTGGTGCACCCACTCAGCAGCAGCTCGGCCATAGCCACTTGGTTAGACACCAACACCATCTCGGGCGTGAGCCCCGCCCAAATGGGGTACAGCCCTTTGAGCCAGCTGAACAGCTCGGCGTTTTGCACCTGTGGCACGGCGCGCGTGAGGCTTTGCACCATGTGGTGGTGAGTGTTGATCAGGCCCGGCGCCACCACGTGGCGGCGGGCGTCAATCACCTCATCCACTTGCTTCAGTAGCTCGTCGATGTTTTCGTCGGCTGGAATGATGCGTTCAATGCGGCCACCCTTCAGCAGCAGCGAGGCGTCGTTGAGTTCGGTATTGGCATCGTCTTGGGTGGCGATGCAGCGGGCGCGGTGGATGAGCAAGGTGGTCATGGCGAAGACTTTAACGCCTCAGAAACAAACGCCACAAACGCTTGCACACGCGCAGCTGTTTGGTGGCGGGGTGGGTAAACGGCATAAATGTCAGCGGCGGGTGTGGGGTAGTTGTCCAGCACTTGCCGCAAGCGGCCACTGTGCAGGTATTTGGCGATATCCCACTCGGCGCGCATGAGCACGCCGTGTCCTGCCAATGCCCAGCTGACGGCAATTTCGCCGTCGTTGGTGCTCAGCGTGCCACGCACTTTGACGGTGTCCATTTTTTTGCCATTCAGAAAATGCCAAATGCCATAGGCCTCATCGCCTTGGCGAATGCCAATGCAGCTGTGTTGCGCCAAATCTGCCGGTACTTTGGGCGTACCGTGCTTGGTCAAATAGGCTGGCGAGGCGCAAATCAAACGTCGGTTCGACGCGATGCGCTTGGCCATCACGCGCGCGTCTGGCGGCTCACCAAAGCGAATGCACACATCAAACGCATCGTCATTCAAAGGCGGCGGGTTGACCGTGAGTTGCAACTGAACCTCCACCTCGGGGTAGCGTTTGGCAAATTGTGAGATCAACGGCGCGATGTGGCTGCGGCCAAACCCCAGTGTGGCGTTGACACGCAGCAAGCCTTTGGGGGCGGCAAGGGCGCTGCTGACTTGGCGCTCCATGTCGTCAATGTCAGCCAAGATGCGGCGAGCGTGGGCCAAATACAACTCGCCTTCAGGCGTGAGGCTCATGCGTCGCGTGGTCCGGTGCATGAGTTGCACGCCCAAGCGGCTTTCCATTTGCGAGAGTCGTTTGCTGACTGCGGGCGTGGTGACGTTGAGTTCGCGTGCGGTGGCCGACAAGCTGCCGGTACGCACTAGCAGACTGAAAAAAGCCATTTCAGAAGGGGCAGAGCTGGGGGTGGCCATTGTTGAATCATATTCAACAGTGGGTTCAATTTGTGATTGTTTGTAAATTTACAAGTCGCATAAGGTTGAGACTTGTTTCAACCTCCACAGACAGCCCCTATTTATGAAGACCTACAAAATCGCATGCATTCCTGGTGACGGCATTGGCAAAGAGGTGGTACCCGCCGGCCAGCAAGTGCTGGAGGCCCTCGCGGCAGCCCGCCAAGATTTCAAATTCGAGTTCACCAGCTTTGGCTGGGGCGGCGACTGGTACCGCACCCACGGCGAGATGATGCCCAAAGACGGCCTCGACGCCCTGCGCCCTATGGATGCCATCTTGTTTGGCTCGGCCGGTGATCCGCACATTCCTGACCACATCACGCTCTGGGGCTTGCGCCTGAAGATTTGCCAAGGCTTTGACCAATACGCCAATGTGCGCCCCACGCGCATCTTGCCCGGTATTGACGCGCCCTTGAAGCGCTGCACAGCCAACGACCTCGATTGGGTCATCGTGCGCGAAAACTCCGAGGGCGAATACTCGGGCGTGGGTGGTCGCGCGCACCAAGGTCATCCGATTGAAGTGGCCACCGACGTGTCGATGATGACCCGCGCTGGTGTGGAGCGCATCATGCGTTACGCCTTCAAGCTGGCCCAATCGCGCCCTCGCAAATTGCTGACCGTGGTGACCAAGTCGAACGCGCAGCGCCATGCGATGGTGATGTGGGACGAAATTGCCGTGCAAATCAGCCAAGAGTTTCCTGACGTCAAGTGGGACAAAGAGCTGGTCGACGCAGCCACGGCGCGCATGGTCAATCGCCCCGCCACGCTGGACACCATCGTGGCCACCAACTTGCACGCAGACATCTTGAGCGACTTGGCGGCGGCGTTGGCAGGCAGCCTTGGCATTGCCCCCACGGGCAACATCGACCCCGAGCGTCGTTACCCCAGCATGTTCGAGCCCATTCACGGCTCGGCCTTCGACATCATGGGCAAAGGTCTGGCAAACCCTGTAGGTACTTTCTGGAGTTGCGTCATGCTGTTGGAGCACTTGGGCGAGCACGATGCCGCCAAGGTGTTGATGCATGCCATTGAGCAAGTCACAGCCAACCCTGCTTTGCACACAGGCGACTTGGGCGGCAAAGCGACCACCGCACAAGTGACCCAAGCCGTCTGTGCCTTGATGGCCTAATGAATTAAAACTAGGAGACACCACCATGCGTTTCAAATTGCCTTTGCGTGTTCTGACCGCTCTGTCTGCGCTGCTCACCGCAGCCGCTTTTGCCCAGCCGTGTCCCGATAAAAACGTGCAGTACTGGCAGGCATTTCCACCTGGTGGCGAGTCCGACTTGTCGGCACGTCACCAGCAAGCCGTGCTGAAAAAGAAGTGCGCGGCCATCGACACCATCGTGCAATACAAAGCCGGTGCAGGCGGCGCCTTGATGTGGACGCAGATGAACAGCCTGCCTGCAGACGGCGTGAACGTTGTGGGCATCAACTTGCCGCACATCGTGTTCCAGCCCATTGAGGGCCAAGTGCAGTACAAGACCGCTGACGTCACGCCGGTGTATTGGTTCCACTACACCCCTGACATCTTGGTGGTGCCTGTGGCCAGCCCAATCAAAACCTTTGCTGAGTTTTTAGCCGCCGCTAAAAAAGAGCCGGGCAAGTTGTCCCTCGGTGGTTCGGGTTTGAACTCGGCCAACCATGCCGCGCATGAGCGTTTGAACGCAGCTTTTAACGTCAAAACCATCTACATCCCCTTCAAAGGAACGGGTGACATGACCACCGCCGTGTTGGGCAGCCAAGTCGATGGTGCCATCACCTACACGCCGTTTGCCATCAGCAACAAAACGCGGGTGCGTGCCTTGGCTGTGGCGATGGAGCAACGTCATCCGCTGATGCCCGATGTGCCCACGTTCAAAGAGTTGGGTGTGAACTGGGTGGACGGTGCATATCGCGGCATTGGCGTGCCAAAATCAGCCACGCCCGAGCAGCGCAAGCGTTTGTCTGAGCTGTGGGCCAACCTCAACAACGACCCCGAAATGAAAGAACTCGCAGCCAAAAACGGCTTTGAATTGGTCAACATCGGTGTGGATCAAATGGATGCCTTCATGAAAGAACGCACCCAGCTCTACACCGAAGGTGCTGCGCGTTTGGGTCTCGGCAAAAAGTGAGCTTCCTCTGATTTCTTCGACCCCCTCTGTTTTTCAGTCGCCTGCAGCTGTGTCCGCACAGCCGCAGGTTTTTTTACGCCAGCTGTACGACGCCGCGGTGTTGCGCGCCTTGCCGCTGCACAACACAGCCGCGTATTTGCCCAACCCGCCCAAGGGGCGCACGGTGGTGCTAGGCGCTGGCAAAGCGGGTGGCGCCATGGCGCAAGCGGTGGAGGCGTTGTGGCCCGCTGACAAACCGCTGTCGGGTTTGGTGGTCACGCGTTATCACCACATCCCGCCACGTCCTGCAGGCTTGCCTGAGCGCATTGAGGTGGTCGAGGCTTCGCACCCTGTACCTGATGCCGCAGGTTTGGCAGCTGCCGAACGCATTTTGGAATTGACCCAAGGCTTGACCGAAAACGACTTGGTGTTGTGCTTGATTTCAGGCGGCGGCTCGGCCTTGTTGACCTTGCCTGCCGAAGGTTTGACGCTGGAAGACAAGCAGCGCATCAACCGCGATTTGCTCAACAGCGGTGCCAACATTGGCGAGATGAACTGTGTGCGCAAACATTTGTCCCGTATCAAAGGCGGGCGTTTGGCGGCAGCTTGTGCACCCGCGCAAGTGGTGACGCTGACCATCAGCGATGTCCCAGGTGACGACCCCTCGGTCATTGCCAGCGGCCCCACCGTGGCCGACCGCACCACCTGCGCCGATGCGTGGGCGATTTTGCAGCGCTACAAAATTGAGGTGCCTGCCGCGGTTGAAGCCGCGTTAAAGGCAGGCACGTTAGAAACGCCCAAGCCAAGTGCGCAATGGGACAAGCAGCCGGTTCACATGATTGCCACACCTCAGCAATCGCTCGATGCCGCGGCAGAGCTAGCCCGTGCGGCAGACTTGAATGCGTATGTCTTGAGCGATGAGCTCGAAGGCGAGTCACGCGAAGTGGGCAAGGTCCATGCCGCTTTGGCGCGCGCTGCGGCGCATGGCAAAGGCCCGTTTCAAAAACCCTGCGTCATTTTGAGTGGTGGCGAAACCACGGTCACCATCCGCAAGCAACCCGAGGGAACGCCCAAAGGTCGTGGCGGTCGGGCCGGCGAGTTTTGTTTGGGGCTGGCTGTGGCCCTCCAAGCACAAGAGGGGGTATGGGCCATTGCCGCTGACACCGATGGCATCGACGGCATCGAAGACAACGCCGGTGCCGCCGTGTCACCCGACACCTTGGCTCGTGCCGAGGCGCAAGGACTGAAGCCTGCCAATTGCTTAGACCGCAACGATGCCTATGGTTTTTTCAGTGCGGTGGGCGACTTGGTCATCACCGGCCCCACGCACACCAACGTCAACGACTTTCGGGCGATGCTGGTGCTTTAATCGCACAGGCTGCGAATGGATGGCGGAATGGCCACCGCACGGATGCCGGGCTGCGAGGCGTTGGCGCCTTCGCGGTGTGCGGCAAAGATGCGCACCTCATCGCACGCCATGATCAAGTCTTCGCCACGGCGAATGTCGTAATGCATCACGAAGCTTTTTTCACGCCATTCGGTGATGCTGGTGTGAATTTCCAGCAAATCACCATAACTGGCAGTTTTGACAAATCGTGCATGCGTGTCGACCAACGGCGTGCCGATCACGCCCAAGGTTTGCTCAGTCTCGTGCCATGACGGCACGCCGCATTGGACAAAGAAGTGGCGCGATGCCGCGTCAATCCAGCGAAAGAAGTTGGGGAACCAGACGATGCGCGCTGGATCGCAATCGCCAAATTCGACTTTTTGTGGGTAAACGATGGTTTTGCTCATGCTGGGATTGTCTGGCATTTAAGGGGTTTTTCTGGAGCTGGGTGTCGCGGGCACGGCCCTTGCGTGCTGTTAACCTTGTGTGCTTCACGAGCTTCGATGTTTTGTAATGTCCAGTCCCCGTTTGTCTCTCGCGCAAATCACCAAGCGCTACCCCGCTGTGGTGGCCAACGATGCCGTCAGTTTGACCGTGCAACCTGGCGAAATCCACGCCGTGTTGGGTGAAAACGGGGCGGGTAAGTCAACGTTGATGAAGATCATCTACGGCGCCGTGAAGCCCGATGCGGGTGAGATGCGTTTCAACGGCGAAGTGGTGCACATTCGCAATCCGCAAGAGGCGCGCCGCTTGGGCATCAGCATGGTGTTTCAGCACTTCAGTTTGTTCGACACGCTCAGCGTGGCCGAAAACGTGTGGCTGGGCTTGGACAAGTCACTGCGCCTCGCCGAGGTCACCCAGCGCATCACCGACACTGCCTCGCAATATGGTTTAGACATTGACCCGCAGCGCTTGGTGCACACCTTGAGTGTGGGTGAAATGCAGCGGGTGGAAATCATCCGCGCGTTGTTGACCAACCCGCAACTTTTGATCTTGGATGAACCCACCTCGGTGCTAACGCCACAGGCGGTGGAGAAATTGTTTGTGGTGCTGCGTCAACTCGCATCTGAAGGGCGCAGCATTTTGTACATCAGCCACAAATTGCACGAAATTCGTGCGTTGTGCACCGCATGCACCGTGATGCGTGCCGGTCGCGTGACCGGTGTGTGCGATCCGCGCCAAGAAACCAACGCGTCGCTGAGTCAACTCATGATTGGCAGCTTGCCGCCTGAACTGAACGTGCGCACACACCAGCCCGGCGCAGAGGTGTTGACAGTGCGCGATTTGCGTTTGATGGCTGACGATCCGTTTGGCGTGGACTTGAAGGGCCTCAACTTGCACGTGCGTGCAGGCGAGGTGGTGGGCATTGCCGGTGTGTCGGGCAATGGCCAGCGTGAGTTGCTTTTTGCCTTATCGGGTGAAGACCGACGTGCCCCGCACGACAGCATTGCTTTGTCCGGCCAATCGGTCGGCCGATGGAGCCCTGACCAACGCCGTACGCAAGGCTTGCATTTTGTGCCTGAAGAGCGTTTGGGGCGGGGCGCCGTGCCCAGTCTGAGTTTGGCGCAAAACCTGTTGCTCACCCGCCATGAAGCGGTGGCCAGCACGGGCTGGCTCAAAGCGCTGGGTTGGCTGAATTTGAAGACGTTGCAAACTCAAGCCGAGGCCATCATTGCGCGCTACCAAGTCAAAGCCGGTGGCCCCGATGCCGCAGCGCGTTCATTGTCGGGCGGTAATTTACAAAAGTTTTTGATGGGGCGCGAAATCGAAGCGGCCCCGAAGTTGTTGATCGTGTCGCAGCCCACGTGGGGTGTAGATGTGGGTGCTTCGGCACAAATTCGCGCCGCATTGCTGGCCCTGCGTGATGCAGGCTGTGCGGTGCTGGTGGTGAGTGAGGAGTTGGACGAATTGTTGGAACTGTCAGACCGTTTGCATGTCATCGCGCATGGTGAGTTGTCGCCAGCGCTGAGCCGTGAAGAGGCCAGCGTGTCACGGATTGGTGCTTGGATGAGTGGCTTGTGGAAAACACCGGCAGCCGTACAAGAGGAGGTGGCCCATGCTGCGCCTTGAGCCCCGTGCGCAGCCATCCACGCTTTGGCGCTATGCCTCACCCGTGTTGGCCTTGGCCATCACGGTGATCTTGGGTGTTGGGCTCTTCATGGCTTTGGGCAAAGACCCCGTGCGTGGCTTGGGGGTGTTCTTTTGGGAGCCCATCAAGAGCGTGTATGCCTTGTCTGAGCTGATGGTCAAAGCAACGCCCTTGTTGTTGATTGCGTTGGGCTTGGCCGTTTGCTTTCGATCGAACGTGTGGAACATTGGTGCCGAAGGTCAGTTCGTGATGGGCGCGGTCTTTGCCTCGGGCGTGGCCTTGATGGCCGACGCCAACACGGGCTCTGGCTTTTGGGTGTTGATTTTGTTGGCTGGCGTGGTGGGCGGCATGGTGTGGGCCAGCCTCACCGCGGTGCTGCGCGATCGCTTCAATGCCAGCGAGATTTTGGTCAGCCTCATGTTGGTGTACGTGGCGGTGATGACGCTGAACTACTTGGTCTACGGTCCATGGAAAGACCCCTTGGGTTACAACTTCCCGCAAACCAAAACCTTTGATGCCATCACGCAAATTCCCAAACTCATCACGGGGACCCGTGTGAATATCGGTGTTCTGTTGGCACTGGCCGGTTCTGCGGGCTTGTGGGTGTTTTTGTTTCGCACACATGCCGGTTTTGCGCAGCAGGTGGGCGGCTTGGCGCCCGATGCGGCCCGTTACGCCGGGTTCTCATCGCGCAAGGCCCTGTGGCTCGCCTTGCTCACGTCTGGTGCTGCTGCGGGTTTGGCAGGCGGCTTGGAAGTGGCGGGGCCGTTGCGTCAACTCACGCCCTTCGTGCCTGCGGGTTATGGCTTTGCCGCCATCATCGTGGCGTTTGTGGGGCGCTTGCATCCGGTGGGCATGGTGCTGTCGGCGGTGTTGATGAGCATGTTCTACATCGGGGGTGAGCTGGCGCAATCGCGCTTAGGACTACCCCGTTCGTTGACGGGCGTGTTTCAAGGCTTGTTGTTGTTCACGTTGTTGGCCTGCGACACCTTGATGCAATACCGTGTGCGCTGGGTGTCTAGTGCGTCGAATTCGCGTTCTGAGGGAGCACTGTGATGGAAACCTACGCACTGTTGTGGGCTGCCACCATGAATGCGGGCACTGTTTTGGCGCTGGCATCTTTGGGGCTTTTGATCAACGAAAAAGCGGGCATCGTGAATTTAGGGGCAGAGGGCATGATGCTCTGCGCGGCCATCGCAGGTTTTGCCACGGTCGCCACCACAGGGAGCGATGTGCTGGGTTTGTTGGCGGGTATGGCGGCCGGTGGCTTGATGGCGGCACTGTTTGGTTTGTTGGTGATTTGGATGAACACCAACCAGTACGCCACGGGTCTCGCGCTCAGTTTGTTTGGCGGCGGCTTCTCTGCCTTTGTGGGAACGAGCTTTGTGCAGGCCAAGTTGCCCGAGCGCATGCAGTTTGAGGTGCCCTTCTTGGCCGACCTGCCACTCATAGGCCCGGCTTTGTTCAGACACCATCCTCTGGTGTACGGCGCGATTGCACTGACCTTCGCTTTGATTTACTTCCTCTACCGCACCCGTGCGGGCTTGGTGTTGCGCGCCGTGGGCGAGTCGCCAGAGTCCGCGCATGCTTTGGGTTATCCCGTGCGTCGCATCCGTTTGTTGGCGGTGATCGCTGGCGGGTCGTTGTGCGGTTTGGCAGGGGCTTACATCTCCATCGTCTACACACCGCTCTGGGTGGAAGGCATGATCGCAGGCAAAGGCTGGATCGCATTGGCCCTCACGACCTTTGCCACTTGGCGTCCGGCACGCGTGTTGCTTGGTGCTTATCTGTTTGGTGGTGTCACGATGCTGCAATTTCATTTACAGGCGTCCGGCGTGGATGTGCCTAGCCAGTTCTTGAGCATGCTGCCTTACCTCGCCACCATCGTGGTGTTGGCTTTGATTTCACGCAATCCGCGTTGGTTGCGCGTGAACATGCCCGCTTCGATTGGTAAACCGTTTTTCCCCGGAACATAAATTGTTCGCTTGGCGGATTCAAGGACGAAGTGCAACACGCTTTAACGAGGCATGGAATACCTCGTGAGGTGTCTTGAATCCTAGTCGCTTTCTGGGGCGATGATTCAATCGGTTTTCAATCATAGTCAATTCCTCATCCGTCACGGTT
>NZ_JAVKLQ010000060.1:0-64035 GCF_031539175.1 Limnohabitans sp. | reverse complement strand
TGAGGAATTGACTATGATTGAAAACCGATTGAATCATCGCCCCAGAAAGCGACTAGGATTCAAGACACCTCACGAGGTATTCCATGCCTCGTTAAAGCGTGTTGCACTTCGTCCTTGAATCCGCCAAGAATGAAGCGGGTTTTCATGGATATTTTGTAAGTCTTGACGCGTAAAATCTGGCACATTGTCGCCGCCCGCATCGCCGGGCGTTCATCTTCGACCTGTTTGGGTCAGCTCTTCACAAAATCTATGTCGTCCTCTTCTGTACACCCCATGCTCAACGTGGCCGTCAAGGCTGCACGCGCCGCCGGCGCCATCATCAACCGCGCTGCACTCGACGTGGAAGCTGTGCGTATTTCACAGAAGCAAGTGAACGACTTTGTGACCGAGGTTGACCACAACAGCGAACGCATCATCATCGACACCCTCTTGGGCGCTTACCCCGACCACGGCATCTTGGCCGAAGAGTCTGGCGCCACACACGGCAACCCCGATGCCGACCACATCTGGATCATCGACCCGCTCGATGGCACCACCAACTTCATCCACGGCTTCCCTTACTACTGCGTGAGCATCGCGCTGCAAGTGCAAGGTCGCATCGAGCAAGCCGTGGTGTATGACCCCACCCGCAACGACCTGTTCACCGCCAGCAAAGGCCGTGGCGCGTTCATGAACGACCGCCGCATCCGCGTCAGCAAGCGCACCCGCTTGGAAGAGTGTTTGTTGTCTACGGGCTTTCCTTTCCGCCCAGGTGACGACTTCAACAAATACCTCAGCCTCATGGGCGACATGATGCAACGCACCGCCGGCCTGCGCCGCCCTGGTGCCGCCGCACTCGACTTGGCCTACGTGGCCGCAGGCTTCAGCGATGGCTTCTTTGAACTCGGCTTGAAGCCTTGGGACATGGCCGCAGGCGCGTTGCTGATCACCGAAGCCGGTGGCTTGATCAGTAATTTCACAGGCGAAGGTCCTTACCTTGAGCATGAAGAGTGCTTGGCTGCCCCACCCCGCATCTATGCGCAACTGGTGCCGCTCACGCAAAAGTACTCCAAGTTTGCAGGCGTTGACGACAAGCGTGCGGCCAGCACAGCAGCCAAGACCTTGAGCGTGTCACGCGCTGCGCCTGACGCTCCGCTTTAAACACACACAAGAAACAGGCTGCTTGTGTAGCGCAGCCTGTTCTTGAAAAGCGCGATAGCACCCGCGGAACCTGGGCCACAGAAGCCTCTTACAAGGCCTCTTCCTCGGTATATCCGAGTAAACGTTAACAAAATGAGGTCCTTTGCAGACCTATCATTCATCATACGTTTAACCCAAGGTACTTGCATGTCAAAGATCAATTCCCACGTTAGCAGCTACACCCTCCAGATTTTGGGCCTGGCCCTGATGGCCACGGGTGCCATTTCAGCGCAAGCACAAGAAGTGCGCGTCATGTGCTACCAAGATGGCGTGGAGTGTGACGTCACCACTGAATTGGCGAAGAAGTTTGAAGCGCAAAACCCCGGCGTCAAAATCGTGGTCGACACCGTGCCCTACAAGACCATCACTGAACAACTCCCCGTTCAATTGGCTGCAGGCCAAGGCCCTGACATCGCGCGCGTGACCGATCTGGGCGGCTTGTCCAAGTTTTATCTGGACATCTCGCCCAACATCAAAGATCGTAAATATTTCGACACACAATTCGGCAGCACTGCCGCTTGGCTGAGTCCCAACGCGGGCGACAAAGGCATTTATGGTTTCATGTCACAACTGACCATGACAGGCCCTTACGTCAACAAGACCCTCTTTGAACAAGCCAAAGTCGCACTGCCCGGCCCCAAAGCCACATGGGACGAATGGGTCGCGGCCGCCAACAAAGTCGCCAAGGCCACGCAAACCAAAGCAGCCATGGCATGGGACCGCTCGGGCCACCGCTTTGCAGGCCCAGCCATCAGCAATGGTGCTGCCATTTTTGATGCCAAGGGCGAGTTGACGCTCGATGCAGGCTACAAAACCACAGTCAACAAATTTGTAGGTTGGCACAAAGACGGCACCCTGCTCAAAGAAGTGTGGGCGGGTTCCGGCGGCTCAACCTATGCTGACTCGATTGGTGAATTCATCAATGGCAACACCGTCATGGTCTTGTCTGGCTCTTGGCAAATTAACCGTTTACAAAAAGACATTGGTAACAAATTTGATTGGGTTGCGGTGCCCAACCCCTGTGGCGCAGCCGCATGCACCGGCATCCCAGGTGGCGCAGCTTGGGTCGCGTTGAAAACCAGCAAATCGCCCAAAGAAACCGCGGCTTTCTTGAACTTCATGGCCGCTGAAACCAACTATGCCGATTTCATTGCCAAAACAAACAACATTCCTGCGCATGCTGGATTGGCCAAGAAAGGCGTCAATTACGTCAACGCACAACCGGCGGCACGTGCAGCCTTAGGCGTGTTTGGCTCAGGTGTCGCGCAGTTATCGCCCGTAGCCTATAAATTCCAAGGCTACAAATACAACCGCGCCCTGATGTTGCCAACCGTGTCACGGGTGACTCAAGCTTTGGTGGGTGAGTTGAGCACCGACGAAGCACTCAACAAGATCAATGCCGACATGCAAGACGCTGTGAAACAAGCGCAAAAATAAATCGGCACTGTGCGTTTTCTCGCGTTCTTTTTTAACCTCTTTGAACCCCTCTTCCGACTCAGCCAGAAATGGCTGGGTCAGTCGCGGTTGGCTTGGCTGTTCGTCGCACCCAACTTGCTGGTGTTTGGCGTGTTCACGTTTTTACCGATCGTCATCAACGTTGTGTATGCCACTTCTGCTGGCGTAGCGCTGATGCCGTCAGAACGGCCGTACTCAGGCCTTGAGAATTTTGAAATTTTGTTTGAATGCCGTGATTACTTTGATTTTCAAAGTTGTCGCAAAGACGTGTTCTGGCGCGCCATTGGCAACACCTTGAAATTCAGCACCATTCAAGTCACGTTGATGGTGTTTTTCTCGCTACTCACGGCTTTGGTGTTGAACCGAAAAATCATCGGCCGTGGTTTTTGGCGAGGTGTATTTTTCTATCCCGTGCTGCTCTCGCCTGTGGTGGTGGCCTTGATTTGGAAATGGTTGCTGCAAAGCCAAGGTGTCTTCAACGCCGTGTTGATCTCCGCGAACCAAGCGCCTATCGATTGGCTCACCGACCGACATTGGGCCTTCTTTTGGACGCTCTTTGTCTCGATCTGGGCGCACATGGGTTTTTACACGCTCATTTTGCTTGCCGGTCTACAAGCCATTCCCAAAGATGTTTACGAAGCGGCGTTGATGGACAAAGCGTCACCTTGGCGCACGCTGACCCACATCACACTGCCTTTACTCATGCCCAATTTGATTGTGGTGTTGGTGCTGGCCATGATCCGTGCGGTGCAGGTGTTTGACGAAGTGTTTGTACTGACCGGTGGAGGCCCTGGCTCTGCGACCACTTTCATCGTGCAATTTATCTATCAAACAGGCTTTGCGGAGCAAATTCATTTGTACGGTTTGGCTGCTGCAGCCTCATTGGCACTGGCGGTGGGCTTGATCATGCTCACGCTGTTGCAACTCAAACTGACCCGCGCCAAAGACGCTGGCCAAAAGGTGCGCTGACATGGTGTTGAAATTTCTCACCCGCACACGACACGCCCAACGCTTTGGCTGGACCGATGCACTGAGCTATGCCTATTTGGTGATTGGCTTGTTCACCTTGTTTGCGCCAGTGCTGTGGTTACTCATGTCGTCTTTCAAAACCGAAGCTGCGATTGGCGAATTCCCCCCCACCTTTCTGCCGTACACCCAACGCACAGTCCACATCGACAACTACCCGCAGCCTTTGCCGCTGTTCAACGTCACCACCGAGCAAGGGGTGGTCAAACCCATGGCACAGGTCAGCCGCATCGGCATCATGGCAACCATGGTCGATCCTGCCAAACCTCAAGAAACGCTTCAAGTCAACATCCAACAACGTCAACCC
Source organism: Limnohabitans sp. (assembly GCF_031539175.1). Taxonomy (GTDB): domain Bacteria; phylum Pseudomonadota; class Gammaproteobacteria; order Burkholderiales; family Burkholderiaceae_C; genus Limnohabitans. Next base: position 60,068 of record NZ_JAVKLQ010000060.1, on the reverse strand, counting down.
GTTCGTGAACTGAGTTTTGCAACACGCAACTACACCGAACTATTTGACAAGTTTGCGTTTGGCAAGTACTTGTTCAACAGCGTGTTCATCACGGTCGTGGCCACGATGCTGACTCTGCTCTTCAATTCGATGGCTGCGTTTGCACTGTCCAAATACAAATTCACAGGCCAAAAGACGGTGTTCTTGCTCATCATCGCAACCTTGATGATTCCCCCCACCATCGTCTTGGTTCCCATCTTTTTGGTCATCAACTCTGTCGGTTTGCTCAACAGCTTGTGGGGCGTTATCTTGCCCGCCGTGGCCACGCCGACTGGCGTGTTTTTGCTACGCCAATACATGCTGACCATTCCCGACGAGCTGCTCGAAGCTGCGCGCATGGACCACGCCAGCGAATGGCGAATTTACTGGCGCATCGTGCTGCCTTTGAGCGCCCCCGCATTGGCCGTGTTGGCTATTTTCTCGGTCATGTGGCGCTGGAACGACTTCTTGTTGCCACTGATCGTCTTGTCCAAGTCTGAGTTCTTCACCTTGCAATTGGCTTTGAACTCATTCCAAGGCGAACTCAACACGCAATGGCATTACTTGCTGGCCATGACGGTCATCACGCTGTTACCTATCACCTTGGTGTTTGCATTCTTGCAACGCTATATCACCACAGGCATTGCAAGCGCCGGTGTCAAATAACTCTGGAATTTTCTGTGTCCACGCTTGAACTTCACGCCGTCACCAAATCGTTTGGTGCAACACACGTCATTCAACACATCGACCTGAACGTTCGGCACGGCGAGTTCATGGTCTTTGTGGGCCCTTCGGGTTGCGGCAAATCCACCTTGCTGCGCATGATTGCGGGTTTGGAAGACACCACCTCGGGCGACATCTTGATCGACAACCACGTGGTCAACACCGTATCAGCCGCAGATCGGGGTTGCGCCATGGTGTTTCAGTCCTACGCGCTTTACCCACACATGAGCGTGCATGCCAACATGGCCTTTGGCCTTGAAAACATGGGCATGCGCAAAGACCTCATCCACGAAAAAGTGACCGCAACGGCCAAACTTTTGCGCCTTGACAACTTGCTGGACCGACGCCCCACACAACTGTCTGGCGGTCAGCGTCAACGCGTTGCCATTGGGCGCGCCATCGTGCGAGAGCCCAAAATATTCTTGTTCGATGAGCCCTTGTCCAACCTCGATGCCGAATTGCGTGTCTCCATGCGCAGCGAATTGCGCGAGCTGCATCACCGCTTGGGGGCGACCATGATTTACGTCACCCACGACCAAGTCGAAGCCATGACTTTGGCCGATCGCATCGTGGTGCTGCGTCAAGGTCAAATTGAGCAAGTGGGTTCGCCACAAGAACTCTACGAGCGCCCCGCGAACACCTTTGTCGCGGGCTTCATTGGCAGTCCACGCATGAACTTCATCCCGATCAGCAGCTTGTCTGGCATGCCTGCCCATCCATTTGTGCCAACACCCAACACACAGACCTTGGGCATTCGTCCCGAACATTTTGTGCTGTGTGCTCCCCACGAAGGGCTGACGGTCACGGTGACCAACACCGAGTACATGGGCTCTCAAACTTTGGTGCAAGCCACCTTGCAAGACGGGACAAAGATTGAAGCCTTGTTACAAGACACCACGCCGCCTGCACTTCATCAAACGCTCTCGTTGAAAACATCTGGCACGCACATCCATTCATTCGATGCGAACGGCCAAGCCATAGGAAATCACGTATGACTCCCTGGACTGCAGAACAATGGGTGCCACACGCACAAGGCGCAGACGTCCAGCTCACTTCACGCGGCAACCTGCGTCTGCGCTTTTTGAGCGACAGCATGGCACGTGTCACCCTCCAACCCAAAGACGGCTACCGCGAACCCAACACGTGGGCCATCGCGCCCGTCAACGCACACGCCCCACATGACGTGCCTTGGCAAGGTCGCCATCGCGATGATTTGTCGTGCTTTGCAACACCCGCCGTTCAACACCACAAGAGCCAGGGTTTGCATGTCTTGTCCACGCCCAGCTTGCGTGTCGAATTGCACACACAGCCTTTGCGCTTGGTGTGGCATTGGCAGCAAGACGGCCATGATGAGGTGGTGTTGTCTGACCGTTCCACCAGCGCTTACTTGAGTGACAAGCGCACGGGCGCGCTGCGGCATTACATCCAACGTGACGATGCCGAAAAGTTTTATGGTTTGGGCGATAAAACCGGTCCGCTCAACCTCAGTGGTCGGCGTTTGCGCACCTTGGCCATGGACTCGTTGGGTTACGACCCCGAGCACGGCGACCCGCTTTACAAACATTGGCCTTTCGTGTTGAGCCGCACGCCTAATGGAAAGTGGCTGGGTCTTTATTACGACACCTTGGCCAGTTGCACGTTTGACTTTGGCTGCGAACACGACAATTACCACGACTTTTACCGTTATGTCGACATCGACGACGGCGACCTCGACTACTACGTGATGGTGGGCAACACGCCCGCTGAAGTCCTCCAGCAGTTCATGACCTTGATCGGTGGCACACATCTGCCGCCACGTTGGACGGCTGGCTACGCGCAAACCGCCATGGGCTTGGCGGACTCGCCCGATGCGCAACATCAACTGTCCACTTTCATTGATTTGACGCAGCAGCATAAACTGCCCGTGTCGGCCTTTCATTACGGCTCGGGCTATTCCTCGCGCGGTAAACGCCGCTACGTATTCACGTGGAATCACGACAAGTTTCCAGACCCCAAGTCCTTGAACCAGAAATTTCATGCGCACGGCATGCACTTGGTGGCCAACATCAAACCGTGCTTGCTGGACGATCATCCGGCATTTGAAGGCCACGTCAAAGGCGGACTCTTCATTCAGGACACGAGCCATCAAGCCGTCGTCGAACCCTATTGGGACGGACAAGGCGCTCACTTGGACTTCACCAACCCCGAAGCCGTGCAGTGGTGGCAAACCCAACTCAAAGCCCAAATTCTGGACATGGGCATCGACGCTGGCTGGAACGACAACAACGAGTACGCCATCCTCAACGAAGACGCGCAATCCAACGGCTGGGGGCACGCCATTGCCATGCACCGTTCGCGCCCCTTGCATGCCTTATTGATGACACGCGCCACGTTTGAAGCGCAAGAACAAGCCTTGGGCCGTGACAACGTGTTCACCGTCACACGCGCAGGTCCACCTGGCATTCAGCGCTATGCACAAACTTGGTCCGGCGACAACACCACCAGTTGGCGAACGCTGAAATGGAACATCCGCACAGGCCTGCAAATGAGCTTGTCGGGCATGTTCAACGTGGGCCACGACGTGGGTGGGTTTTACGGACCGCTGCCCGATCCCGAGTTGTTTTTGCGGTGGGTCCAAGCGAGTTGCTTGAACCCGCGCATGGTCATGAACTCGTGGAAAGCGGGCAACGTCAGCAATTTGCCATGGATGCACCCCGAGGTCAAAGACGATGTGATTCGCGCCATCGAATTGCGCTACACCCTGATGCCGTACCTGTGGTCTTTGTTTGAGCGGGCGTCGTCTCACCACGAACCCATCATTCGTCCCACGTTTTACGATTTTCACGAAGACATGCAGTGCTTTGAAGACTCTGACGATTTCATGCTGGGCCCATGGCTGCTGGTCGCGCCCGTGGTGCATGCAGGCCAAACCACGCGTGAGGTGTATTTGCCCCAGCTGGCCCAAGGCGAATGTTGGTTTGACTTTGAAACTGGCGAACGTTTTGCGGCAGGTCAAACCCACACCGTGCCAGCGCCCATGAACAAATTGCCCCTCTTTGCACGCCAGGGTGCACGCATTGCCTGCGCCGCCGCCCAAGCGGGGCAAGTGGCAAAGTTTGACGACCCCATCCATCAAACCCGCGACTTCTGAACTTCGGCGGACTCAAGGCCCCAGCCAAGGGCCTCGCCAGACGTCGAGGCAGTCGCCATGCTCGACAATGTCAAAATATCGCTGATACACGTCAGTCGCTCATTATTTCAAGTCGTTCCAGTTCAGCCCCGTTATTGATGTCAAAAGAGAATTTATTGCCCAAGGCATCCGCTCCGGACTCATCTGGGCACACCCCTATGATGCAGCAGTACTTGGGGCTCAAAGCTGACCACCCCGAGACGCTGTTGTTCTACCGCATGGGCGACTTTTACGAGTTGTTCTTTGCGGACGCCGAGAAGGTCACGCGCCTGCTCGACATCACGCTCACGCAACGTGGCCAGTCCAACGGCGAGCCTGTGGTGATGGCCGGTGTGCCATTTCATTCCCTCGAAACTTATCTGTCACGCCTCATCAAGCTGGGCGAGTCCGTGGCGATTTGCGAGCAAGTGGGCGATGTGGGCGCGAGCAAAGGCCCCGTCGAGCGCAAAGTGGTGCGCGTGGTCACGCCGGGCACGCTGACCGACAGTGCGCTACTCAGCGACAAAACCGAAGCCTATGTGTTGGCCATTCACCAAAGCGACCGCCATGGTTGTGGCTTGGCATGGCTCAGTGTCACGCAAGGGTTGGTGCATTTGGCCGAATGCGAGACATCGGAGTTGCCCAACTGGATTGCCCGCGTGGCCCCCAGCGAAATTATTTACAGCGCCGAAGTCAGTCCCGCGTTTGAGCAACAACTGAAAAGCTTTTGCAGCAACCTCGGCCTGCCCGCCCAAGTGCGCCCCGCGTTTCAGTTTGATGCCGCTTTGGGTGGCCGCAAGCTGCTGGAGCATTTGCAAGCAGCCTCCCTGAACGCATGGAACGCACAAGACGTGGTGCAAGCCCATGCCGCCGCCGCCGCACTGCTGACCTACGCCGAACATACCCAAGGCCGCGCCCTCACCCACGTGCACGGCGTGTACGTGGCGCGCAACGATGCGCTGATTGACCTGCCGCTCACCACCCGCCGCAACCTTGAGCTGACCCAAACCCTGCGCGGCGAAGACTCACCCACCTTGTTCTCGTTGCTCGACACCTGCATGACGGGCATGGGCAGCCGCCAGCTGAAAAACTGGCTGCTCTCGCCCGAGCGCGACCGCACGCAAGCCATCCAACGCTTAGCAGCCATTGAAGCGCTGCAAGACAACCGCACGCAAAGCTACAAAGTGCTGCGCGACGCCCTCAAAGGCTCGGGCGATGTGCAGCGCATCAGCGCCCGCGTGTCGCTGCGCCAAGTACGCCCGCGTGAATTGGTGTCGCTCGGCCAAGCGCTGCAAAAGGCGCTTCGCATTCAGCCGCTCATTCCCATCTCCTCGACCTCGGCAAAGAGGGAGACAGAGCACTCTGCTGCGTGTCCCCCGCTGGCTTCGCCAGCTCCTCCTTTACCTCCGCAGAGCGCTCTGTCTCCCTCTTTGCTGGTGCAGATCGCCCAACATATGTGCGTGCCGCCCGAATGCGGTGCATTGCTAGAGCGAGCATTGCTGCCCGAACCCGCCGTCTTGGTGCGCGATGGTGGTGTCATCGGTCACGGCTACGACGCCGACTTGGACGAGCTGCGCGCCATCCAAAACAACTGCGACGGTTTCTTGCTCGAACTCGAAGCCCGCGAGCGCGAGCGCACCGGCATTGCCAACTTACGTGTGCAGTTCAACAAGGTGCATGGCTTTTACATCGAGGTCACGCAAGGCCAGATCGACAAAGTGCCGGCCGACTACACGCGCCGTCAAACTTTGAAGAATGCCGAGCGCTTCATCACGCCCGAGCTCAAAACCTTTGAAGACAAAGCCCTCAGCGCCCAAGAACGCGCCTTGGCCCGTGAGAAGTTTTTGTTCGAGCAACTGCTCGATACCTTGCAACAGTTTGTGCCCGCCCTCACCCGCTTGGCCCAAGCCGTGGCCACGCTCGACGCCCTGTGCGCTTTGGCCGAGCGCTCACTCACGCTGGGCTGGTGCGCGCCCGAGTTTGTCAAAACACCTTGCATTGAAATCGTGCAAGGCCGTCACCCCGTGGTGGAAGCCCGCTTGGCCGAAACGCATGGTGTGGTGGCTGGCAGTGCGGCCAAAACCTTCATTGCCAACGACACCATGCTGGGCCACAAACAACGCATGCAAGTCATCACCGGTCCCAACATGGGCGGTAAATCGACCTACATGCGCCAAGTGGCCATCATTGTGTTGCTGGCCAGCCTAGGCAGCCATGTGCCTGCCACATCGTGCCGACTGGGGCCGATTGACGCCATCCACACCCGCATTGGCGCGGCCGACGACTTGGCCAACGCGCAATCGACCTTCATGCTCGAGATGACCGAGGCCGCGCAAATCTTGCATGCTGCCACGCCGCACAGCTTGGTGTTGATGGACGAGATTGGCCGTGGTACCTCGACCTTTGACGGTTTGGCCTTGGCCAGCGGCATTGCCACCCATTTGCATGACAAGACCCAAGCCTTCACGCTGTTTGCCACGCATTACTTTGAACTCACCGAATTCCCTGCCAACCACCGGGCGGCGGTGAACGTGCATGTGAGTGCGGCCGAGTCGGGCGCGAGCATTGTGTTTTTGCACGAAATTCAGCCAGGCCCCGCCAGCCGCAGCTACGGCATTCAAGTGGCCCGCTTAGCTGGCATGCCTTCTGCTGTACTCAGCCATGCCCGCCATGCGTTGGCCTCGCTCGAAGCGGGTGCCGATGCATCAAAGGTACAAGTCGATCTCTTTGCCCCACCACCGTTGCAAGACGACGCTGGCCCCAGCCCGCTACAAGCCAAACTGGCCGAGATCGACCCCGACAAACTCAGTCCACGCGATGCGTTGGATGCTCTGTATCAATTGAAAAAACTTTTATGACCTACTGCGTCGGTATCAAACTCAAAGCGGGCTTGGTGTTCTTGTCCGACTCGCGCACCAACGCGGGCCTCGACCAAATCAGCACCTTCCGCAAAATGATCGTGTACGAGAAGCCGGGCGACCGCTTCATGGTCTTGTTGTCAGCGGGCAATTTGTCCATCTCGCAATCGGTGCGCGAAATTTTGCAAGTCGAGCAGCTCAAAGACACCCCTGAGAGCGAACCCATCACCATCTGGAACGCCAAGAGCATGTTTGATGCGGTGCGTGTGTTGGGCGCGGCCATTCGCCGCGTGCACGAGCGCGATGCCGCGGCCCTCAAAGCCTCGGGCGTGGACTTCAATGTGTCGCTCATCTTTGGTGGACAAATTGCAGGCGAAGGCATGCGCTTGTTTCAGGTGTACTCACCCGGCAACTTCATCGAAGCCACGGCTGAAACACCCTACTTCCAAATTGGCGAATCCAAATACGGTAAGCCCGTGTTGGACCGCGTGCTGCAACCCGACACCCCACTGAACGAAGCGGCCAAGTGCGCGCTCGTGTCGATGGACTCCACCCTCAAATCCAACCTCTCAGTTGGCTTGCCCCTCGACATGGTGGTGTACGAAGCCGACAAGTTCGAGAGCGACAAAGTGGTGTGCATCGACGAGCACAACCCCTATTTCCAAATGATGCACAACACCTGGGGCGAAAAACTGCGCGAAGTGTTTGACAGCATCGACGACCCCATGTGGGACGGCGGCTCCACCGCCACCCCCTTGATGCAGCCTGCGGCTCGGGCCCCTGCACTCAAGAAAATCATGACTCCCGACGAAAAGCTCATCTAAGCCCCTATGCGCCAAGACCCCCTCATCGTCTTCTCGCACGGCAACAGTTTTCCCGCCAGCACCTACGGCGTGATGCTGGATGCCATTCGCGCACGCGGCTTTCGCGTGGAGGCGATTGAGAAGTTTGGGCATGACCCGCGTTACCCGGTGACCGACAACTGGCCACATTTGGTGCAACAGTTGATCGACTTCACGACGCCCCTTGCCGCCAACGGACCGGTGTTTTTGGTGGGGCATTCGTTGGGCGGCATCTTGAGCATGATGATGGCGGCCAAGGCACCGCAACTCGTGCGTGGCGTGGTGTTGTTGGACGCGCCCATGCTGGGTGGCTGGAAAGCCAAACTGCTCAAAGTGGGCAAGCGTATTCCGGGCGCTGAGGCGCTGTCACCCGCCTCGGTCAGTCGCAAGCGTCGCAACACGTGGCCCACCGAAGCTGCGGCGTTGGAACACTTTCAGCACAAAAAAGTCTTCGCCAAGTGGGATCCACAAGTTCTGCGCGATTACGTGGCCTTCGGCACACATGACGAAATCACCGCGCAAGGCACTCGCCGCGTGTTGAGCTTTGACCGTGATGTGGAGAGCAACATTTACAACGGCCTGCCCGACCATTTAGAAGCCTATTTCAAACGCAAGCCCTTGCAATGCAAAGCCAGCTTGATTGGGGGGTTGCAATCACGTGAACTCAAGCAAGTGGGTTTGGACTTCAGCCGTCGCATCACGCATGGCCGCGTGATGAACATTGACGGCACGCATCTGTTTCCGATGGAACACCCGTTGATCGCGGCGAGCGCCGTTGAAACAGCGCTGCTAAATTTGATCGGCTAACTTGGCCTTCGCTGAGCGATTGAGCGCAGCCAGCTTAGCGTTGGGTGAGTTGGGTTATGCCGCCCAAGTCACCGCGCCAGTCCATGCGGTCGCCAACACCACCATGCCAAACACAATGCGGTACCAAGCAAACGGCACAAAACTATGGCTGGCGATGTAACGCAACAACCAACGCACACAAACCCAAGCGCTGAGAAACGACATCACCAAGCCCACGGCAAACATGGGCGCATCTGCGAGGCTCAGCAAAGCACGCTCTTTGTAGAGGCTGTAAGCGCCAGCGCCGATCAGCGTCGGAATGGCCAAATAGAACGAAAAATCAGTCGCCGCTTTACGCGACAAACCGAGCAACATGCCACCAATGATGGTCGCACCGCTGCGGCTGGTGCCAGGAATCATGGCCAAACACTGCACCAAACCCACCTTCAAGGCGTCTAGGGGCGACATGCTTTCGACATTCACGATGCGGGCGTTGTCGTTGGGATGCACTTGTGCATCTTCTGGCTTGGCGCGGCCCCAGCCCTCGGCCCACAAAATGATGAAGCCACCGATGATGAACGTGCTCGCCACCACCGTTGGTGTGAACAAATGCGCTTTGATGAACTTGCCAAACAACAACCCCAGCACCACAGCGGGCAAGAAAGCAATCAGCACATTCAAAGCGAATCGACGGGCTGCTTTTTGCGTGGGCAAAGCCACCACAGTGCCCGCCAGCTTTTGCCAATACACAATGATCACGGCCAAGATAGCGCCAGTTTGAATGGCAATGTCAAACACCTTGGCTTTGTCATCGTCCATGCCAAGCAAGGCACCCGCCAAGATGAGGTGACCCGTTGATGAAATAGGCAAAAACTCGGTCAAACCTTCAACCACGCCCATCACGGCGGCTTTGAGTAACAAAACGATATCCACACAAGCTCCTAAAACAGCCTTGAATTATCCCTCTTGGCCTCACAGCCTCTCAAATTTTGTGGCGCCCAACATCCATGTCGTGGCGCTGTCGTACCCATGTCGCCCTGCTGGCGTGTTCAACTGAGAGGCAAACACTTAGATTACGGCCCTCGGCAAACAGGAACTTCATATGTTGATTCAAAAACTCAGACTCCAACGCGGTTGGTCGCAACAACAACTCGCAGACCTCAGCGGTTTGAGCGTGCGCACCATCCAACGCCTTGAACAAGGGCAAGTGGCAAGCACCGAATCGTTGAAGTCCTTGGCTGCCGTGTTTGAAATTGATTTCTCAACACTTCAGGAGCCCGACATGAACACCGCAACCGCCCCCGCATCATCCGCCACCTTTAACGCCGACGAAGCTTTGGTGTTTGCCCAAGTCCGCAAGCTCAAAGGCTTTTACCTGCACTTGGCCCAATACGTTTTCACCCTGGGCCTCTTGCTGGCCATCAATCTATGGACTCACCCACAGTACCTTTGGGTGCTGTGGGTCGCGCTCGGCTGGGGCATTGGCGTGCTGTTTCATGGCCTGCGCGTGTTTGAACGCTTCAACCCTTTTGGCGCTGAATGGGAAAAAAAGGAAGTCGAAAAACGCTTGGGTCGCAAAATTTAAGCGTCGCGATCGACAAAGGGTATGGCCAGCCGAAGATGGCACATTGCCCCGCCTAAAATCCAAGGATGACGAAACCCGCCACCCCCGCGACAGAACAAGACCACAAGCCCAGCAACTTTTTGCGCCAAATCATCGAAAACGATTTGGCCCAAGGCACTTACGCCAGCCGTCGCTGGGCAGGCAGCCCCGGTGACGCAGCGCACCACGCCGCAGGCGAGCCCGACCCCGCCAAGATTCGCACGCGTTTCCCGCCCGAGCCCAACGGTTATTTGCACGTGGGCCACGCCAAAAGCATCTGCATCAACTTTGGGCTGGCCAAAGAGTACGGCGGCGTGTGCCACCTGCGCTTTGACGACACCAACCCAGAAAAAGAAGACACCGAATACGTCAACAGCATCATCGACGCCGTGAAATGGCTCGGCTTTGACTGGGCGCAAATGGGCCAGGCCGCAGGCAGCGCCGCGCCCTACCAGGCCAGCGACTACTTTGACTTCATGTACCGCGCCGCCGAGGCGCTGATACAGGCAGGTCACGCCTATGTGGACGAACAAAGCGCCGAAGACATGCGCGCCAACCGGGGCGACTTTGGCAAGCCCGGCGTGGACAGCCCCTTCCGCACACGAACGGTAGAACAGAACTTGACGCGATTCCGCGAAATGCGCGACGGCCAACTGGCCGACGGCGCGGCCGTGCTGCGCGCCAAGATCGACATGGCCTCGCCCAACATCAACCTACGCGACCCTGCGATTTATCGCATTCGCCGCGCCACCCACCACCACACAGGCGACAAATGGTGCATCTACCCGATGTACACCTTTGCTCATCCCATCGAAGACGCGCTGGAGCAGATCACCCACAGCATCTGCACGCTGGAGTTTGAAGACCAGCGCCCGTTTTACGACTGGCTGATGGAGCGCCTGTGCGAATGCAAGTTGCTGGCCGCGCCCAGCCCCAAACAATACGAATTTGCCCGCTTGAACCTGACCTATGTGATCACCAGCAAACGCAAGCTGGCGCAACTGGTGGGTGATGGCAAAGTCAGCGGCTGGGACGACCCCCGCATGCCCACCATCGTGGGCCTGCGCCGCCGGGGCTACACGCCCGAGAGCCTGCGCCTGTTTGCCGACCGCATCGGCGTGACCAAGAGCGACAGCTGGATCGACTACAGCACGCTGGAAGGCTGCCTGCGCGAAAGCCTAGAAAACACCGCACACCGCGCCATGGCTGTGCTCGACCCCGTCAAACTCGTGCTCACCAACTGGGACGATGTGATGGGTACGGGCCACTTAGAGCCTTGCACACAACCTGCTTTGCCACACGCCGAGGAAGGTGCGGAAGTACCCACACGCCATTTCAAAATTGGCAAAGAAGTGTGGATTGAACGTGACGACTTCGCCGAAGTGCCACCCAAAGGCTACAAACGCCTCTACCCTGGCAACAAGGTACGCCTCAAAGGCGGCTATGTGATTGAGTGCACAGGCTGCACCAAAGATGCTGCTGGCAACATCACAGAAGTACAAGCCACCGTCATCCCCGACACCAAGAGCGGCACCCCCGGCAGCGCCACTGTCAAGGCCAGCGCCGCCATCACATGGGTGGGCGTGAGCGACGGCCTGCAGGCAGAAGTGCGCATGTATGACCGATTGTTCACCGACGCACAACCCGATGCAGGCGGCAAAGACTTTCTTGCAGCGCTCAACCCCGACAGCCTGAAAGTGGTAACCGCGTATGTGGAGCCATCATTGGCCCACGTGCCCGCCAGCGCACACTTTCAGTTTGAACGCCACGGCTACTTTGTGACCGACCGCGTGGACCATGCGGGGGGACAGTTGGTGTTTAACAAAATCACGGGGCTCAAGGACACTTGGGTCAAATAAATCATGGCCCTGCTTGATGAACAATTGGTCGATGAGTGGCTGAATCGTCAGAACTTTTTCACCATGCGAGGTATCAAGCAAGGTGTTGATGAAATCGATTTACTTGGCATTCGTCATTCACCATCAGGCAACGACTTCTGGCATGTTGAAGTTCAAATCAGTTACAGACCCATCGGCTATATCGGGGGCGACTCAAACGCCCGCAAACGTAGCCCAACTGAAATCCAAGAAGGTGTCCGTGCTTGGGTAGAAAAGAAATTCACTTCTGCCAAGAAGGTCAACCGACGTAATGCGATTGTGCAGAACGCAAATTGGCACTATGTTCTCGTCCATGGCGTAGTCAGAGAACCAGTCGAACTGAATTTCATGAAAGATTTGGGGGTTACCCTCATTCCATACAAGCAAGTCTTATTTGATTTACAAAAAGAAGCCAAATCGCAAAGCTCTTCGGCAGCAAGCAACATCATCGACATGCTTCATTACATTCAAAATGAATGACACGAAAGCGTGCTTGCTCACAGACGTCACAAACGCCCTTAATCCGGCACCCTCAGCACCTGCCCAGGAACAATGTTGTCAGGTGATGCCAGCACGCGTGGGTTGGCTTCAAACAAGCGTGGGAACTGGCTGGGGTCACCGTAGACCCGATTCGCAATTTGCCCCAAGGTGTCGCCGGATCGAACTTCATAAACCTTGCCTGAAGCATCGCGCTCTAGACCGTCTTTGAGTTGATTTTTCACACTCTCCTGAGAGGCGCTTACGGCATTCGCCGACTCTGCTGGGCGACTCTGCGCAGGCGTTGCTGGGGACGTGCGCACACTCGTTTGCTGAGTTCGCTCCGATCTTTTGCCTTCAGGCCTGCTGGACTTCGTGGCCTTGGTCGGCTCTGACGCGGCGCTTTGTAAATTAAAGCCGCCCCCAGCATTCCCCCCCGACGGGGACATGGCGACTCTGCCGCCGTTTTGCATCATCTGATCTAAGACGTTGAATTTGCCATACCAATAGCCACCAAAACCCGTCGCCATCATGCAAAACACCATCGCCACACCGAGATAAATGGGCGTGCTGCTCATCCCAGTTGCAGCACTTGAGGCCCCGGGGGGGGCCTCCATGATCTGGCCATCTTTGATCACAAACTGCTGAAGAGGTTGCATGGTGTTCCGCCTTTTAAAAAAGAATACTTAAATATTAATAATCATTAGACGTACATCCATATTAAATTTTGTTAACGCTTACCCGAGTAGGACAAGGTACACACGCGATGGATGTTGGGCCTCAAGGTCTGGGCCACAGAAGCGGCATTTTTAACGATCAAAAAAACAAAAAACCTAGCTGAAAGAAGTTATCCTTACAGACTGTGAATTACCTTGTGCATAACCCTATGCATATCAGCGCAAACCCTTACATTACGGGGGCTAGAACAGAATGCCTTCAAAAGAGGCAACACAGCATCTAAATTTGTATGTAACGAATCCAACAAGTTATGCGCACAGACTGTGAATGACCCTGTGGGAAACTCCGTGGATAGCGCTTGAAACCCTTACGGCTATTGACTTTCGACACGGTGCTTAAAAATAAAGCACCTTTAACAATTGACATTCAAAGGCAAGAAAACTAATAAAAATGTCACATAAGATGCGTAAAAATAGAACGTAGTCAATTTAAAAATTGACAACAAAATAGCCGTTTTCCACAAGAAATAAGTTGTTCTGCGCGATTGTGAATGACCCTGTGCATAACCCTAGGGATATCAGCGCCAAGCCTTACCCAGCTTGGGCTAGAACAGCGTGCTGCTTTTATAGGCAGTTTGTGGTGGGCATAGGCCCTATTTTTTCTCGACAGGATTGGCCGTCAACAAATTGGCTGGATAAGCGCGCATGAACTCGCGGGCTTTTTCAGGGTGGGTGTTCAGCCATGCCGCGTAGGCACCCTCACCCAAAATGGCGGGCATGCGTTTTTCATTGCCGTTTTGTTGGTAGCGATGCAGCAAAGCGTGGCTGTTGGCGTTCACGGTCAACAGGGTGAAGCTGACGATCTCCACACCTTCTTTTTCCCAACGCTCCCACAAGCCCGCCACGCCCATGGGCTTGCCATCCACACGCGCAATGCGGGTCGGCACAGCTTTGCCACTGCGCCAATCGTCTTCAAAAAAAGCCATGATCGGCACGATGCAGCGTTGGCCATTGAGCCAAGCATCGCGAAAGTTGTTCGAGGTGGTGACGGTCTCGGAGCGTGCATTGATCAACTTGGTCGAACGCAGCTTGGCGTCTGAAGCCGACTTGACCCACGGCGGCACCAACCCAAATTGGCCGTAACCCAGCTCACGCTGGAGCGGCAAGGCAGGCGTTGCATCGGCAATGGGGGCTGCGGGATGCGATGTTGCAGCCGCGTTGCGGATAAACACCCCCGCTTTGCGGGGCCACACATCACGTTCAAAGGCTTGGGTTGGGGCGGCCACGTCAAAGGCATCGGGGTACAGGGCGGCGTTGTGCACGCTTTCAAAATGAGCAGTCATGCGGGCGATGCTAGCTGAGTGCCTGCTACGCTCTAGGCTTGACTGTTGAAACCCCATGCTGATTCGATTTAACAAACCCTACGGCGTGCTGAGCCAATTCACCGCCGAAGGCCGCTGGCAAGGCCTGAAAGACTTCATTCAACTGCCTGGCGTCTACGTGGCGGGCCGTTTGGACGCCGACAGCGAAGGTCTGCTGCTGCTCACCGACGACGGTCCACTGCAAGCCCGCATTGCCGACCCGCGCTTCAAGATGGAAAAAACCTACCTCGCGCAAGTCGAAGGCGTGGTGACGGACGAGGCCTTGCAAGCCCTGCAGCGTGGCGTGCTGCTCAACGACGGCCCCACCCTGCCCGCCCGAGCCCGCGCGGTGGAGGCCCCCACCGATCTGTGGCCGCGCACACCGCCCATTCGCGAGCGTCAAAACAAACCCACATCTTGGTTAGAGCTCACCATTCGCGAAGGCCGCAATCGCCAAGTACGACGCATGACAGCCGCCGTCGGGTTGCCCACCTTGCGCCTGATTCGCACCGCCATCGGCCCCCACAACTTGGACGATTTGCCCACCGGCACTTGGCGCGAAACATTGGCCAAATAAGCGATCAGGCATGCGGCGTGAATTACCATGCCTGTACATCTCACTCCGAGATGAATCCTAAGGAGGGATGTATGGCCAAAGGCGAACAACACAGTAACAAGATGACGAAAAAGCCCAAAAAGGACACGTCACCCCCCAAGACCTCCACCTCGGATCGTCCCAACCCACCCGCGACCTACGTCGCACCTCGCGGCAAAATCAAGTCGAAATAAATTGGACTTGACGCCTGCGTGACGAGCCCGTCACGCAGAGCGCGGCACACTGAGGCTCTGAAAATTCACACCTTTGGAGACCTTCCCCCATGAACACCCAAGATCTGTTTTCGCTGCAAGGCCGCACCGCCATCGTGACCGGTGGCTCGCGCGGTATTGGCCGCATGATTGCCGAAGGCTTTGTGCGCCAAGGCGCGCGGGTGTACATCACCGCGCGCAAGGCTGAAGCGTGCGAACAAACAGCCAAAGAGTTGTCGGCCTTGGGCCACTGCGTGGCGCTGCCGCTGGATGTGTCTAGTTTGGACGGCGCCAAGGCTTTGCTAGCGGCGTATGCCCAGCACGAAAGCCAACTCGACATCTTGGTCAACAACGCTGGCGCCGCTTGGGGCGCGCCGTTCAACGAATTCCCCGAAGCCGGCTGGGACAAAGTAGTGGACCTCAACATGAAGGCCCCTTTCTTTTTGACCCAAACCTTTGCGCCCCTGCTGCGCGCAGCGGCCAAGACACACGCCGCCAAGGTGATCAATATTGCCTCCATCGACGGTATTTCGGTCAACCCTTGGGAAACCTATTCGTACGCCGCCAGCAAAGCGGGCCTGATTCACCTCACCCGCCGCATGGCCACGCGTTTGATTGAAGACGGCATCGTGGTCAACGCCATCGCCCCCGGCCCCTTTGCGTCCGACATGAACAAAGAAGCCCGCGACCACGGCGACACCGTGGCCGAACGTGTGCCCGCCAAGCGCGTGGGCCAACCCGAAGACATGGCGGCTGCCGCCATTTACTTAGCCTCTCACGCAGGCGACTACGTGCTGGGCCACACCTTGGTGGTCGACGGTGGCGTGACGCATGTGCGCGGTGATGCCTGACCCACGTATGACCTCACCCGACGCCTTCTCGATCTTCACCGTTCAAGTTCAACCCGCCGATTTGCAGTACGACGTAGAGGGCGACTTGACCTTGCTCGAAGCGGCCGAGATGTCGCGCATTGAGCTGCCCAGCTCATGCCGAAACGGCACCTGCCGCACCTGCATCTGCCGCTTGGTGAGCGGTGAAGTGAGCTACACCGTCGAGTGGCCGGGCTTGAGCGCCGAAGAAAAAGCCGAAGGCTATGTGCTGCCCTGCGTGGCGCGCCCGCGTTCGAACGTGGTGATCGAGCAGCCCGAAGCCCGCGCCACGTAACATTGGGGCCAAAAGGCACCGATCAATGACCCCGATTTATGAAGACGAACACCTGCTGGTGTTTGAAAAACCCAGCGGCCTGCTGTCCGTCCCCGGCCGTGGCCCCGAGAAGCAAGACTGCCTCTCCAAACGCGTGCAAGATATTTACGCCGACGCCTTGGTGGTGCACAGACTCGACCAAGACACTTCTGGCCTGATCGTGATGGCACGCGGCATTGAAGCCCAGCGCCGCATCAGCCGCTTGTTTGAAACCCGCCAAGTGAGCAAACGCTACATGGCGGTGGTGGCCGGCAACCCGCTGCTCAGCCAAGCGCATGCCGAGACAAACGAAGACGGTTGGCGCACCATTGAGGGCAACATCCTGCTCGACTGGGAACGTCGCCCCATCCACATCATTCACCCCGACGGCAAGCCCAGCCGCAGCCTGTGGCGTTGTGTGCAAGCGGGGCAAGAAGCCAGCTTGATTGAGTTAGAGCCCTTCACCGGCCGAACCCACCAACTGCGGGTGCACATGCAAAGCATTGGCCACCCCATGCTGGGCGACTCGCTGTATGCGCCGCCCAACATCTTGGCACTCACCCCACGGTTGATGCTGCATGCCCAAGACATTGGCTTTCCCCACCCGTTCAGCCAAGCGCCGCTGATGTTCAGCGCGCCCATTCATTGGTCGGCTGACGCCCCTTTTGTGATGCCGTAAGCGATCTGTAGCCAACACGGCGCACACTGATTTGGTTTTATTTTTAACAACTGGAGACAAACATGCGTGAAGTCGTCGTCGTGAGTGGTGTTCGTACAGCCATCGGTACCTATGGTGGCAGCCTGAAAGACATTCCCCCCAGCGAATTGGCCGCCCAAGTGGTGCGCGAGTCGTTGGCCCGCGCGGGCGTAGAGGGCAAAGATGTGGGTCATGTGGTGTTTGGCCATGTGGTCAACACCGAGCCCAAAGACATGTATTTGTCGCGCTTAGCCGCTGTGAACGGCGGCTGCGCCGAAGGCACCCCAGCCTTCAACGTGAACCGTTTGTGCGGCTCTGGCTTGCAAGCCATTGTGTCGGCCAGCCAATCCATCATGCTGGGCGACTGTGACGTGGCCATTGGCGGCGGCGCTGAGAACATGAGCCGTGGCCCCTATGCCTCCTTGAGCGCACGCTGGGGCGCTCGCATGGGCGACACCAAGCTGGTCGACATGGTGGTCGGTGCTTTGCACGACCCCTTCCACACCATCCACATGGGCGTGACCGCTGAAAACGTGGCCGCCAAATTTGGCATCACCCGCGAGATGCAAGACGCCTTGGCGGTCGAGAGCCACAACCGCGCCCAACGCGCCACCGAAGCAGGTTTGTTCAAAGACCAAATCTTGCCCGTCATCTTGAAGAGCAAAAAGGGCGATGTGGCCTACGCCACCGACGAGCACTTCCGCGCCAACTGCAAGCTCGAAGACATGGCCAAGCTCAAGCCTGTGTTCGTCAAAGAAAACGGCACTGTGACCGCCGGTAACGCCTCGGGCATCAACGACGCTGCCGCAGCCGTGGTGTTGATGGAAGCCAAAACCGCCCAAGCACGCGGTGCCAAGCCTTTGGCACGCTTGGTGGCCTACGCCCACACCGGTCTCGACCCCAAAATCATGGGCATGGGCCCTGTGTCGGCCTCGCGCCTCGCGCTGCAAAAAGCAGGTTTGACCACGAACGACATGGACGTGATCGAGGCCAACGAAGCCTTCGCTGCGCAAGCCTGCGCCGTGACGAAAGAGCTCGGCCTAGACCCCGCCAAAGTCAACCCCAATGGCTCAGGCATTTCGCTGGGTCACCCCATTGGTGCCACAGGCGCGTTGATCACCGTGAAAGCTTTGTACGAGTTGCAACGCATTCAAGGCAAGTACGCACTGGTGACCATGTGCATCGGCGGTGGCCAAGGCATTGCGGCCATCTTTGAACGCATGTAAGCCAAAATAGGCAACATGCACGACCCCATCCCTGAAAGCCGCGACACCCACGCCAACCAATTTGCCTTACTCAGGCAACGTCGGTTTGCACCTTTCTTTTGGACGCAGTTTTCGGGGGCGGCGAACGACAACTTGTTCAAGTTTGCGTTCACCGTGATGGTGACCTACCAGCTCAGCGTGAGCTGGTTGCCCGTCTCCTTGGCGGGCTTGGTG
The DNA here is from genome assembly GCF_031539175.1 of Limnohabitans sp. GTDB lineage: Bacteria > Pseudomonadota > Gammaproteobacteria > Burkholderiales > Burkholderiaceae_C > Limnohabitans. The sequence continues at coordinate 41,573 of NZ_JAVKLQ010000060.1, read as the reverse complement.
ATTGGGGCACTGTTCATCCTCCCCTTCTTGTTGTTTTCTGCCACGAGCGGCCAATTGGCTGACAAGCTGGACCAGGCCGCGCTGATGCGCCTCGTGAAGAACTTAGAAATCGGCATCATGGCCTTAGCCGCCGTGGGCTTTGCTACGCAGCAAGTGGCGGTGCTGCTGCTGTGCACGTTTTTGATGGGCCTGCACTCCACGCTGTTCGGCCCCGTGAAGTTCGCTTACCTACCCCAAGTGCTGAAAGAGCACGAGCTCACCGGTGGTAACGGCATGGTCGAAATGGGCACGTTTGTGGCCATTTTGCTGGGCAATGTGGCGGGCGGTCTGCTGGTGGCTATGCCTGAGGTCGGTCACACCGCCGTCGCTGTGGCGTGCGTGGCCGTGGCCGTGTTGGGCCGACTCTTCAGCGGCGCAATTCCCTCAGTACCTGCGACCGCGCCTGATTTAAAAATCAATTGGAACCCGATCACCGAAACCCTGCACAACCTACGTTTGGCGCGGGCCAACCCGACGGTGTTTCGCGCCCTGCTGGGCATCAGTTGGATGTGGTTTTTCGGCGCCATCTTCTTGAGCCAATTCCCCAGCTTCGCCAAAGAAGTGCTGCATGGCGATGCACAAGTGGCATCGCTGCTGTTGGTGTTGTTCTCGGTCGGTATTGGCGCGGGCTCGCTGTGGTGCGAAAGCCTGAGCCGCCAGCGCGTGGAAATGGGCTTGGCGCCGCTCGGGGCCATCGGCATGACCGTGTTTGCGGTCGATTTGTACTTGGCTTCATGCGGCTTGCCCGACGTGCCCATGATGGACATCACCACCTTCGTCGCAAACAGCGCCCACTGGCGGGTGATGGCTGACTTGGTGTTGCTGAGTTTGTTTGCTGGCATTTACAGCGTGCCCATGTACGCCTTGATTCAGCAACAAAGCCACACGGCAGAATGCGCCCGCATCATCGCGGCCAACAACATCATCAACGCGCTGTTCATGATTGCCAGCTCGCTGATCGCAGGGGCTCTGCTGGGCGCAGGCATGACCATCCCCGAAGTGATCTTCTGGACGGGCGTCGCCAACGCGGTGGTCACACTGGCGATTTTCATGGCTGAGCCTTTGTACCTGCAACGCTTTGCCGGATGGCTGCGCTCTGTTTGACACAACGCAAGCATGCGGTCGCCATTTGCCATTAAGCTCCCAATCACCTTGACATGCCGCGCACGGCTCTCAACCCCGCTGCGACGCCCTTGATTTGAAAGTTCTGCCATGACTGACACCCTCACCGCACCAATCGCCACCCGCGAAGTCACCCTCGCTTGGTCTGACGCGCTGTCGTTGGAGCTCGACTTCATGGACGACACCCACCGCGAATTTGTGGACCTTTTGGCCGCCACCGAATTGGCGGACGACGAGACCTTGGTAGAGCGCTTCAGCGCCTTGATCGACCACACCGACGACCACTTTGGCCGCGAAGACCAGTGGATGAAAGACACGCAGTTTTCATCCAGCAACTGCCACGCCATGCAACACGATGTGGTCTTGCAGGTGATGCGCGAAGGTCTAAAGCGTGGCAAGGAAAAAGGCGACTTGGCGATGATTCGTCAAATGGCGCACGAGCTGGGCATTTGGTTCCCCCAACACGCCCAAACCATGGACGCCGCCTTGGCCCTGCACTTGCGTCGTGTCGGTTATGACGCCGAGACAGGGATTGTGTCGGCACCTGAAGCCTTGCCTGAGGGCGAAATTCACGGCTGTGGTGGGGACACCTGCTCTTAAGCTGCTTTGGTTTTTGCTTTTGCTTTGGCTTGGGCGGTGCTTGCAACTTGGGCATCTGCTGCAGCGAATGTCCCCCAGCAAAGACAAGAAACTTAAGCGTACCGAGTACGCGCCAACGCAGCCCCCGCAGCCAAGGCCTCAAGCTTCCTCACCGCCACCTCGCGGCTCATAGGCGCCAAACCACAGTTGGTGCAAGCAATCAAACGGTTCTTAGGCACGTACTTCAACGCCATGCCAATCGTGTCAGCCACTTGCTCTGCGGTTTCAATCACATCGCTGGCCACGTCAATCACACCCACCATCACGTCTTTGCCTTCCAACAACGCCATCATCTCGGGCGGCACATGCGAGTGGTAACACTCCAAGCTCACCTGCTGGATGCTGCTCTTGGCCAGAGCGGGCAATACCTTTTCGTATTGACGCCACTCGTCACCCAAAGTCTTTTTCCAATTGTTGTTGGCCTCGATGCCGTAGCCGTAGCAAATATGAACGGCCGTGGTGCAGGTCAAGCCTTGTGCAGCGCGCTCTAGCGCTTTGACGCCCCAGTCTGCAGCTTCGTCCAAGTAGACGTTGAACGCTGGTTCGTCGAACTGAATGATGTCCACACCATCGGCTTGCAAGGCCAAGGCTTCTTGGTTGAGCAATTCAGCAAAGGCAAACGCCATGTCAATACGGCCTTGCACCGCATCTTTGCCTTTGCCGTAGAAACGGTCGGCCACGGTGTCGACGATGGTCATGGGGCCGGGCAAGGTGAACTTGAGTTTCTTCTTCGTGTGGGCGCGGGCGAGCTGCGCTTCAAACGCATGCACACGGCCTTTGAGGCGTAGCGGCGCGATGACTTGCGGCACCTGCGCGTCGTAGCGGTTGTTGCGAATGCCCATCGTCACTTTGTTTTCAAAGTCGATGCCTTCGACCTGCTCTAAAAAGCCGTGCACAAAGTGTTGGCGCGATTGCTCACCGTCGCCCACCACATCGAGACCGGCGTCTTCTTGGGCTTTGATCCACAACAGCGTGGCATCGGCTTTGGCTTGCAAAAGCGCGTCACCTTCGGCTTGCCACTTGGGCCAGAGTTTGTTGGTCTCGGCCAACCATTCGGGTTTGGGAAGGCTACCGGCGATGGCGGTTGAAAACATAGGGAGGCTCCAGTGAGGGGTTTGAGAATTGAAATATCAAGCTTGAGCGTCTGCCAGCGCAAACTCTCGCGCCAGCAACTCGTACGAACGGGCTTGTGCGGCAGGCTCATGTGTCCAAGTGATGATGACCACTTCGTCGACCTGCAAACGGTCTGCCAAGCGGCGCAGTTTGTCCGCCACTTGCGGTGCGCTGCCCACCAAAGCGTTGGCGCGCAACTCGGCAAATGCCACGTGTTCCGACGGGGTGTAGTCGCCCACGGCTTGGTCGGGCGGCAACAGCGCACCAATGCGGCCGGTGTTGCGGTCCAGCTTCCAACGTGCACGGCTTTGGAACAAACGCCAAGCGTCGTCTTCGGTGTCTGCGGCCAAAGCCCAAACACACACGGTCGCGCGAGGCTTGGGGCTGGCGTCAGTGGCGCGGAAGTTGGCACGGTATAGGTTCAGGGCATTGTCTGCGCCTTGCCCATCGGTGATGAAGTAGGCAAAGGCGTACGGCAGGCTTAAGTGAGCTGCGAGTTGTGCGCCGTAATCGGAGCTGCCCAGCATCCACACATCGGGTGAGGTGGGGCAACTGGGATAGGCAAACACGCCATACCCGGGATGGCCAGCGGGCAAGGGCTCGCCGGTCACCCACGCTTGCAGTTCCATCACTTGCTGCGGAAAGTTGTCAGAGGCGTGGCGATCGGGGTTGAGCAACTGCGCGGTACGGCCATCGCTGCCGGGCGCGCGGCCGACGCCAAGGTCAATGCGACCTGGGGCCAGCGCATCGAGCACACGAAACTGCTCAGCCACTTTGAGGGGGGCGTAATGCGGCAACATGACACCCGCACTGCCCAAGCGAATGCGCGTGGTGCGTGCGGCAATGGCGGCCATCAACACCTCGGGCGCTGAGCCCACGATACTGGGGTGACTGTGGTGTTCACTCACCCAAAAGCGGTGGTAGCCCCAAGCCTCGCATTGCGTGGCGAGCGCCAAAGTTTGACGGATGCTGGCGTCTTGGCTTCGGCCAGACGCAGCAGCGGATTGATCGAGAACAGATAATTTTTTAAGCACGGGCGTGAGCTTACCTTCAGACAGATGTCCTGCTTGTGGGCCAGGTATTCACATCCGCACTTCGCACGACAAAGCGGCGATGGCTCAAGCCTTTTGTCCTTCAGACTCTTGCAGCAAACGCCACATCACTTTGCCGCTACCGCTCTTAGGCAACACATCGACAAATTGCACTTGCGTGGGCGCTTTGTAAACCGCCATGTTTTGACGGCACCAGTCGATGATGTCTTGCTCCACCACCACGCCTTTGTGGCTGGCGCGCAGCACCACCACGGCCTTGACGGTTTCACCGCGGTAGCTATCGCGCGAGGAGATGATGCACGCCTCTTGAATGGCGGGGTGCTTGAACATCAATGCTTCCACCTCGGCAGGCCACACTTTGAAACCCGAAGCATTGATCATGCGTTTCAAACGGTCGGTGATGAAGAAGTAGCCGTCTTCGTCCACGCGACCTAAATCACCAGAACGGAAGAAACGTTTGCCTTCCAACTCAAAGAAAGCAGCGGCGGTGGCATCAGGACGTTTCCAATAGCCGTTGAACACTTCAGGCCCGTGAATGACGATCTCGCCCGACTCGCCCTGTGGCAGCTCTTGCAAGGTTTCTGGATCGACGATGCGGGCATCGGTGCTGAGAAACGGAATGCCCAAGCACTGCTGCTTGGGCGCATCGGGCGGGTTGTTGTGTGACGGTGCCGCGGTTTCGGTCAAGCCGTAGCCTTCGCTGTAACGCAAACCATACAACTCAAACAAACGCTGCGCCACCGCTTGCGGCATGGCCGCACCACCACCGCCAATGTGGACCAAGCCTTTGAGGTCGAACTTGTCAAAGTTGGGGCTGCCCAACAAATCGATCACCATGGTGGGAATGTTGGTCCAGTGCGTGACGCGCCACAGCGAGATCAAACGGCCGGCCAATTCGCGGTCCCAACGCGGCATCAACACCAAGGTGGCCCCCAAGTAAATGCCGGAATGCATGACGCTGGTCATGCCCGTGATGTGGAACATGGGCACCACCAACAAGCCCACGTTTTCGTGGGTGCCGTTACCCCAAATGGCGGAGGCCATGGCGTTGTGCATGAGGGTGCGATGCGGATGCATGCAGCCTTTGGGCAAGCCCGTGGTACCACTGGTGTAGGGCAACACGGCCAAATCATCCGGACCAACGGTCAAGGGCCCCAAGGGCGCCGTGCTGGCCAATGCCTCTTGCCAGCTGTGTGCTTCACCACCGTTGAGGCTGGGTAAGGGGTGTTGGGTGAACAACCAGTCGTGCCACGACACGGGCGGGGCGTTGTCACCCTCCACCTGTGGGTCAAACGTGTCTGTGAAGTGCGTCACCACCAAATGGGCCAAACCCTGCCCTGCGGGCAATTGGTTGCTGGCACTGGCCAACTCAGCGGCCAGATCGGCAGTGGTGATGGCCACTTTGGCGTCGGGATCGGTGATGTAGTGCTTGAGCTCTTCGGCGCGGTTCATCGGGTTGACCGGCACCACCACGGCATTGGCACGCAGAATTGCAAAGTGCGCAATCACCAACTGCGGGCAATTTTGCATGTTGAGCACCACGCGGTCGCCCTTTTGCACACCCAAGCTTTGCAAATGCGCCGCCAAGGTTTCTGCCTTTGCTTTCAATTCGGCATAGGAGATGCGCGTACCTAAAAAAATCAGCGCTGTTTTTCTTGGAAACCGGCGTGCACTGGTTTCTAAGTTATCCCACAACGAGGTATCAGGCAGAGAAATGGCATGCGGCACGCGAGCGGGCCAAAAACGGTGGTGTGATTTCATGCGCGCTAGGGTAGCGCTTGTGCTCTGCCAAGCACATCGGGGAAAGGCCCTAGGACAAGGCGCAGGGGGTCACTTGGGCGTCAGCTGCTGGCCTCAACGCCGTCGTGAAGACGCCCCGTTCAAGCAGCCTGCGATCGTGCGCGGCGGTTGATTTGACGCACCGACATCAAGGCATCAAAGAACCCACGCAACCAATCCATGTCGACTGGTTTTTGTAACATTTGCACACCGTCAGGCAAACCGCCTTTGGCTTTCACTTCATCCGCGCTCATGCCCGTGATGACCACCACAGCCAAGTTGCTGAACAAGGCGTGTTCGCTGAGCGTTTTCAAGAACTGAAAGCCATCGACATTGGGCATGCGCAAGTCGGTCAACAGCACTTGGGGTTGCAAGCTGGGCATGTCCAACAAAGCTTCCATCGCGGATGAGTACATCACGGCATCCAGTGGCAGTCCCCATTTGTCAAAGTTGGCCTGCAACATGACGCGGGTTTCGTCGTCGTCTTCCACAACCAACACGCGCAAGCGGTCTTCGCTGAGCATCAAAGAAGCAGGTGCCAAATTGTGGCGACGCTGGTAATCTTGGATCGATTGCAATGAAATGCGACGGTGCCCGCCTTGGGTTTTCCAAGCCTTGAGATCGTTCTTTTCGACCAAGCCCTGTACAGTGCCCACCGAAATGCCCAGCACCTTGGCTGCATAACTGGTGCCGCAATAGCCGTCGTAGGCTTCTTTATTGGTTGTCAGACTCATAGAAAACTCCTAAATTGAGCGTTTTTACATATTTCGTATTATTTTAGTCGATTTACAGCTTCATCAATGAATACTTAACAAATCATGAACAACAACACACTCACTGCAGTTCAGGGGATCAAGGTCGGACACCAGACTGACAAGCGCCGCCCCACGGGCTGTACAGTCGTACTCACGCCATTTGGAAGCGTTGCAGGCGTCGATGTGCGAGGTGCAGCGCCCGGCACACGAGAAACTGATTTGTTGCACCCAAGCAACACGGTGCAACACATACACGGCTTGGTTTTGAGTGGCGGCAGCGCTTTTGGCTTAGACGCGGCCTCTGGCGTGATGCGTTGGCTCGAAGAACAAGGCCACGGATTGCCCGTCGGCCCCGTGTGCGTGCCCATCGTGCCCGCCGCCGTGGTGTTTGACCTGTGGGTTGATGACTTTGAGAGTGCAGCCTACCAACGCGGAGAACGTGTGCGCCCTGATGCCCATGCGGGCTACCAAGCCTGCCTCGCAGCCAGCAGCGCGCCTGTGCCACAAGGCAATGTGGGCGCGGGCGCGGGTGCAACGATTGGCAAGATGAATGGCCCGCACTGCGCCATGAAAGGCGGCGTGGGCAGCGCTGCACTCACCGTCAACGGCATCACCGTGGCGGCCTTGATCGTTTGCAATGCCTTGGGTGACGTGATCGACCCACACACAGGCCAACTCTTGGCGGGCGCACGCATCGCCCCCAACAGCCGCGAACTGCTCGATATTCGACAAGCCCAACTCACAGGCCAAGCGATAACCAGCCCCAAGGCTGGCAGCAACACCACCATCGGCGTGATCGCGACCGATGCGGTGCTCACCAAACCCCAGGCCCATCGTTTGGCGCAAGTGGCCCACGACGGCTTGGCCCGCAGCATCTGCCCCGTGCACACGCCCATGGATGGCGACACGTTGTTTGCACTGGGTACAGGCACCAGCGGCCAAACAGCAGACATGATGCTGCTCAGCACCTTGGCCGCCGAAGTCACCGCCATGGCCGTGGTGAACGCCATCAAAGCCGCCCAAGAGTTGCGAGTCGGCAGACACTGGTGGCCAGCCATGACGCCATGAAAAAAGGCCCCGTCCTTTCAGACGGGGCCTTCAGGACTGAGCCTTTGACGAAGCAAGCAAAAATTACTTCAAAGCCTTGAAGCGCACGCGCTTGGGTTTGGCACCTTCTTCGCCCAAACGTTTCTTCTTGTCGGCTTCGTACTCTTGGTAGTTGCCGTCGAAGAACACCCATTGGCTGTCGCCTTCAGCGGCCAAGATGTGTGTGGCAATGCGGTCAAGGAACCAGCGGTCATGGCTGATCACCATCACAGAGCCTGCGAATTCCAACAGCGCATCTTCCAAAGCGCGCAAGGTTTCCACGTCCAAGTCGTTGGATGGCTCGTCGAGCAGCAACACGTTGCCGCCTTCGATCAAGGTCTTGGCCAAGTGCAAGCGGCCACGCTCACCACCTGACAACATGCCGACTTTCTTTTGTTGGTCGCCACCGTTGAAGTTGAAGCGGCCGCAATACGCACGGCTTGGCATTTGGAACTTGCCCACGTTCATGATGTCCAAACCGCCGGAGATGTCTTCCCACACGGTTTTGTCATCGTTCAGGTCGTCACGTGACTGATCCACAAACGCCATCTTGACGGTTTGGCCAATCTTCACTTCACCGCTGTCTGGCTGCTCTTTGCCTGCAATCAGCTTGAACAAGGTTGATTTACCTGCACCGTTGGGGCCGATGATGCCGACGATGGCGCCCGCAGGCACTTGGAAGCTCAGGTTGTCAATCAACACGCGGTCGCCAAACGACTTGCTGACGTTCTTGAACTCAAACACTTCATGGCCCAAACGCTCGGCCACAGGAATGAAAATTTCCTGGGTTTCGTTGCGCTTTTGGTATTCGTGATCAGACAACTCTTCAAAGCGGGCCAAACGGGCCTTGCTCTTGGCTTGTCGGCCTTTGGGGTTTTGACGCGACCATTCCAATTCCTTCTTCATGGCCTTGGCGCGGGCGTCTTCGGTGCGCTGCTCGGTGGCCAAACGGGCTTCTTTTTGCTCCAACCAAGTGGAGTAGTTGCCTTTGTAGGGAATGCCGTGGCCACGGTCGAGTTCCAAAATCCACTCGGCCGCGTTGTCCAAGAAGTAACGATCGTGGGTAATCGCCACCACCGTGCCTGAGAAGCGGGCCAAGAACTGCTCCAGCCAGTCCACCGATTCGGCGTCCAAGTGGTTGGTGGGTTCGTCAAGCAACAACATGTCGGGCTTAGACAGCAACAAAAGGCACAAGGCCACACGGCGCTTTTCGCCACCCGAAAGATTGCCAATGACAGCGTCCCACGGTGGCAAGCGCAGCGCGTCAGCGGCGATTTCGAGTTGGTGGTCTGAGGCATCACCCGAGGTCGAAATGATGGCTTCGAGTTGGGCCTGCTCTGCGGCCAAGGCGTCAAAGTCAGCATCTTCTTCAGCGTAGGCCGCGTACACCTCTTCGAGGCGGGCTTGTGCAGCCTTGATGTCGCCCATGCCGCTTTCGACGGCTTCGCGCACGGTGTGCTCGGCATTGAGCTGGGGCTCTTGGGGCAAATATCCGATCTTCAGACCGGCCATCGGAATGGCTTCGCCTTCGATCTCGGTATCAATACCGGCCATGATCTTGAGCAAAGTGGACTTGCCCGAACCGTTGGTGCCCAGCACGCCGATCTTGGCGCCGGGGAAGAAAGACAAAGAAATGTCTTTGAGAATTTGACGCTTAGGCGGCACGATCTTGCCGACGCGGTTCATCGAAAATACGTATTGAGCCATCTGTAACCCTGAATAAAAATGAGCTGAAACTGGCCACCCCGCGGGTGCCAGCTCAAGACCACAACCGAAGCCGCATGGGCTGGCTGTGTCTGTGCAACCTTTTATTATCCCAGCTTATGGAGGCAGGGGCCCGGCGCGGCCTATCTCAATCGAGTTTGATGCCCAAATCGACCGCCAGTTTGATCCAAACGGGCACTTCACTTTCCCAGTCTTTGCGGGTCTCCGCCAAATTTTTGGGCTTGTTAGGGATGGCGAAGGTGTCGCGCAACTTAGCCGCCCTGTCTGTGTTGGACCAAGCCACCGCTTCGTCGGCCAAAAGTTTCAACACCGACTCAGGCGTCCCCGCTGGCGCCATCAGCGGCAAGCCCCCCTCTAGGGTGACCAGCTTGGCCGTGTCGCCTTGCTCCATCAGGGTCGGCACATTGGGCAGCTTGGGGGATCGGTAGCTGCCCGTGACGCCAATGGGGCGCACACCGCGCGAGGCCACGGAATTGAAGGCGAGGAAACTGCCCACCGCAACTTGAAGCTGACCCGACGCGACATCCAGCCACATGGGGGCTTCCCCGCGGTAGTGCACCGATTGGATTTGGGTGCCTTGTGTGCGGTTCGTTTGGTCAGCCACCATGTGCGGGTAAGAGCCCGGGGCGTAGGTGCCCATCGACGTGGGGTTCTTTTTGGCCCATTCGACGAATTCAGCCATGGTGCGCGCAGGAATCTTGTCGCTAATGCCCACCACCAACGGTCCCGATGGAAACACGGTGACCGGCGTGAGGTCTTTGTCGAGGTTGTAAGGCAGCTTGGAATAAAGAATGCGGTTTTGCCAAAAAGTGCCCGAAGTACTCATCACCAGCGTGTAGCCATCTGCAGGCGATTTGGCCACCAAGTCAATGCCAATGATGGCGCCCGCGCCGGGTTTGTTGTCAATCAACACCGGCACGCCCAATTTGACCGACAGGTGCTCGCCGTAGCTGCGCGCCAGTGCATCGGTTAAGCCGCCAGGGGGAAAGGCCACCACGATCTTGATTGGCTTGGCCGGCCACTTGGGTGTTTGCCCCCAAGCTGGCCCCAAGAGCGCGGTGCTGCCCAACGTGGTGGCCGTGACCGCCGTTGCGGCCTTTAAAAATTGACGGCGATTGTTGTTGTTTGGCATCGTTGTCTCGAATCTGTTGTTGATATAAATAGTCATTTCTCGATTCCAGTCTAGGCGGGACACGTGCACCTTGACATTGGGGTTTGAACCCATACCCCACAGGCGATCACACTGCCAAAAAACGGTGAAACCACAGCATCGCTCGGCTTTGTGCCACAATGCAAGCCGTTGCAGCCTCCAGTAGTTGCAACATCAGCACTTCTGCTGGGGCCTGACCTAGGCAACGCTCAAAACAAGCGCCTGCGGTTTCCATGCCCACCTTAAAACTTATCGGCCAACACTGGTAACTGCCACCCGCAGTTGAATGAGTCGATAAATGCGCCGGACATGGCGCTCTATCCAAATGAACTTTGAAGAATTGAATCTGGCTCCGGCCATCCTGAAAGCCGTGCTCGAGCAAGGCTACGAAACGCCAACCCCTATTCAAGCCCAAGCCATTCCGGCCGTCTTGGCGGGCCATGACTTGTTGGCAGGCGCCCAAACCGGCACGGGCAAAACAGCCGCATTCACCCTGCCCTTGCTGCACAAGCTCACCATGAGCCGCAGCACCGAAAATAAATTTGGCGTCTACGGCGTGCGCGCCTTGGTGCTGACCCCCACCCGTGAACTCGCCGCCCAAGTCGAAGAGTCGGTGCGCAACTACGGCAAATACCTGCAACTCACCTCCACCGTCATCTTTGGTGGCGTGGGCATGAACCCCCAAGTGGCCCGCATCAAAAAAGGTGTGGACATCTTGGTGGCCACCCCTGGCCGTTTGCTCGACTTGCAACAGCAAGGCTTGCTCGACTTATCCACTGTGGAAATCTTGGTGCTCGACGAAGCCGACCGCATGTTGGACATGGGCTTCATCCATGACGTCAAGAAAATCTTGGCCTTGGTGCCCAAAGACAAGCAAAGCTTGTTGTTCTCCGCCACCTTCAGCGACGAAATTCGCGAACTCGCGGGCAACTTGCTCAAGAACCCACAAAGCATTCAAGTCACGCCCAGCAACACCACGGTGCAACGCATCACGCAAGTGGTTCACCCCGTGGGTCGCGGCAAGAAAAAGGCTTTGCTCGCCCACATCATCAACGAGCACAACTGGAGCCAAGTGCTCGTGTTCACGCGGACCAAATTTGGTGCCAACAACGTGGCCGAGTTCTTGACCAAGAACGGCATCAGCGCCATGGCGTTGCACGGCAACAAGAGCCAAACCGCACGTACCCAAGCCTTGGCTGGCTTCAAGAGCGGTGACATCCGCGCTTTGGTCGCCACCGACATTGCCGCACGCGGCATTGACATCGACGAGTTGCCACACGTCGTGAACTACGAAATTCCCAACATCAGCGAAGACTATGTGCACCGCATTGGCCGCACCGGTCGTGCCGGCTCCAGCGGCGAAGCCGTGAGTTTGGTGTCGTTGGATGAAGAGGGCTTCATGAAAGACATCGAACACTTCACCAAACAGCAAGTGCCTGTGGTGAACGTCGAAGGCTTTGGCCCTGAACCCGATGAAAAAGCCGAACCCATCGCCATGGGCCGTCAAACCCTGTGGGGTGGTTTGGGCAAGCCCCCAGGTCGTGACGTGATGGCTGCGGCTGCCAAAGCTGCGCGCGGCGAAATGATGCAACGCATTCGCGACACCAAAGCTACGGGCGGCGGTCGCAATGCAGGTGGTGGTCGTGGTGGCCAGGGCGGTGCCTCTGAAGGTCGCGCCCCTCGCCCCAGCGGCCATGTGAGCCGTGACCGCGTGGGCGATCGTCCCGCACGCGATGGTGAACGCGCCCAGTTCGGTGACCGTCCCCCGCGCAGTGGTGAACAGCGTCCAGCCCGTGATGGAAATCGTCCACAGGGCCAAGGTGCTCGTCCCCCCCGCCAGTTCGACAACCGCGGTCCACGCAACGACGCACCACGCCCACCGCGTGACTTCGATGCGCCCCGCGCACCCCGTCGCGATGACGACGAGTTCCAACCCCGTGCCAATGCGCACTTGGGCACCCAAAGCGGCGTGAACGCTTTTGGTCACAAAACACAAGGTGGCGGTCAGCGCCAGCCTGATCCCACACGCACCAGCGTGGACCTGATGACCGAGCGCAAACGCGGCGGTGGTGGTGGCTATGGCCGCCGTCCTGGTGGCGGTGGCGGCGGTGGTCGCTCAGGTGGCGGTGGTGGCCGTTCCGGCGGTGGATTTGGCGGCGGCGGTGGTGGCTACGGTCGCTAAACCCAAACCCTAACTGTCAAAACCCGCTTGGGCGCCAGCCTCAGCGGGTTTTTTCATGGGCGAGGGCGAAACCTGTCAAGTCATGCAGACGCGCTTTCGGGTCGGCACTCAGGCACAGGCGTCGGCAATGCCTCTTGGACATAAAACGCCCGCAAATTCGCCATCGTCAAATCTGCCATATCGCGGCGCGTTTCTTCGGTGTGACTGCCAATATGGGGGGTGAGCACCACTTGGGTCAAACTGCGCAATTCAGCGGGCACGCGAGGTTCGTCCCAAAACACATCAAGGCCCGCCCCTGCGATGGTTTTGTCTTTCAAGGCTTGCACCAACGCAGCTTGGTCGACCACGGAAGCGCGTGCGATGTTGATCAAAAAACCTTTGGGCCCTAGCTTTTGAAGCACGTCGGCATTGACCAAGTGTTTGGTCTGTGCGCCACCGGGGGTGGCCACCACCAAGAAATCAACCGCGTCGGCCAAAGACGCCACATCGGCATGAAAAGCGTAAGGCACGTCGGCCTTGGGCGTGCGACCGCAATAGGCCACGGTCATCTCAAACGCCTCGGCGCGCTTGGCAATGGCTCGCCCAATGCGCCCCAACCCCAGAATGCCCACCCGCTTGCCCGACACACGACGGGTCATGGCAAACGGCTCCATTGCCCAATCGCCATTGCGCAAAAAATGATCGGCCTGCGGAATGCGTCTGCCCACGGCGAGCATGAGGCCCAAGGCGAGGTCGGCCACGTCGGCGGTCATGGTGCCGGGCGTGTGCGTCACCACGATGCCGCGCTCTTGAATGGCGTCCATCTCTATGCCGTCGTAACCCACACCGCACAACGCGATGAGCTTGACGTTGGGCAACATGCTGAGCAATTTTTTATCCACCTTCGATTCGCTGCCCGTGCCCACCAGCGCGGTCACTTTGGTCAACGCTTCAGGGTCAATGATGTGGGCATGGTCGTGCACGATGTAGTCCTCTTGCTGCAAGGCGTTCGTCAAGAACACAGGCAAGTTCGATACTTTCATGAGGTGTTGGGTCATTGCGTGCCTCCCGCAAATTGTTTCAATGCGCTAACTCTACCTCTTCATTGGCTAACATCCTGCACATGACTGAAGGCACCCCCACACTCGACCTCAACGGCCCCTTGGCCAAGCTCACCCTGCGCCGCCCTTCGCTGCGCAACAGCCTCAACGACGACGACCTCAACACCTTGCTCGCCCACTTCGAGGCCATCAACGCCAACCCCGATGTGCACGCGGTGGTGCTGCGGGCAGACACGCAGGGTCAAAAACATCCCGTGTTCAGTGCGGGGTACCACGTCGGCGGTTTTGACAACGACCCCATGGCTCCGCTGTTTTTTGAAAAAATCCCTGAAGCACTGCAACGCTTGCGCCCCGTCACGGTGTGCGCCTTGAATGGCAGCGTCTACGGCGGCGCCACCGACTTGGTCTTGGCCTGCGACTTCACCGTGGCGCAAAAAGGTTTGCATTGGCGCATGCCCGCCTGCGCGTTGGGCTTGCACTACTACCCCAGCGGCCTGCGCCGCTACGTCAGTCGTTTCGGGCTCAACGCCAGCAAACGGGCCTTCTTATTGGGCCAGTCATTGCGTTTTGAAGACCTAGCCAAGCTCGACCTGTTTGAAGCCTTGGTGCCCGCCATAGACTTTGAAGCGGCGATGCAAAGCATCACTGATACTCTGAAAACCATGTCGCCTTTGGCACTGCAAGCCACCAAAAAGAGCCTCAACGAGATCGGCGCAGGGCTATATTGCGAACCGTTGCTCAAAGAGCGTTCACGCCAATCCGTGCACAGCGCTGACTTCGCCGAGGGCCGCGCCGCCTTTGCACAACGCCGTACGCCGCAATTCACGGGTCGTTGACCCACCTGCCATTGAAAGCGTCCATGACCTCACCGCAAGACACCCTCGCCACATGGCTCGCCGAAGAAGCCGCCGTTCGCGCACGCTTGCTGCCCGTTGGTATCACACCGTTCAACGAGGTGCTGCCACGCACGGGCTTGCAGCTCATGCAAGGCATGCTCAACGGCGAATTACCGCCCTCGCCCATCGGCCGCACGATGGACTTCATCTTGATCGAAGCGCGTGAAGGCCATGTGGTGTTTCAGGGCGCGCCCAGCGACGCTCACCTCAACCCCATGGGCAGCGTGCACGGTGGCTGGTTCGCCACCTTGCTGGACTCGGCATTAGGCTGCGCTGTGCACACCCTACTGCCGCAAGGTCGCGCCTACACCACCACCGATTTGAGCGTCAAAATGCTCAAAGCCATCACGCCCAAAGTTCAACGCGTGCGCGCCATTGGCGAAATCATCCACTGCGGGCGACAAGTGGCCTCCGCGCAAGCTCGCTTGGTAGGTCCCGACGGCACGCTGTATGCGCATGCCACCACCACCTGTTTCGTTTTTGATTTACCTGGACAACCCAAACCATGAGACTGCTTCACACCATGCTGCGCGTCGGCGATTTACAAAAATCCATCGACTTCTACACAAAAGCCATGGGCATGCAACTGCTGCGCAAAACCCACAGGCCCGAGCAAAACTACGACCTCGCCTTCGTCGGCTACGGCACCAACCCCGACCATGCCGAGATTGAATTGACCTACAACTACGGCGTCAGCAGCTACGACTTGGGCACCGCCTATGGCCACATCGCCATCGGTGTACCTGATGTGGTGGCCACTTGTGCACAGATCGAGCAAGCGGGCGGCACCATCACCCGCGCCCCCGGCCCTGTCAAAGGCGGCGCCACCATGATCGCCTTTGTGCAAGACCCCGACGGCTACAAGATCGAGTTGATCGAACGTCCCGCCCTGTAAACACCCGATTGAAACGTAAAAAAGGGAGCTACAAGCTCCCTTTTTTGCTGGACATCTGTCCAACCATTTCAAACCCCGCCGCTTGGCAAGGTCCGTTCAACAGAAAAGGCTTAGCCCTTCTTGGCGTAAGCCGAGCACCAGCCTTTGCCAGCCACTTGCTTGCCAGCAAACAGAGGGCAGCCACCGGCAGCCGCATCGGCCTTGCCTTGGAACAAAGCGCAGTTGGTGCATTGCTGACCTGCGGCATATTTGGGTTGCTTGGCTTTGTCAACTTTGGTGGCATCCGCCTTGTAGCTCAAAGCAGCCGCTTGTGGATCAGACTCGGCCACCATGGCTTGCGCTTGGGCAGTCGTTGCCAAAGCGGCGACGCCAGCAGCAGCCACAGATTGCATGATGAAAACACGGCGATTGGTTGGGGTGTGAGTGAATTGAGTCATGGTGTGATTTCAAAAGAGGGCCAGAAGATGCTGGCAAGCGCTATCTTAGCGACACTGAAAACAAGGGCCATTGATTCGCATCAATGGCCCTTATGGCGCGACCTGATGTCAGGCTAGGTTCAGGCTTGGGCGGTGTCTTTCAACACTTGCGCCGTGATGGGCAAGCGACGCACGCGCTTGCCTGTCAACTTGGCCACCGCGTTGGCAATGGCAGGTGCCACCACCGCGGTGGCGGGTTCGCCAATGCCGCCTGGCTTTTCGGAGCTTTGGACCAACACAATGTCAATCTTCGGTGCTTCGTGCATGCGCACGGGCTGGAAGTTGTGATAGTTGGTCTCTTGCACGCGGCCACCAGTCATGGTGATTTGGTGCTTCAACGCGGCGCCCATACCAAAGATGATGCTGGATTGGATTTGCGCTTCCACCGTATCGGGGTTGACCATGTGGCCCAAATCAGCCGCCACCGACACGCGGTGCACTTGCACTTCGCCATTGGCATCCAAACTCACCTCCGCGACTTGGGCCATGTAGGTGTCATAGCCTTCCATCAAAGCGATGCCCAAGGCATGGCCTTTGGGCAAGGGCTTGCCCCAGCCAGCTTTGTCAGCGGCCAGTTTCAGCACATTGGCAAAGCGGGGCTTGCCAGCCAACAAACCCATGCGGTAGGCGTAAGGGTCTTTGCCTGCAGCTTTGGCCAACTCATCGATGAAGCTTTCATTGGCGAAGGCGTTCATGTTGTGGCTCACCGCACGCCAGTAACCCACGCGAACACCCGTGTCGTGAATCACCAAATCATGCTGGGTGTTGGCAATGTTGTAGCCCGTCACCGCGGCTTCGGCCATGAAGGGGTCCAGCGTCTCTTTGGGCAGACCAAACGCGCGTTGGGTGATCGACTGTGAGGCCACTTTGAAGTGCATTGCCACAGGCGTGCCCGATGCATCCAAACCAGCTTTGAGCTGGTTCACACCCACGGGACGGTAGAAGTCATGCGTCATGTCATCTTCACGCGTCCAAACCAGCTTGACGGGTTTGTTGACGGCTTTCGAGATTTCGGCAGCTTGAACGATGAAATCCAGCTCCAAGCGACGGCCAAAACCGCCACCCAAGAAGGTGGTTTGCAGTGTCACGTCTTCGGGCTTGAGACCCAAAGCGCCAGCCACCGCACCTTGTGCACCTTGTTGGAACTGGGTTGGGCCAATCAACAGGGCTTTGTTGCCTTGCACATGGGCCGTGAAGTTCATCGGCTCCAAGGGCGCATGCGCTTGCATGGGAATGACGTACTCGGCTTCAATCACTTTCGCAGCGCTCTTGAACGCAGCAGACACATCGCCTTGAGGCTTGATGATTTCCAACACTTTGCCCGTTTTCAGCGCTTGACGGGTGCCGTCGATCACGCTGGCATCGCTCAAAGCAGCGCCAGCGCCCTCGTCCCACTGAATGCTCAGCAGGTCACGGGCTTTCTTGGCTTGCCACCAGCTGCTGGCCACCACGGCCACGCCGTCGCTGATTTGCACGACGTCGATCACACCGGCAGCGGCCTTGGCTTTGGATCCGTCAAAGCTCTTGACCTTGCCGCCAATCACAGGGCATTGCGCCAGCGAAGCGTACACCATGCCTGGCAACTTCACGTCAATGCCGAACTCGGCCGTGCCGTTGACTTTGACGGGCGTGTCCACGCGCTTGGTGCGCTTGCCAACAATTTTGAAATCTTTGGGTGACTTGAGGGTGGGCTTCTCTGGCACAGGCATGGTGGCAGCCGACTCAGCCAACTCGCCATAGGTGGCTTTGAGGCCTTTGGGGCCCGTGATCACGCCTTTGTCGGCCTTGAGCAAGTCTTTGTCAACGCCCCAACGTGCGGCAGCAGCAGTCAGCAGCATTTCGCGCACTTGGGCGCCCGCGATGCGCAGCTTTTCCCAGCCATCACGCACCGAGGTCGAGCCGCCGGTGATTTGTGCGCCCAACAAGGCGTTCACATAAACCGCAGCAGGAGGCGCTGCCACCACTTTGATTTGCTTGATGTCGACGTTGAGCTCTTCAGCGATCAACATGGGCATGGAGGTGTACACGCCTTGACCCATTTCGGAACGGGCCGACAGCAAGGTGATGACGTTGTTGTCGGCAATGTGCACCCATGCGTTGGGGGTGTACACGGTGCCAGCCGCCATGGCTTCGCCTTGGGTACCGGGCAAGTTAAAGCCCAGCATCAAGCCGCCAGAAACGGCAGCAGAGGCTTTGAGGAAGGAACGACGCGAAGTGTGTGTCTGTGTCATGTGGGTTCTCCGTCCGTTCAAGCTTTGCGCATCGTGGCGGCGGCATCTTTGATGGCAGCACGCACACGGGTATAGGTGCCGCAGCGGCACAGGTTGCCACTCATGGCTTGGTCGATTTCAGCATCGCTGGGGTTCTTGTTTTTGGCAAGCAAGGCGGCTGCGCTCATCAACTGGCCCGATTGGCAGTAGCCGCACTGGGGCACATCGTGCTTGATCCACGCCACTTGCAGGGGGTGGGTGTTGTCTTTAGACAAGCTTTCCACGGTGGCCACTTTTTTGCCAGAGACGGTCGAGAGCGGTGTCTGGCACGAGCGCACGGGCTGGCCATCCACGTGCACAGTGCACGCGCCACACAAGGCCGCACCGCAGCCAAACTTGGTGCCAGTCAGGCCCAGCTCATCGCGAATCACCCACAACAGCGGGGTGTCAGTTTCGGCATTGGCCTTGGCGGCTTTGCCGTTGATTGAGAAGTCAACGCTCATCGAGGTCTCCTGTTTTTAAAAAAGTTCCAGAACGGCGCAAGCATAGTGGCCACAGATGCGTTCAAAATGAGGCTTACCCTAGATTCAGTCCCTCAAAGCTCAATCTTTCTCACATTGAAACAGCGCACCTAGTGCGATTACTTATGAACGACATTGCCAATCTTCGTAAAAGTTACGAACGCGCTGAGCTCAACGAATCGGCATCGGCGGCCAACCCCATGCAGCAATTCGAGCAATGGCTCAAAGAAGCCATCAACGCCGAAGTGCCCGAGCCCAACGCCATGACCTTGGCCACCGTGGGCAGCGACTTGCGTCCCAGCACACGCGTGGTCTTGATCAAGGGCTACGACGCGCGCGGCATTGTGTGGTTCACCAACTACGACAGCCGCAAGGGCCAGCAACTCGCGGGCAACCCCTTTGCCGCCCTGCAGTTTCATTGGGTAGAACTGGAGCGTGTGGTGCGCATCGAAGGCCGCGTGGAAAAAGTCAGCGAGGCAGAAAGCGATGCCTATTTCAACAGCCGCCCCCTCGACTCACGCATTGGCGCCTGGGCCAGCCCACAAAGCCAAGTGATTGACGGGCGCATGACCTTGGTCAGCAATGCCGCCAAATACGGCGCACAGTTTTTGCTCAACCCACCCCGCCCACCGCATTGGGGTGGTTACCGCTTGGTGCCCGAGCAGTGGGAGTTTTGGCAAGGCCGCAAGAGCCGCTTGCACGACCGTTTGCGCTACCGCAGCAACAACGCAACGCACGCAGAATCCGCCACAGCATGGGTTCGCGAACGTTTGGCGCCCTAACCCGCCACGTCAGAAACTGGCTTGCAAGCCTAGCTTCAAGCTGCGCCCAGCCAAGGGTGGCGCGTTGGTTCCCATGGTTTGGGTGAGCACGGAGGTGGCGGAATAAGCCAATTGATTGGTCAAGTTATCCAGCTTGGCAAACACCATCCAATGCACGGCACCGGTGTGGGTGTGGTAATTCAGCGAAGCATTCAACAAGGTGTAACTGGCGGTGGTGACGTCGCCCGCATGGGGCACACGGTTTTGCGCCCCCGCATACAACACACCAAGGCGGGCGCCCCAAGCGGCTTGGGTCCACACCCAATCCGCGCCCAAACGCATGGGCGCGATGCGGGGCAAGAGGCGGTGGTAGGTCAAGTCATCGGCACGAACCATGTCGCCACGCAACTCCAAATCTAGGTTGCCGTGCGCGGCATTGGACGTCCAAAACGCTTGTTGGCCGCCCACCATGCGCAGCTTTGCGGTCGTTTCCAAACCCACAAAACGGGCTTGCACGCTCTCGTACTGGTACACGGGCAAGCGGTCTGAGCTGGTCGCGCTGACGAGGGCACCGCTGGCATCTTTGAACTCACCCGTGGGTTGCAGCGACACATAGTTGGCAAAGCGCGAGACAAAGCCCGTCACGCCAAACGCATGCGGGCCCGCTTTCCATGCGCCCCCCACGTCGAACTGCGTGGCCTTTTCGAGGGCGCTGCGGTGATCGCCTTGTTCGTAGGTGCCTGTGGCAGCGTGCGGGCCGTTGGCAAACAACTCGTAATCTTTGGGCGCACGTTGGCTCCAACCTAGGTTGCTGGTGAGTTGCCAACCGTTTTGCGCTTCACCTTGGCGAAAGTTACGCAACACCCCAAGCGCCACACTGTGCGGTGTGAAGCGTTTTTCTTCCGAAGGGAATCGCGTGGGGTCCGTGTGATCCAGCGACGCCACCACCACGCCTTCGGTGCGTGCCGCCGCGCTGACATGACCCCATGCTGTTTTCAAGGTTTGCAACGTGAACAAGGCAGAGCTTTGGGTGCGGCTCGACGGCACAAACGCCTCAGCACCTTGCGCGGTCAAGCGGTTGCCTTCGCGCTGTAAGCCCACCACCCCGTCTAATTGCAAGCCTTGCCCTAAAGCGCGCGCTTGCTGGCGGGCTTCGACACGCAAGGCGTTGCCCGCGTTGTCAAAACGAGTGCCCACCTGCTCACCTGGGTATTCGGTGTGGGTGTATTGCGTGTAACCCCACTGAAACTTGAGCGCTTGCAGCAACGCTCCGCCTTCACGCCACTCGCCTTCCATCACCGTGTGGCGGCGCTGCATGCCAATGGTCACATCCGGCTCTGCCACGGTGCCATAGCTGCTGCGGTATTCGCTGGTCGACAAACCCAAATAACCCCTGTCCAACAGCAAGGTGCCCCCCACGCCGCCGCCTTGTGTGTGGCTGGACGAATTGCACACACGCGTCTGGCGGGTGGTCACACCATTCACCGTGCAATCCATGGTTTGCGGAACACGCAGATTGCCGGTGTGGCGGTCAAAGGCATCCAGATGCAAGGCGAAGCGGTCGTTCCCAGCCTCCACCATCGCGCCAGTGCTGCGCTCGTCGGCCGCACCACCTGCGCGCAGCTCGGCTTTGCCCATGGCGCCGCCTTGTGCCTCAAAAGCAGGTTCACGGGCAATGCGGTTGTCGATCACATTCACCACACCGCCCAAGCCACTGCTGCCATACAGCAAAGTGGCGGGACCGCGCAAAATCTCAATGCGCTCCGTGGTCAGAGGGTCTATCGGTACGGCGTGGTCAAAGCTCAGGCCCGACACGTCCATGTTGGCGCCGCCGTTTTGCAAAATCTGAATGCGGTCGCCGTCCAAACCACGAATGACGGGTCGTCCCACATTGGGCCCAAACGCGCTGTTCGCCACGCCAGGCAAGCTGTCAAGCGTGTCGCCCAAGGTGCTGCCTTGGCGTTGCGTCAGCGCCGCGCCCGAGAGCTGTTGCACAGGCGCCGTCAAAGTACCCGCAGCCTCTGGGCGTGCTGTGATGGTGACTTCAGCCAGCGCCTGAGCCCCAACCCCACCCACATGACTTGATAAAAAAGTGGCCACGGCGACAGCCGTGGCATGCCGAAAATCAATCACGCCTGACCCGATCTGCAAAAGTCTTCAAAAACTTCTGCACTTTGGGGGTCACCACGTAAGCGCAATAAGCTTGGTCGGGGTGGTTTTGAAAATAATCTTGGTGATAGGCCTCGGCCGCTGAGTAGTTGCTGAGCATGTGTAACTCCGTCACCACTTGACCGCCCAAACTGGCATTGACCTCGTCCAACACCTGCTGCGCCACCACACGGTCGGCAGGGTCGCTGAGGTAAATGCCACTGCGGTACTGCGTGCCTGCGTCGTTGCCTTGACGGTTCAACGTGGTGGGGTCGTGGATGACAAAGAAGATTTCCAACAACGCCCGCAAATCAATCGCAGACGGGTCGTACACCAAGCGCACCACCTCGTTGTGCCCTGTCGTGCCCTCGCACACTTGCGGGTAGGTGGGGTTCAGCACGTGGCCGTTGCAATACCCCGACTCCACATCGAACACACCTTGTACGCGCACAAACACAGCCTCTGTGCACCAAAAGCAACCCCCACCTAAAGTGATCACGCGGGCGTTTGGCAAGGCGGTGTGAGGTGATGTTGGCATGGGGGCGATTTTAGGGTTGGCTTTGTGACAAAACAGTCATTGAAGGAGACGCATGTTCGGCTACATTACTAACCCATTAGTCATTAAGAACCATGTCCAACGAACCCGTGTCCACCAGCCTTGAACCGACGCCCAAACGCGAGCGCCGCAAAGAAGCGCGTCCGCGCGAGCTGTTGGACGCGGCTTTGGCCCTCTTTGTAGAAAAGGGCTTCACCGCGACGCGCTCTGAAGAAGTGGCTGCACGCGCTGGCGTGTCTAAAGGCACTTTGTTTTTGTACTTTCAGAGCAAAGAAGACCTGTTCAAAGCGGTGATTCGCGAAAACATTGGCAGCCTGTTTCCCGCATGGAACGAAGAACTCAACACCTTTGAGGGCAGCAGCGCCGACATGGTCAAGTACGCCATGAACGCTTGGTGGGAACGCGTGGGCAACACAGCGGCCAGTGGCATCGCCAAGTTGGTCATGAGCGAAGCCCAAAACTTCCCCGACGTGGCAGCGTTTTACCAAGCCGATGTGGTGGTGCCGGGCACAAAGCTGCTGCACCGCATCTTGCAGCGCGGCGTCGACAGCGGCGAATTTCGGGCGATGGACACCGACAAAGCGGTTTACACCCTCATCGCCCCCATGATTTTTTTGATGATGTGGAAACACTCCATGGGCGCCTGTGCTGCCTCGGCCAACATCATTGACCCACAAAAATTTATACACATGCAAGTCGACATGCTGCTCAACGGCATGCTCGCTCGGAGCGCCTCATGAAAAACAAAACCCGTTGGCTCATCATCACTGTCATTGTGCTGGCCCTCGTGGCGGGCATTTGGCGCGCCTTGGCATCCAAGCGTGTTCAAAAAGAAGCGGCAGCTGCGCCTGCAGCCGTGCAAACCCACATTGAGTTGGCCAACAGCGACGTGTTGACAGCCAACATGCGCGAGATTACCCAAGGCCTTGCCATTTCGGGCACGGTCAAAGCGCTGAACTACGCCATCATCAAAGCTCGGGTGGCGGGTGAAGTCAAAGACATCACCGTGCGCGAAGGCGATGCGGTGGTCGCTGGCCAAGTGCTGGCACGCATCGACCCGACCGAGTACCAACGCCGCTGGCAGCAAGCGCAAGAACAAGCCGTCGCCGCCAAAGCCCAAATGGACATTGCGCAACGCCAATGGGACAGCAACCAAAGCTTGGTGGCGCAGGGCTTCATTTCTAAACTTGCGTCAGACAACTCTCTCGCCAGCTACCAAGGCGCAGTGGCCAGCCACAAGGCGGCCATCGCAGGTGCCGATGTCGCCCGCAAATCGCTGGATGACGCCACGCTGGTGGCCCCATTTGCAGGTGTGATCGCCTTGCGCGCGGCACAACTGGGCGAACGCGTGGGCATTGATGCCAAGATTTTGGAACTGGTGGACCTGCGCCAGCTTGAAGTGGAAGCCCCTCTCAGTCCCAGCGAATCGATCGACGTGCGCGTGGGCCAAGTGGCCATGCTGCAACTCGAAGACCGCCCCAGCTTCGTCCAAGCCAAAGTTCAGCGCATCAGCCCCAGCGCGCAAACGGGCAGCCGCAGCGTCATGGTCTACCTGCGCCTTGACCCACAACAAGGTCTGCGCCACGGTCTGTTTGCCAAAGGCACTTTGGGTTTGGGCAAGCATCAAGTGATCGCCGTCCCCTTGTCGGCCGTGCGCAGCGACCGCCCGCAGCCCTATGTCCAAGTGGTTGAAAAAGTAGGCGAACGCTTTCAAGTCGCCCACAAAAACGTGGTCGTGGGCGTGACCGGCATCGACCTCGCGCAACCCGAAGCAGAGCCACTGGTCGGCGTGACGGGCATCGCCGCAGGCAGCACCGTGCTCACAGGCCAAGTGGGTGCTCTGCGCGAAGGTTTGGCGGTGACTTACACCACCGCGCCAGCAGCCGCAGCGTCGTCGGCCAGCGCTGTGGCCAAGTAAGCACCGTTCCCCCCTCATAAAGCTCAGCATGTGGTTCACCAAAGTCAGTCTTAAAAATCCGGTCTTTGCGACCATGGTGATGCTCGCCTTTGTGGTGCTGGGCATGTTTTCTTACCAGCGCCTCAAGATCGATCAGTTCCCGAACATTGACTTTCCAGTGGTGGTCATCACCACGGAATACCCAGGCGCGTCGCCCGAGATTGTCGAGAGCGAAGTCAGTAAAAAAATCGAAGAAGGTGTGAACGCGATCGCGGGCATCAACGCCCTCACCTCACGCAGCTACGAAGGCATGTCGGTGGTGGTGGTCGAGTTTCAACTGCAAATCGACGGCCGCAAAGGCGCAGAAGACGTGCGAGAAAAAGTGGCGGCCTTGCGCCCCACCTTGCGCACCGACGTGAAAGAGCCCAAAGTCCTGCGCTTTGACCCCTCGAGCCGCGCCATCTGGTCACTGGCGGTCGTGCCTGACGCGCCTTTGAGTGCCACAGCGTCGGGCGACAAGGCGAAAGCGCTGCAGGCCGTCGAGCTGACCAACTGGGCCGATCAAGTGCTGAAAAAGCGCCTCGAGAACGTGCGGGGCGTGGGCTCGGTGTCGCTGGTGGGGGGCACCAAGCGCGAAATCAACCTGTACCTGAACCCGCAAGCCATGGAGGCGTTGGGCATCAGCGCCGACCAAGTGGTGAATGCGGTCAAAACCGAGGCCCAAGACTTGCCCGTGGGCAGCTTGCGCTCGTTGCAACAAGACCGCGTGATTCAAATCCAAGGACGCATGCTGCGGCCTGAGCAATTTGGCGACATCATCGTGGCACGCAAAGGCACCACGCCCATTCGCCTGAACCAAGTCGCCGCCGTCAATGACGGGGCACAAGAGGTGGAAAGCTTGGCGCTCTACAACGGTCAACGCACCTTGCTGATGACCGTGCAAAAGTCGCAAGATGAAAACACCATCGAAGTCATCGATGGGCTGAACAAAACCATTGCCGAGATGCAATCGCAATTGCCTGCGGGCGTGCGCTTGGAACAAGTGCAAGACGGCTCACGCCCCATTCGCGTGGGGGTGGCCAACGTGCGTCAAACCTTGATTGAAGGCGCCGTCCTGACGGTGCTGATCGTGTTCTTGTTTTTGAACTCGTGGCGCTCCACCGTCATCACAGGCCTCACGCTGCCCATTGCCATCATCGGCACGTTTTTGTTCATGTACATGTTTGGCTTCACCATCAACATGATCACGCTGATGGCCCTGTCGCTGTGCGTGGGCTTGTTGATTGACGATGCGATTGTGGTGCGCGAAAACATCGTGCGCCACGTGCAAATGGGCAAAACGCCCTACCAAGCGGCCATGGACGGCACACAAGAAATTGGCTTGGCGGTGCTGGCCACCACCTTGTCCATCGTGGCGGTGTTTTTACCCATCGGTTTCATGGGCGGCATCATCGGCAAGTTCTTCCATGAGTTTGGCTTGACCATCGTGGCCGCGGTGATGATCTCGATGTTTGTCAGCTTCACGCTCGACCCCATGCTGTCGTCCATCTGGCACGACCCCACCATCCATGCACATGGCGAGCACGGCACATCAAATGCGTTTTATGACCGCACGGTTGGACGCGTGACCGCTTGGTTTGAACGCAGCACCGACCGATTGGTGGCGCTGTATCAACACATCTTGCGCTGGTCGCTGCATCACAAGCGTGCCACGGTGGCGCTGGCTGTAGGCACGTTTGTGGTAAGTATTTTTATGGTCCCACTGCTGGGCACCGAGTTCGTGCCCAAGGCAGATTTCTCAGAAACCTCGGTCAACTTCTACACCCCTGTGGGCTCCTCGCTGGAGGTGACCGAAGCCAAAGCGCAGCAAGTCGAAGCCATCATTCGTGAGTTTCCGGAGGTGCGCTACACGCTGTCCACCATCAACACGGGCACAGCCAACGGCAAAATTTACGCCAACGTTTACGTGCGCTTGGTCGACCGCAAAGACCGACAACGCAACGTCGACCAAATGTCCGCTGCGCTGCGCACGCGACTGCTCGATGTGCCGGGCATTACCGTCACGCATGCGGGCTTGCTCGACTCGGTGGGCGGTAACAAACAAGTGGAATTCTCATTACAAGGCCGTGACTTGCGCGAGCTTGAACGGCTGACCGTGCAAGTCATGGAGAAGGTTCGCACCGTGCCTGGCTTGGTGGACTTGGACTCCAGCATCAAGCCCAACAAACCCACCGTTGACGTGCAAATGCAACGTGAGGCAGCGAATGACTTTGGCCTGTCACTGGGCACCGTGGGCAACCAACTGCGCACCTTGGTGGCGGGCACCACCGTCACCAATTGGCGTGCCGAAGACGACCAAACCTACGACGTCAACGTGCGCTTGAACCCCAACGCCCGCAACAATTTGCAAGATATGGAGCGTCTGCCCTTCACCATTGGCACACAAGCCGACGGCAGCCCGCGCGTGGCCCGTTTGAACCAATTTGCCAAGGTGGTGGAAGGCACAGGCTCCAACCAAATCAACCGCCGCGATTTGATGCGCGAAGTGGCCATCAACGCCAACGTGTACAACCGCTCGGCGGGCGAAGTCTCAGGCGATATTCGCAAAATCATGGACGGCATCCAGTTGCCACCCGGCTATCGCTACCAATTCAGCGGCTCCACCAAAAACATGGCCGAGTCTTTTGGTTACGCCATCTCCGCCTTGGTGCTGGCGATTGTGTTCATCTACATGATCTTGGCCAGTCAGTTCAAAAGCTTCTTGCAACCCATGGCGCTGATGACGGCCCTGCCCCTGACGCTGATTGGCGTGGTGCTGGCCTTGTTGATGTTTGGCTCCAGCCTGTCGATGTTCTCGGTCATTGGCATGGTGATGCTGATGGGCTTGGTTACCAAAAATGCCATTTTGTTGGTCGACTTTGCCATCCGTGCACGCGAGCCCCAGTTACAAGCGGATGGCACGTTCAAACCCGGGCTCGGCCGCAACGAAGCCCTGCTGCTGGCCGCCGAGGTTCGATTGCGCCCGATTTTGATGACCACCCTCGCCATGATTTTTGGCATGGTGCCATTGGCCTTCGCCTTGTCGGAGGGCTCAGAACAGCGCGCGCCCATGGGCCAAGCGGTGATCGGCGGCGTCATCACCTCCTCACTGCTGACCTTGGTGGTCGTGCCCGTGGTGTATTGCTATCTGGACGATTTGGCCCAATGGCTGCAGCGCAAATGGGCGTCAGGCTCTGACAGCACGGCCCGTTAAAATTTTGCTCAGCTTTTACTTACCGATTTTGGAGTTTTGAGATGAATACCCACGAACAAGCCCGCTTCAACATGGTCGAGCAACAAATTCGCCCTTGGCAAGTGCTCGACAAAGCCGCTTTGAACGTGTTGTCGCAGCTGCCTCGCGAATTGTTTGTGCCCCAGGTCTACCAAGCCCTGGCCTACACCGACACCGAAGTGCCGTTGACCAACGGCCACAGCATGCTGCCCCCCCGCGTGGATGCCCGCTTGATGCACGACCTCGAACTGACTGGCACTGAAAAAGTGTTGGCGATTGGTGTGGGCAGCGGCTATTTGTGCGCCTTGGTCGCAGGCCGTGCCCAGCGCGTCATCGGCTTGGAAATGGATTCTGAATTGGCCGCCACCGCACGCGACAACCTGCAACGCGCTGGCGTGACCAACGTGGACGTGCGCCTCGCTGACGGTAGCCAAGGTGCTGCGGGCGATGCCCCCTTCGACGCCATCGTGCTCGGCGGCTCCGTGGCTGAAGTGCCACAAGCCCTGCTGAAACAGCTCAAAGTGGGTGGTCGACTGATGGCCATCGTGGGCCAAGACCCCGTGATGTGCGCCACGCTGTTCACCCGCACTGGCGATGCCGCATGGAGCAGCAAAGCCTTGTGGGACACCACCGCACCACGTTTACAAGGCTTTACAGAGCCAAGTCGTTTCCAGTTCTAAAAGTTCGGCATGATCGATCAAATTCAACCGGTCCAGCTTTCAGACTGGATCGCCGCACATGCCACCGACGGCAACACCGTTGTGTTGGATGTGCGCGAACCTTGGGAAATTCAAACCGCTTGTGTGACGCCGCAAGGGTTTGAACTGGTCAAGATGGTGATGCACACCGTCCCAGCTCGGCTGAATGAACTCGACCGCAACCGCCCCGTTGCTTGCCTGTGCCACCACGGTGCGCGCAGCATGCAAGTGGCCGCATTTTTGGCCCAACAAGGCTTTGCCCATGTGGCCAACATTGCGGGCGGTATTGACGCTTGGTCGGCGCAGGTGGATGCCACCGTGCCCAGATATTGATTGACAGAAAGACACTTATGAAGCTCTCGCGCACCCTGTTTCGCACATTGCCCCTCGCCGCTGCTGTCGCCTTGACATTCGCCAGCGCCGCACAAGCCCAAAGCTTGGTCGACATGTACGAGGCTGCGCGTGCTTACGACGCGAGCTTCATTTCTGCCAAAGCCCAGTTTGAAGCCAACTTGGCCAAAGCCAACCAAACGTTGGGCGGCGTGCTGCCCAACATTGCGTTGTCGGCGAGTGCTTCGCGGACACGTTTTGATCTTCGCCCAGATGGGCAGCCCAATCCAGCTCGCTACTTTTACGGCAGTGGTGTTGCAGCGATCACCTTGGTTCAACCGCTGTACCGCCCTGCTGCATGGGCAGCCTATCGCCAAGGGGGCCCCCTGTTGCAACAAGCGGCAGCTCAATTTGAAGCCGCCGAGCAAGACTTGTTGGTCCGTGTCTCGCAAGCTTACTTTGACGTGCTCACCAGCGAAGCCAGCTTGGCCTCCGTGCAAGCTCAAAAGCAAGCCGTGCAAGAGCAACTGGCCTCGGCGAAACGCAACTTTGAAGTGGGCACGTCCACCATCACCGGCGTACGCGATGCACAAGCCCGTTTTGACCTGAGCACCGCACAGGAAATTGCAGCAGCTAACGACCTTCGCATCAAGCGCTTGGCCCTTGATTTGGCCGTCGGCATGAGCAACACCCAACCCAAACGCTTGGTGGACAACTCCAAACTCATCGAGCCTCCTGCCGACAGTGTGGACAGCTGGGTGTCTCAGTCTGAATCTGCCAGTCCCGCCGTACGTCAGGCCCGATTGGGCTTGGAAGTGGCCAACCTCGAAGTGGACAAAGCAACCGCCGGACACAAGCCCACACTGGATGCACAGCTGAACTACCAAGGCGTGCGCAACGTGTCTGGCTCATCCACAAACCCCACCAGCGGCACCAGTTCACACATCATGAACCCCTCCGCTGCGATCGTCTTGAACGTGCCTATCTTCGCGGGCTTTGCCACGCAATACCGCGTCAAAGAAACGGTGGCCTTAGAAGACAAAGCCCGCTCTGACTACGAAAACGCACGCCGCAACACCGCCCAAGCCACGCGCACGGCTTACTTCGGTTTGGTCGCGGGCCTGAGCCAAGTCAAAGCGCTAGAGGCGGCAGAAGCCTCCACACAAAGCGCGTTGGATGCCAACAAACTGGGTTACTCAGTGGGCGTGAACATCAACATCGACGTGCTGAACTCACAAAGCCAGCTCTACCAAACCAAGCGCGACTTGGCCAAAGCACGCTACGACGTGTTGGTGGGCAACCTCAAGCTGCGCCAAGCCAGCGGCACCTTGACGCCACAAGACTTGCAGCCAATCAACGCCTTGTTGGCACCTTAATCACGTCTTGAGGTAAGGCAGCAGCGCCTGTGCCGTGCGCAGCGCTGCCCCCTTGTGCTCTTGTGAAAACGTCCAACATGCTTGGACATGTGCGTTTTCATCGGCGCTTGAGCCGACCATTTGCAAAGCGGTGACCACGGCCTCCGCCATGTCGGCCACGCGTAACGCAGCCCCCGCGGCTTCAGCCAAGTCAGCCGCTTCGGCAAAGTTAAACGTGTGCGGGCCCATCACCACGGGGCAACCGCATGCCGTGGCTTCAATCAAGTTTTGCCCGCCTAATGGCGCAAAACTGCCGCCCAACAACGCGGCATCGGCCAAGCCGTAGTACAGCGCCATTTCGCCCAACGAATCGCCCAGCCAAATGGTGTCATCGGCTGGGGCAGTCTCAGGGCCATTCGCCCATTCGCTGCGGCGTGACAAGGCAAAACCACGTTGCGTGATGAGCGCTGCCACCTCGTCAAAGCGCTGCGGGTGACGGGGCACCACCAGCCAATGCACCGCATGGAAATGGTGCTGCGCATCGAGCGGCGCATCTTTGAGCGCCTGCAAGGTGTCGAGCCACATGACCTCTTCTCCCTCGCGTGAGCTGGTGAGCAACACCACCGGACGCGTGAGGCTTTGCTTCCACGCCGTGGCTTGCAACAGTTGCTGCGCATCGGGTTTGGCATCGAACTTCAAATTGCCCAACACGCCGTCGACGTTGGCACCCAATTGCCGTAAACGTGCGGCATCGGCTTGGGTTTGGGCGAACACCGCGGTCAAGCCTTGGTAGGCCGGACGCGAGAGCCAAGCCAAACGCTGGGCTTGGCGCATGCTCTTCTCGCTCATGCGGGCATTGACCAACAGCATGGGTATCTGCGCTTGACGGCACAAGGCCACCCAATTGGGCCAGACCTCTGTTTCTAAAACAATGGCGGCACGGGGCTGGAAATGCTGCAAAAACCGCTGCACCACCGCTGGCGTGTCCCACGGTTGCCAGACCTGCACATCACCATCGTGCAGCAGACTTTGGCCTTGAGCACGCCCCGTGGCCGTGCCGTGGGTCAGCAAGATTTTCAGGTCAAGCTGTGCATCACGCATGACCTCGCGCAAGGCCTGCAGCAGCACGGCGGCCGCACGGGTCTCGCCCAGCGACACCGCATGCACCCACACATAAGCCACGCCACTTTGCGCTGCGCACGCTTGGGTGTAGTGCCCAAAACGCTCGTCGATGGCCTCGAGATAGCCGGGCTCTTCCACGCCACGGCGCTGGAGCTTGCGGCGTAAAAAGGGCTGCAATGCGTGCAGAACCCAGCTGTAAAACGTCCGTGTTGTCACAACACACCTCTTAGGCTTGGAGGCATTGCTGCCAAGCTCGCCACACCGCATCGACCGTGGGGGTGGGGCAGTCCATGACGCTAATTTGGCGACGCAAGCCTTCAGGGCCGGTGCGCCAAGCGGTGTCGAAGTTGTAAATCTGCACATGCGGCAAGTCAAGGGCCACCGCGATGTGGCTCAGGCCGCTGTCTACCCCGATCACGCCAATGCATTGCGCCATCTC
The DNA here is from genome assembly GCF_031539175.1 of Limnohabitans sp. Lineage (GTDB taxonomy): Bacteria > Pseudomonadota > Gammaproteobacteria > Burkholderiales > Burkholderiaceae_C > Limnohabitans. The sequence goes on along the minus strand of NZ_JAVKLQ010000060.1, from coordinate 10,316 downwards.
GGTCGTGAGTTGGTCCAACGACAGGCGGGGCCACACGACGGCACCCGGCAACATGTCCGCCAAGGCCTCGCTGCGCAAACGCTCTTCTTCGTTGCCGTGAGGCAGCACCACGTCTAAGCCGGTTTCTTTCAAACGCTGTCCCAAGGCATACCAGTGTGACAACGGCCATTCTTTGTCAGCGCGCGAGGTGCCATGCACCAAAACCACCACAGGCTTGCGTTGGCCAGCGGCTTGACCCAAGCCGTAGTTCACCGCCGTGGGCACCGCATAGCCCAACGCTTTCGCACACAGCACACGCCCGCGCTCGACCGCATGAATGTGCGGCGTGATGGGAATGGCCACATCGGCCACCCAACGCGTGGGGCGCTCGTAGCCCGAGCCGTCGGTGCGATTGGCCATGGCAACGCGTTTGCCGGTCGGTGTCGTTCGCGCCAACCAAGCCACCAGCGCCGACTTGGTGAGGCCTTGCAGATCGATCACCACGTCATAGGCATCGCGCTGCAAATCGGCTTTGAACGCTTGCCACTCGGCACGGGTTTGCGCGCGCGTGTCTGACTTGAGAAATGCCTTGCGCCAGCGACGCAACTCACATGGAATCACACGTTGCACAGCGGCACAACGTGCGGCCAAAGGAGCAAAGCCACGCTCAACCACCCAGTCGATTTGGGCATGTGGGAACGCGGCTTGAATGTCCATCACGGCGGGCATGGTGTGCACCACATCGCCCAAGGACGAGAGCTTGACGATCAGCACCTTGATGGGTGCTTGACGATCAATCTCTAAAAATACATCAGGCAAGCTCAATGCGCCGCCTCTTGAAACGCCGCATCAGGTTTGACACGGCGCAACAGCGCCAACATGTCGTGCTCAATGCGCGTCAGCGCTTCTTGCGTTTGGCCTTCAAAGCGCAACACCAACACCGGTGTGGTGTTGGAGGCGCGGATCAAACCAAAACCGTCGGCCCAGTCGATGCGCAGGCCGTCAATCACACAGGCTTCGGGCTTGAACTCAGGCGAAGGCAGTTCGCCAGAAGACACCAGCTGCTGCAGCTCCGCGCTCAAGCGGTGGGGTTCGCCCTCAGCGCAACCCACGTTCAACTCAGGCGTGGAGAAGCTGGTGGGCAACGCGTCCAACATCGCATTGGCATCGGGACTGCGGCTCACGATTTCGAGCAACCGGCAACCGGCGTAAGTGCCGTCGTCAAAGCCGTACCAACGCTCTTTGAAGAAGATGTGGCCGCTCATCTCACCGCCCAAAGGTGAATCGACTTCTTTCATCTTGGCTTTGATGAGCGAGTGGCCCGTTTTGAACATCAGCGCTTGACCGCCGGCTTCGCGAATGGCGGGGGCCAAACGCTGCGAGCACTTCACGTCAAACACAATCGCACCGCCTGGCACACGCGACAGCACATCGCGGGCGAACAAGGCCATTTGGCGGTCGGGGTAAATGTTGTTGCCGCCTTGGGTGACGATGCCCAAACGGTCGCCATCGCCGTCAAAGGCCAAGCCCAACTCAGCACCGGAGGTTTTCAGGGCAGCGATCAAGTCTTTGAGGTTTTCAGGTTTGCTGGGGTCAGGGTGATGGTTGGGGAAGTTGCCGTCCACCTCGCTGAACAGTTCCACCACCTCGCAGCCCAACGCACGGAAGATGGTGGGTGCCGTGGCACCCGCAATGCCGTTGCCGCAATCGACCACCACTTTCATGGGGCGGCTCAAACGCACATCGCCCACGATGCGGGCCACGTAATCGGCAGTCACATCCACCTGCTTGACGCTGCCGCCTGCTTTGAGTGTCCAGCTCTCAAGCGCCATGATGTGGCGCAAACCTTGAATTTCGTCGCCATAGATGGCGCGGCCGCCGAGGACCATCTTGAACCCGTTGTAATCCTTGGGGTTGTGACTGCCTGTGACTTGAATGCCACTCTTGCACAAGGTGCTGGCTGCAAAGTACAGCATCGGCGTGGTGACTGCGCCCACATCGATCACTTGCACACCCGCAGCGACCAAGCCGCGAATCAACGCGTCAACCAATGAAGGTCCACTCAAACGGCCATCGCGGCCAACCGCCACCGTGGTTTCGCCAGACGCTGCGGCATGGGTGCCAAAGGCACGACCCAAGGCTTCAGCCACATCGGTGTTGAGGGTGGAAGGAACGACACCACGGATGTCGTAGGCTTTGAAGATGGAGGCGTTGAGTTGCATGAACAGATTGTAATTAGTCCGCACTATGATCAATTCTTATGAACCCCCGCGTACTCCTGCCACGACTCGTTCAAACCGTGCGCCCCAGCCCGCTAGGGCCTGTGCTTTTAGCCGCAGGACCACAAGGCTTGAGTGGCATTTGGTTTGTCGGTCAACAACACTTTCCAGACCCCGCGGATTGGACACACGATGACGCACACCCCGTGCTACACGAGGCGCATGCGCAGTTGACGGCCTACTTCGAGGGCGACCTTCAAACCTTTGATCTGCCCTTGCAATTCGTCGAAGGAACGCCCTTCCAACAAGCGGTCTGGCGAGCGCTGCAAAACATCCCCTTCGGCCACACCACCACCTATGGCGACATCGCCCAACGCATCGGCAACCCCCAAGCTGTGCGGGCGGTGGGCGCGGCGATTGGGCGCAACCCGTGGAGCGTGGTGGTGCCTTGCCACCGTGTGGTGGGGGCCAATGGCTCACTCACCGGATATGCGGGTGGGCTGGATCGTAAAGAACACCTGTTGGCCTTAGAAGCCCGCATGAACAGTCCCATCCGATGACCGAAACCGTGTTGCCTTGGCGCCAATGGGTGCCTGAGTTTGTGTTGCTTGCCATTCTGTGGGGCACCTCCTTTTTGTTCATGCGTGAAGGCGCACACGCCTTCGGCCCGTTTGCGACATCGTGGGTGCGCATCAGCATGGCGGCGCTCATGCTCACGCCCGTGTTGGTGTGGCGTGGCGAGGCGGGGCTGCTGCGCCAGCATTGGCGACCCACGTTCATCGTGGGCATGCTGAATTCAGGCATTCCCTTCGCGCTATATGCCTACGCGCTGTTGCACATCAGCACGGGCATGTCGTCCATCTTGAATGCCACCACGCCGCTCTTTGGCGCGGTGATCGCTTGGTTTTGGCTGGGCGACAAACTCAACTCACTGCGTGCGCTCGGATTGGCCCTTGGGTTTGGTGGCGTGGTGCTGCTGGCACTCGGCGTGCCGGGCGGTATCTCGTTCAAAGCGGGCGGCTCGGGGCTGGCGGTGGTCGCTTGTTTGGTGGCGACGTTTTGCTATGGCTTGGCGGGCAGCTTTACCAAGCGCTACTTGCAAGGCATTCCCTCCATGGTGACCACCAGCGGCAGCTTGTGGGGCGTGAGCGTGGGACTGTGCGTCCCTGCCTTGCTCACTTGGCCGGAGGTGTGGCCACCCCTGCGCGCTTGGGCGGCACTGGCCATTGCAGGCTTGATGTGCACCGCTTTCGCCTATGTGCTGTATTTCCGCCTGATGACGCGCACAGGCCCCGCACGCGCGATGACCGTGACCTACCTCATTCCCGTTTTTGCCAATCTGGTGGGCGTGGTCTTTTTAGATGAGGTCGTTACACCGTGGATGCTGGGTTGCGGCCTGGTTATTGTGCTGGGCACCGCTTTGGCTTCGGGATGGATTCAACGCCGCGCCGACTGAGTCACACTATGCACTGACTCGCACAAGACAAACCCTAGTTTTCAAATGGCTGGGTAAGCATTAGCATGCTAACCATTCAATTTGAACAAGGAGTTTTCTGTGCGCATTGCCACCTACCGCTATCAAGATCAACGCCATGTGGGCCAAGTGTCTGCCGATGGTCAAACCGTCACCGCCTTTGACGTGCCTGCCGATGTGGCCCAGCACGGCGCACTGCGCTTGATCGAAACGTTGATGGCCGGCGGCACCTTGCCCGCATTGACTCGCCAAACGGTGGCTGTGGCCGATGTGAAACTCGAAGCCCCCATTCCCCTGCCCCGCCGCAACATTTGGTGCGTGGGCCGCAACTACCACGAGCACGCAAAAGAGCTGTCCACCTCGGTCTTCAAAGACAGCAACACCAACACGCAAGCATGGCCCATCGTGTTCACCAAGGTGCCCGAATGCGTGGTGGGTCCATTTGACGACGTGGTGCTGCCAGGCGCTGCGGTGTCAGACCAAATTGACTACGAATCTGAGTTGGCCGTCATCATCGGCCACGGCGGCAAAAACATCGCTGCGGCTGACGCCATGAAACACATTTACGGCTACACCATCGTCAACGATGTGACGGCACGCGATGTGCAAATGCGCCACCAGCAATGGGACATGGGCAAGTCGTTCGACACCTTCTGCCCCATGGGCCCTTGGTTGGTGACCGCCGACGAACTCGACGGCACACACACCCGCGTGCGCGGCATCATCAACGGCGAACAACGCCAAGATGGTCCCACCGAGAACATGATTTTTGACATTCCGACGCTGATCGAAACCATCTCTCGCGGCATCACGCTCTACCCTGGCGACATCATTGCGACGGGCACACCAGCCGGTGTGGGCATGGGCTTGAAGCCACCGCGCTATTTGAAAGCCGGTGACGTGGTGCGCGTCGAGATTGACGGCATCGGCCACATCGAAAACAAATTCGTCTGAGCGTCCACGTCACGCCCAAAGACAGGAGATACACATGACCATACGCCGCCACATCGTGCTTCGTGGGCTGGCCGCGGGCTTGCTGGCATCCGCCGCTGCATGGCCTGCGTTCGCACAGGACGACTACCCCTCAAGGCCCATCACGATGCTGGTGCCCTTCCCACCCGGCGGCGTGGCGGACACCGTGGGTCGTCCTGTGGCCGAAGCCATGGGTCGCTACCTCAAACAAGCCGTGGTCATTGAAAACAAAGGCGGTGCGGGCGGCGGCATTGGCATGGCACAAGTCGCCAAGTCCAAAGCAGACGGCTACACCGTGTTGATGGCGCTGTCGTCATTGGTGGTGTTGCCTGAAGCGGACAAAGTGCTCAAACGGGCCCCCATGTTTCAGCTCGACCAGCTCAAACCCATCGCACGCTTCAGCGCCGACCCCACCGTGTTGGTGGTGAAAGCCGAGAGCCCTTGGAAAACCTACGCTGAGTTCATGGCCTACGTCAAAGCCAACCCCGCCAAGGTGTCGTTTGGTTCATCAGGCAACTACGGCACCATGCACGTGCCCATGGAGCAACTCAAGGCCGCCACCGCGAGCTACATGCTCCATGTGCCCTACACAGGCGCAGGCCCTGCGGTGATGGCCTTGCTGTCAGGGCAAATCGAAGCTTTGTCGACAGGCCCTGCGAGCGTGACGCAACAAATCAAAGCAGGCAAACTGCGCGCCTTAGCCCACTGGGGCGATGGCCGATTGACTGCTATGCCCGATGTGCCGAGCTTGAAAGAACTCGGCGTGCCCATCAGCTACGCACAATGGTCGGGCATGTTTGTGCCGGCCAACACCCCCGCTGCGGTGGTCGAGAAGTTGCGTCAAGCCGCCAAATTTGCAGCCGCTGATCCACGTGCGAACCAAGCGCTGGTTGCTGCAGGCACTTCGTTCATGTTTCAAGACATGCCCGAGTTCGAGCGTTATGTGCAAGCCGACGCCAAAGACATGGCAGCACTTGTGCAGCGCATTGGCAAGGTGGACTGATGCTGATACAATAGTCGATCGCTTTAGTCGACTTCTAGCACGCGCCTCTACAACGCGCGTGCAGCCCTCTCAGCAGAGAGGGTGTTTAAGTAAATTCCCACTTCTTCGCGTATTTCATTGGCCCATACACAGGGTCAATTTGTGTCGTTTTATTTTTGAGCTATCCATGATTCCAGCTATTCAACTCCAAAACCATGCCATCACATTTGGCAAATACCGCATTGCCGCTTGCCCGCGTGCTTTGCCCAGCGGTCGCTTTGCCGCCCAAGTCTCGGTCGCCAGCGGACGCGGCAGTGCCAGTACAGACCGCGTGATTTGCTTCACCGACGACTTCGCCACCCATGAAGCGGCTGCCAACTTCTCGATGGCACAAGGCTTAGATTGGGTGCAAGGCACCACGCCCAAGCATTGAGCCTTGATCCGCCTTAAGCAGCTGCCAACGTGAAGTGAGCCACCTCACGGCGCGTGGCGTCAGCGGTGCTCGACAACTCCATCACGCTGGCTGTCATTTCCTCGGATGCGGCCGCGTTGCTTCGCGCGATGCGGTCCAGCTCTGACAAATTGGCATTGATTTGTTCGATCGCGCTGGCTTGCTCTTCCAGAGAAGCCGACACGCGTTGCAGCAAGCTGTCGGTCACTTGTGCGCTCTCACCCACATGCGCCATGTCCTCACTGACGGCCTTCACCGCTGACACGGCTTTGGCCGTTTCGCTGGCCGCCTCTTGCACCAAGATCGCAATCTCTTGCGAACTGGCCGCACTGCTGATCGCCAACTTGCCCACCTCATCAGCCACCACGGCAAAGCCTTTGCCATGCTCGCCTGCGCGGGCGGCTTCAATGGCCGCGTTGAGTGACAACAAATTGGTTTTGTTGGCAATCTTTTCAATCACCTCGGTGATCTTGCTGATCTTTTCTGAGTTGCTCGCAATCGCGCTGACCACCTCGACCATGACGGCCATTTTTTCTACACCAGCTTGAACAATTTGCACCGACTCGCGTGACTTCTGCGACGCCATTTCGGTGTTCTTAGACACATCCGAAATCGCAACGCTGGTCTGACGCACCGCAGTCGAAACTTGGCTGATGGCCACGGTCTGATTTTGCGCACCATCGGCAATTTGGCCAATGGCGGACGAGGTTTCATTCGAGGCCGTGGCGAGCTGGCGGGTGTTGACGTTGATTTCTTTGAGTGACTTCACCATGGCATCCAACGATGCGTTGATGTTCTCTCGCAGCACATTCAAATCGCCCAACCCAGTCTCGTGCACGCGACGACTCAAATCACCGGTTGCCACGTAACGCATGACCTGCCCCACATCACCCAACATCTTCTGCAATGAAGCCATCGCACGCTGTGCGCTGGTGAGCGCCTTGCGGTACTCGCCCTGCGCGTTGACTTCCACTTTGTAGGAGAAGTCGCCCTCGTGCAACGCCAACATGGCACTGTTCAACGTGGCAATGGTGGCCTCAACACGCGCCAAACTCGCATTGACCGAGTTTTTAAGAGTGTCCATGTCGCCTTTGAGCGAAGCCTGCACGGGCTTAGAAAAATCGCCCTCAGCCAGAGATGCCATCACAGCATTCACTTCGCTCAAAGCATCCCCAATGACTTGCATCATGCGGTTGAAAGACGCCGAAGTCAGTGCGATTTCGTCTGACCCGTGCACACTCACACGCTGCGACAAATCAAAACTGTTGGCAATCTGATTCATCGATGTTTGCAAGGCCTGCAACGGCATCTGAATGCTGCGCGTGATCCACAACGTCAAGGTCAAAAAAAGCAGTGTCAGCACCAACACCGAGGTGCTGGCGATCACAAAACTCTGACTGGCCTCGTCAGACAGGCTGCGTGCGTTCTCAATCAACTGACTCGACAACTTGTCGTCGTGTGCTTTGAGGATGTTCATCTTTTCGGAAACCGCTGACCACCAATCGGTGGGGGCAATGCCAAAGCCGCCTTGCGCGGCCTTAGCCAACACCTCATTGCGCATGCGCAAAGACTCTTTCACCGCAGGCTTGTCTAACGCCAAGGTCAACGCTTGCACGTCAGAGGCGCTGGCTGTCTGGCGATACAGCGCGTCAAAGTTATCTTGACGTGCAATGTTGCCAATGAGTTGCGCTTGAGTCGCTGAGTCCAGCGCTTTGTCAGCCGAGAGGGTCGCGTTCACCGCTGCACGCTCACGTCCAGCATATTCTTTGAAACTGATCAAGTAAGCGTAGGCACGGATGCGTTGCGCAAAATCCACCGAAGGCGAAAGCGCCACGGCACTGTAGACAGTCTCGACCAAGGCATTGATGCGCTCCGAATACCACTTGATCGCGGCGCCACCCGACATGGCCTTGGCATCGATCGCTTGACGTTGCGCCATCAAAGCTTCGCGCAACGCAGGCAACTTCGCCACAGGCTGCGCACTGTTGCCAGCCTCGGGGCTGCTCGCCATCAAACGCTGCACCGTGCTGGTCGCCCGCGTCAGCGTGGCGTCTGTTTTGACACGTTGTTCTTTCAGCGCGTTCGCAGCAGCCTCACTGCCGCCCGAAGCCAAGAAGCCAGCAGACATGCCGCGCTCAGATTGCAACTGATGCACCAATTGACCCAAAACGGCCACCTCTGAAACCACCGCAGCACTGGCCTCGTATTGGTTCTTTTCCGTCCAAAAGTCCCACACCTTGCTGAACGACAAACATCCCAAAGCCACCAACAAGGGCAGCACCAAAAGCATGAGCTTGGTTCGAATTTTCAAAGACTGAATCAATGCAAACATTTGATTTCCCTATATATAAAGGTCATCATAACTGTGTGCTTACAAAGACCCTTTTTCTGACACAGTCATCAAATCATTTCGTTTGCCTCTGTCATTTGGCGATTTGAGACTCTGAAATTTGCACGATGGTGCGCTGATTACCGACCATCAACATGACCTGAACAGGCAACCCACCTTCAGGAACGGCCCCCAACACCAAGCCTTTTTCGGCTGGTGCATATTTGATCCACGACGGCAAGGCTGCGCCGTTAACCAGCGAAACCTTGACCGTCTCTTGCGTGGCGTTGGACAGCGTGGTGGTTTCTTCTGGCAACGAAATCACCATGCCTGAGCCACTGCTTGAACTGCCCTTGGGCACCAACACAGCCACTACACCCGTGGTTTGACGATTGGGGACGCGAATGGTGTTCACCACCACGCCACTGCTCGAGCTTGTGGAGCCAGCGACCTCGCCGCCAGAAGAGCTGCCACTCTTTTCAATACTGGCACTGGTCGCGGCAGCGGCCACAGGAACAGGTGTGATCTGAACACTGCTGCTGTTCACCGAGGTCACAGCGGGCACTGGCGTTGCAGCGAGAGAGGTAGGCACAGACAAGGCCACCACAGCGTCTTTGCTGCTGTCGCTAGGCGCTGTTGCATCCTTGCTAGGCGTCACCGTCGCCGCACTTGGTGCGGGTGCTGGCACAGCCATAGGCGCAACATCAACCGTCACGGGACTTGGATTCAATGTCAAACCAGCGGTCGAAACCGGCGCTGTAAACGCTGGCGCAGTCACAACTGGCACAACGGGCGTGGGTGTGGGCACTGCGGGTGGCAGCACTACGGGTGGATTGGGCGAAGTCACTTCAGTTTTCAACAGCAACGTGATTTGCGCGGATGTCAATCCGCTCAATTGCGATCCCGACAAAGAAGCCGCTTGTTGCAAGGTCATGCCAGACAACTGGCTGTTACTCAAACCGGCCAATTGCGACGCAGACAATGCGCTCAGTTGCTGGGTACTGAAACTCGACATCAATGACGACGGTATGCCCATCCATTGATTCGCACTCAAGACCGCCAACTGAGCGGGGGTGAGCGCGGTCAAGTTAGCCGTAGGCATAGACGCAATTTGAGCTGCGCTCAGTGCTGCAATTTGGCTTGGCGTGAACGCCTGCGTTTGCGTCACAGACAGCGCCGCCAATTGCGTCACGCTCAAAGCGCTGACTTGTGAAGGCGTCAACGCTGTCACAGCCGTAATACCCGAGTCGATCGAATTGCCGCCTGTGCTTCCTGTATTTCCTGTCCCAGTGGTCGGAGTCAATTGCGATATATCAGCCATCAGTCCTGTGGGTTGCGTCAACACGTAGTTACTGGCTTCGCTGCCCGCAATCGTGTTCGCAGCGCTCACCGTTTTGGACATGCCCACGTTCTTGTCTGCGAATGCGCCTGCTTGCGTCAACGTCACGTTCGCTGCGTCTGTGCTGATCACGCCGACCAAGATGCCGTTGCTCAACGTGGCCGTAGTTGATCCGTCATAGACCTTGTTTGCCACACTGGTGTTTGCAACCGTCAGCGCTTTGGGCGTGATCGTCCCAGCGGCTGCGCCGTTGGCTGTGATCACATAGTTGCCGCTCATGTCGGCACTCTGGTTATCAACAACGCTGTAGCCCGATTTCACTTGCAGCGTGCTGCCGCCAGAACCCAAGGCGTTCTTGCTTGCAAACTCCTGCTGCGCCACCACCACATCACCGCTGCCGCTGGTGTTGGTCACCACCACCGCTTGCGTGGAGGTTTGTGTGCCGTCGTAAATCTTGGTGTCCGTGACGGGAGCCAACGTCAAGTTGGCTCGGCTCAAGCTCACGCTGTTGTCTGTGCCACGCAGCGTCGTGTACGTGTAGTTCGAGGCCAAGCCACCCGTGCCATCCGTC